>PLBP01000024.1 GCA_003135415.1 Hyphomicrobiales bacterium
CTGCCGAAATTCCGCAAGGTGATGCCGGTCGAATACCGCCGTGCGCTCGCCGAGCTCAAGGCGCAGGAAGAGGCAGAGAAGCCTCGCCTCGCAGCCGGTGCCTAAGACCTATGGGTAAGATCACCGGCTTTTTGGAGATCGAGCACGAGGACCGGCACTACCAGCCGGTCGCCGAGCGACTCAAACATTACCGCGAGTTCCTGATTCCGCTCCCGGAGGCGGAGACGCGCGATCAGGCCGCGCGCTGCATGGATTGCGGCATTCCTTATTGCCACACGGGTTGTCCGGTGAACAACCAGATTCCCGACTGGAACGACCTCGTCTACAAAAACGAGTGGGAAAAAGCCGCGCGCAATCTCCACTCGACCAACAACTTCCCCGAATTCACCGGCCGCATTTGCCCGGCGCCGTGCGAGGCTTCTTGCACGCTCAACATCATCGACCAGCCGGTCAGCATCAAGACGATCGAGTGCGCGATCATCGATCGAGCGTTCGCGGAAGGCTGGGTGAAGCCCGAGCCACCCGCTTCCAAGACCAGGAAGAAAATCGCGGTCGTCGGTTCCGGCCCGGCGGGACTGGCCGCCGCGCAACAACTCGCGCGCGCGGGCCACGATGTTCACCTCTACGAAAAATACGCCAGGGCCGGCGGCCTGCTGCGCTACGGCATCCCCGACTTCAAGATGGAAAAGCATCACGTCGAACGCCGTGTCGCGCAGATGGAAGCGGAAGGCGTCGTCTTCCACTACGGCGCCCATATCGGCGTGAACGAGCCAATCGAAAAGCTCGTCAAGGCGCATGACGCGGTTCTCTTGTCTGGCGGCGCCGAGAAATGCCGCGATCTCCCGATTCCCGGCCGCGAATTTAAGGGCATCCATTTCGCGATGGATTTTCTACCGCAACAGAACCGGCGCGTGAGCGGGGAGCCCGCGGAAAAGGCCGAGCCGATTCTCGCAACCGGCAAGCATGTGATCGTGATCGGCGGCGGCGACACTGGCTCCGATTGCATCGGAACCTCCGCGCGCCAAGGCGCGCTTTCGATCACACAGCTTGAGATCATGCCGCAGCCGCCGCTGCACGAAGATAAGATGCTTACCTGGCCGGATTGGCCGCTCAAGCTTCGCACTTCGTCGAGTCAGGAGGAAGGGGTCGAGCGCGAATTCGCGGTGATGACGCAAAAGTTTTCGGGCGAGAACGGCCACGTAAAAAAGCTTCATTGCATTCGCGTCGACGACAAGATGAAGCCGGCGCCCGGCAGCGAGTTCGAACTCAAAGCCGACCTTGTGCTGCTCGCCTTGGGCTTCGTGCATCCGGTGCACGAGGGCATGATCAAGAATCTCGGCGTGAAGTTAGATGCGCGCGGAAACGTCGAGGCTAATGTCGTCGCCTACCAGACCTCGATCCCGAAAGTGTTCGCCGCCGGCGACATGCGGCGCGGACAATCGCTGGTGGTCTGGGCAATCCGCGAGGGCCGGCAGGCGGCGCACGCGATCGACAAGTTCCTGATGGGATCGACGACGCTGCCGCGCTGAGTTAGCGCGGTGCCGTTGGTTTGGCTGGCGCCGCCTTCGCCTTCGAACCGGGAAGAGATTCTTGCACCGCTGCATCGGGCGGCGGCCAGCGAAAATCGTCGGCGCGCCCGGCAACGGGCTCGGCCGGAATTCCCTCGACCAACGTCCGCGCGGCAACCGGATCGGCGACGGGCCCTCTCGTGGGGACAGCGCTGACATCGCCGCCCGCAAGCGGGCCGGAAAGCGACGCCGGCTGGGTCAGCGATAGAACCGGGCCGGCGACAGGGCGCACGGCAGGCGCCACCGGTACCTGTCCGGGTTGCACCGCCGCCGAAGGCGGGGGTTCCGGCACCGTGTCGCGCGGAATCGAAGGACTTGCTCCGGGACGGGAATCGAACAGGCGGATCAGCTCACGCTCGACATAATGCGCGAGCTTGCGCTGACCCGCCTTGGTGAAGTGGATGCCGTCGGCCGCGCGCAGGCGCCGGATCTGTCCGTCGAGCGCGGCACCGCTTGCCATGAAGTCCCCGCTCTCGGTGATGAACCCGTCCCACACATCGACGTAATAGCCGCCCACCTTGCGCGTGCGTTCGGCCAGAATCTCGTTGAGATAGACCACGTCGGTCGACAGTTTCGGGTTGCGCATTGAAGGCATGCCGACGACGAAGATCGGGACGTTCTTGTCCTTCAATTTAACGAGGAAGTCCTCAATGCGCTTGCCGTACAATTCCCGCCAACGGTCGGTGCGGAATTCATACGCTCCCTGGTCGTCGCGCAAGGGCTGGCGGTCGTTCACCCCCAACATCACGACGAGCGCCGTGACCTTCTCCTTGGCAAGGAGCGCGGGCGCCTGCCCGACCCAGTCGTAAAAATCGCCGCGCACGAAGCCCGAATTCGTCTTCGTTTTTCTGGAAACCGCGACCTCAGGCCGATCGTTCACGAAGGCGTCGGCAAGGCCTTGCGCAATCTGCTCGGCCATCACGTCGCCGAACACGAGAATGTATTCGCTGGCGGCGATCATCCGCAGGCTGTCGGCTTCCGCGCTCGAGCCGTAGATGATTCCGGTGGGCTGGTCCGAAGGCGGCGCAACGATGATCCGGCGCGGAGGCGGCGCTTCGCTGTTGGGAAAGTTAAACAACGAGCGCTCCCGCCGGAATGGATCGCGCAGGAAGAAAAAGCGATCGTCGCGCTGCGCGGCGGCCTCATTGGCGAAGCCCGCAAGGAAAGCGGCTCCCAGGAGAAAAGTTAGGAAAGGGGCTCGGACCATGGCGCGCCTTACGCTCGGTGACCCGCCAGCGATGACCGAGTTTCGCGGCCATTTCAAGACTTTTTCAAAAGGCCCGCCCCACGCGGCCTCGCGGCGGGATCAGCGGGCGCGCCGCAAGCGGTCGAGCAGCTTCCCGCTCGCGAAGCCGTCGGGCACGAGCCCTGCGCGCGACTGAAAATCGCGCAGTGCCGCGCGCGTGCGCGGGCCGAGATTGCCGTCATTGTCCCCGACGTCGTATCCGAGCGTCGCGAGCCGCTCTTGCATCTCGAAGCGCTCGCTCCGCGTGAGCGCGCCTTGGTCGCGCGGCCAGGGCTGCACGAACGGGCCGCCGCCCCGCATGCGATCGGCCAAATGACCGATCGCCAGCGCATAGGCCTCCGCCGGATTATATTTCATGATCACCCGAAAATTATCGATCATGAGGAAAGCGGGTCCGCCCACCCCCGCGGGCGTTGTGAGGAAGGCGGCATCGCTGGAGCGCGGAAATGGTTTATCGCCCGCGCGCTTGATGCCGAGCGCTTCCCACTCCTTGATCGTCTTTCGGACCGAGCGGTCGGCGAGCATAAAATTGAAACCCGCCGGCACGATCACCTCGTAGCCCCAGCTCGACCCCGCATGCCAGCCGTCGCGCTTCAGATTGTTGGCGGTGGACGCCAGCAGGTCGGGAATCGAATCGACGACGTTCTTCCGGCCATCGCCGTCGAAATCGACGGCGTAGCGCTTGAAAGAAGTCGGCATGAACTGGGTCGGCCCAAAGGCGCCCGCCCAGGAGCCTTTCAGATGCTCGGCGGGAACGTCGCCGTGTTCGATAATTTCGAGCGTGGAAAGAAACTCCTCGCGGAAATAACTTTGCCGCCGACCGATGCAAGCATGCGTCGCGGTCGATTGCACCACCGGGCGCTCACCACCCTGCGTGCCGAAATTCGATTCGATTCCCCAGATCGCGGTCAGAATGTAGCGGTCGACCCCATAGGTTTTTTCGACGGCATCGAACGCCGCGCGATTTTGCGCAACAGCGATCCTGCCGGTGGCGATCCGGTTATCGTTCACGAGATCGTCGAGATAATCCCAGATCGGCTTCTCGAACTCGGGCTGCCGGTCGAGAAGATCCATGATCTTGAGATCGGGCACGAGCCCGCGCCTCGCCGCGTCGAAGGTGCGGCGCGAAATGCCGCGATGCGCGGCCTGCGGCCACAAGGATTCGAGGCAACGATCGAAATTGGACGCAGCGGAAGCGATCGCCTCCGGCGTCATCAAGGGATGAGACGGACTGCCAGCGGCCCGCGCCGATTGAGGCACATTTCCCGTGATGACAGCTTGGTAGCGCTAATCGTTCTCGCTCTGCGGCAACGCGGGCGCGAGCGGCACCGAGACCGCGAGAAAAATTCCGCCGAGCAGGGCGTTCCGCCGCCGGTGCGAACCACCTTGATGGGCGATCTTCCGCTTCCGTTCCATCATCCCGATCCCATAAGGTTGCACTTTCAAGCGCAATCAGGCCGGAAATATGATTCCGGCGGCGGCCGCTCAGCGCTGCAGGCGCAATCCGATCATCACGATGTTGGCCGTATAGTTATTGTCGGGAACATTCGAATTCAAACGCTCCTGCCGCAACTCGCCGTGGAGCGCCAGCGAGCGATTGAAGTAGTAGGTCAAGGCCGCGCCATACGTGAAGCGGTCGTCGGTGCGGCCGATGCCACGATACTCGTCGACGCCGTAGCTCGCGAAAGCGGATCCGATGAGCCACCGCCTGAAGGCATGGTCGACGATGACCTTCGCTTCGTGCGTGAACACGCCCGAGGCATTCGTGAGCGTGCTTTCGCCGATGGTGGAGGTGACGTTGAGCGTCACTTTGGTCAGCGCCGTCGCCTTCCATATCAACGAGGAATCGACCATCAGTCCCGAAATATTCGGAAGCGTCGGATCGTCGTAAGTCCGGCGCCCATAGCCGATCGATGCCTCGCCGGTGATGACCTCCGGCCGGTTGAAGGCGATGCCGACATCCGCCTTCATGCCGTCCGAGCCGCGGCGGACGCCGAAAGAGTCGATCGTATGATCGAAAACACGCGTATCGATCGAGGCCTCCACGAACGGCCTCACGCCGCCGGTCACCTCGTAGCTGCCGCGCAGCCTGGTCGAATAGGTGTTGTAATTGCTATCGGAGAGATCGAGCACGCCGCCACCGATCAAGTCCGCGTTTTGATACATATTGCGCTCGTAGCCGCCGTAAAGCCCGAGTTCGAAGCGATTGAACGCCTGCACCACCCCGGCGGTGCTGCCGAGGGTATAGATATTCGGCGGCCGTTTCGCACCGGTGACGGAATCGGCGGTGCCGGCGCTTTGCGTCGCGAGCGCCGCTGTTTCCATAAGCTCGATGCGCGTCGTCTTGGTGACATCGATCCGCCCGCGCACGACTGCCGCGGCATCAGGACGGTCATTGTGATCGACGTCGGTATAATGCGTGAAGGAGCCGCGGAGGTCGACCGAGAGCTCGTGACGCGACCAATCTGATTTCGCGCTTAACTCGGACTTCACCGTAGTGAAAGCCGAGCCCGGCCCATTCTGCACGCGCAATGGATTGTCGTCATAGCCGGTCAAAATATCGATGCTCGGCTTCAACAAGAAGGCGCCCTCGCGAACCCCCACCGGCCCGAAAGGCTCCTCTTCCTCCCTCGTGCGCTTCAAAGGCCCCGCCGTGGAGGGAATGGCCCCCGTGATGATGCCGGTCGCGACATTTTCTCGTTGCGCGCGATCCTGAATGCGCGCTGCCGGCCGCGCGGCGGTTTGCGCCAAGGCGGTGTCCGGTTTTTTCTTCTTGCGATGCTTCAAGCGATACTGCGCTTGCTCCGCCGAGACGAAGCCGGTGTCGCCGGCGCCGGAAGCGGGCGGCGCACCGAAGGTCTGGTCGCCCGATTTGGAAAGTTGAGTGCTCTTGCCTCCGCTCGCGGACAGCGTCGAGCGCAAGCCCATGCGCGCAAGGCCGTCTCCCTCGCCCTCCGCGAAGGCGAAGGCCGCGCATAGCAAAAGCACGAGCGCTGCAACGGCGCTCGATCGTCCGGGTCGTGAATGGCGCGGCACCGTCGGGGCTCTTCACTCGTTCGTATGGTTAATGAAGGTAAAATGCGCATGGTTAACGGACCCTTGTTCCTCCGCCGGGGTCGCCTCCCCCCTTTGGCCGTGCTAGGAAAACCGCCCTTGAGGGACAGTGTGGGGTTGGTTCATGGCCGGCGCGAAAAGCCGCAAAGCCGCTGATATGGGAACTTCCTCCGAACTCGTCCGGTCCGCCCTGCGGACGCTGGAAACGGAAGCCGCGGGACTCGCGGCGCTCTCCGCGGCGATCAATACCGGCCTTGCGGAAGTCTTCGTCACGGCGGTCGAGAAGATCCGTGCGGCGAGCGGCCGTGTGATCGTCACCGGCATGGGCAAGAGCGGTCATATCGGCCGCAAGATCGCGGCCACCTTCGCCTCGACCGGCACGCCCGCTTATTTCGTGCATCCAGGCGAAGCGAGCCACGGCGATCTCGGCATGATTACGCGCGACGACGTAATCGTCGCGCTCTCTTGGTCGGGCGAAACCGGCGAATTGCGCGACCTCATCGAATACGCCAAGCGCTTCCGCGTCGCGCTGATCGCGGTCACCTCGAATGCGGAATCGACGTTAGCCGAGGCCGCCGACGTTCTATTGCTGTTGCCACAAGCGACCGAGGCGTGCCCGCTCGGTCTCGCACCCACAACCTCGACGCTCATTCAACTCGCGCTCGGTGACGCGCTTGCAGTCGCGCTGTTCGAAAGTCACGGCTTCACCGCGTTCGATTTCAAGGCGCTGCATCCCGGCGGCAAGCTCGGGGCAAGCCTCACCTTCGTGCGCGACGTCATGCATAAAATGGAGTCGACACCGCTCGTGCGCGACGGCTCGGGCATGAATGACGCGATCATCGAGATGACGTCGAAAGGCTTCGGCTGTGTCGGTATCGTGGACGCCGACGGCACGCTGATTGGGGTCATCACCGACGGCGATTTGCGCCGTCACATGAGCGACAATCTGATGTCGCGCTCCGTCGACGACATCATGTCGAGAAAACCGAAGACGGTGCGGCCCGATCAACTCGCGGGTGAGGCGCTCGGACAGATGAATGCGTTCAAGGTCAACGCTCTGTTCGTGGTGGAAGCAAACAAGCCCGTCGGGCTGGTGCGCGTCCACGAGTTGCTGCGCATCGGCGTCGCCTGAGCGCATGATCCCCGAAAATCGGAACCCGATTTTCGGAAAGGATCATGCGCCGCGAAAAATGTTAGGCCACGCATTGATTTAATTTCCGCCTTCAAATCCATCCAGCGAGTTCGCGCTCGACAAGGCCCTGGATCAGGCGCATTCCGCGCTCGGAATCGTTGAGACAAGAAATGGCGGCAAAGCGCTCGCCGCCGGCATGCCGGAAGATTTCGGCGTTCTCCCCCGCGATTTCCTCGAGCGTCTCCAGGCAATCGGCCGAAAAGCCGGGTGTCACAACGGCGAGATTCTTGACCCCCGATTGCGCGAGCGCCCGCACCGTTTCATCGGTCGCGGGCTTGAGCCATTCGGCGCGCCCGAAGCGCGATTGAAACGTGAGGCGAAACTTGCCCTCATCGAGCTTTAGCCGCTCGCGCAAGAGGCGCGCCGTCTCGGCACATTGGCTTTCGTAGGGGTCGCCTTTTCGCACGTATTCCGCCGGTATCCCGTGAAAGGAGGCGAGCACGACTTCCGGCTTCCAGGAAAGCTTCGCGAGGTCCTCCTCCACTGAGGACGCGACCGCCTCGATATAGGCCGCCTCGTCGAAATAGGGCGGCACAAAGCGCAACGTGGGTTGGCGGCGAACCTTGGCGAGCGCCTCGGAAACCTTGTCGGCCACGCTTGCTGTCGTCGCCGCCGCATATTGCGGATAGAGCGGGACGATCAGGATACGCTCGCAGCTCTTCTTCTGCAGCACTTCGAGGCGCGAAGGGATCGACGGATTTCCGTAGCGCATGGCCCAATCGACCGCGATGCGCCGGTCGCCAGTGAAATGCGCAGCGAGTTTCTCGGCCTGCGCACGCGTGATCGTCTTCAGCGGCGATTCCTTGCGCTCCCGATTCCAGATCTTGTCGTAGTCGCGGCCCTTGCGCGCGGGGCGAACCGGCAGAATGACGCAATTGAGCGCGAACCACCACAGCACGCGGTTGGTCTCGATCACCCTCAGGTCGGAGAGAAATTCCTTGAGGTAGCGTCGCATCGACCAATAATCGGTCGCGTCGGGCGTACCCAAATTCACCAGCAGGACGCCGATGCCCGCGGAATCTTTCCGATCCATACCGTGGGTATGGCTTGTGCGAAAAGAGGCGTCAATCGCGGCGGTTATTTCGCCGCGCGCTCGTCGGAAATGACCTTGCCGTCGTTCGGCAGTGAGCCGAGCACCGCAAACTCGACCTTCCCCTTGAGCTTGGTGATCGTCTGCAAGCTCGCCGCGACGTCGCCCGCAAGCGCGGCATCGGCCTTCGCCGTCTCGGCGCGCAAGGTCATCGCGTCCTGTTCGCCCTCGCGCGTGACCACGAGCCGCAGGCGCTTCAATTCCGGATGACGCTTGGCGATCTCGGCGATCTGCTCGGGGCGGACGAACATGCCTTTCACCTTCGTCGTCTGATCGGCGCGCCCCATCCAGCCCGCAATGCGCATGTTGCTGCGCCCGCAAGGCGAGCGCCCCAAGAGCACCGCCGTGAGATCGCCGAGCGCGAGCCGGATCCATGGGTGCTGCGGATTGAACGAGGTCACCACCGCCTCACCGACATCGCCCTCCGGCACCGGATCGCCGGTGCCGGGACGCACGATTTCCACAAGCACGTCCTCACTCACCACCAGGCCCTCGCGCGCCGCGGTTTCATAGGCGATAACGCCGAGATCGGCGGTGGCATAGGACTGATAGGCGTCGATCCCGCGCGCCTTGATTTCCGCCTGCAGCGACGGCGGGAAGGCAGCACCCGAGACAAGCGCCTTCTTGATCGAGGAGGCATCGCGGCCCGCGACCTTCGCCGCGTCGAGCAAAATTTTTAAAAAATCGGGCGTGCCCGTATAGGCAACCGGCTTCAGATGCTCGATGAGGTCGAGCTGCTGCTCGGTATTGCCGGGGCCGGCCGGAATCACCACGCAACCGAGCGAGCGCGCGCCGCTGTCGAGAATGAATCCTCCCGGCACGAGATGATAGGAAAACGTGTTGAGGACGATATCACCCGCCCGAAAGCCCGCCGCGAACAGTGAGCGCGCCGAGCGCCAGGGATCGGCGGTCGCGGCCTCGGGCTCGTAAATCGGGCCGGGCGAAGTGAAGAGCCGGCCGAAATCCGAAATCGGATGCGACAGAAAACCGGCGAAGGGTGGATCATTTTTCTGCATCCCCGGCAGCTCGGATTTGCGCAGTACCGGCAATTTTGCGAGCGCCGCCCGGCTTGTCATCGATTTCGCGTCGACGCCGGCGAGATGCGCCGCCCAAGCCGGCGCCTTCATCGCGCCCGCGACCAGCGCGGGGAGCCTCATCAGGAGATCGCGCTCGCGCGCCGCGGGCTCGCGCGTTTCCAATTGATCATAGTGATCGGCCATCGCTCGGCGCTCTTCGGCTCTTCAAGCAAGCCAGCGCTTGCGGCGCTTGTAATGCTTGACGTTCCGGAAGGAGCGGCGGCCGCTTTCGCCGACGCCGAGATAGAATTCCTTCACGTCCTCGTTCTCGCGCAGCGCCTTCGCCTCACCGTCGAGCACGACACGGCCGCTCTCGAGAATGTAGCCGTAAGCGGCGTATTTCAGCGCCATGTTGGTGTTCTGCTCGGCGAGCAGGAACGAAACGCCCTCCTGCTGGTTGAGCCGCTTCACGATCTCGAAGATTTCCTCGACAATCTGCGGCGCCAACCCCATCGACGGCTCGTCCAGGAGGATCATTTTCGGCTTCGACATCAGCGCGCGGCCGAGCGCGCACATTTGTTGCTCGCCGCCGGAAGTATAGCCCGCGAGCGAATTCTTGCGCTGACCGATGCGGGGAAAATAGGAATAGACGAGATCGAGGTCGCGCCGGATCGCAACGCGCCCGTCGGGCCGGGTGAAGGCGCCGGTCAACAGATTCTCCTCGATCGTGAGATGCGCGAAGCATTCGCGTCCCTCCATGACCTGGATGCAGCCGCGGCGCACGAGCTCGTTCGGCGATTGGCGGTGGATCTCCATGCCGTCAAAATGGATCGAGCCCTTGCTCACTTCGCCGCGCTCGGCATGCAGAAGATTGGAAATGGCCTTGAGTGTCGTGGTCTTGCCGGCGCCGTTGGCGCCGAGAAGTGCCACGATGCCGCCGCGCGGCACATGCAGCGAAACGCCTTTCAACACGAGGATCACGTGGTCGTAGATGACCTCGATATTGTTCACCGAAAGAATGCGTTCGGCGGCGACGATAGGTGCTGCGGCGGGAGCTTTATTCATGACCTTATCCTCGATTCCCAGGATCGAATACGATCGAGGGGGCGGCACCCGTTACGGGATGGCCGCCCCCTCGTCTCATTTCATGCGATCGGACCCGCGGCTTACGAAGATTTGTCGCAAGCCTCGGTCCGCTTCGGCCAGCCGGCATTCTTTTCGGCATAGTCCTTGGCGGCGGCGTCGGCGAGCGGAATCACTTTGTCGGTGATCGGCTTGATGTTCTCGGACGCCTTATTCCACTTCGCGCCGTCCCATTGAACCAGGAACGCGTCGTTATGACCGTTATGGTCCTCGCAGGTGACCCTCGTGATGGGAGCGAAGTCCGATGCCCCGATTTCCTTCAGACGAGCCTCGGTGAGATTGATCGTCTCGAGGCCGCGCCGCACATCCTCGCCGGTGACAACCTTTTTGCCGGTGAGCTTTTGGGCGTTGCGGATACCTTCCGCGATCAGAATCGCGTTGTAGACGGCGCGATTATAGAAATTCAAGCCGACTTCGTCCTTCGTTGTCTGGGTTTTCCCTTTGCTCACGACGTGTTTCATGATGTCCTGAATCACGGGGAAGTTGGTGCCAATATTGGTGAAGCTCAACGACTGGTAGCCTTTCCCTTCGGCGCCGACCCCATCAGCCTCGTTTCCGGCCCACCAGACGCCGATGAGGTGATCCATCGGATAGCCGATCTTGGCCGCCTCTTTCACCGCCGTCGGATTCATCGCGCCGAAGCCCTGCATGTAAATCCAGTCGGGCTTATCGCGGCGGACGTTGAGCCAGAGCGAAGACTGGTTCAGCATTTCCGCCGCCGGAACGGGATACAGCACGAGCTCGAAGCCGTAATCTTTTGCCAGCGCTTCCAGCACCGGAATCGGCTCCTTGCCGTACGGCGCGTCGAGATGAACGAGGCCGATCTTCTTGCCCTTCAGCTTGTCGACGCCACCTTCTTTTTGCGCGATGTAGCGGACGAACACCGAGGCGCCGTCCCAATAGGTCGCAGGAGCATTGAATATCCACGGAAAGTAGGTGCCGTTAGCCGAAGCCGACAAGCCGTAGGCCATCGAGAGAACGGGAATCTTGTCGACCGATGCCTTCGGGATGATCTGCAAGGTGATTCCCGTCGAGTACGGGTTGATCATCACCGGCTTCTTGTCCTTGACCGTCTCGTAGCACTCGACGCCCTTTTTGGTGTCGTAGCCCGTTTCGCATTCCTCGATGGCGAGCTTGACGCCGCCGATGCCGCCGTCGCGTTGGTTCAACATTTCGAGATAGTCGTGCATCCCGTTCGCGATCGGAATGCCCGAAACGGCGAACGGTCCGGTGCGATAGGTAAACAGCGGAACGTAGATCGTGTCTTCGGCCGAAGCCGTCGCCACGAAAGCGGATCCCGCCACCGTGCCGATCGCCGCGGCAATGATCAGTGCCTTCATGCGCATGTTTAGTCCTCCCATTCTTATGGCCGGATATTTTCCGGCCTCGCTGTTACATTCATTAGGCCACCCCTCAAGGACCTGGGGTCCATAAAAGGGCGTTAGCCGGAGTGTGCCCAATCAATAGGGGAAAGGCCACACCCTCAGTTTCTGCTTCGCGGTCTGCCACAACCGTGCGAGCCCATGCGGCTCCACGATCAGGAAGAAAATGATCAATCCGCCCGTGATCATGAAGGTGATATGTTCGACTGTTGCAGGAAAAATGCTCATCCCCACATGCGGCGGTACATAGCGAAGAAATATCGGAAGAATGAAGATAAAGGCCGCACCCAGGAACGAGCCGAGCAGGCTTCCCAAGCCTCCAACGATGACCATGAACAGGATGAAGAAGCTCTGGTTGATCGAGAACACGTCGGCTTCCGCGCCGCCATACCAGAGAAATACCAGCATCGCGCCCGCGACCCCGCAGTAAAAAGAGGATACCGCGAAAGCGAGCAATTTGGTGGGCAACAGACGAATGCCCATGAGCTCGGCGGCGATATCCATGTCGCGTACCGCCATCCACATGCGGCCGATGCGGCCGTGCACGAGATTCGACGCGAACCAGGTCATGACGACGACGATCGACAGCGCGATCAAATACCGCGTCGTCGACGTGGCATTCGGGCCGGTTATCGGAATGCCGAATAATGTGTGCGTCCCGACCTCGATCGCGCCCGACGTGTTGTAATTGAACAGCCAAGGAATGCGCACGAAGCACCACTGCAGAAAAAATTGCGCGGCGAGAGTCGCGATCGCGAGATAAAATCCCTTGATGCGAAGGCTCGGCAATCCGAACAGAACGCCGACCGCGGCCGACGCAAATCCCGCGGTGACGATCCAGACGATGATATTCACGCCGGGGAAGAGCGTCTCCAGCTTGTAACAGGCATAGGCTCCGACACCCATGAATGCACCGGTGCCGAGCGACAACAGGCCGGTATAGCCGGTGAGCAGATTGAGTCCGATCGTCGCCAGCGAAAAGATCAGGAACGGAATCATGATTGCCTGTAGCAGGAAATCGTTTCCGAAATAAGGAACCGCTACGAATGCGACGAGAAGGATCGCCGCGATTCCCATTCGATCCTGCAAGATCGGAAAGACCGCCAGATCACTCGCATAGTTCGTTTTAAATTGTCCGGCTTCGCGGTAAAGCACTGTACCCTCACACGCGCTCGATGATTTTCTCGCCAAACAATCCTTGCGGACGGAACAGCAGGAAAACGAGGGCGATAAAATAGGCGAGCCAGCTTTCGATTCCGCGGCCCAGCAACGCGCCCCAATAGAAATCACCGAGCTTCTCGCCAATGCCGATGATGAGACCGCCCACGATCGCCCCGGGGATCGAGGTAAAGCCACCCAGGATCAGAACCGGCAACGCGCGCAACGCGATCACTTCCAGCGCGAAGGAAACTTCCGAGCGCGCCCCCCACATGATGCCGGTGACGAGGGCGACCAGGCCCGACGCGAACCACACGATCACCCAAATCTGGTCAAGCGAAATGCCGACCGAAAGCGCCGCCTTATGACTGTCGGCGACGGCGCGAAGCGCCCGGCCGATCCGCGTTTTCGAGAAGAAGAGCGCAAGTCCCGTCACCATGATCGAGGCGATGACCGCCGCCGCTATATCGATTTTTTGCAGCGAGACGACGCCGCCCAAAATCTTCAAGTCGATGAAGCCTTTCGGCAAATATAATTGATCCGCGATCATGACTTTCGAGCTGCCGCCGAAAACATATTCGCCGAATCCGATCAGGAAGTAGGTCAACCCGAACGTCGCCATGAACAAAATGATGTCGGGCTGATTCACAAGCGGCTTGAGAACGATCCGTTCCACGGCAAACGCGAGCAGAAACATCACCCCGATGGTGAGGCCAAGAGCCAAGAAAGCGGCGACGTTTTCTTGCGAAATTCCCCAGCGAACGAGGATTTCGTAAATGCCGACGAGCGTCAGCGCGCCGAACACCACCATAATGCCTTGCGCAAAATTAAAGACGCCCGACGCCTTGAAAATCAGAACGAAGCCGAGCGCGATCAGCGCATAAAGCACGCCGGCGACAAGGCCTTCCCACAAGGTCTGCACGAACAAATCCGGAGAAGCGCCCATCTGCACGAAAGGATCGATGAATATCTTGTAGAGCAGCATTTCTTCCTCAGTGCGCCACGCCGAGATAGGCGTCGATCACGGCTTTGTTTTTCTTGACCTCGTCGGGCGTTCCATCGGCGATCTTGCGGCCGTAATCCAACACGACGACGCGATCCGAAAGATCCATCACGACGCCCATATCGTGCTCGATCAACGCGATCGTGGTGCCGTAATAATTGTTCATGCTCAGAATGTAGCGCGACATATCCTCTTTCTCTTCCAGGTTCATGCCGGCCATCGGCTCGTCGAGCAGTAAAAGGTCCGGCTCCATGGCGAGCGCGCGCCCGAGCTCGACGCGCTTCTGCAAACCGTAGGGCAGTTTGCCGACCGGAATGCGCCGAATGTGCTCGATTTCGAGAAAATCGATAATCTCCTCGGCGGTTTTCCGATGCTCGATCTCTTCGCTGAGTGCCGGGCCGTGGCGGAAAATCTGCCAGAAGAAACTTTTGTGCATCTTGAGCGAGCGGCCGGCCATGATGTTGTCGAGCGTGGTCATGCTCTTGAACAGCGCGACGTTTTGAAACGTGCGCGCGATGCCGCCCGCGGCGGCGGCGTGCGGGCGCATCGCCCTGCGCGTCTTGCCCTTGAAGGTGATGCGGCCAGCCTGCGGATGATAGAAGCCGTTGATCACGTTCAACATCGAGGTCTTGCCGGCGCCATTGGGGCCAATGATGGCGCGGATTTCACCCTTGCGGATATCGAAGGAGACGTCGCTGACCGCCTTGACGCCGCCGAAGGCGAGCGACACGCCCTCGACCGCGAGCAAAACGTCGCCGGCCGCGATTTCCGCTACCGACGGCGCTCTCATGCCGCTTTTCCCATCGGCACTTGCACCGTGGCGCTTGGATAAACTTTCACGTCGCGGATTTTCACGCGCCCCGAGATCGCGCCCTTGCGCCCGTCCTCGAACGTGACCTCGGTCGAGGCATTGACCTCTTTCGCGCCGTCAAAAAGCCCGGCAGCAAGCTGCGCGTAGCGCTCGGCAATGAAGCCGCGCCGCACCTTCATGGTGCGGGTCAATTCGCCGTCATCCGCATCGAGTTCCTTGTGCAGAATGAGAAATCGGCGGATTTGCGCGCCCGCCATCGGCCCTTCCTCGGAGAGCGAGCGATTCACCTCTTCCACATGCGAGGCCAGCATGTCGTAAACTTTCGGATGCGCCGCGAGCTCCTGATAGGAGCCGTAGACGACGTTGTTGCGCTCGGCCCAGGAGCCGACCGCCACCGGGTCGATATTGAGCATCACGCAAACGAAATCGCGATTGTCGCCGAGTGCCACCGCCTCGCGGATATTCGGGTAGAATTTGAGCTTGTTCTCGATGTATTTCGGCGCGAACAGGGTTCCGTCCTTGAGCCGGCCGACGTCCTTGGCGCGATCGATGATCTTCAGATGGCCGTTCTTCGGATCGATGAAACCGGCATCGCCCGAGCGCACCCAGCCGTCGGGCGTCTTGGTCTCGGCGGTCTTGTCGGGGTCCTTGTAATAACCGGCGAAAACGCCGGGCGAGCGATAAAGAACCTCGCCCTTGTCGTCGATCTTGACCTCGACCTCGTAGTTCGGCTTGCCGACGCTGTCGGCGAAGATTTCGCCGTCGGGCTGCGCGGTGACATAGACCGAGGCTTCAGTCTGCCCGTAGAGTTGTTTCAGATTGATTCCGAGCGCGCGATAGAAACGGAAAATTTCCGGGCCGATCGCTTCGCCAGCGGTATAGGCGACGCGAACGCGCGAGAGCCCGTAGCGGTTCTTCAGCGGCGCATAGACGAGAATATTGCCTATCCCATACAGGAATCGCGCGTGTGGCGGTACGCGCTCCTTGTTCAGGATTTTCTCGCCCCAGCGCCGGGCGACGCCCATGAAATAATGAAACGCCTTGCGTTTCATCGCGCTCGCATCCTCCATGCGCACCATTGTGAGCGTGAGTAGGTTTTCATAGATGCGCGGCGGCGCGAAAGCGTAGGTGGTGCCGATCTCGCGGCGGTCCTCGATGATGGTCTCGGGGCTCTCGGGGCAATTAACGCAATAGCCCGCGCAATAAGACTGCGCGTAGGAAAAGATATGATCGCCGACCCAGGCCATCGGGAGATAAGCGATTACTTCCTCGTTTTCGTCGAGCTTGTCGTAAGCATTGGCGTTGCGCGAACTCTTGATCGTGTTGTCGTAAGTGAGCATCACGCCCTTGGGGCGGCCGGTGGTGCCAGAAGTGTAGAGAATGACGCAGAGGTCCGCGCCCTTACCTTTCGAGATCGAGTCTTGCCACTCGATCGCGGACGAGCGCGGATCAAGCGCGCGGCCGATTTTCTGCACGTCGGCGAAGGATTTGAGCCGGGTGTGGTCGTAATCCCTAAGCCCTCGTGTTTCGTCGTAGATAATGTATGCGAGATCGGGTAGCCGCTCCGAGATCGACAACAATTTATCGACCTGCTCCTGGTTCTCGACCACCGCGATCTTCGCGCCCACATGCGCGAGCACATAGGCCATCTCGTCGGCGACCGAGTCCTGATAGACGGGAACGGGGACCGCGCCGAGCGATTGGGCCGCACACATCGACCAGTAAAGCCGCGGGCGGTTGTTGCCGACGATCGCAATCTTGTCGTCGCGCACCAAGCCGAGTTCCTTCAATCCGAGCGCGAAGGCGCGCACTTCGTCGAGAACCTGTTCCCAGGTCCAGGTCTGCCAAATGCCGAGATCCTTCTCGCGCACGGCGGGTCGCTCGCCGCGCTGGGCGGCGTTCAGAAGCAGGAGCTTCGGAAACGTGTCCGTATAGGTCGTCGTTTCGCCGCGCACGATTTCCCATCCCTCCCGAGATCGATCGCTCAAGTCTTCTTGAATCCGCTCCCGTGCCGGAGTTTGGCGTAATCACTTGCAGTGAAACCGGCACTTCGCAAGAGATCAGTTGATAAACAAAGCGCTGCTTCGGCGATGCGGGCAATCGTCTGAATACATAATAACCCCAGACAAACCAGTTACATAGAGCTTAGTTGCGCAGGGCGGCGATCCAAACCGTCCTTTTGTCGAAGCCGGGTCATGGAAACACCGGGCGCGGCCCACGCTTTATTCCCCGTAATGGCCGAGGCTTTCGAGATCGAGCACGGTGATGCCGTTCCGCTCGACGCGGAGGAGGCCCCTCGTCTCCAACGCTTGCAGGCTCTTGTTGGTCGCCTGGCGGGAGATGCCGGTCAAAAGGCCGAGTTCTTCTTGGCTGATCTCGAGATGCGATCCCCCGCCGGGAAAGAGCACCGGATTAAAGAGCCAAGCGATATTGCGAGCCACCCGCTCGGGGGCCTCCAGCGTGCGGTCATATTCGACGACGGCGATGAACTGCCCTAGCCGCTCGTTGAGCTGGCGCACCAGAAAGCGGTTGAACGCCACGCTGTGCTCGAACAGCCCCAGGAACGTGGCCCGGCTCATCAAGGCCATCCGCGTTTCGCGCAACGCGACGATATCGTAGCGGCGGGCCTCGTCCTTCAGAATTGTGCCTTCGCCGAACCAGCCGCCAGCCTGCAGCCCCGCAAACGTCACGTCCTTTCCGCTTTTTGAAACCGTCCTCATTTTGGCGAGGCCGTCGACAACCCCCGTCCAGGAGTCCAGGCGGTCACCCCGATGGCAGATATAAGCGCCGGCCGGAAACGTCTTTTCGACGATGCCGCGCCGCGCTTGCTCGATCTCGCTTTCGGCAAGATCGCGCGCCCAGAAGGCGATTTTCAGCAAATGTTCCCGCGAGATCACGTACAGGCTCCGCCGTTCCGCTCAAACCATCAAAGGCGGATTATTATGGCCGAGCCACCACGTCTCTCAAGCCGCACGAATGCACTCTTTAAGAACCCGAACTGAGGGGCGCTATTCCGCCGCCGCCGCGACGGGAGCCGGCTGACCGGACTTCACCGCGTTCCGAAGACGCGTGAGAAGGACGGACTCCTCAGCCTTTGCCGCTGTTACCGAGCGCTGCTTGATCGGACCGAAGCCGCGGATCTTCTCCGGAATCGAGGCGACCGCGATCGCAAGCGCGCGGTTCTGCGGCGTGAACGTCGCGATCAATTCCTCGAGATTGGCGACGTAGTCCGAGATCAGCTTGCGCTCGAGCTTGCGCTCCTCGCTGTGGCCGAACGGATCGAGCGCCGTGCCGCGCAGGAACTTGAACTTCGCGAGCACGCTGAAGGCGGGCTTGATCCAGGCCCCGAAGCTCATTTTCCTCGGACGTCCGGTGCTCGGGTCCTTCTTCGCGAGCAAGGGCGGCGCGAGATGAAATTCGTAGCGGAGCTTGCCGTCGAAGGCGGCCGCGACCTGCTTTTCGAACGCGCCGTCGGTGAAGAGACGCGCGACTTCGTATTCGTCCTTATAGGCCATCAACTTGAAGAGATATTTCGCCACCGCTTCGCTGAAACCCGTCTCGCCCGGTGCCTTCGCCGCTTCCGCTTCGCGCACGCGCTCGACAATATCGCGATAGCGCTTGGCGTAAGCCGCGTTCTGATAATCGGTGAGGAAAGCAACGCGCCGCTCGATCGTTTCTTCGAGCGAGCCCGACAGCCGGCGCGCTTCCGTCGGCGCCGTGATCGGCGTCACCAGCTTCGCGACCGCTTCGGGCTCAAGTGCCGTGCGGCGGCCCCATTCGAAAGCGGCCTTGTTCATCGCCACCGCTTCGCCGTTCAATTCGATCGCGCGCAGAATCGCGTCCGCCGAAATCGGCACGCCACCGAGCTGATAGGCGTAGCCCACGAGGAAGATGTTCTGGCCCGTGGAGGAGCCGAACAGCGCCGTCGAAAGCTTGGTCGCCTCGATGAAATGCGCGTGATCCTTGTCCGCGGCCTTGGCGATTTCGCGCTTCAAGCGCTCGATCGGTAGCGAAAAATCGGCGTTGCGGGTGAAGTCGCCGGGCAGCGTCTCGTGCGTGTTGACGACGACCGTCGTCTCGCCCGAGCGCATGGCGGAAAGCACGCGTTTGGAGCCGACGACGACGATATCGCCGCCGAGCACGAGATGGGCGCCGCGCGCCGGGATACGGATCGCGTTAATGTCGTCGGGGCGCTTGGCGATGCGAAGATGGCTGAACACGGCACCGCCTTTTTGCGCGAGCCCCGCCATATCGATGACGCCCGCGGCATGGCCATCGATATACGCCGCCGTGCCGAGAATCTGCGCGATTGTCACGATGCCGGTGCCGCCGATGCCGGTGATGATAATGCCGAAATTGCCGTTGATCGCGGGCAGTTTCGGCTCGGGCAGCGGCGCCAAGTCGCCGACGCCAGCCGCAGCACCCCGGCCACGCTTTAGTTTCGCGCCGTGGACCGTCACAAAGGATGGGCAGAAGCCTTTGACGCAGCTAAAGTCCTTGTTGCAGCTCGACTGGTCGATCTCGCGCTTGCGGCCGAATTCGGTCTCCAGCGGCTGCACCGAGACGCAGTTCGACTGCACGCCGCAATCGCCGCAGCCCTCGCATACGAGTTCGTTGATGATCACGCGCTTGTCGGGGTCGGGGAATTCGCCGCGCTTGCGGCGGCGGCGCTTTTCGGCGGCGCAAGTCTGGTCGTAGATAAGCGCGGTCACCCCGGGTATCGCCGCGAGTTCGCGCTGGATTTGGTCAAGATCGTCGCGGTGATGGATGGTGAGGCCCTCGGGCCATTTGACGCTTTTGGGATATTTATCCGGCTCGTCGGTGACGAGGACGAGCTTCTTCACGCCTTCCGCCGCAACTTGGTTCGCGATCGCGTAGACGTTGAGGCCGCCTTCGTGGCGCTGGCCGCCGGTCATCGCCACCGCGTCGTTGAACAAAATCTTGTAGGTGATGTTGATGCCGGCCGCCACACAAGCGCGGATCGGCAGAATGCCCGAGTGGTTATAGGTGCCATCGCCAAGGTTCTGGAATACGTGCGGGCGGGTCGAGAACGGCGCCTCGCCGATCCAGTTCGCCCCTTCCCCGCCCATCTGGGTGAATCCCATGGTCGAGCGGTTCATGTAGAGCGCCATGGTGTGGCAGCCGATGCCGGCATAGGCGCGCATGCCTTCGGGCACGACGGTCGAGGTATTGTGTGGGCAGCCCGAGCAGAAATAGGGCGTGCGGGAAGCTACGTCCTGCGTCTCGGCGAGTGCCGCCTGCGCCTGCTTCAGGCGATTGACGCGGTCGGAAATGTCGTCGATGTGGCCGCGCTTCAGGATGCGCTGGCCGATCGCGATCGCCATGTCGTTCGGATCGAGCGCGGCCTTGACCGGAAACAGCCAGCGGCCGTCCTCGTCCCGCTTGCCGATCACGACCGGCGGGTTCGGCGTGCCGTAAAGCTCCTCGCGTACCTGCACTTCGATGAGCGAGCGCTTCTCCTCGACGACGATGATGAGGTCGAGGCCCTCGGCGAATTCCTTCAGGCCGACTGGCTCGATCGGCCACGGACAGCCGACCTTGTAGAGGCGAATGCCGAGCTCGTTCGCGCGCACCTCGTCGATGCCGAGCTCGTCAAAGGCGAGCCTGACATCGAGATAGCTCTTGCCGGTGGTGATGATGCCGATCTTCGGGTTTTTGCCGCCGGAGGTGATGATGCGGTTGAGCTTGTTCGCGCGCACATAGGCGAGCATGGCGTCGCGCTTGAAATCATGCAGTCGCGCTTCCTGGCTGAGCGCGCCGTCAAGGCCGCGAATATTGAGGCCACCGGGCGGCATCGCAAAATCCTGCGGAATCACGATTTTGACGCGATCGAGCGAGCCGTCGACCACCGACGTCGATTCAATGGTTTCCTTCACGCATTTGATGCCGACCCAAACACCGGCGAAGCGGGACATCGCGAAGCCGTGCAGGCCGAAATCGATCAGCTCCTGAACGCCGGCCGGGTTCAGGATCGGGATCATCACGTCGACGAAATGGAATTCGGATTGGTGCGCGGTGGTGGAGGATTCGCAGGTGTGGTCGTCACCCATCAGCGCGAGCACGCCGCCGTTTTTCGAGGAGCCGGCGAAATTCGCGTGTCGGAACACGTCGCCGGTGCGGTCGACGCCCGGGCCCTTGCCGTACCAAATGCCGAAGACGCCATCGAACTTGCCGTCACCGCGGAGCTCCGCCTGCTGCGAGCCCCAAAGCGCGGTCGCCGCGAGATCCTCGTTGAGGCCGGCCTGGAATTTGACGTCGTATTTTTCAAGCGGCGCTTTCGCGCGGAGAAACGTTTGGTCGAGCCCCCCGAGCGGCGAGCCGCGTTAGCCGGTCACGTAGCCGGCGGTATTAAGGCCCGCGCGCCGGTCGCGCTCTTTTTGCATGAGCGTGAGCCGCACGATCGCCTGCGTTCCGGTGAGGAAAACGTGGTCCTGGGAAAGATCGTAGCGGTCGTCGAGAGAAACCTTGTAGTTCGCCATGGGGCGCGTACTCCGGGGCCGATTGCTCCACTTATATAGTAGAGCGCCAAAGACAGGCGTTTAGGTCAGCCCTCGCTACCTAAAATTCGCACGAAGCCGGGCTACGCGCAATTTCGTAATCACAGGAACGAAGGCAGCGAAATTGCTGCCAGGCGGCATATGCCGCAATTTGGCGCACTGCGAGATAAACAGGGCTGTTATGCCAGCCCCCAAAAGTGGGGGAAGCGGGCTACCCGCCGGGAAACAGGCGCTCCGAAGCCATCAGGCCGGTAAAAAGCAGCACACCGAAGGCGACAATCGTGAGCGCCGCGGCGACTTCGAGCCCGTAAATCACAAGCGTTGCCCCGCCCGCGGGGCGCTTGGTGAGCCAGATCGCAATTCCCTTGCCCCAAACCGCCAATAGGGCGATCGCCGTCACGGTGATGGCGGTGCCGAACGCCATGGCGAAGGTCGCGGCAACGCCGATGGCAAAAATTCCCTGCGAAAGCGCAAAGACGAGCACGAGGATGGCGCCGGAACACGGACGCAATCCGACCGCGATCACCGCCGTGAGCCCGCGCTTCAGCCAGCCCTTGCCCTTGAGCTCGGAAGGCTCGGGGCCATGGGAATGGCCGCAATGCTCGTCATGCACATGATCGTGGCCATGCCCGTGGTCATGATGGCCATGGGCATGGTGATGATGATCGTTATGGTCGTGGCCGTGATGATGGTGTTCGGCGTGGTGTTCTTCGCGCCGGTTCGACAACGCCACGAGCAAGGCGCGGCCCTTCCGCCAGGCGAGCGAGATCCCGAAGAGTACGATCACGGCATAGGCACCAAGCTCGAGGTAACGCACGGTATCGTTCATCGCCTTCGCCGTCGCGCCAAGCACGAGCGCCGCGATACCGACAAGCGCGACCGCCGCGATGGCCTGCGCAATGGCGGCCGCGAAAGAGAGCACGATCCCGCGTTTCATTGTCGCGTCGTCAGCGATAAGATAGGACGAGATCACCGCCTTGCCGTGGCCGGGTCCCGCCGCGTGAAAAATGCCGTAGAGGAACGAAAGCCAGGCAAGCCCGAAGGCCGCGTTGCCGTCGGTTTTCGACGCGGTCACCGCGCTCGAAAGCGTGCGATAGAATTGCGCCTGCTCCGCGAGAATCCACTGGGTAAAGCCGGACGAGGACGCGGTGCCGGGTGCGGAACCAAAGGGGCCGCCTTGCGCGAAGGCGGCCATCGCATCGGCGAGAAGTGCTGCGCCAATCAGCGCCGCGAAGACGGCAAGACCGGACGGCCAGGAAATTCGCGCCGAAAGCTTCACGGGCAGCGCACCGTGATGCGGTTCGCGAACATTTCGCCGTAGCTCGAGCCCGCGTTCAACTGCGCG
This sequence comes from Hyphomicrobiales bacterium, assembly GCA_003135415.1. Taxonomy (GTDB): domain Bacteria; phylum Pseudomonadota; class Alphaproteobacteria; order Rhizobiales; family Xanthobacteraceae; genus Palsa-892. The sequence continues at coordinate 22,527 of PLBP01000024.1, forward strand.
AAAAACGATTCGGAGCTATTGCCTTGCGAAGCGGAATCGTCGGGACCCTTCGTTTCGACGGCGCATCCTGCCGGAGCGCTTACGAGAGAAACGGGCTTTCCCTCGGCAAAGGAAAAGGCGACGAAATAAGTCGGGTCGTAAATCTCGAGCGCAAGGCTGCCCTTCGGCGCTCCGCTCTTGATCGGCAAGGTAAAATGAAGCGTGAGAATGCCTTTGTCGTCGGCCTCGAGCCAATAGTCGACCGGTTCCCCGAATTCGAATGGCTTGTCGCCCTTCTTGTTCGCCGTGAAGTAGTTGAACTCTTTCAGCGACTCGACATTCGTCTTGGCAAGATCCGCGAGCTCGTCGCGCGAAAGCTTGCCGTCACCATTCGTGTCGAGGCCCTGCGCGGCGAAGGCTGAAAACATATCGTCGAAGGTCCAGGCGTGGCGGATTTCCTTGAGCTTGCCGTTGGGCGAATAAACCAATTCGCTCTTCGCCGTCACCCACACATGCGGATGCGCGCTCGCGCCTACGATACAAGCGAGGAGGAAGAACGCGGCAAGCGCCGCTCGGCCCAAGGTTTTCATGACAGTTTACCCTTATAGACCTTTGAACAGGCCAGCGCAGTCCGGCGGAAGCGTGGCGTAAAGTCCCGCCCCCTAGGAGGCCGAATTCCACGTCTTAAGTCGTAGTTACACGCCGGCAGCACCACCGTCCGATCTCCGATCGTGGGCGCCCTCGATGTCGCCCTTCGGATCGATCGAAACGCCGCCGGCGTGGCCCATGATCTCGTAATAAGCGTCCGGCAGCACATCGATGTCGTGGCCGGCCTTCTTGAGCGCCGCAATCACGCTTGCCGGGAAGCGGGATTCGATCCGGACATTGGTGATCTCGCTGCCCCAGGTGCGTCCGAGAAGCCAGCGCGGCCGGTCAATCGCTTCCGCGATCGGCACCTTATAGGTGACGTGACGCGCATAGACGGTGGCGAGCGTTTGCGGCTGCCCCTCGCCGCCCATCGTACCGAACGAAAGGACGCGGCCATCATCAAGGATTGCAAGCGCCGGACACAGGGTATGAAACGGCCGGCGACCCGGCTCCAGTGAATTCATCGAATTTGGATCGAGCGAAAAGCTCGATCCCCGGTTCTGCATGACGATGCCGGTCGCCGGCAGCACGCAGCCCGAGCCGAACTCCCAGAACAGAGACTGGATATAAGAGACGGCAAGCCCCGAGGCATCGACCGCGCCAAGCCAGACGGTATCGCCCTTCTTGGAGCGATCCGGCCAGGGCGCGGCCTGATTCGGATCGATTGCCTTCGCCTCACGCTCGAGCACCGCCGGGACGAGGGAGCCTGCTGGGTTTTCCTTCAAGCGGTCGAAATCGGTGACGACCCGATCCCGAATTTTGAAGGCGCGCTTGGTCGCTTCAATGATGCCGTGAATGTAGGCGAAGCTTTCGGCCTCGGCCGCGCCCAACCGCTCGAAGATGCCAAGGATAAGGAGCGTGGCGAGGCCCTGGGTCGGCGGTTGCGAGGTATGGACCGTGCCTTCCTTCAGCTTGATCGAAAGCGGCTCGCGCAGAACCGCGCGGTAGCTCTCGAGATCCGCCCGCGTCACCGGGCTACCGATCCGGTCGAGATCGGCGGCAATCTCGCGGCCGACGTCGCCTCGATAAAAATCGTCGAGACCGGCCTTGGCGAGCCGCTCGAAAGTGTCGACGAGCCGCCCGGTGGAGAGGATCGTTCCCTCCTTCGGCGGCTTGCCGCCGATCAGGAAGGTTTCCGCGAAGCCCGGTGCTTTGATATCGGTCGCGCGCTCATAAGCGAGCCGCCACGACATCGAGCGGGATACCGGGCTTCCCTTGCGCGCGATCGCGATCGCCGGCTCCAATAGGCGCGAGAGCGGCATTTTGCCGCCCACGGCCTTGGCGGCCTCGAGTGCGAGTATCCACCCGCCGGCGGCGCCCGGAACCGTGAGCGCCGCGAGCGGCCCGCGCGGCGGGATCGTCTTGTATCCATGCTCGGCATAGAGCGCCCGCGTCGCCTTGGCGCCGGCAAAACCGCAGGCTTCGATGTAGCGGATACGCCCCGAGGGCTCGCGAATGATCCAGAAGCCGTCGCCGCCGATATGATTCATGTGCGGATAGGCGGGGATGATCGCCGCCGCCGCCGCGATCGCGGCCTCGAGCGCGTTTCCGCCCTCCGCCAGCACCCCGTGACCGGCCTCGACGGCGAGAAAGTGTGGCGCAACGACAACACCGCGGCGGCCTCTCGCGCTCAATTCGGTCATGATTCGGGTCCTAAACGCCTTCGGATCAAACGAAAAGCGCGGCCGGCGTGCTTGATCGATGTGCCGTTCCGCGCCAGATTGCGCGCCATTCTAGCGCGGCGGCGCCGAGATGCGAGTCCGGCGGCCCATTTTGGAGCGAAAACGATGTCCGAAGGAGCCAGCAGCGCCCGCGGAATCCACTGGACCAACGTGATCACGGTGGTGAGCGCCGCGATTCTGATCGGAACGGAGATCATCGGCGCCGGAATGGCGACGGGTTGGGCGATCGCGGGCCTTTTCGGCTTCGGAGAGATCGGCGCTTACGTGCTCGAAGCGCTTTTTGTCGCCGCCGCTTGCTTCATCATCTTCAATTTCGTCCGCCGCGCGGCGAAGATCGAACGGTTCTTCGATCGCTGAACGCGCCGCGCGCGAAGCGCGGCTTAACTTTCGATTCAGAATTTCGTCACGACTTCGCCGCGCGAAATTTTTTCGTGAGTCAAGAGATTTTCTCTTGCAAGTGCGAGCATTTTCGCTTATGTGCGGAATGCCCAAATTCGCACGTGCCTGTGGTCGCGTGCCGGTCGACAGAGACCCGGACAAGAGGCCGGAAAGCTGTCGGGGCAGACCGGTAGCCGGAGACAAAACCGGCGAACCTTGTTCTCCGCGAGGGACGCGACTTAAAGCAACGACGTAGCGGGCTTTTTTAGTTGCAGCAGACTCCGATGGAAGGAGTTCGCAGTACTGAAGAGGCACTACTCTTGCCGGCTGTGCGGTGCGGGGCTCTCCCCAATCCAAGCAGTGATATCAAGTTCCGGTTTCCGGAAACGCGATGTCACATCGGCTCTACCAAGGCCGGCCTCTAGCCGGCAGCGGGTGACGGGCCCGCCACGGGGAAGCGCAATCGCGCATACCTTGGCATTCGTCATCCAGGGCTTGGAACTGGAATGAAGGAGACGAAGAATTGACTGAACGTATCCGCAAATTTCTCAAGCGACGACGCGAGGAAGGCCCTTGCCTGGTCGTCGATCTCGAGGTTATCCGCGAAAACTATCTCGCCTTCGCCAAGACGCTGCCCGACACAAGGGTATTCTACGCGGTGAAGGCCAATCCGGCGCCGGAGATCCTGAAGCTCCTAGTTGAGCTCGGCTCCAGCTTCGACACCGCCTCCCCCGCCGAAATCGAGATGGTACTCGCCGCCGGCGCGACGGCGGATCGAATCTCCTTTGGCAACACAATCAAGAAGGAGCGCGATATCGCGCGCGCCTACGAACTTGGCGTGCGGCTCTTCGCCGTGGACAGCGGCGTGGAAGTCGAAAAAATCGCCCGCGCTGCCCCCGGCTCAAAGGTGTTTTGCCGCATTCTATGCGACGGCACCGGCGCCGAATGGCCGCTTTCGCGCAAATTCGGCTGCGCGCCCGAAATGGCGTCAGGGATTCTCGAACAAGCCCATCGTCTGGGCTTGGTCACCCATGGCATTTCCTTTCACGTCGGCTCGCAACAAAACGACGTCAAGGCCTGGGATAAGGCGCTTGCCTCTGCCGCGGCCATCTTCAACGAGGTGTCCGAGCGCGGCCTCACTCTATCCATGGTCAATCTCGGCGGCGGCTTCCCGGCGCGTTACCTAAAAAACGTGCCGAAGGTGGATGCCTACGGCAAATCGATCTTCCGTGCGCTCCGCAAGCACTTCGGCAACCGCATCCCGGAAACGATCATCGAGCCGGGCCGCGGCCTCGTTGGCGATGCCGGCATAATCGAGGCCGAGGTTGTCCTGATCTCCAAGAAGTCGGCCGACGATCCGGTGCGCTGGGTCTATCTCGACATCGGCAAGTTCGGCGGTCTCGCCGAGACCATCGACGAGTCGATTCGCTATCCGATCCGCACGCCGCGGGACGGCAGCAAGCTCGCGCCCTGCGTGATCGCGGGGCCGACCTGCGACTCGGTGGACGTGCTCTACGAGAAAGAGCCGTACATGCTGCCGGTTTCGCTCGAAATCGGTGACAAAGTGCTGATCGAGGCGGCGGGTGCCTACACCACCACCTACAGCTCGGTCGCCTTCAACGGCTTCCCACCGCTCAAGTCCTACGTCATCTAGATGATTCGCATCGATCGCGAGGCGCCGGCCGAGGCCGGCGCCCGTGAGGCGCTGCTTGACCTTGCCTTGGGTCGCCGGCGGCAGAAAAAGACCTCGGAACGCTTACGCGACGGGCGGCTGCCCGCGGAAGGCTTGTCGTTCTCCGCGCGAACGAAAGCCCGCCCCCTCATCGGCACGCTGCGGCTTTGGCACATTTCAGCCGGAGCCGACCGGCCGGCGTTGCTGCTCGGACCGCTCGCGGTCGAACCCTCTTATCGTTGCCGTGGCATTGGCTCGGCCTTGATGCGCCGAGCACTTTCCAGCGCGGCGGAACTCGGCCATCGCGCCGTGCTGCTCGTGGGCGACGAGCCTTACTACAAGCGCTTCGGCTTCTCGCGCGCGCTGACCGAGCATCTTCGCCTGCCCGGCCCGTTCGAGCGCCACCGCCTGCTCGCGCTCGAACTCGTCCCGGGCGCACTACGTGACGCGCGCGGAATGGTCGCCGCGACTGGCGAAATGGCACCGCTGGCGCCGAAAAAATCCACAGGAATCGCGGCGAAATCGTTGACCTTCCGCGTCCGCCATGCCTCATAAGTTTCGGACTCTTTGTCGCAGGCCGAATCTCACTCGTTTCTGAAGCGGTATTGCCCCGCCGCGCATCATTGGAGGTCCGAGCATGAGCAAATACCCGGTTCATGGTCGCATCACCGGTCCGATCGTCATGATCGGTTTCGGCTCGATCGGCAGGGGAACATTACCGCTGATCGAGCGGCATTTCGAATATGACAAGTCGCGCTTCGTCGTCATCGACCCCTCCGACAAGAACAAATTTCTGCTCGATGAACGCGGCATCAAGCTGATCCAGACTGGGCTCAACAAGGCGAACTATCGCGAGATTCTCACGCCGCTAGTCACCGCCGGCGGCGGTCAGGGATTTTGCGTGAACGTCTCCGTCGATACGTCCTCGCTCGATATCATGAAGCTCTGCCGCGAGATCGGCGCCTTCTACATCGACACCGTCGTAGAGCCGTGGAAGGGCTTTTACTTCGACAAGAATATCGACGCCGCTGCGCGCACCAATTACGCGTTGCGCGAGATGGTTCGCACCGAGGCGAAGACGAATCCCGGCGGCGTGACCGCCGTCTCCTGCTGCGGCGCCAATCCCGGCATGGTGAACTGGTTCGTGAAGCAGGCGCTTTTGAACGTCGCCACCGATCTCGGCATCAACGATCCCGAGCCGAAAACGCGCGAAGAATGGGCGCGCTTGATGATGAAGACTGGTGTTACCGGCGTTCACATCGCCGAGCGCGACACGCAAGTTTCGGCGACGCCGAAGCCGATCAAGACCTTCGTCAACACCTGGTCGATCGAGGGATTTATTTCGGAGGGATCGCAGCCCGCCGAGCTCGGCTGGGGCACGCACGAGAAATGGATGCCGGACACCGGCCGCTCCCACAAAAACGGCTGCGGCGCTTCGATCTACATGCTGCAGCCCGGCGCCAACACGCGCGTGCGCTCGTGGTGCCCGACGCCCGGCGCGCAGTATGGCTTTCTCGTCACCCATAACGAGTCGATTTCGATCGCCGATTACTTCACCCTGCGCGAAGGCGACAAGGTCGCCTTTCGCCCGACCTGCAATTACGCCTACCATCCGGCGAACGATGCGGTGCTTTCGCTACACGAAATGTTCGGCGCCGGCGGTTATTTCCAGCCGGCTTGGCACATCATGGACGAGGATGAAATCATCCAAGGCATCGACGAACTCGGCGTCCTCCTCTACGGCCACAAGAATAACGCCTATTGGTACGGCTCGCAGCTTTCGATCGAGGAGACGAAAGTGGTCGCGCCCTATCAGAACGCCACCGGCCTGCAGGTGACTTCGGCCGTGATGGCCGGGATGGTCTGGGCGCTCGAAAATCCGAAGGCCGGTATCGTCGAGACCGACGAGATGGATTTCCGCCGCTGCATCGACGTGCAGATGCCGTATCTCGGGCCTGTGATCGGCACCTATACCGATTGGAACCCGCTGAAGGACCGCAATATGTTCTTCCCCGAGGATCTCGATCACGGCGATCCCTGGCAGTTCAAGAACATTCTCGTGCGCAATTAATCGCTAAAGCGATAGCAATCCCGCCTTTCCGTTCTCCGTTCCGAAGGCGAGTATCTTGCCGTCAGCTCGCCATGTGAGCGCGCTGACCGGTGCGCCCGACGGACGGCTGACGAGCACCTCAGCGGCATCGGCGAGCCGTACCAACATCACCATTCCGTCACTGTAACCGACTGCGAGCAATTCCTGTTTTGGGTGGCAGGCGACCGCGGTCACCCGCGTCCCGCTCGGCCCCGGCGCGAGCATGAATGGCTCCTTGCCCATCGGCCCGTCGCGGGTCCGAAACGGCCACAGAATTACTTCCTGCGCGCCGGAAGTGGCGAGCCACTCTTCGTTCGCGGTAAAGCTCAAGAATCGCACGCGCGTGGGATAGCCGGACATCCGCATATGCTGGCCGTCGGCAAGCCGCCAGCCGTGCAGCGCCTGCTCCTGCATCGTGGTGATCAGAAAACGGCCATCGGGCGAGAACAGTGCACCGAGATGCGAGCCCTTCCAGGCGAGTGTCTCGGGTTTCGCATCGGCGTTCGGGAACCAAAGCGTCGCGCCGTTGTAATGCGCAATCGCGAGCCGCAGCCCTTTCGGGGCAAAGGCGAGCCCGCCCACGGTCGACGGCGCTTCCAGGCTTCGCTCGCCTTTGTTGGCGCGAACAAAGGCGGTTTTCCCAACCGACCACGCGAGCGTGCCCGAGGGCCCGAGCGCGACCTGATCGATCCACTGGCCGCCGGAATCGGCGAGCGTTTCCGCTTCGCCTTCGATATCGGTGGCAACGAGCTTACCGTCGTCGCCCGCGGTGAAAATCCGCTTTCCGTCGCCCGCCGCGGCAAGAATCGCGCCCTTATGCGCTTGGATCAATGCTTCGCAGCCGCCGGCGATCAGGATTTCGCCCTTGCCGGTCGCGATCGCGGCGCTCTCGCCGGTGAAATGGATCGCGACAACGTGACTGCCCGTCTCGATCGCGCGCACTTTCGATGTCAGCGAGGCAGTTTCGACAGGCATGGAAAACCGCCGCGTCAGGCAACGCAGGCGAGAAAGGCTTGCTCGATCGCGGCAGCATCGAACTCGCGCCCGATGAACACAAGACGGCTCTCGCGTTTCTCGTCCGACTTCCAGTCGCGCTGGTGATCGCCGTCGAGCACCATGTGCACGCCTTGCAGCACGAAACGTTGCGGATCGTCCTTGAACGAGAGAATCCCCTTGCAACGGAGAATCTTCGGGCCTTCCTTGGCCACGAGATCGTTGATCCAGGGCAGGAATTTGTCCGGATCGAGCGGTTCGTCGCTCCGCAACGACAGCGATTGCATGTCCTCGTCGTGATAATGCTTTGGGCCGCCATTATGATGGTGATGACCGTGGCCATCGTGATGATGCTCGCCGGCGAGAAATTGCGGCTCGATTTCCAATATGCGCTGCAAGTCGAAGGCGCCCTGTCCGAGCAAGGATTGAATCGGCACATCGCAGCGCTCGGTGCGGTGAATTTTCGCGTAAGGATTGATCGCGCGAATGCGCAATTCCACCTCGCGTAATTCTTCCGAGGTCACAAGATCGATCTTGTTGAGAAGGATGATATCGGCGAAGCCGATCTGGTTCTTCGCCTCCGGCGCGTCTTTCAACCGCGCCTTCAGCCATTTCGCGTCGGCGACGGTCACAACCGCGTCTAACGCCGTGCGGCCGCCGACCGTATCGTCGAGAAAAAACGTCTGCGCCACCGGCGCCGGATCGGCGAGGCCCGTGGTCTCGACCAGGATGCCGTCGAACTGCCCGCGCCGCTTCAGGAGCCCGTCGAGGATGCGGATCAGATCGCCGCGCACGGTGCAGCAGATGCAGCCGTTGTTCATCTCGAACACCTCCTCATCGGCGCCGACGATGAGATCGTTGTCGATGCCGATTTCGCCGAATTCGTTGACGATCACGGCGTATTTCTTGCCGTGCGGCTCGGAGAGGATGCGGTTGAGCAACGTGGTCTTGCCAGCGCCAAGATAGCCGGTGAGCACGGTGACGGGAATTTTATCGGACATCGGAACGGGCCAAATGACAAAGCGCCCGGGCACAAAGCCCGAGCGCTCATGATCTAGGAGCAATGAACCGCCGGGACAAGCCCGGCACCGCGAGCGGCTTCAGCTCGTCAATGCCGTCGAGAACTGCCGAATGTTGTGCCGCATCATGTCGATATAGGTCGATGCCGGGCCGCCCGTGGCCGAAAGCGCGTCCGAATAGATCTTGCCGCCAATTTTCGCTCCCGACTCGGCGGCGATCCGCTGCATCAGCCGCGGGTCCGAGACATTTTCGAGGAAAACAGCGGGGATTTTCTGCGCCTTGATTTGCCGGATGATCTTCGCGACATCGCGTGCTGATACTTCCGTCTCGGTCGACACGCCCTGCGGCGCAATGAACTCGAACCCGTAGGTCGCACCGAAATAACCGAAGGCGTCGTGGCTGGTGATGATCTTACGGCGCTCGGCGGGAATTTTTGCGATCCCTTCCTTGACCTCGGTTTCCACCGCCGCGAGCTTCGCAAGATAATCGGCGGTATTCTTGTCGTAAGTCTCTTTGCCGCCGGGATCGGCGGCAACCAGCGCGTCGCGGATATTCGCCACGTAAATTCTGGCGTTCGCGATCGACTGCCAGGCGTGCGGATCGACACCGTGTTCGCCGCCCTTCTTGGCATCGTGGTCTTCGTCGGCCATCTCCCGCGGCGTGATGCGCTTGGTGCCGACTGCGATGCTCGCCTTGGTGCCGGAAGCCTTGATGAGCCGGTCGATCCAGCCTTCGAGTTTGAAGCCGTTGACGAAGATGACCTTGGCGCCGGCGAGCTTCTTCGCGTCGGCGGGCGAGGGTTGATAGACATGGGCGTCGCCTTCGGGGCCCACGAGCAAAGCCACCGAAACGCGATCGCCGCCGACATTCTTCACGAAGTCGCCGAGAATCGAGAAGGTCGCGACGACGGGCAGTTTTTCCTGCGCCTGCGCCGCCGCCGGCAATGCGCCGGCGAACGCCGCGCACAAGGCGGCTAAAATGGTGCGACGGATCGACATGAGCACCTCCGTATGGGTTTAGGCCTCGAGATGCCGGCCCGGCACGAGATAGCGCCGGAGGCCGCCGACCGGGCCGAGCACGAGCGATGCGGCGTAAAAGACGCCCGCAACCAGAATGATGGCGGGGCCGGCCGCCGCCCCCGAGTGATAGGAAACAAGCAGCCCGACCACGCCGGAAACAACCGCGACGACGACAGCGATGACGATCATCGAGGTCAGGTCTCTCGCCCAAAAGCGTGCGGCCGCCGCCGGCAGCATCATCAATCCGACGGCAAGCAGCGTGCCCAGTCCATGAAAGGCGCCGACGAGATTGAGAACCATCAGCGCGAGAAAGGCGAGATGGGTCGGCCCCCCCGCCCCGCTGACCGAGCGCAAGAAGTTCGGATCGACACATTCGAGCACCAACGGCCGCCACAGGACAGCAAGCGTCAACAGGCTGATCGTGGCGATCCCCGCGATTAGAACAAGCGTCGCGTCGTCGAGCGCGAGCACGCTGCCGAACAAGATGTGCAGGAGATCGATATTCGATCCCTTAAGCGAGAGTATCAGAACGCCGAGCGCGAGCGAAACGAGATAGAAGGCGGCAAGCGAGGCGTCCTCTTTCAATTCGGTCGAGCGCGCGACAAGCCCGGCGCCGAGCGCGACCGTGAAGCCCGCGACGATGCCGCCGACGGTCATCGCGAAAAGGTCGAGGCCCGAGACCAGAAAGCCGACGGCGGCACCCGGCAAGATCGCGTGCGCCATCGCATCGCCGGTGAGACTCATGCGCCGCAGCATCAGGAACACGCCGACCGGCGCGCCGCCGAGCGCGAGCGCGAAGGCGCCGACCAACGCGCGCCGCATGAACTCGAATTCGACGAAGGGGCCAATCAGGAAATCGTACATGATTTCACGCCGCGTCGGTTTCGCAGACTTCGGCGTGGCGATCGAAGGCCTCGCACATCCGCCGCGCCTTCAGAAGGTTTTCCGCCGTGAGCACGTCCTGCGTCCGCCCCCAGGCCACGGCTTCGCGCGCGAGCAGAAGCGTCTCGGGGAATTGCGCCCGCGCGAGGTCGAGGTCGTGCAAAACAATCAGAATCGTTCGCCGCTCCCCATGCCAACGGTGGATGAGATCGAGAAGATCGGAAATGGTCTTCGCGTCGAGCGAAGTGAAAGGCTCATCGAGCAAGATCAGCTGCGCATCCTGCAGCAACAGCCGCGCGAATAGCGCGCGCTGCATCTGTCCGCCCGAGAGCGTGCCGATCGTGCGGCCCTCGAAACCTTCGAGCCCCACCGCCGAAATCGCTTTTTCGATCTCGTCGCGTTGGCCTCTGGAAATTCCGCCGAACAGGCCCGCGCGCCGCCAAAGACCCATGGCCACGAGGTCGTAAACCGTAATCGGAAACGTGCGGTCGATCTCCGCGATTTGCGGCAAGTAGGCGATGTCTTCCTTTTGGATTTGCGTATGCTCGATCGCGCCATCGAGTGGCCGCAGCACGCCGACGATACCTTTCAACAGCGTGCTCTTGCCCGCTCCATTCGGCCCGATCACCGCGAGCAGCGTGCCGTTGGCGACCGTGCCGGTGAGATGATGCACGGCCGGATGGCGGTCATAGCCGAGCGTGAGATTGCGAAATTGGAGTGCCGCGGTCATTCGAGTTCCCTACACAATCGCCCAGACAACGGCGCCCCACAGCAGCGCCGACAACAGCGCCGCGATCGCAATCCGCTGCAGCGCCGAGAGGCGCAACAAGGAAGGCGGAATCTCAACGGGACCGTGATGATGATCGTGGGCGTGGGCTTGCATGAGCGGTGATTCCGTAGGCCGCGCGTTCGGGCGGCTGTTGAGCAAGATATATTATATCAAATTCCCGAAGCGATACAACATATCCAAAAGCCGCAGAGGGACGTGGGATTCCGCTCACACCGGCGTTTTCTCAGAAATCTCCGCCGAGTGGGCCCTCTTTTAGGCGCGCGAGATCGAAGCGATGAACGTCCTCGATGAGCGCGACAAAAGCGCGCGCTCCAAAATCGAGCGCGGCTTCGCCCTTGTCGAGCGTACCGGCGGTAGCGTTCCCGGCCGCCCCGCTCGAATGAAGGTCTTGTGCCATCCATGCGAAGCCGGCGGGATTGCCCGCGCGCAGTTGCGTGAACTCGCGCTCCATCGCGGCTGTCGAAGGCTTCGCGTTCGGCATCTTGGCGCGCACCGTTTCGGTCTTAAGCGCGAGCATGAGCGAAGTCTCGATCTCGCCCGCATGGATGCCGTGCAGAAGCTCTTCGTCCGAGAAAAGTCCTTTGGGATAGCCGAGCCGATGCCACGAGGTGGTGACGACGAGCATGCCGAAACGGACGCGCAAATTGCGGGCGACGATATCGATGACCGGTGAATTGCCGCCATGCGAATTGACGATAACGAGCTTTTCGACGCGCGCGCGGTGAACACTCTCGCCGATTTCGGTCCAGGCGCGGATTGCGGTCTCCGCAGAAAGCGTCAGCGTGCCGGGAAAGGCGATGTGCTCGTCCGACTTACCGATGAGTTGCAGCGGAAGAAACGTCACCGGCAGCGAGGACGGCAGCAGCCCCCGGGCGCGCGCGAGATAACCCTCGGCGATGAAGCTGTCGACGCCAACCGGGAGATGCGGCCCGTGCTGCTCGACGGCGGCGACCGGAAGCACGGCGATCCAGCCGCCGGGGTCGCCGTCGCGGAAGTCTTCCCAGGTCATCTCGGTCCAGAAGCGCTTCGGCAACATGCGGTCCGCTCGCTATAAAACCGCCGCAACCTAGGGGCGGGTCGCGCCATTCGCAAGCACGCTTCTTACGCGCTCGCGTCAGGCGCCTTCGTCGTTTACTCTAGGAATGAACGCCGGCCTTGAGAGGAACCTTGATGGCCAACCGCATCGATCTAGCCAGCCGGATTGCCGTGGTGACCGGCGGCGCGCAGGGCATCGGTCTCGCCATCGTCGAGCGCTTGCTGGATTCCGGCGCCTCCGTCGCGATCTGGGACCGCGACCAAAAGCTCGCCGAAGGTGCTGCCTCCGAACTCGTCGGCCGCGGCAAGGTGGAAGCCTATGGCGTCGACGTGACGGACTTGAAGGCGGTGGAGCGCGCACGCGACGAAACGCTCGACGCCTTCGGGCGGATCGATATCCTCGTCAACAATGCCGGCATTTCCGGCCCCAACAAGCCGACCTGGGAATATCCACCGAAGGAGTGGAACCAGGTGATCGCGATCAATCTCACCGGGCCGTTTCATTGTTGCCACGCGGTGGTGCCCGGAATGATCGCGCGGAAATACGGCCGCATCGTCAACGTTGCCTCGATCGCAGGCAAGGAAGGAAATCCGAACGCACCCGCCTATTCGGCATCGAAGGCGGGCTTGATCGCGCTCACCAAGTCGCTCGGCAAGGAGCTCGCGCAATACGACATCGCGGTGAACTGCGTGACGCCGGCGGCCGCCAAGACCGCGATCTTCGCGCAAATGACGCAAGAACACATCGATTACATGCTGGCGAAAATTCCGCGCGGCCGTTTCGTCGCCGTCGAGGAAATCGCGGCGACGGTCGCCTTCGCCGCCTCGAGCGATTGCTCCTTCACCACCGGCGCGGTGTTCGATCTTTCCGGCGGCCGCGCCACTTACTGACGGCCCCGGGACGATGACCAAAGGCGTTTCCAACCGCGCTCGGCTTTTGCCCACAGCAACCGGCCCGCGGGCGCGGCTCATCGGCATCGGGTTGATGTGCGCGGCCGTATTCTGTTTCACGCTTCTCGATACGACCGCGAAGGTGTTGATCCACTACATGGATACGCTGCAAGTCGTGTGGGGGCGGTATACCGGTCACTTTCTGCTCTCGATCCTATTCATCAATTCCTGGACAACGCCGGGTCTCTTGAAGACCAAACGTCTGGGGCTGCAGATCGTCCGCTCGACGCTGCTTTTGCTTTCGACCATTTGCAATTTCTTTGCGCTTCATTACTTGCAGTTGGATCAAACTTCGGCGATCGGCTTCACCACGCCGTTCTTCGTGGCGCTTTGCGCGGGCCCGCTGCTCGGCGAATGGATCGGCCCGCGCCGCTGGGTCGCGATTCTCGTCGGATTCGCGGGCATCTTGCTCGTCACGCGGCCCGGCGCGGGCGGCATTCACCCTGCCGCCATTCTCTCGGTACTGAGCGCGTTATGCTACGCGCTCTACAATCTCTTGACGCGCGTGTTGGCGGCCTACGATTCGACGGCGACGACGGTGTTCTATTCCGCGCTCGTCGGCATGCTGGTAACCACGGTGCCGTTGCCACTGGTGTGGACGGCACCGGCCAATCCTTGGCTCATTGCCGGCATGGTCGCGACCGGCGCCTGCGGCTGGATTGGCCATTTGTTCTTGACCATGGCGCACCGGCGGGCGCCGGCGCCGATTCTGGCGCCGTTCGTGTACACGCAGATCGTCTGGATGATTGCCGCGGGCTTCCTTGTGTTTGGTGATGCGCCAAACCTGTGGACGCTCGCGGGCGTGGCAATCGTGATCGTGTCCGGGCTTTATCTGTTGTACCGCGAGAAGCGGATGAAGGCCGAAGATTCCCTCAAGGCGCAGGCCGGCGAATAACTATTCCGCGGCCCTGCGCTTCGCCGCGTGCAACGGTGAAAGCCCGTTCAACTGCGCGATCGCGTCGGTCAGAAGCGGCACGTTCTCGCCGCCATAGCCCATGCTTTCCGCCGCCGCGTAGGAATTCTTGACCGCCGCCGCGAGCGCGTTGGCAATCCCGCTGGCGTTGCCGAGATTGGCGACGTAGCGCATGTCCTTGTGGGCATTGCGGAGCGCGAATTTGTGCGACTCGCGATTTCCCTCGAGCGCGTAGCCCATGAAGGTCTGGTAGAAGCCGCAATCCATGCGGCCGCCGCGGATCACCTTGTCGAATGTCTTCGGCTCGATCCCGGCCTTGCGCCCGAGCGCGAGCGCCTCGGCGTAAATCGCGCCGTAGCCCATGGCGACGAAGTTGTTGATGAGCTTGATGGCGTGGCCCGCGCCGACCGGCCCGACATGATTGATGGTATCGGCGAAACAGGAAAGAATCGGCTTCACCTTCTCGAACGTCGCAGCATCGCCACCCATCATCACGCCGAGCTTGCCCTCCTCCGCCTCCTTCGGCGTGCGCGCAAGCGGCGCGTCGCAGAAAACGATGTCGCGTGCTGCAAGCTCCTCGGCGAGCGCGCGCGTGAGCGTCGGCTCCGAAGTCGACGTATCGATCACGATCGCGCCTTTCTTGGCGCCTGCCGCGACTCCGTCCTTGCCATGCATGAGCCCCTCGACTTCGGCCGCGCCGGTCACGCAAAGGAAAATCACTTCGCTTTTCTCGGCAAGCTCCTTCGCCGAGCCCGCCTCGACCGCGCCGCGTTTGACGAGATCCTCGATCGGCGCGCGGTTCTTGTGGCCGAGAATCGTGAGCGGATAACCCTTCTCGACGAGGTTCTTCGCCATGCCGTGACCCATCAGGCCGACGCCGACAAAACCGATCTTTTCCTTGGCCATCGTTTCCTCCCGGAATTCGGAACTTTTATTCTTTCACCGCGCCGGTCATCGCCGATACGTAATGCTCGACGAAAAAAGCATAAAGCACGACAAGCGGCAACGAGCCCGCAAGCGCGCCCGCCATTAGCGAGCCCCAGCGGTAGATGTCACCGTCGACGAATTCGTTCACGATCGCGACCGGAACCGTTTTATGGCTCGTCGAGGAGATGAAGGTCAGCGCGTAGATGAATTCGTTCCAGCACAGCGTGAAGCAGAAGATAAAAGCCGAGATCAGTCCTGGCACCGCTAGCGGCAAGACGATCTTGGTCAGGATTTGCCAGCGGCTCGCACCGTCGATCAGCGCGCACTCCTCGAGCTCGAAGGGGATAGTCTTGAAATAACCCATCAGCAGCCAGGTCGAGAACGGGATTAAAATCGTCGGATAGGTGAGGATCAGCGCGAACGGTGTGTCGAACAGTCCGTACTGGAAGACGACGGTGGAGAGCGGAATAAACAGGATCGACGGCGGAATGAGATAAGCGAGGAAAATCGCGCCACCCACCCATTGCGCGCCTTTGTAACGAAGCCGCACGATCGCATAGGCCGCGAGCACGCTTGCCGCGATCGACAGAACCGTCGCGCTCATGGCGACCATCATCGTGTTCCAGAGCCACAGCGGATAATTGCTCTCGAACAAGAGCTTCTGGATATGTTTCAGCGTCGGCGTCCAGGTCCAGAACGGATTGAATGTTTCGAGATCGAGCAACTGCTCGTCCGGCTTGATCGCCGTCAGCACCATCCAGTAAAACGGGAACATCAGCACGAACATGATGATCCCGAGCGGCAGATAGAGCGTCACGAGTCGGCGCGGCAGCGAATGCAGATAGCTCATGCCTTCGGAATGGTCGGCGAGCGCCGCCGATCCGGTCAGCACGGATCTCGGGTCGATCTGCTTGGAAGCGAGCACGTCAGTCATTGCTCTCTCCCTGCTGCCACTTGCGCCGCTGCAGCCCGAACCACGAAATCAGAATCGCCGCGAGCAGGAACGGGATCATCGCGGTCGCGATCGCCGCTCCCTCCCCGAGATGGCCGCCGAGGATGGCGCGCTGATAGCTGAGCGTCGCCATCAGATGGGTCGCATTGATGGGGCCGCCCCGGGTCAGCACCCAGATCAATTGGAAATCGGTGAAGGTGAACAACACCGAGAACGTCATCACCACGGCGATGATCGGCGTCAGCAGCGGATAGGTGATGAAGCGAAACCGCTGCCACGCGGAAGCGCCGTCGATGGTCGCCGCCTCGTAGAGCGAGGGCGATACCGTCTGCAGTCCCGCGAGCAAAGTGATCGCGATGAACGGCACGCCGCGCCAAATGTTGGCGAAGATCACCGACCAGCGCGCGGTCCACGGGTCGCCGAGAAAATCGATATTCGTCGAGATCAAATGCAGTTTCTTCAGCGACCAGGAAATGATGGAAAACTGGCTGTCGAACAGCCACCAGAAGGCGATCGCCGAAAGCACCGTCGGCACAATGAAGGGGATCAGGACGACGGAGCGAATGATCGCCTTGAACGGCAAGTTTTCGTTCAGCAACAGCGCAAGATAGAGACCGACCGCAAATTTTACCGCACTCGCGACGCCCGTGTAGAGGAGCGTGTTGAATACCGACACCCAGAAGACCGAATCGTCCCACAGCCACTCATAATTTTCAGTGCCGATGAACACGCCCGTGCGGCCGATCCGCGCATCGGTAAACGAAAGCCAAACGCCAAGACCAAGTGGATAGGCGAGAAAGAGAACCAGAAACGCCGCCGCCGGCAGCATGAACCAGGCGCCCAGCCACTCACGGTTGGTTTTGAGCCGATCCCACGCGGTGACGTGCGGGTAGGCCTCTCTTTTCGTTCTCGTTCCGAGCGCGGCTTCGGTCAAGACTCTGTCCTTAGAACGTCGAAATGAAAGAGACCGGGCGACGAATGCCGCCCGGTCTCCTGCTTTTATGCGCGGTAGATGCGCGTCAATTGCCGCTCGGCAATCTTGATCGCGCCCTTCACGTCCTCACGTCCGCTGCAGTAGTTCGCGAACATGTCGACCACCACGAAATCGGAGATCGCGGTTGCCGCCTTCTCGCCGACGGAACCGAGGCCCCCCGCGGTCAACGTCCGCTTGGCGACGTCGCGATACGGCGTAGTTTTCGGATCGGCAGTCCAGACGGGATTAGCGTCGTAGGCATTGAGACAGTGCGTGAGATAGCCCTGTGCCGACTCGATCCACGGGTTGAAGTTGTTCGCCTCCAGCATGAAGGCAATCAGTGCCTTACAAGCCTGCGGATACTTCGTGTAGGTCATTGCCAGGACCGGATACATCAAATGCAGCTCGGTCGGCTTGCCGGCCGGGCCGATCGGGAAATACGCGTGATTCATGTCCTCGGCGATTTCCTTTTTGGTGGGATCCTTCTTCGCCGCGACGTAAATCGAGATGCCGTTGTTGGTCCAATGGATCTCGTTCGCGAGAAACGCCTTGTTGTTGGATGCGTCGTTCCAGGAAACAACGCCGGGGATCATGTTCTCGTATAGCTGCTTCGCGTATTCGAGAGCCTTCGCGGTCTCGGGCGAGTTGATGATGACCTTGTCATCCTTGTCGACGACCTGGCCGTTATGCGTCCACAAGCACCAGTGCACCCAGGTGTTTGCATCGCCCGAGGCGTGGCCGAGCGCCATACCGCCGGGCGTGTTGTTCTTCTTCGTGGCCTTCGCGTATTCCAGGAATTCGTCGGTCGTCGTCGGAAATTTCTGGAAGCCGGCGGCATTCATGGATTTGATGCGATAGTTCATCAACGCGCCGCTGTAGCAAATCGGCACGCTGATCCACTTATTGCCTTCCTTTCCATATTTGACCGCGGAATCAACCCAGCCGCCGTATTTCTTGCCGAGATAATCCGCGACGTCGGAGACATCGACGCATTTCTGCGGAAAGAGGTGCGGCAGCGAGTAGAGACCCCAAAACAGGTCGGGCCCGGCTCCCGTGTTCGCCGCGACGGAAGCCTTCGGCTGCACGTCCTCGTAGGACTCGCGTGAGATGTCGACCGGTACGCCGCTTGCCTTCGTAAAAGCCTCGATCAATTTCACGAAAGCCTCGTCTTCCGACTGCACGAAATATTTCCAGCGCAACATCGAAAGCTTGGCGTCCTTTTCAGGCTTCCAGGGCGCGGCCTGAGCCCATGCCCGCGCCCACTCGAAGAGTGCCGGTCCTGTGAGTGCGCCCATTGCGGCAAGCGCGGTGCCGCCCTTGATCACGGAGCGGCGATTGAAGTTCGTCATGATTGTTTCCTCCTCCTTGTTATGCGTTCAGTCTTTTTCCCGTCGCTTCGTCGAACAGATGGACGAGCTTCGGATCTGGTTTGAGCCGGATCTTGTCGCCCGGCTTGAAATTGTGGCGTTCGCGAAAGACGGCCATAATGTCGTGACCGGCAAGCCTCGCTGCGACCTGGATTTCGGGTCCCGTCGGCTCGATGACGATCACCTCGCCCGGCGCGCCGTCATCGGCAATCGCAAAATGTTCGGGCCGGATACCGTAAACCGCAGGCCGCCCATCCGAACCGGCGGGTTTTCCGGCGAGCGGCAGCTTGATTCCGTCGGAAGTTTCAAATGCGGTCGAGCCGTTCGCACCGACGCGGCCCTTGAAGAAATTCATCGCCGGCGAGCCGANNTCGGCCATGGTCATGGCCTCGATTTGATCGTGGGTGACGTAGACCATGGTCGTGCCGAGCCGTTGATGCAGTTCCTTGATTTCGGTACGCATCTGCACGCGGAGCTTCGCATCGAGGTTGGAAAGCGGCTCGTCGAACAGGAACACCTGCGGGTCGCGCACGATGGCGCGGCCCATCGCCACACGTTGGCGCTGGCCGCCGGAAAGCTGGCGCGGATAGCGCCCAAGCAACGGCTCGAGCCCGAGGATCGCGGCCGCGCGCTTTACCCGTGCGTCGATTTCCTCCTGCGGCGCGTGACGGAGCCGGAGCGAAAAGCCCATATTCGCCGCCACCGTCATGTGCGGATAGAGCGCGTAATTCTGGAATACCATCGCGACGTCGCGCGCTTTCGGCGGCAGGTCGTTGACGACGCGGTCGCCGATCTTGATCTGGCCGCCGGTGATGTTCTCGAGCCCCGCGATCATGCGCAAAAGTGTCGACTTGCCGCAGCCGGAAGGTCCCACCAGCACCACGAAGGCGCCGTCCTCGATCATGACATCGACGCCGTGAATGACTTCGGTGGCGCCGAAGGCTTTACGCACGTCACGAATTTCAACCGACGCCATACGCCTCCCCTACCGGTGATTTCCTGCCCTTTTCGGCCGCTTTTCGCCAGCGCCGTTCTTGTTTTCGATTTACCCTTGCGGGCAAGTTCGTTAGGTATGCCAGCACGGCCCGCACTGCGAAATCAAGCGACTAAAGGCCCGCCGAGGCTATACCCGCCCGATCGAACCCTTCGCAAAGCCATAGATTTACGGAAGAAATCCATGACGCCTGCCAATAAGCCTGACTTGATCCTCACCGGCCCGATGATGCCGCTGATCGAGGAACAGGCGGACCAGCTTTTCACGGTGCACCGGCTTGCCAAGGCCAAGGACCGGGACGCGATGATCTCCGAGATCGCCCCCCGCATTCGCGCCATCGCCACCGCCGGTCATTTCCCGGTGAACGGCGCGCTGATGGAAAAGCTGCCCAAGCTCGAGATCGTCGCCAATTTCGGCGTTGGCTACGATTCCGTCGATGTAAAATGGGCGGGCGAGCACGGCGTCGTCGTCACCAATACGCCGGATGTGTTGAATGAGGAGGTCGCCGACACGACGCTGGCGCTCCTCTTGCAAACCGTTCGCCAGCTTCCGCAGGCCGAGCGCTATCTGCGCGCGGGCAAGTGGCTGGAAAAACCGTTTCCGCTTTCGCACACGCTCCGCGACCGCACCGTCGGCATCGTCGGCATGGGCCGCATCGGCAGGGCGATCGCGCGCCGGGTCGAATCCTTCGGGGTGCCGATCGTCTATCACAGCCGCAAACCCGCCACGGGCGTCTCCTACAAGCACTATCCGAACCTCGTTGCCATGGCGCGCGACGTCGACGTTCTCGTCGTGATCGTCCCCGGCGGCGCCGGCACCAAGAACATGATCAATGCCGAAGTGCTGAAGGCGCTCGGTCCGAACGGAATTCTGATCAACGTCGCACGCGGCTCGGTAGTGGACGAGCCGGCGCTGATGGAGGCGCTGAAATCGAAAACGATTCTCTCCGCCGGCCTCGACGTCTTCGCCGAAGAGCCACGCGTACCGCAGGCACTGATCGAGATGGAGCACGTCGTGCTCCTGCCGCATGTCGGCTCCGCCTCGCACCATACGCGACGCGCCATGGGCCAGCTTCTCGTCGATAACCTCACGTCGTGGGCCAAGGGTGCGGGACCGCTCACGCCGGTGCCGGAAACTCCCTGGCCGACGAAGCGGAAATAGCGCGTGCGATTGATTTTGGTCTTTCTTGCCGCCCTCGCCATGAGTGCGAGCGCATCAGCGCAGCAATTCGAGCCGCTGAAGCCGATGGATATGAATTTCCCGGGCATCGATCCGAGCGTCTATGCCGATCTTTTCGGACCTTGGGAGCTTCGCGATTCGACCGGAAAGAGGCGTTGCCGCATCGTGCTGAAGCGGGAATACATAATCGGCGGGCAGCAGATCGAAGTCGCACCCGACTGCGTGCAGAAATTTCCGATCATGGATGAAATTGTCGCCTGGCGTCTGTTGGAAAACTGGACCATCGATCTCGTCGACCCCTTACGCAAGACCCGCATTCGCTTCTCGACGCCCGACGACCGCTACGTCGCCTTTCCCGAAAGCTACGGCATCGACGGGCTGTTCAAACCCCTCCGGCGCTGAACTTCGCGTTTTGCCCGTGGTTCGGCTTCTATTCGCATGTTAGGGTCGCATCGAATTCTTGCCGGATTCTCGCGCGAGACTTTCCCATGCATCCGATCGGCATCTTGCTGATTCTGCTATTCACTCTCGCCGGTCCGGTCGCCGCGCAAGCGCCCAATCCGGCCCCTCCCCCTCCTCCGGAAGCGCCGGTGATCCCCGACGCCAAGACGCTTGCCGCCAACTACGAGCTTTCGAGCGCGATCGGCGACCGTAAATGCCCGGTCACGCTCGATGTGAAACCCGCCGGCCCCGGCTTCACGCTCGTCTACGACAAGGCGCTCTGCCTACCGCTTTTTGCGTTCTTGAACGAAACCGTCGCCTGGGTACCCGGCATCGCGGGTTCGATCCGTTTCGTGAATGCGGCGAGACGTACCGTCTCCGAATTCACCGAGGGCGTCGGCGGACGATACGAAGCGTTGCGCGAGAGCGACGGCGTTTATTTCCTTGCCAACCTGCAATTCGTCGATCCGGGCGAAGCGCCGCAATTCGCCGACCTCCTAGGCGAGTGGAACCTCTTGCGCCCCGCCGGCCCGCCAATCTGCGCGGTCTCGCTCACCGATCAGGCGACCGGCGAAGACACCTTCGTCATGACCGTGAAGCCCGGCTGCGACCAGTCGGTCACCCGCTTCGGGCCGGTTTCCTGGTTGCTCGACCGCGGCGATATCATTTGGTTTTCCGCCAAGGGCGAGCGTCTTCGTTTCGGCCGCCAGCAAGAGGGCGGCTGGGCCAAGGTACCCGACACACCGCGACCGTTGTTGTTGGCGCGGCCGTAAGCCAATTCAGGGAATAAGTTTCAGCCCCTTCAGGCTCGCATGCCCATCCTTGCCGACGATAATGTGATCGTGCACCTCGATCCCGAGCGGCCGCGCTACGTCGACGATCGATTTCGTCATCTGGATGTCGGCGCGGGACGGCGTGGGATCGCCCGACGGATGATTGTGCACGAGAACGACAGCGGTGGCCGATAGTTCGAGCGCGCGCTTGACCACTTCACGCGGATAGACCGGCGTATGGTCAACGGTGCCGGTCTGTTGCACCTCGTCGGCGATCAGCTGATTGCGTTTGTCGAGAAATAAAACGCGGAAGTGCCCCTTTTCCGCGAACGCCATCGCGGCGCGGCAATATTCAAGCACCTCATTCCAAGACGAAAGCACCGGCCGCGCCCGTACCTTGCCGCGCGCGAGATAGTGCGCAGATGCCTCGACGATCTTGAGCTCGGTGATGACCGCCTCGCCCGCTCCCTCGACCTCGGCGAGCCGCGCAGGCGGCGCGGAAATCACCTCCGCGAAGGAGCCGAATTTCTCGATCAAGATCTTGGCAAGCGGCTTCACGTCGCGCCGCGGTAGCGCGCGGAAGAGCATAAGCTCCAGGAGTTCGTAGTCGGCGAGGGCGCCCGGACCGCCTTCGCAAAAGCGCGTGCGCAGGCGGTCGCGATGGCCGTGATAATGCGGCGCTTCTTCGAGACCCTCGTCCTTTTTGCCGCCCATGGCGCTCGCCTCAAGCGCGGTAGGGCGGCTTGTGCAGGCCTTGGGGCGAGAGCGTGAAAATTTCGACGCCGGTTTCCGTGACGCCGACCGAGTGCTCGAATTGCGCGGAGAGCGAGCGGTCGCGCGTCACCGCCGTCCAGCCATCGGAGAGCACCTTCACGTGCGGGCGGCCGAGATTGATCATCGGCTCGACGGTGAAGAACATGCCGGGCCGAAGAACCGCGCCCTCGCCCTTGCGGCCGATATGCACGACGTTCGGCTCGTCGTGGAAGAGCCGCCCGACGCCGTGGCCGCAAAAATCGCGCACGACGCTCATATGGTTCGGCTCGACCACGGACTGGATCGCGGCACCGATGTCGCCGATCACGCCGCCGGGGCGGATCGCGGCGATGCCGGCCATCATCGCCTCGTAAGTGACCTCGACGAGGCGCTCGGCGCGGCGCGGCACTTCGCCCACCAGATACATGCGGCTCGAATCGCCGTGCCAGCCGTCGAGCACGAGCGTCACGTCGATATTGACGATGTCGCCCTCGCGCAACGGCTTGTCGTTGGGGATGCCGTGGCAGACCACATGATTGATCGAGGTGCAGATCGACTTGCCATAGCCGCGATACATCAGCGTCGCCGGCAGCGCTTCGCGACTGCGCGCGAATTCGAACACGCGCTTGTCGAGCTTTTCGGTGGTGACGCCCGGCCTCACCTCGTCGACCAGGAAATCGAGCACCTCGGCGACGAGCCCGCCCGCCCCGCGCATGCCGGCGAATCCATCGGGTCCGTGCAGTTTGATCTGCCCGGTCTTGCGCAAGGGGGCGGTGGCGGCTTCGACGTAACTCATCATGGGGCTCCGAGACCCGAATGTAAGGGATCGGACGAGCCGCGCAAGGATCAGCCAAGGACCGGGGTCGGCGCGACAATCTCGATCCCTTCCGCCGTAATCTTGCACCGGAGCGCCATGGCTTCGACACCCGCGGCCATTGCCCGGTCGAACGCCGTGCCATAGGTGGGGTCGATGTCGCGCGCGAGCGAAACTCCCTCGGCCGAGCCGATCTGCACGAGAAAGAGCATGACCGCGCGCGAGCCCTTGCCCGCTTCCGCGGCGAGCTCGTCGAGATGCCGCGCGCCGCGTGCGGTGACCGCATCGGGAAACTCGGCGCGGCCGGGCCTGCGCATCATGTGGACGTTCTTGACCTCGAGGTAGCAAGGCGGCTTGCCGTCGGCCTCGAGGAGAAAATCCACGCGGCTCGCGTTGCCATAGCGGACTTCGCGGCGATGGCGCGCGTAGCCGGAGAAGCCCGGCACCTGACCTTCGGCCAGCGCCTCGGCGACAAGAGAATTAGGGTGCGTGGTGTTAACGCCGACCAGCTCCGGGCCGCCGCCGAAATCGGCTTCCACGAGTTCCCAACTGTGCGCGAGCTTGCGCTTCGGATTGTTTGATTTGGAAAGCCAAACGCGCGCCCCCGGTGTCATCAGGCCGAGCATCGAGCCGGGATTGGCGACGTGGACCGTCGTTTCGCTCCCGTCGGCAAACGTCACATCGGCGAGGAAGCGCTTGTAGCGGCGCTTGAGCGTCGCCGGAATGAGCGGAGCGGAAAATCGCATACGCCGATCAAGCCGCGATCTTGCCGCCGAGTTCGTCCTCGATATGCACCTTGATGATCTCGTCGAAGCTCGCCTCCGAACGAAAGCCGAGTTCGCGCGCGCGTTTCCCTTCGATCTCCTGCGGCCAGCCAGATACGATGCGCTCGATCAAGGGGTCCGGCTTGCGCTTGATGCGAGCGGCGACTTTCGCTCCCGCCACCCTCTTCAGCGCTTCAATCTGCTCGGCAACCGTGACCGAAACCGAAGGCATGGCGAGACTGCGGCGCGAGCCGACCTTGGACGTATCGAGCGTCGCGGCATGGACGAGGAATCCTACCGCCGCGCGCGGGCTCGCATGGCCGTGGCGCACCGTGTCGGGCACCGGCAGGATCGCCTCCTCGCCCGCCAGCGGCTCGCGGATGATACCGGAGAAAAAACTCGACGCCGCCTTGTTCGGCTTGCCCGGCCGCACGCAAATCGTCGGCAGCCTGAGCCCGATGCCGTCGAAAAAACCGCGCCGCGTATAGTCGGCGAGCAACAATTCGCCCATCGCCTTCTGCGTGCCGTAGGAGGTGAGCGGTGTCAGGTGAAAGTCGTCGCGGATCGGGCCGTCGAACGGCGCGCCGTAAACGGCCGCCGAACTCGTAAATACGATGCGCGGGAGATAAGCCCGCGCGCGGATCGCATCAAACAGAAAGCGCGTGCCGTCGAGATTGATGCGATAGCCCTTTTCAAAGTCGGTCTCCGCCTCGCCCGAGACGATCGCCGCGAGATGAAAGATCACGTCGGGATTGTCGGCGACGAGCGCTGCCGCTTCGCCCGGCACCGAAAGATCGCCCGTACGCGTCGAAATTTCGAACGGCTTTTCGCGCGGCTCCACCGGCGGCACGACGTCTTGCAGCGAGAGTTTCGAGATCGCGTTGCCGCCGAGCTTCTTTTCATGAAGAAGCCGCTCCACGAGCTTTCGCCCGATCATGCCGGCGCCGCCAATGACGAGAATATGCATGGACCTCTCCTTTTCGTCAGATCGCGAAGCCGCCGTCGATCAGGTGGATCGCGCCGGTGGTGAATTTCGATTCGTCGGAGGCGAGATACACCGCGAGCAGCGCGATTTCCTCCGCCGTGCCGAGGCGGCCCATCGGCTGGCGGTCGATGAAGGCCCGGCGAACCTTGGCTTCCGTTTGTCCGGTATTCTTGGCGAGCGTCGCAATGCGCTGGTCGAGCGAAGGCGACTGCACCGTGCCGGGACAGATCGCATTGGCGCGGATGCCCTTTTTGATGAAATCGGCGGCGACCGATTTGGTAAGGCCGATCACGGCGGCTTTCGATGCGCTGTAGACATAGCGGAGCGGCAGGCCGCTCACCGAAGAGGCGATCGAGGAAATATTGATGATCGAGCCGCCTCCCTTCTCAACCATGCCCGGCAGGAAGGCGCGGATCGTGCGGTGCATCGATTTCACGTTGAGGTCGAAGGAAAAGTCCCAATCGGCCTCCGTGCATTCGAGCACGGAACCGTGGTGCACGTAGCCTGCGCAGTTCGCGAGCACGTCGATGGCGCCGGTCTCGGACGCGAGTTTTTCGACCTCGGCTGTATTGCGCACGTCGAGCTTCTTGCCGTCGGCGCCCTTCAAATCCTTCACCTTCGCGGCATCGAGATCGGTCGCAACGACCTTGCCGCCTTCGTGCAGGAAGGCTTCCGCAATGGCCCTGCCGATACCTTGCCCTGCCGCTGTCACGAGACAGGTTTTTCCCTTGAGACGATCTGTCACGGCTCTGTTTCCTATAGCGAGTTGCGGATGGCTTCGAGCGAGCACCGCTGCCGCACATTGTTGAAATTTTCCGATGCAAGCCAACGTTCGAACGCCGTCTTCGCCCGCGGCCACTCGGAATCGAGCAGCGCGAACCACGCGGTGTCGCGGCTTCGATCCTTGATGATCATGTGCTGGCGAAAAATTCCCTCGAAGGTAAAGCCGAACCGAAGTGCTGCGCGGCGCGAGGGGGCATTCAGCGCATCGCACTTCCATTCGTAGCGGCGGTAACCGAGCGTCTCGAATACGTAGCGCGCGAGCAAATACTGCGCTTCGGTGGCAAGTTGAGTGCGTTGCAGCGCCGGGCCGTAAACAATGCTGCCGACTTCGATCACGCGCGCCGGCGGCCGGATTTCGATCAGCGCCGCCCAACCGGCGGCGCGGCCGTCGCGATCGATAATCGCATAATAAATCTGATCCTCCAGCGCCGCGATTTTTCCCAGAAAATTCGAGAAGCTGCCTGCGTCCGCAAACGGGCCGTAGAACATGTAGGTCCAAAGCCGATCATCGGCGCTCAGCGTCCGCCACAAATCGGCCGCGTGCCGCCCGGGATCGAGCTTCTCGACCCGCCCGAAGCGGCCTTCGAGAACGACCGCGCCGGGTCTTTGCACGGGCGCCGCATCGACAATGGGGCCGATCGGCTGCTCGGCGGATTTCGGCTTGAGCGCGCGATTCACTTTAGCTGCCCCGCTGTTTCCGGTCCTTGGTGAAGAACTTGTTGAGTTCGCCGCCGGAGGCGGCTTCGGCGAATCCGTCGAAGCGGCCTTCCTCGGCGATCTGTTTCGCCATCCGCATAAAGCCGCCCCAGGCGGAGCGCGCGAGCGCGCCACCGACGCTGATCCGGCGCACGCCGAGCGCTGCCGCGTCCTTTACCGTGATGCCCATGGGCCCGCCGATCAGGAGATTGACCGGCTTCGGCGCCATCGCCTTCACCACCGCCGAAATCTGCTCCGGCTTGCTGATCCCCGGCGAATAGAGGCAATCCGCGCCCGCGCCCGCATAGGCCTTGAGCCGCGTAATTACTTCATCGAGATCGGGCCGCCCGACAAGAAAGCCCTCCGCGCGGCCGACAAGCAGCGTATCGCCGCCCGCTTTGTCGATAGCGGCGCGCGCCGCACGCATGCGCTCGACGGCCCGATCGAGATCGTAAAGCGGCTTTTCCCGGTCGCCGGTGGAATCCTCGATCGAAAGCCCGGCAACGCCGGTCGCGACCGCGAGCTTCACGCTCTCCGCGACGCCCGCTGGATCGGGCGCGAAGCCGCCCTCGAAGTCCGCGTTGACCGGCACATCGGTCGCTTCCACCAGCACGCGTAAATGCGAAAGCACCATCTCGCGCGTCACATGGTTGTCGGGGAATCCCTGCGACCAGGCGAAGCCCGACGAGGTGCTGGCGAGCGCCTTGAAGCCCTGGCCCTGCAGCCAGCGCGCGCTGCCGATGTCCCATGGATTGGGAATGACGAAACAGCCGCTCGCATGCAGCGCGTGAAAAGTTTTGCGCTTTTCGGCAACGGTCGGCATGGCGATCCTTTAATGATTATCGCGCGGCACGCCGCCGGTTTGCGCCACGCGCTGATATTTGACCGCGGGTTTCAACACCATGCCTTCGTCGAATTGCTCGACCATTCCGCGCTGAATTTCCTGCCACGGCGTCTGGCTTATGGGCCCTTTGTAGCCGCCCGCTTTCTCCAGCGCCGCCCGCCGCTCGGCGAGCTCGGCGGACGAGAGTAGAATATTCGCCTCGCCTTTTTTCAGGTCAATGCGTACGCGGTCGCCCGTCTTCAACAGCGCGAGTCCGCCGCCGGCCGCGGCCTCCGGCACCGCGTTCAGAATCGAGGGCGAGCCCGACGTGCCCGATTGCCGCCCATCGCCGATGCAGGGCAGCGACTTGATCCCGCGTTGGATGAGTGCCGCGGGCGGCTGCATGTTCACGACCTCGGCGCCGCCCGGATAACCGATCGGCCCGGTGCCGCGGATGAACAACATGCAGTGTTCGTCAATTTTCAGCGACGGGTCGTCGATCCTGCGGTGATAATCCTCCGGCCCGTCGAACACGATGGCACGGCCTTCGAACGCCTCGGGATCCTTGGGATTCGAAAGATAGCGATCGCGAAACTCCTTCGAGATCACGCTCGTCTTCATCACCGCGTTGTCGAAGAGATTGCCGTGCAGCACGATGAATCCTGCCTCTTTCACTAAGGGCGCATCATAGGTGGGGATCACGTCGCGATCCCATGAGAACGCGCCGCGGCAATTCTCGCCGATTGTCTTGCCGTTCACCGTGCGCGCGCCCTCGTGAATTTTTCCGGCCTCGATCAACTCGGCCACCACCGCCGGCACGCCACCGGCGCGGTGAAATTCCTCGCCGAGATATTTTCCGGCCGGCTGCATGTTGACGAGAAGCGGAATTTTATGGCCGATCCGCTGCCAATCCTCGACCGAGAGCGGCACGCCGATATGGCGCGCGATCGCGTTGATGTGGATCGGGGCGTTGGTCGAGCCCCCGATCGCGGAATTCACCACGATCGTGTTTTCGAATGCCTCGCGGGTAAGAATGTCGGAGGGCTTCAAATCCTCGTGCACCATCTCGACTGCGCGCAGGCCCGTTTTGTAGGCGATCTGCCCGCGCTCGCGATAGGGCGCGGGGATCGCGGCACACCCCGGCAGCGACATGCCGAGTGATTCCGCGAGCGCGTTCATCGTCGAGGCCGTGCCCATGGTGTTGCAATGCCCAGCCGACGGTGCCGACGAAGCCACGATATCGATGAACCCGTCATAGTCGATCTTGCCGGCCGCGAGTTCCTCACGCGCCTTCCACGCTACCGTGCCCGAGCCCGTGCGCTCGCCTTTCCACCAGCCGTTCAGCATCGGTCCGCCGGAAAGCACGATCGCGGGCAGGTTCACCGTCGCCGCCGCCATGATGCAGGCGGGCGTCGTCTTATCGCAGCCCGTGGTCAGCACGACGCCGTCGAGCGGATAGCCGAAAAGCAACTTCGACAAGGCCGAGATAGGCGAGGTTGCGGTCGAGCGCCGCGGTCGGCCGCTTGCCCGTCTCCTGGATCGGATGCACCGGAAACTCCAAGGCGATGCCGCCAGCGGCACGGATGCCCTCGCGGACGCGGTCCGCGAGCTGCAAATGATGCCGGTTGCAGGGCGACAGGTCCGAGCCCGTCTGCGCGATACCGATGATGGGCTTGCCCGACTGCAATTCGTCGCGCGTTAGCCCGAAATTGAGATAGCGCTCAAGATAAATCGCCGTCATGCCCGGATTTTCGGGATTGTCGAACCACAATTGCGAGCGCAGGCGGCGCTTCGCGACTTTCGCCCGGGTGTCGGCCATCGTCTCCTCCAGGAAGATTTGCTTTGGACCAATTCATGCGCCTAAAGTCCCGGCAAAATCAACGGGCGGAACAACCGGGGAATACGCCATGCAGACCGTGCCGGCCTTCGACCGCATCGGCGAGGAAAACGCCTTCGCCGTGCTCGCGCGCGCGACCGAGCTCGCGGCCAAAGGGCGCGATATCATCAATCTTGGCATCGGCCAGCCGGATTTTTCGACGCCGAAGCACATCGTCGACGCCGCGATCAAGGCGCTGAAGGATGGCCATCACGGCTATACCCCCGCGGCCGGCATCAAGCCCCTGCGGGAAGCTGTGGCTGCCGACCTGCACAAGCGCTTCAAGGTGAACGTATCGCCCGGCGAAGTGATGATCATGCCGGGCGGGAAGCCCACGATGTTCATGGCGATCATGATGTTCGGCGAGCCCGGCGCCGACATTCTCTATCCCGATCCCGGCTTCCCGATTTACCGCTCGATGATCGAATTCACCGGCGCCAAGCCCATTCCGGTGCCGGTGCGCGAGGAAAACGGCTTCGCGTTCTCGGCTGAGGAAACGCTAAAACTGATCACGCCGAGGACGCGGCTTCTGATCCTGAATTCGCCCGCCAACCCCACCGGCGGCGTCACGCCGAAAAGCGAAGTCGACAAGCTCGTCGCAGGACTGGAGAAGCATCCGAACATCGCCGTAATGTCCGACGAGATTTACGATCACATGCTCTATGACGGCGAGCAGCATGTTTGCCTGCTTTCCTATCCGTCAATCCGCGACCGGCTGATCCTGTTGAACGGCTGGTCGAAGACCTATGCCATGACCGGCTGGCGCCTCGGCTACGCGATTTGGCCGGGCAAGCTCTACGAATATGCGCGCAAACTCGCGGTGAATTTGCACTCCTGCGTCAACGCGCCGACGCAATATGCCGGCATCGCGGCACTGACCGGCCCGCAGGACGCGGTGACCAAGATGGTCGCCGAGTTCGACAAACGGCGAAAGGTCGTGGTCGAGAGTCTGAACAAATTGCCCGGTATTGCCTGCGCGACGCCGAAGGGCGCTTTCTACGCTTTTCCCAACATCAAGCAGACTGGCTGGAAGGCAAAGCCGCTCGCTTCGGCGCTCCTGGAAGACGCCGGCATCGCTATTATCGGCGGCCCGGATTTCGGAGTGCTCGGCGAAGGCTATGTGCGCGTGTCTTACGCCAACTCGACCGCGAACATCCTGAAGGCGCTTGAGCGCATGGGCGAATTTCTCGCGAGCCGCAAAGCGGCATAATTAATGCTTCATCGCAAACCTGAATCCCACCACTACGATTGCAAGCCCCGCGAGCTGCGCCAGACTCGGCACCTCGCCGAGCACGAGAAAGCCGCCAAGCATGGTGAAGCCGGGCACCAGCGCCGGGAATACGGCAGCGCGGCCAGCACCGAGCACGCTCACCGCGCGCGCATAAAGATAAACCGCGCCGGCTCCCGCAAGGCCGCCTTGCACCGCGATCTGCAAGAGGTTTTCCGCAAGCCCCGCCGCGATGATTCCCTGAAAGCCGAAGACGAGACCGTGCAGTGGCAAATAAACGAGAAGTGCCAGCGCGCTGACCACGCCGACCGCGCGCAGCGGCTCGATCCGCCAAAGTGCGATCAAAAGGCCAAAGGCCGCCCAGAACAAGCCCGCTAGCGCGAAGGAAAGATCGCCCAGAATTCCGTGTGCGCCGATCGTGACCGCCGCTTCGCCGGCGAGCACGATCAGGCCGGATACAATGGCAACCGCCCCGACCAACCGGCTCGTCGGAAGCGCCTCGCCGAGCACGAGCTTCGCCAGCAACAAGCCGCCGAGCATCGCCATCGAGGGCTGAATCACCGCGCCATGCCCGAGAGGCGCCGTAAGGAACCCCGAATAGCTGAGGATCGCCATGATCGGGCCGCCGAGCACGGTAAGCGCGAGCCCCTTTCCCCAACCGACGCCGCCGAGAATTTTCACGCCGTCGCGCAGGACGAACGGCAACAGAAAAATGCCGGCCCAGGCGTAGCGATGCAGCGCGATGTCCGCCGGATGCAGGCCGATGGCGATACCGTGACGCGCGGCGACGAAGCCGACCGCCCAGGAAAGCGCGGCACCGGTGCCACAAAGGATTCCGATGAAATTTTGGGAAAGCCATGCCGGTCCCGCGACCCGACGGGCCATGGCTCGTTCTTTCTGTCCGGACATAGCGATCGTATACGATCCAACTTGTGCCCACGCCATGGGATTAGAGGCGGTTTCAGTGCAAGGCTGCTTTGCGGAAGACGAGGGTTGACGGAAGGCGCTAAAGTCGAGCCGAGAGCGGATCAATCGCGTCGACTCGGTCGCCTTTGAGCATCATGCTGCAATACGGAATCGCGGTGAAATTCCGCAACCCAGTGTTGTCAGTGCCCGCAACCGGCCTAATAATCGAGCGTAAGATCAGAAAGCGACTCAGACCAGAAAGACCCGGAAGACAAAACTCCGGGCGACAGCGAGTGGGGGGAGAATTCTATGATGATCCGGAAGACCCGCCGCCGCGGGCTGACGCGCCGCGACCTGATCAAGGCCGCCACGAGCGCGGGCCTTGCCGCGAGCGCCGGCCCCTTCTTCCACGTCAACCCGGCGCGCGCCGCCAAAACGCTCAAAATTCTGCAATGGAGCCACTTCGTCCCCGGTTACGACAGGTGGTTCAACAACATTTACATCAAGGAGTGGGGACAGAAAAACGACACCGAGGTGATCGTCGACAACATCAACCTCAACCTCGTTCACGCGCGCGCCGCGACGGAAGTCGCGGCCCAGAAGGGCCACGACCTCGTGATGTTCCTCGCACCGCCTTCGGTCTATGAGAGTCAGGTCGTCGATCTCGCCGATGTTTACGCCGAGTGCGAGAAGCGGCGCGGCAAGCCGGTCGATCTCGCGGTGAAGAGCACCTACAATCCGCGCACCAAGAAATACTTCGCCTTCTCCGACAGCTACGTTCCCGATCCGATCAATTACCGCCTCGATCTGTGGGGCGAGATCGGCATCAAGCCCGATTCGTGGGACGAAATCCGGGCCGGCGGCAAGAAAATCAAGGACAAGACCGGTATTCCGGTCGGCATCGGCCTTTCGGCCGAGCTCGACACCGCGATGGCGATGCGCGCGATCATGTACTCGTTCGGCGCCCACGAGCAAGACGTCGAAGGCAATCTCACCATCAACTCGAAGGAAACGCTGGAAGCGATCAAATTCGTCAAGGCGCTATTTGAGGAGACGGAGACGCCCGAAGTGCTCGCGTGGGATCCATCGTCCAATAACCGGCAGATGCTCGCCGGCAGATCATCGCTCGTGGTGAACGCGATCTCCGTCACGCGCGCCGGCGAGAACGACAAGCTGCCGATCCACGAGAAGATCGGGCTCGCGAAAGCCGCTAGGGGACCCGTGCGCCGCATCGGCCCAGAACATGTGATGGATTGCTATGTGGTTTGGAAATTCGCCGAGAACATCGACGGGGCGAAGAAGTTTCTCATCGACTACGTCGACAGCTTCAAGCAAGGATTTCTGGCGAGCGAGTTTTACAACTTCCCCACCTTCCCGGCGACGGTACCCGACATCAAGCAACTCATCGCCAAGGATGCGAAGGGAATACCGGCGGACAAATATGCGGTGATGTCCGATATTCTCGATTGGGCGACGAATGTAGGCTATCCCGGCTATTGCAACGCCGCGATCGACGAGACCTTCCACACCTGGGTGCTGAACACGATGTTTGCGCGCGCGGCGACCGGCGTCGAGACGCCGGAGAACGCGCTCAAGCAAGCCGAGACCGCGATGAAGGCGATCTGGGCGAAGTGGAAGGACAAGGGAATGATTTGATCCCGCCGGCGGCATCGAGCCTTCGGTGCGGCGAAGTAGCTAAAGCATGATTCCGAAAAGTGGGAACCGGTTTCCGGAAAAGATCATGCTTCAACGTTCTAAAGCCGGTAGATGCGCTCCGCATTGTCGTGAAAAAGTTTGCGCTGGTCGGCGAGCGGAAGATCGGCGACTGCCGCGCGGAAGCCGTCATAAATCGTATCGAACGAGCCGACGATGCTATCGACCGGATAATTGCTCGCGAACATGCCGCGGTCGGCGCCGAAAATCTTGACGGCGTCGCGAATGATCGGGCTGTTGGTTGTAAGCGTCCAGGGCAAGCCCGGCTCTCCGAGGCCGGAGAGCTTGATCGCGACATTCGGATGGCCCGCGACCTGTTCCATCGCGCGGCGCCAGCCCGCAAGCCCTTCCCGGCTCCGGTCGGACGGCAGGCCCGCATGCACGATGATGATTTGCGTGTTGGGAAAATCGGCGGCGAGATCCGAAAGCGCGTCCATGTGCCACCACGGCACCTGGATGTCGGCGGAAAAATCGTGGCGTTCGAGCAGCGCGTAGCCGCGCCGCCATTTCGGGTCATCCATCAAACCGGGCGCACCGCGTTTCGCCTCACGCACGCTAGGTGCTGCCTTCGGAAAGTTGCGGATGCCGCGCGCGAGCGGGCTTTCGGCGTGGCCCGCGAGCACCTCCCCGATGTCGTCGCGATCGAGCGGCCCGTTGGCGACGAGCGCAGAAGGCCAGCCGTGTTCTTCCGCGACCTTCGTCACCCAGCGCGTCTCACCGACCGGATCGGCGGGATTCCACCAGGCTTCTTCGTGTACCGTCTTCACGACGCGATTTTGGCCGAAATCACGCCGGTAAT
Source organism: Hyphomicrobiales bacterium (assembly GCA_003135415.1). Taxonomy (GTDB): domain Bacteria; phylum Pseudomonadota; class Alphaproteobacteria; order Rhizobiales; family Xanthobacteraceae; genus Palsa-892. The sequence continues at coordinate 56,324 of PLBP01000024.1, forward strand.
CCGGCGGCATGTAATCCTTTTTGATCGAGGAATAGTCGCCGTAGCGGAAATGCACGGGCTTCGGGTCGCACAGCCACGGATAATAATTCTGGTCCAACCGCCAGAAATGCTGGTGCACGTCGATGATCGGAATTTGTCGCGATACCTCGCGAAGCTCCGTATTTTCCGCCATAAGCAGCCTCTCGCATGCCCGTGAAATCGGGCGGCCACGATACCAAATATATCGTAGAGAATTGCGCAGAACAGGCGCAGGATAGCCGGCATGACCCCACTTGGCACAAAGCAGACCTGCCGACCGGGTGCACTAATATCTGCTCATCGGGGTGAAGCAGACTCAAGGCGCCGATCATTTTCTTGTGGATTTTGCCT
>PLBP01000026.1 GCA_003135415.1 Hyphomicrobiales bacterium
AAGCGGGATTGCCGCCGATCGAATCCATTCGACGACGGACTCATCCGGAATCCCGACGCCCGTCTCGTCCATTGAGTACGCCTAGAGCAGCGTGCGCGCGCGGATCGCCGCCGACAGCGTGCCCTCGTCGAGATAATCGAGTTCGCCGCCAACCGGCACGCCGGATGCGAGCCGCGTAACCTTCAAGTTCGTATCGCGCAGGCGGTCGGTGATGTAGTGGACGGTGGTCTGACCGTCGACCGTGGAGTTCAACGCCAGCACCACTTCCTTTATCTCGGAGCCCTGCACGCGCGCGATCAGGCTCGCGAGATTGAGGTCGTCGGGGCCGATGCCGTCGAGCGGCGACAGCGTGCCGCCGAGCACGTGATAGCGGCAGGCAATCGCGACGGCGCGCTCGAGCGCCCACAGGTCCGCGACGTTTTCGACCACGACGAGGATCGAGGGATCGCGCATCGGGTCCACGCACACGGTGCAAGGATCGCGCGTGTCGACATTGCCGCAGATGCTGCAGATCTCAATTTTGGCGTTGGCATCGGCGATCGCCGCGGCCAGGGGCTGCATCAATTCCTCGCGGCGTTTGACGAGATGGAGCGCCGCGCGCCGCGCCGAGCGGGGCCCGAGCCCCGGCAGGCGGGCCAACAACTGAATGAGACGCTCGATTTCAGGACCGGCGACGGCGCGAGGCATTAGAAGAGTTTCAGCCCCGGCGGCAGCGGCAGACCGCCGGTGAGTTCCCGCATCTTCTCTTCCATCGCGCGCTCGGCCTTGGCGCGCGCATCGGCGTGCGCCGCCGAAATCAGATCCTCGACGATTTCTTTTTCCGCCGACTTCAACAGGCTCGGATCGATCGAAATCTTCTTCAGCGCGCCCTTGGCGGTGAGCGTGATGGAGACAAGTCCGCCGCCGGCCGAGCCAGTGACCTCGGTCGTCTCAAGCTCGGCTTGCATCTTCTCCATGCGGCCTTGCAGCTCCTGCATCTTGCCCATCATGCCCATTAGGTCGCGCATCAGGGTTCTCCGCGCTCGTCGGCAGGCCGGTCGTCGGCAGCACTTTCGCCCGCTTCCGTTTCGATTGCCGCTTGCTCGCGCCGCCGCACGTCGACAATCTCGGCGCCCGGAAAGCGCTCCAGCACCGCTTTCACCAGCGGATCGGAGCGCACGTCGTGCACCAGCGCGACTTTTTTCGCGGCCGCGTTTTCCGCGATCGTCGGCGCGCCTTCAGAATCGGAAATCGCCACGAACCAGCGATTGCCCGTCCATTCAGTGAGCTTGGTCGAAAGCTCGCTGGTGATGCCCGCCGGGACGCCGGGCGCAAGCGCGATCTCAAGCCGGTTTTCCTGAATCCGCACGAGCCGCACCTGATGTTCAATCGCGTGTTTCACCTTCAAATCGCGCTTTGCCACCGCAAGGGCGGCGATATCTTCGAGCGAGGCGAGCCGTGGGGCGGACGCCGCCACCGCTTCCAATGCGGGCTCGGCCTGTGCCGATGGACGCGCGCGCCCGCCTTCGGCGGCGAGCAAAAGCCGTGGCCCCGAGCCAGGACCCGCCCTCGACGGCGCGCTGGGGCCGCCGCCGGCAGCACCCCCTTCGGCGAGCGCGCGCAGCGCCTCGTCGGGCGTTGGCAGATCGGCGGCGAAGGCGAGACGAACGAGCACCATTTCGGCGGCTTGCACCGGCTTTGCGGCGGACTGCACTTCGGCGAAGCCCTTGGTCAAAATTTGCCAAGCGCGCGAGAGCACGCGGATCGATAGACCCTCGGCGAAAACGCTGCCGCGTTTTTTCTCCGCCTCGACGAGGCTCTGATCCTCCGCCGCCGAAGGCACCAGCTTGAAGCGGGTGACGAGGTGGGTGAACTCGGCGAGATCCGCGATGACGACCGCGGGCTCGGCGCCGGTGTCGTATTGTGCGCGTAACTCCGCGAGTGCCGAGGCGATATCGCCCTTCATCAGCATCTCGAAGAGATCGATGATGCGGGCGCGGTCGGCGAGACCTAAAAGGCCGCGCACTTCCTCCGCCGTAACCTTGGCTTCGCCGTGGGCGATTGCCTGATCGAGGATCGAGAGCGCGTCGCGCACCGAGCCCTCCGCCGCGCGCGCGATCATGGCGAGCGCCTCGGGCTCGATCGGCACTTTCTCTTTTTCGCAGATCGAGGCGAGATGCGTCGTCAACAGACCGGCATCGACACGCCGGAGATCGAAGCGCTGGCAGCGCGAAAGCACCGTCACCGGCACCTTGCGGATTTCGGTGGTCGCGAAAATAAATTTCACATGCGGCGGCGGCTCTTCGAGCGTCTTGAGAAAGGCGTTGAACGCCTTTTCCGACAGCATGTGCACTTCGTCGATGATGTAGACCTTGTAGCGGGCGAGGATCGGCGCGTAGCGCACACCCTCGAGAATTTCGCGCACGTCGTCGATGCCAGTGTGCGAGGCCGCGTCCATTTCGAGGACGTCGGGATGACGGCTTTCCATGATCGCTTCGCAGTGGCGGCCGAAGACGGGCATGTTCAGCGTCGGGCCGCCGCCGCCCTCGGGCGGCTCGTAATTAAGGGCGCGGGCGAGGATGCGCGCGGTGGTCGTCTTGCCGACGCCGCGCACGCCGGTGAGGATATAGGCCTGCGCGATACGTCCACTGTCGAAAGCGTTTCGCAGCGTGCGCACCATCGCGTCCTGGCCGATCAGGTCTTCGAAGCGCGCCGGCCGGTATTTGCGCGCGAGCACCCGATAGCCGGATGCAACCTCCGTGCGCGCGGGGCTTGCGGCCTCGCTTGGCTTTCCTTTTGCGGATTTTTCGGCTGCTTCGCTCATGGGATGTAAAAAATCGCTCCGGTCGTTCTGTTGTGGCGAAGGGCCCGGTTTCGAGCGAAGCGAGGGTGGGAGGTTGGACCGATAACCCGAACCGGTTTCGTTAGGGCTGCTTCCTTCCGGATCTGACCCGGTTGGCGAGTGGCTCGTCCACCGCCAACCTCCCGCTCTCTATATCGGCTCTCCGGAAAAGGAAGGCAAGCGAGAGGGCGAACGATGTGAACATTGATTGCCATCGCCGAGCAAGACGGGGAGAAAAACGCGCTCGGCCATGAAGGGTTATCGGCCGTGACGGGTTTAATGCATAAGCCTACAGCCATTCGAGCGATTTATATGTCCAACACCTTCACCCTCGACCCCCGTCTCGAAGCCGAATCGCTTCCGTTCGGCCGTCTCAAATTTTGCGAGGTGCGGCTGTTCGACGACGCGCGTTTTCCTTGGCTCGTACTCGTGCCGCGCCGGGCCGCGCTTGTCGAAATTATCGATCTCGATGCCGCCGAGCAGATGGCGCTGCTCGACGACATTATCGTCGCCTCGCGGATGCTGAAAGCGGCCACGAAATGCCATAAGTTGAACGTTGCAGCATTAGGCAATCAGGTTCGGCAACTGCACGTGCACGTGATCGCGCGGTTCGAAAGTGACGGCGCCTGGCCGAACCCGGTGTGGGGACGCGGCAAGCGCGTACCCTACGATCCGCAGGCAGCCGCTAATTTCACGGAACGATTGAAGGCGGCGATGGGTTTGCGTTAAGCGCGTTGGCGCAATGCCCGGAAAGCCGCCGATGCCGCGTCAAATGAAATATGTAACCACCAGCATCACGGCCGCGAGCGCGAGGTAGAGGTAGGGCCAATAGCGTGTCTCGATCCACATGAACGTGTCTTTGTTAGAAACCAATTGCTGCTGGCCGGTCTTGGGATCGACTTGGATTTGAGGACCGCGCTGCTTCATGATGAAGCGATCGAGCGGAAAAGTCAGGATCGCCGACAACAACGCGGCGAGCGCGATCGAGAGGTTTACCGACTTATCTTTGCCGAGCTGGAGGACAGGATCGATTTCGATGACGACGAACGGAACGGTGGCGAAGAATGCGGCCATGAAAATGAGAAAAATCAGAATGCCCCGGCCGCTCCAAACAATCATCTGGGCCCCTTCCCCCTGAACGTGTCATCCTGCAACGAAAGCACGTCGGAACCAATGAAAGCCCAATCACTCCTCGCCGGCCATGTGTCGCGGCGCCGCAGGATTGCCCTCTTGAGTCGGACCAAATGAATAAATCTCCTTTCGATCTCGGGCCGTGGCCGCCGCTCGGCTATGTCGGCTCCGCGCTCGATCGCGCGGCGGAGAGGCGCGGCAATGCGGCGTTCGTCGCCGCCGCCGAACGGCACCGCGGCGCGGGCGTCTACGCGATCAGCGGCGAAGTCGTCGTGCTCGCGCGCCGGGGCGAAATCCTCGACCCGCTGCTTTCGCCGGAAGAAGCGAGTGCACTCGGCCACATTTTTGAGCGTGTCCTCGTTGGACAGGTCGATGGCGCTGCGCGCACCGGCGTTTCGCTCGCGCAGGAGACGGCCGAGGTGTTGAAAGCGCGCGGCGATCTTTTGATTCTGGATCTCCGCTCGATCGCGATGCAGGGCTTCGCGCCCGAACACCTGCCGGGGCTTGCCACCGCCAAGGCGCTCCTCACCTGGCACGCGACGCATCGCTTCTGCGCAAAATGCGGGCACGAGACGAAAAATACCGAAGCCGGCTGGCGGCGCGATTGTCCCGCTTGCGGCACGCATCATTTTCCGCGCACCGACCCTTGCGTCATCATGCTCGCGATCGACGGCGAGCGCTGTCTCTTGGGGCGGCAATCGCGCTTTCCGCCCGGCATGTGGTCGTGCCTCGCGGGTTTCGTGGAGCCCGGCGAGACCTTCGAGGAGGCGGTGCGGCGCGAAATGTTCGAGGAGGCCGGCATCCGAACCGGCCGCGTCTCCTATTATGCCTCGCAGCCCTGGCCGTTTCCGATGTCGGTGATGATCGGATTCCACGCCGAGGCTGAAACCACCCAACTCGTGATCGACCACAAAGAGTTAGAGGGCGCGCGCTGGATCGAGCGGGCGGAAATCGCCGAGATGCTCCTGCGCCGGCATCCCGGGCAAATTTTCACGCCGCCGCCGGTCGCAATCGCGCACCATCTCATTCGCGCCTTCATCGAGAAGGGCGCGAAGGTTTCCGGTGACTAAGTTTTTCGTGAAGAGCGGGCGACTGTCTCCATCCCTCCCCTTGAGGGGAGGGATGGATGCGAGCGTGAGCGAGCATTCGCGTGGGGTGAACCGGCGTTAGAGATTCTCCCCACCCGGCTCGCCGCATACGCGGCTCGCCACCCTCCCCTCAGGGGAGGGATACAGATTCACGCCGGATCGACGGCCGAGCTCAGTTCTGCTTCTCGGCGTTGGCGAGCCGATAGGGATGCGCCGGATAGACGCCAAGGATCTTCATCTCGCGCGAGAAAAAGGCGAGCTCCTCGAGCGCGAGCTTCACCAGCCGGTCCTCGGGGTGGCCCTCGACGTCGGAATAGAATTGTGTCGCGAAAAACTTTCCCTCGAGCTGGTAGGACTCGAGCTTCGTCATGTTGACGCCGTTGGTGGCGAAGCCGCCGAGCGCCTTGTAGAGCGCGGCCGGCAGATTACGCACGCGAAAGACGAACGTGGTCACCGTCGGGCCGTCGCCTTTCGCCGCCCATTTGGGCTTGCGCGAGAGCACGATGAAGCGCGTGGTGTTGTGCGCCTCGTCCTCGATGTCGGCGGAAAGAATGTCGAGGCCGTAGATTTCGGCGGCGAGCCTCGAGGCGATGGCGGCGCGACTCTTGTCGCCCGCCTCCGCCACGTGATGGGCAGCACCCGCCGTGTCGGCGCCGATCACCGGCTTGAGGTTGAGCTTCTTGATCGCGTTACGGCACTGGCCGAGCGCCATGATGTGGCTCTCTACCGTCTTCAGGTCGGAGAGCTTCGCGCCCTTGACGCCCAGCAACTGGTGGCTGATGGGGAGAAAATACTCGGCGACGATGTGGAGCCCCGAAGTCGGCATCAGATGATGAATGTCGGCGACGCGGCCAGCGACCGAATTCTCGATTGGAATCATCGCGAGCTCCGCCTCGCCCGCGGAGGCGGCGGCGAAGCAGTCCTCGAAGGTGGCGCACGGCCGCGGCTCGTAATCGGGATAGGCCTCGCGGCAGGCGATGTGTGAGTTGGCGCCGGGCTCGCCCTGAAAGACGATCGTTTTCTTTTTGTTCATCTTGGATTTCCGGCGGCGGGCCGCCGCGCCTGCAAAATCGCACGCGTCTTTTCGAGGTCGGCGGGAGTATCGACGCCGAGCGGAACGCCGTCAACGATCGCGGCGTCGATGCGCATGCCGGCCTCTAACGCGCGCAACTGCTCAAGCCGCTCGCGTTTCTCGAGCGGCGAGGGCCTGAGCTTAACGAATTGTTCGAGCGCCGCGCGGCGATACGCATAAAGGCCGATGTGATGGTAGAGCGGCCCCTCGCCCGTGGGCGCGGTGGCGCGCGTGAAGTAAAGCGCGCGGAGCCGCCCCGGCGCGACCTCTGTGCCGACGAGCTTCACCACGTTCGGATCGATGCGCTCGCTTTTCTCGGTGATGATCGCGGCGATGGTGGCGATGTCCACCGCGGGATCGGCGAGCGGAACGAGCGCGGCACGGATCGATTTCGGCTCGATGGTTGGCAGGTCGCCCTGCACGTTAATGACGATTTTCGCGCGGCCCTCGGGATCGATCTTGAGAAGCGCCTCGAAAATGCGGTCGGAGCCGGATTGATGGTCGGCGTGCGTCATCACCGCTTGGCCGCCCGCCGCCTCCACCGCGCCGACGACCTCGGGTGCGTCGGTCGCCGCCCACACGGAGCCCACGCCCGCTTCCTCGGCACGCCGAATCACCTGCACGATCATCGGCAGGCCCGCGATGTCGGCGAGCGGCTTGCCGGGCAGCCGCGTCGCGTTCAAGCGCGCGGGTACCAGCACGACAATATCGGAGATGGGTTGCAGGCGGGCCATCGCGGCGTTTCCGTTGCCCGAAACTGGCAGAAAGTAGCAGCGGGCGCGCGGGTTATACGGGTTGCATCGCACCGCGCAAAGCGATAGCAATTCCGCGAAAGAGGGGGAGCGCGCGAGCGGCTCCCCGTCTTTATGGACGCGGGACCGATGGACAGTTTCGAGCTGAACAAGATTCTGGGCGCGGTGCTCGGCACGCTTCTGATCACGCTTTCGCTCAATATCGTCGCCGGCGCGATGTTCTCACCGCACAAGCCGGAAAAGCCCGGCTACGACATCGTGGTCACCGAGCCGCCTGCCGGCGGCGGCACCACCGCCCCGCAAGAAGAGCCGATCGAGCAGTTGCTGGCGAAAGCAACCCCCGACAAGGGCGCGAGCATCGCCAAGAAATGCCTCGCCTGCCACGACTTCGCCAAGGGCGGTCCCAACAAGGTCGGTCCCAATCTTTACGGCATCGTCAACCGCGACCGCGCCACGCATGAAGGCTTTTCCTATACCGCCGCGATGAAGGGCAAAGGCGGCAAGTGGACGATCCAGGACCTCAATACTTATCTCATCAGCCCACGCGCTTTCGTGCCGGGCACCTCGATGGCCTTCGCCGGGATCAGCAAGGGTTCGGACCGCGCCGACCTCATCGCCTATCTGAACACGCTCGCGGATAATCCGGCACCGCTGCCGACCGCGCCCGTGCCCGCACAAGGCGCTGCCCCGAAGCCGCAGGATACCCAGGCGGCGGCGCCGAAGGACGAGCCGAAGAACGCGCCGCCGGCGCAAAACGCCCAGCCCGCCAAACCCGCGCCTACGCCAGCGCCTGCGCCCGCGCCGAAACATTAAGTTCGCTTCACGTTCGCGTTAGCGCGACCCCCGCTTTGGCGCGGGAGCGGAAAAGCGTCATAATTGCCGTCGAGTTTCGGTCCCGACGCTGACGGAGTGCATTTTGAAACTGCTGAAAGTCTTCGCGCTTGGCGCGCTCGCGTTCGCGGCCTTGGGCGGCGTTGCGCGCGCGCAATCCTCGGAATGGCGGCATGGGCTGTCGCTACTCGGCACGCCGAGATATCCCGCCGACTTCAAGCGCTTCGATTACGTCAACCCGGACGCGCCGAAGGGCGGCCTCGTGCGCCTCAGCCAGGACGGCACGTTCGACAGCTTCAACTTCGTCATCCCGCGCGGCACGCCGGCCGCCGGCATCACGCTCATCTACGATACGCTGATGACGCCCGCCCTCGACGAGGTGGCGACCGAATACGGCTTGCTCGCCGAAGCCGTGCGCTACCCGCCGGATTATTCCTGGGTGTCGTACCGGCTCCGGCCCGAGGCGCGCTGGCACGACGGAACGCCGGTGACGGTCGCGGACGTGATCTGGACGTTCGAGCAGCTGAAGAAGCTGAATCCGAACCAGGCCTTCTATTATCGCCACGTGACCAAGGCTGAACAGACCGGCGAGCGCGAGATCACCTTCACCTTCGACGGGCCGGGCAATCGCGAACTGCCGCAGATCGTCGGCCAGATCAACGTGTTGCCAAAGCATTGGTGGACCGGCGAGGACGCCGCCGGCAAGCCGCGCGATATCACCAACGGCACGCTGGAAGCGCCGCTCGGCAACGGCGCCTACAAGATCAAAAGCTTCGTGCCCGGGCGCACCGTCGCCTATGAGCGCGTGCAGGATTATTGGGGCCACAGCCTGCCGGTCAATGTAGGCCGCAATAATTTCGACGAGATCCGCTACGAATATTACCGCGACGACACCGTTGAACTCGAAGCCTTCAAAGCCGATCAATACGACTTCCGCGCCGAGCCGATCGCTAAGAACTGGGCGACCGCCTACGACTTTCCGGCGCGCCGCGACAACAAGGTGATCCTCGAGACGTTTCCCGAGCGGGCGCGCGGCGTGATGCAGGGCTTCGTCTTTAATCTTCGCCGGGACAAGTTCAAGGATCCGCGCGTACGGCTCGCCTTCAGCTACGCGCTCGATTTCGAGGGAATGAACAAGACGCTGTTCTACGGCCAGTACCGGCGCTGCGACAGCTATTTCTCCGGCTCGGAACTCGCTTCGTCCGGCCTGCCCACGGGTAAGGAGTTGGAGATTCTCGAATCCGTGCGCGACAAGATTCCGGCCGAGGTCTTCACCAAGCCGTTCCAAAATCCCGCCACCAACAGCGAGGAAGGTCGCCGCGCCAATTTACGCGAGGCGATCCGGCTCCTGCGCGAGGCCGGCTACGAGGTTCGTGACGGCAAGCTCGTCAACGCCAAGTCCGGCGAGCCGTTCAAGGCCGATTTCCTCCTCGTCAGCCCCGCCTTCGAGCGCGTCGTGCTGTTCTACAAGCCCGCGCTCGAGCGGCTCGGCATCGAAGTCTCCTCGCGAGTCGTCGACAGCTCGCAATATGTCAATCGTCTGCGCGCACGCGATTTCGATATCATCATCACCGGCTGGGGTCAGTCGTTGTCGCCGGGCAACGAGCAGCGCGATTTCTTCGGCGCGGAAGCCGCCGATCGCGAGGGCTCGCGCAACTACGGCGGCATCAAGGATGCCGGCGTCGACGCGTTGATCAACCACGTGATTTTCACCAAGGACCGCGAGGAATTGGTCGCCGCGACGAAAGCGCTCGACCGCGTACTGCTGTGGAACAACTACGTGGTGCCCGGCTGGACGCTCGATTACGCGCGCACCGCGCGCTGGGACCGATACGCGCGGCCCTCGAAGCTCCCCGCCTATTCCTACGGTTTTCCGGAGATCTGGTGGTACGACAAGGAGCGCGCCGCCAAGGTAGGGGTTAATAAGCAGTGAGCGAGCCTCACCGGCTTACGCGGCGCTCCTTGCTGATCATGGGCGGATCGACGGCCGCGGCTCTTTCGCTGCCGCGCGGCGCGATCGCGGCCGAGGAAAAGGAAACGCATGGCATCTCCGCCTTCGGCGACCTGAAATATCCCGCCAACTTTTCCCGCTTCGACTACGTCAACGTGGACGCGCCGAAAGGCGGCGGCTTTTCCCATATCGGCGGCTACCGCGCCTATAACCAGTCGTTCCTCACCTTCAACTCATTGAACAGCTTCGTGCTGCGAGGCGATGCGGCGCAGGGGATGGAACTCACCTTCGCCGTCCTGATGGTGCGGGCGCTCGACGAGCCCGACGCGATGTACGGGCTCGCGGCGCGGGCGGTGAGGATTTCCACCGATGGGATGATCTACCGCTTTATTCTTCGCCCGGAGGCGCGCTTCCATGATGGCAGCAAACTGACCGCGCAGGACGCCGCCTTCTCGTTCAACATCCTCAAGGAGAAGGGCCATCCAATTATTCGGCAATTGATGCGTGACGTAGAGTCAGTCGAAGCGGTCGACGAGGTGACGCTCGCCGTGAAGTTTTCGCCCAAACGCGGACGGGAAATTCCACTCTTCGTCGCGGGCCTGCCGATTTTCTCGCGCGCCTATTACACAACGAAGAACTTCGAGGAATCGACGCTTGATGTGCCGCTTGGCTCCGGTCCCTATCGCGTCGGCCGCTTCGAGCCCGGCCGCTTCATCGAATACGAGCGGGTGAAGGACTGGTGGGGCGCCGATCTCCCGGTCGCGCGTGGCCAAAATAATTTCGACCTTCTGCGCTACGAATATTATCGCGACCGCGATGTCGCCTTCGAGGGCTTCACCGCGCGCAATTATCTCTTCCGCGAGGAGTTTACTTCGCGCATTTGGGCCACGCGTTACGACTTTCCGGCGATGCGCGACGGCCGGGTCAAGCGCGAGGTGCTGCCGGATCTCACGCCTTCCGGAGCGCAAGGCTGGTTCATCAATACGCGGCGGGAAAAGTTCAAGGACCCGCGCGTGCGTGAGGCGATCGGGCTCGCTTTCGATTTCGAATGGACAAACAAGAATATAATGTATGGCTCCTATGACCGCACGCATTCCTTCTTCCAGAATTCCGACATGATGGCGAAGGGCAAGCCCGCGCTCGAGGAGCTTGCGCTCCTAGAACCGTTTCGGGGCCGCATACCTGATGAAGTGTTCGGCGAGCCGTTCGTTCCGCCCGTGTCCGACGGCTCGGGACAGGACCGCGCCCTCCTGCGCCACGCCGGAGCGCTGTTGCAGGCGGCGGGCTACGAAATCAAAGACAATCGCCGCGTCAACGCCAAGGGCGAAAAAATCGCGATCGAATTTCTGCTCGAGGATTCTGCATTTCAGGCGCACCATGCATCGTTCATCAAGAATCTCGGCGTTCTCGGCGTCGAAGCGGGCGTTCGCCTCGTCGATCCGGTGCAATATAAGGCGCGCGAGGACGAGTTCGATTTCGATATCACTACCCAGCGCTTCAGCTTCTCTTCGACGCCGGGCGAGTCGCTCCGCACCTACCTCACCGCGCAGGCCGCCGCCATCAAGGGAGCGCAGAACCTCTCGGGCATTGCCGACCCCGTCGTCGACGCGCTGGTGGAAAAGATCGTCGAGGCGAAAAGCCGTCCCGAACTCACCATCGCCTGCCGCGCGCTCGACCGCGTGCTGCGCGCGGGCCGCTACTGGGTGCCGCACTGGTACAAGCCGACCCACTGGCTCGCCTATTGGGACCTATTCGCGCGGCCCGCCGACAAGCCCCGCTTTGGCCGTGGTTTTCCCGAAACATGGTGGAGCGATCTGGCCAAAGCCGGGCGCGCCGGATCAGTCACCCTCTCCCCATTGGGGAGAGGTTAAAGAGGAGTGAAAGTTGACCGCTCCGGCAAACATCCGCACGGTGTGAATCATGGGCGCCTATATCCTGCGACGGCTTCTTCTCATGATCCCGACCTTGCTCGGGATCCTGTTCGTTTCCTTCGTCGTGATCCAGTTCGCGCCGGGCGGGCCGGTGGAGCGCATCATCGCGCAGCTCACCGGCAACGACATATCGGCGACCTCGCGCGTCTCGGGCGGCGGTAGCGACATCATCCTTCCCGGCACTGGCCCGGGCGGCGCGCTCGATCCCGTCGCCTCGAAATACCGCGGCGCGCAGGGACTCGATCCCGAATTCATCAAGCAGCTCGAGGCGCAGTTCGGCTTCGACAAGCCCGCGTACGAGCGTTTCGGCCTGATGTTGTGGAACTTCGTTCGCTTCGATTTCGGCAAGAGCTATTTCCGCGACGCCAAGGTGATTGATCTCGTCAAGGAGAAAATGCCGGTTTCGATTTCACTCGGAATCTGGATGACGCTTCTCGCCTATCTCATTTCGATTCCGCTTGGCATCACCAAGGCGGTGCGCGACGGCTCGCGCTTCGATGTGTGGTCCTCGACGGTGGTCATCGTCGGCTACGCGGTGCCGGGATTTTTGTTCGCGATCCTTCTGATCGTGCTGTTCGCCGGCGGCTCGTTCTATTCGATCTTTCCGCTCCGCGGACTCACCTCCGACAATTTCGCGCTATTGCCGTGGTGGCAGAAAATCATCGACTACGCCTGGCACATGACGCTGCCGATCGTGTCGATGGCGCTCGGCGCCTTCGCCACGATGACGCTCCTCACCAAGAACTCGTTCCTCGACGAAATCCGCAAGCAATACGTGGTGACCGCGCGCATGAAGGGCCTCTCGGAGCGCCGCGTGCTCTACGGCCACATCTTCCGCAACGCCATGCTCATCATCATCGCGGGCTTTCCCGGCGCTTTCATCCACGCCTTCTTCACCGGCTCGCTGCTGATCGAGACGATCTTCTCGCTCGATGGGCTCGGCCTTCTCGGCTTCGAGAGCGTCTTGAACCGCGACTACCCGGTGGTGTTCGCGACGCTCTACATTTTCTCGCTCGTGGGACTCGTGGTGAATTTGATTTCCGATCTCGCCTATACCTGGGTCGATCCGCGCATCGATTTCGAGACGCGAGAGGCCTGATGGACGCGGCGACCCCTCCGAAGCCGCTGGAAACCGCCGCGGCCGAGCCGATGGGCGTGATCGCCGCACCCCGGCTTGGCATGCCGGCGCTGTCGCCGATCAACAAGCGCCGCTGGCAAAACTTCCAGCGAAACAAGCGCGGCTGGTGGGCGTTCTGGATTTTTCTCGTGCTGTTTGGGGCGAGCCTCTTCGCCGAGTTCATCGCCAATGACAAGCCGCTGCTCGTTTCCTATGAGGGCCATCGGTACTATCCGGTGTTCGCGCGCTATCCCGAGACGAAATTCGGCGGCGAGTTCGAGACCGAGGCCGATTATCGCGACCCGTATCTCGCGAAGATCATCGCGGAGAAGGGCGGCTACATGGTCTTCCCGCCGATCCACTACAATTATTCCACGCATAATCTCGATTTGCCGACGCCCGCGCCTTCGCCGCCGACTTGGATGCTCACGGAAGACCAGTGCCGCGATGTCGCCGCGAAGAAAAGCGTCGCTGGCTGCGCCGGCCTCGAAAAGAACTGGCTCGGCACCGATGACCAGGGCCGCGACGTGACGGCGCGGCTGATCTACGGATTCCGCATCTCGGTGCTGTTCGGATTGGCGCTTACCATCATCTCCTCGGCGATCGGCATCGCCGCTGGCGCGGTGCAGGGCTATTTCGGCGGCTGGACCGATCTCCTGTTCCAGCGCTTCATCGAAATTTGGACCTCGGTGCCTTCGCTCTATCTCTTGCTCATTATCTCTTCCGTGCTGGTGCCGGGATTTTTCGTCCTTCTCGGCATCTTGCTGCTGTTCTCCTGGGTCTCGCTGGTCGGGCTTGTGCGCGCCGAATTCCTCCGCGCGCGCAACCTCGAATACGTGCTCGCGGCGCGCGCGCTCGGCGTCTCCAACATCGTGTTGATGTTTCGCCATCTGCTGCCGAACGCGATGGTGGCGACCCTCACCTATCTTCCGTTCATTCTTTCCAGCTCGGTGATGACGCTGACCGCGCTCGACTTCCTCGGCTTTGGGCTGCCGCCCGGCTCGCCCTCGCTCGGCGAGATGCTGTCGCAGGGCAAGTCCAACGTACAGGCGCCATGGCTCGGCATTACCGGCTTCTTCGCCGTCGCGACCCTGTTGTCGCTCCTGATCTTCATCGGCGAGGCGGTGCGCGACGCCTTCGATCCGCGAAAGACCTTCGCATGAGCGAAACAACGCCGCTTCTGAAGGTCGAGGATTTGTCGATCGCCTTCCGCCAGGGCGGCCACACCACACTCGCGGCCGACCGCGTTTCGTTCGAAATCAACAAGGGGGAGACGCTGGCACTCGTCGGCGAATCGGGCTCGGGCAAGTCGGTGACGGCGCTTTCGATCCTAAAGCTCCTGCCCTATCCCGCGGCCTCGCATCCCTCCGGCCGCGTGCTGTTCAAGGGCCGCGATCTGTTGGCGCTTTCCGAGCGCGAAATGCAGAGCGTTCGTGGCGACGACATCACCATGGTGTTCCAGGAGCCGATGACCTCNNCCGCTGCACACGATCGAGCGGCAGATCGCCGAGGTGCTCGAAATCCATCGCGGGCTTTTCGGCTTGGAAGCGCGCCAGCGCGTCATCGAATTGCTCGGCGAAGTCGGGATTCCCGATCCGCAATCGAGATTGGCGTCCTATCCGCACCAGCTTTCCGGCGGCCAGCGCCAGCGCGTGATGATCGCTTTGGCGCTCGCGAACGAGCCCGATCTCTTCATCGCCGACGAGCCTACTACAGCGCTCGATGTCACGGTGCAGGCGCAAATCCTGCGGCTCCTGAAAAACCTGCAGGCGCGCTACAGCATGGCGATGCTGTTCATCACCCACGATCTCGGCATCGTGCGCAAGATCGCGAAGCGCGTGTGCGTGATGAAGGAAGGCGAGATCGTCGAGCGCGGCGACGTCACTGAGCTGTTCGCGCGGCCGCAGCATCCCTACACCAAGGCGCTGATCGCGGCGGAGCCGAAGGGCGAGCCCGCGCCCGCGCAGCCTGATGCGCCGATCGTGATGAAGGCGGATAATCTCCGCGTCTGGTTTCCGATCCGCCGCGGCTTCTTGCGGCGCACCGTCGGCCACATCAAGGCGGTCGACGGGGTTTCGCTTTCGATCCGGCGCGGCGAGACGCTCGGCGTTGTCGGCGAATCGGGCTCGGGCAAGACGACGCTCGGGCTCGCGCTGATGCGGCTGATTTCGAGCGACGGCCCGATCGTGTTTCTCGGCAAGTCCATCGAGGGACTGAAATTTCGCGCGCTCCGCCCGTTCCGGCGCAACATGCAGATCGTCTTTCAGGATCCTTACGGTTCGCTGTCGCCGCGCATGTCGATCGCGGATGTCATCGGCGAGGGTTTGCGCGTGCACCAACCGCGGCTTTCCGCCGCCGCGCGCGAGGCGAAGGTGATCACGGCGCTCAACGATGTCGGCCTCGATCCCGAAACGCGGCATCGCTATCCGCACGAATTCTCCGGCGGCCAGCGTCAGCGCGTCGCGGTCGCGCGCGCGATGGTGTTGGAGCCCTCCTTCGTCGTCTTGGATGAGCCGACGAGCGCGCTCGATATGATGATCCAGGCGCAAATCGTCGACCTCTTGCGCGATCTGCAGCGGCGGCACGACCTCACCTACATGTTCATCAGCCATGACCTCAAAGTGGTGGCGGCGCTCGCGAGCAACATGCTGGTGATGCGCGAGGGAAAGATCATCGAGCAGGGCCCCGCCGCCGAGCTCTTCGCCCGGCCGAAAACCGATTACACGCGCGCCCTTTTCAAGGCCGCGTTCGAAATCGAGACCGCGCCGGAAGGCGCCCCCGCGTCATAAATGCCCGCCCTTCTGCTCGCGATCACAGGCTGGGAGCCGGACGCCTGGCTTGAGCGCTTCCGTGCTGAGGCGAAAGGACGCGAGGTCAGGCTCTGGCCCGAGATCGGCGACCCGGCGAAAATCGAATATGCCTGCGTGTGGAAGCAACCGGCGGGTTTGTTGGCGACGCTGCCGAAGCTCAAGGCGATCTTTTCGCTCGGCGCCGGCGTCGATCATCTGTTGAGCGATTCCACGCTTCCCAATGTGCCGATCGTTCGCATCGTCGATCCGGATTTGACCTGCCGGATGACGGGCTACGTCGCGCTGAACGCTCTCCTGCATCAGCGAAAGATGAAGCGCTATGAAACGCAGCAGCGCGAGCGCGTCTGGCGTGATCTCTACGAGGCACCGGCCGAATCCGTTCGCGTCGGCATCATGGGAATGGGCGTGCTCGGCGCCGCCGCCGCAGAAGTGCTTCGTCAGCTCGGCTTTCAGGTCGCGGGCTTTAGCCGCTCGTCGAAAACGATTGCCGGCATCGAAGCCTTCTCGGGCAACGCGGAAATGAACGCTTTCCTCGGCCAGAGCGATATTCTCGTCTGCCTGTTGCCGCTCACCGCGGAAACGCGCGGCATGCTCTGCTACGATCTGTTCCGGCGTCTCGCGCAGAACGGCGTGCTCGGCGGCCCGGTGCTGATCAATGCCGGACGCGGCGGCTTGCAAGTCGAGGCCGACATTTTGCGCGCGCTCGACGACGGAACCCTCATCGGCGCGAGCCTCGATGTGTTCGAGCACGAGCCGCTGCCGGAAACAAGCCCGTTCTGGGACCACCCGAAAATCTACGTGACCCCGCACAACGCGGCATCGAGCGATCCGAAGGCGCTCACGAAAAACGTCATGGCCCAGATCGAGCGCTTCGAGCAGGGGCTCGCGCTCGAACACGTCGTCGACCGCAAGCTCGGCTACTAAGTTTTCGCCAGCCGCCGCACCGCAATCACATCCGAGCCGCTTCGTTTGATCCGCGCGATCGCTTCCGCGAGCGGCTCCTCGGCGACCGCCATGTGAAAGGCGTTCGCGTGCAGGAGCCGCCCGCCTTCCGCGACGAGGCCGATATGACCTTTCCAGCAGATCAAGTCGCCGCGCGCGACTACCTTGAGATCGCCGGAAAACGGGACCTCCACGCCCTGCTTCGCCTGCATGTCGCTGTCGCGCGGGCATTCGACCCCGGCCGCTTGCAGGGAAAGCTGAACCAGGCCCGAGCAATCGAAACCTAAGCTCGAGCGCCCGCCCCAGAGATACGGCACGCCGAGAAAGCGCCTCGCGGTGGCGACGAAGTCGGGCGCGAGCGCGGCGAGCGGTGTTAGATGGATTGCGGGAATAAAGCCGCCGTCATTCGTGACCCCGAATTCTTTTTCATTCCGCACGATCTTGACGCGGCTTGCGAACGAAAGTGATGCAATCGGCGGCGTTTTGATATCGGACGCCGGAAAAACGAAAGTACGGAGCGCCGCGATGCGATGCGTGGCGCCCGTTGCGCCGCGTTTGAGCGCGTTCGTGGGCAGATATCCGACATAACCATCGCGCTCGATCTGTCCCCAGCACCAGCCTTCATCGCTCGTCTCGTAGATCATCACCTCTTCGCCGTGCAGCACCTCGGAATCGAGCGGCGCGTCCGGCGCCGGCGCGTGGCGCACAGGCGCGCTCACTTCGACCACGTGATGGACGACGCCCTCGGCGAAGCGATCCGCTTTCACTTTGCCGCGCAAGTGTGCTGCGGCAAGATCCGCCCGCGCTGGCGTCGTGCGCGGATCAAGTTCGCTCATCGCGGCAAATTCCTTGCCTTCGCCGCCATCAAATCGCCGAGCCGCTCGACATAGAGCGCGCCCTTAACCGTGCGCTGCACGATCACGTTGCGGCGGTCAGAGGGATCACGGCGGCGCGTGAGCAATTCGAACCTTCCCATGGTGTCGAGCGCGCGGGTGATTACGGGCTTGGTCACTTTCAGCTTGGCCGCAAGCCCACGCACCGTATGCGGCGGCCTTTCGAGATAGACCGTCAACAACACCGCGAGCTGGCGCAGCGAAAGATCGGGCGCCTGGTCATGCACGAGACCGAAGCCGAAATCGTGCAGGAGCTTGAGCGCCTGGGTGGCGCGCAACTCGAAGGACAAGAAAGCCTCCACGAATTCGTTACGGAGGCGTATTGTTCCCTGCCCGCCAAGCCTTCGCAAGCGCTCAGCGGTAGCGTTCCTTCAGATAGGCATAGAGCGCGCGGATCGTCTGCGCCTCGCCGCCCTCGGGACGCCCGGGCCTCGACGACGAATTCCACGCGAACAGATCGAAATGAAGCCAGCTTTTCGCCCGCTCGACGAAGCGGGACAGAAACAGCGCCGCCGTGATCGCGCCGGCGAAGGCGCTTGCGGAGACATTATTGGTGTCGGCGATCTTGGAATCGAGCATCGATTGATATGGCCGCCACAACGGCAGCCGCCAAAACGGGTCGGCCTCACGGGCGGCAAAGCCCGATAGCTCCGCGACAAGTTTTTCGTCGTCGGTGAAAGCCGCCGGAAGCTCGGGTCCGAGCGCCACGCGCGCGGCCCCGGTGAGGGTCGAGAAATCGACGATCAGATCGGGCGCTTCCTCGTCGGCGAGTGCCAGCGCGTCGGCGAGAACGAGCCTTCCCTCGGCGTCGGTGTTGCCGATCTCGACGCTCGCTCCCTTGCGGCTCTTGAAGACGTCCCCCGGCCGGAAGGCCTCGCCGGAAATAGCATTCTCGACCGCGGGGATGACGACGCGCAAATACACCGGCAATTTCGCGCCCATGATCATCGAAGCGAGGCCCAGAGCCGAGGCGGCGCCGCCCATGTCCTTCTTCATCAGGAGCATCCCCGACGCGGGCTTGATGTCGAGGCCGCCGGTATCGAACACGACGCCCTTGCCGACGAGCGCCACCTTGGGATGTTTCGCATCGCCCCAGCGGAGATCAATCAATCGCGGCGCCCGTGTCGACGCCTTCCCCACTGCGTGGACGAGCGGAAAGTTCTCCTTCAGCAAGTCGTCGCCCACCACGGAACGGATGCTGGCGCCATGGCGCTTGGCGAGACCACGCGCGGCTTCCTCGATCTCGGCGGGGCCAAGATCGTTGGCCGGCGTATTGACGAGATCGCGCACGAGAAAAACGGCCTCGACGATGCGGGAAAGCTCCGCTCCATCGACGCCTGGCGGCAGTTCAAGAACCGCGTTGCTCTTTTCTTCCTCCGCCCGGTAGCGCGAGAAGCGATAGCCGCCGAGCGCGACAGCGAGTGCGGCGAGCTTTGGATCGGCGGGAAGCGAGGCGAAGTGCCAAATACCCCCGGGAAGAAGGGTCGCGAGCTTGCCCGGCAGAAACGGATCGCGCGCGCGGGCCGAAGCCGGGTCGCAGGCGAACAAAGCGCCCGCGATTCCGCTTTCACCAGGAAGCAAGAGAAAGCTACCTGCCAGCGGTTGGAAGCCGCTCGCCTCCATAAAGGCGGCCGCGGCCTGCGGCAGCGTCGCGCGCACCCCCGGCCATGAATCGGCGTCGACGCACCAGATGGGTTTCGCCGCGGGAGCGGAGCCCGAGGGGACGAAGGCGGGATGAAGGGAAGCGTTCAAAGCAAGGGCCTATTCGAAGCCGCCGGCGCTCTGGCCCGGGCGGAATTGCCCGGGAATGCGCGCGAGGGCCGCGGAATCCGCGTTTAACCAGACATTAGGGTTAATCGTCTATTACCGCGAGGCCGGAATTCCGAGCCGGCGCCTCGAAGCGTGAAGTCTTGAAGCGTGAAGTCCTGGAGCGTGAAATGGCCTTGTATCAGCGTCGCACAGACAAACCGAAATTCCGCGGCCCTTCTTCGCTCGCGATCGCTGCGGTGCTGGCCGTAACACTTGGCGGCTGCGCGGCCAATCGCGGCGACATCACGGGCTCGATTCCGGCGGCCTCCGCGAAAATGAGCGACAATGACTGGCGGCAACGCACCGATAATCTCAGCGAGCGTTATCGCGCCAACCCAACGAATCCCGAAACGGCGATCGCCTACGCACAGGCATTGCGAGTAACCGCCCAGTATTCGCAGGCCGCCGCCGTCTTGCAGCAAGCTTCGATCCGCAATCCGCGGCATCCCGGCGTGCTTGGCGCCTATGGCCGCGCCCTCGCCGACCTCGGTCAATACAATCAGGCACTCGACGTGCTCTCCAAGGCGCACACGCCCGACCAGCCGGATTGGCGCATCCTGAACGCGCAGGGCGCCGTGCTCGACCAGATGGGCAACCACGCGGAAGCGCGTCACTATTACGAAACCGCGCTCAAGATCGAGCCGGAAGAGCCCTCGATCCTTTCCAATCTCGGCCTTTCCTACGCGCTGTCGAAAGACCTTGCGAACGCCGAGAAGACATTGAAGCAGGCGGCGAACCGGCCAAATTCAGAGCCGCGCGTGCGCCAGAACCTCGCGCTCGTGCTCGGCTTGCAGGGCAAATTCCATGAAGCCGAAGGCGTCGCCACCGCGGATCTGCCGCCGGAAGAAGCACGGGCGAACATCGCCTACATGCGCGAGATGATGAAAGAGCGCGATCCCTGGAAGACGCTCGCGGCGACCAAGCCTACGGCCTGAGGCGGACGCCTTATTTTTCAAGCCTGAAACTGCGCGAGCCCGGAACCGCGATCGCCGTCCCGCGATTCCGCGCGCCTTAGCGCAATTCCATCACACGGATGAAGGCGGGGCCGAGAATGACGACGAACAACACCGGCAGGAAGAACAGGATCATCGGTACGGTGAGCTTCGGCGGCAAGCCGGCCGCCTTCTTCTCCGCATCGGCCATGCGCATGTCGCGGTTTTCCTGCGCCAAGACGCGCAACGCCGTCCCAAGCGGCGTTCCGTAACGCTCCGCCTGCACGAGCGCGGTGCAGACGGCCTTGACGCCGTCGAGATTGGTGCGCGTCGCGAGATTGTCATAGGCCGTCCGGCGATCCTGCAAATAGGACAGCTCGGCGGTCGTCAGCGTGAATTCTTCGGCGAGTGGAATCGACTGGGTGCCGATTTCCTGACTCACGCGGCGGAAGGCGACCTCGATCGACATGCCGGATTCGACGCAAATCAGCAGGAGATCGAGCGAATCGGGGAATGCGCGCCGGATCGACTGTTGCCGCCGCTTGGTAAGATTCTTCAAGAAGAGGTGCGGAACCTTCATGCCGAGCCAGGCGGCGGCGAGCGCCACCGCGATCTTGATCATCGTCGGCCAGCCGAATTCGACGATAACGAATATATAAAGGAGCGCGAACGCGAACATCGCGATCGGCGCGATCATGCGGAAAAACAGGAACGCCACATAAGGCCCCTGTCCGCGGTAGCCCGCCTGCATCAGCGTCGCGCGCGCCTCGTCCTGGCCGAGATGCTTTTTCAGATTGAGCTTCTCGACGATCGCCTGCATGTAGGGCTTGGGCGCGCTGCGGAGCACGACGCGCTCGCCGCGTGCGATCTTTTCGCGCTCACGCGCGCGGATTTTATTGCGCTCGAGCGCGACGGCCTTCATGCGGCGGGCGAGATTGTCGTTGGCGAGATAAGGCATCGCGACCGTGATCACCGTTGCCATCGCGGCGATCGCGGTTAAGACCGTCACGATGAAGTTCGTGTCGTGCAGCTTGTCGATCAGGAGTTCGACCATCCAAGCACCTCAGAAATCGAAATTGATCATTTTGCGCATGACCATGATGCCGATCGACATCCACACGCCGCTGGCAAAGAGCATCATGTGCCCCGTCGGATGCGTCCATAACAGCTCGATGTAATTCGGGCTCGTGAGATAAACGAGCAGCATCACGGCAATGGGCAGCGATCCGATGATTCCCGCCGAGGCCTTGGCCTCCATGCTCATCGCCTGGATCTTCGCCTTCATCTTCTTGCGGTCGCGCAACACGCGCGACAAATTGCCGAGCGCCTCCGAGAGCGAGCCGCCAGCCTTTTGCTGGATCGCGACGACGATGCTGAAAAAATTCGCTTCGGCGAGCGGCATGCGCTCATAGAGCTTGGCGGCGGCCTCGCCCAGCGGAATTCCCATCGCCGCGGATTCGGCGATAGCGCGGAATTCGCTCTTCACCGGCTCCTGGGTTTCGGCCGCGATGATACGGATGCAATCGCCGATCGGCAGCCCCGCCTTGACGCCGCGCACGATTACGTCGACCGCGTTCGGCAATTCCTCGAGAAATTTGTGCTCGCGGCGGCGCCTTAGGAAGCCGAGCACCCAGCGCGGCATGGCGAGCCCGGCCGCGGCCGCGAGAACGAGGGAGAGATAGATGGGGGCGCCCATGAACCAGGAGACGACGAAGGCGACGAGCCCCGCGCCCGCGCTCGCCATCCAGAATTGGCGCTTGCTCCAGTCGAGACCGGCCCGTTGCAGACGGACGCCGAGCGGCGGGCGCTTCGCGTTCTTCCGCCGCTGCTCGAGTTCCTTCAGCGTGTCTTCCACCAACTGGCGGCGGCTGACGGCAGGATCGGCGACCTTGCGGGTGCGGCGCACCTCGCCTTGCTCGGTCGAGATGTCACGCATGCGCTGCTCGACGCGCTTCTCGCCAGACAAAAGCGGATAGAGAAAGACGTAGGCGACGCCGCCTACCGCAACGGTGGTGAGAAACGTGAAAGCAAGGGGCCCGAACATGGCGTCACTTACGCAACGGCTCTTCGGCTTCGGAGGCATCGAGCGCGGCGGCGAGGCGCTTCTCTTCGCCGAAATAGCGCGCGCGATCCCAGAATCGCGGCTGGCCGATTCCGGTCGAGCGGTGCTTGCCGACGATGTTGCCCTTCTCATCCTCGCCGAGTAAATCGTAGACGAACAGATCCTGCGTGATGACGACGTCGCCTTCCATGCCCACCACCTCGGTGATGTGGGTGATGCGCCGCGAGCCGTCGCGCAGGCGCGCGGCCTGCACGATGACGTCGATCGAGGCGACCACCATCTCGCGGATGGTGCGCGACGGCAGTTGGAAGCCGCCCATCGTGATCATCGATTCGAGGCGCGAGAGCGCCTCGCGCGGGCTGTTCGCGTGCAGCGTTCCCATCGAGCCGTCGTGGCCGGTGTTCATCGCCTGCAAAAGATCGAATGCCTCGGGTCCGCGCACTTCGCCGACGATGATGCGCTCGGGGCGCATACGCAGGCAGTTACGCACGAGGTCCCGCATCTTTACTTCGCCCTCGCCTTCGAGATTGGGCGGGCGCGACTCGAGGCGCACCACGTGCGGCTGTTGCAGCTGCAATTCGGCCGCGTCCTCGCAGGTGATGATGCGCTCGTCGTCGTCGATATAGCGGGTGAGGCAGTTCAAGAGCGTCGTCTTGCCGGAGCCCGTGCCGCCGGAAATCAGCGTGTTCACCCGGCAACGCCCGATCACCTTCAGAAGATCGGCGCCGGGTTGCGAGATCGAGCCGTATTTGACGAGCTGTTCGAGCGTCAGCTTGTCGCGACGGAATTTGCGGATGGTGAGCGCGGGGCCGTCGATCGACAGCGGCGGCACGATGACGTTGACGCGCGAGCCGTCCGGCAGGCGCGCATCGCAGATCGGGCTCGATTCGTCGACGCGGCGGCCGATCTGACTCACGATGCGCTGGCAGATATTGTTAAGTTGCTGGTTGTCGCGGAAACGGATTCCGGTCCGCTGAATCTTGCCCTGAACTTCGATGTAGACCGTGTTCGACCCGTTCACCATGATATCGGCGATGTCGTCGCGCGCGAGCAGCGGCTCGAGCGGGCCGTAGCCGAGCACGTCGTTGCAGATCTCCTCAAGCAGTTCTTCCTGCTCGGCGATCGACATCACGACGTTCTTGATCGAAATGATCTCGTTGACGATGTCTCGAATTTCCTCGCGCGCCGACATCGGATCGAGCTTGGCGAGCTGGGCGAGGTCGATCGCCTCGATCAGGGCGCCGAAAATCTGGCCCTTCACTTCGTAGAAGTTTTCCGAGCGGCGATTGTCGTGGACGGGCGGCGGCGCGCTGGGCGCGGTCGACGGCGAGGAAGCGAGATGTTCGCCTGCCGGGAGTGCCGGCGTCACGGCTCTTTTCGGCGCCGCAGCAGCGCGTGAGGCCTGCTCGTGCGCGGCCGGATGGGTTTCAACTTGCCCGACCGCCGCGTTTTCCGATCCACGCTTTCCGAACATCACACTTTCCTTACGCGTGTGGACAATTACGACCGCAAGCCCTTGAGCTTGGCGAGCAGCGGCGAGAAGAGATCCTTCTTTTCCTTCTTCACTTCGGCGCGGCCGGTGAGGGTCTTCGCCAGCGAAAGGAAGGCTTCCGCGATCTTGTGGCTTGCGGATACTTCCGCGATCATCTGCCCGTTATTGGCGGCCGTTCCGAACAGCTGCGGATCGAACGGAATGCTCGCCACAGGTGCGGCTTCCAGCGCCTTGGCGAAATCGGCGGCACGCACCTCGGGGCGCTTCGCTATGCCGACCTGATTCAGGAGATAAAGCGGCGGGCGGTCGTTGGGGCGCGCGCCGCGCGCGAAGTCGAACATGTTCTTGACGTTGCGCAAATTGGCGAGGTCGGGGGCGGCGACGAACAGCACCTCGTCAGCGCCGACGAGTGCGCGCTTCGCCCATGCCGTCCACACGTGCGGAAGATCGAGCACAATATAGGGAACGGTGCCGCGAAGCGCGTCGAGAATCGTATCGAATGCATCCACACCGAAGTCGCATTCGCGCTCGAGCGTCGCGGGCGCAGCGAGCAAGCTGAGGTGGTCGGTGCACTTCGACAACAGCCGGTCGACGAAGGCGGCATCGACCCGGTCGGGCGAGAACACCGCATCTGCGATGCCCTGCGGCGGATCCTGATTGAAGTCGAGCCCAGCCGTTCCGAAGGCAAGATCGAGATCGGCGATGACGGAGTTGAGGCGAAGGTCGCGCGAAACCGCGAAGGCGATGTTATGCGCGACGGTGGAGGCGCCGACGCCGCCCTTGGCGCCGATGACGGCGAGCACGCGCCCGAGCGGCTCGGCGTCAGGCTTGGAAAACAGATGCGAGAACGTGCGCACGAGATCGAGCGGCGAAATGGGGCTCACGACATAATCGCTGACCCCGCGGCGCACGAGCTCGCGATAAAGCACGATGTCGTTGAGGCGCCCGACCACGACGAGCTTGGTGCCGGCGTCGCAGACTTCGGAAAGACGGTCGAGGCCGGAAAGAAGATCGATTCCATTGCCGCCGTGCTCGATCAAAATCACGTTCGGCGTCGCAGCACCGCTATAGGCCTCGAGCGCCGCGACGAGACCGCCCATTTGCACTTTAACGTGTGCCTTGACCATACGGCGATCGCCGACGGCGGCTTGCATCGCGCCGGCGAGCTCGGCCGATTCACAGAAGGCCTGGATCGAGATACGCGGAACCGGCGGGATATGCGTACCGCCATCCGCGTGCGCGACCTCAGCTTGTTGGGCGAGTGCGGTTCGCATCATTATTGTCCGACGTTGCTCACTTTCGCGCCCGTGTTGGCGGTATAGGTCGTCGACGTATCCTGACCCTGGCGATATTTTTCCATGACGGTCTGGCGGCGCGAGGCATAAGCCGGGCTCTCGGGCCGCGGCTGCACGAGGTCCTCGGGATTGGCGACGGCAGTAGCGAGATTTTTCTGCGTAGCGCAGCCGAAATTCCAATAGGGAACGTTCTCGCTTTCGCGAAGCGGATAGCGTTCTTGACCGACGATCCCCGGACCCGTGTTGTCGGGCCATTGACCGCAGGGGCCGGCCACCGCCTGGATCTTGGTGTAGGTCACGCGGATCGCGCCGAGATCCTCGCCATAGGGCTGCTGGTAGCCGCGCATGATCGTCGCTTGCGGCGGCACGCCGGCGAAATTCAGCAGGCTGCGGATTTCGCGCACGGTCTGTTTCGCCGCCACCGAATTAGCGGCGCCTGAGGGCGTCTCGATCACCACATATCCCGTACCTTCATGCCGCCAGTCGCCGCCGAGAGAGGCGACCTGCGCACGTTGCGTCGCGGTGAGGCCGGCGCGGCCGGAGCCCACGAGAATCTGGAGCGAGCGCTGGCCGTCAACGAGACGGATCGGATGATTCACGCGATAGTCTGCGCTGACCGACCCGGTGTAAAAGTCCGGCTCATTGTGCTGGCAGGCGCTGAGTAGGAGCGCGAGCCAGATCGCGGCGGATGGAGCCGCCGGGAAGCCGCGTTTGGTTGCGCTAGGCAAATTCATGGCTCAACTCCACTCGTTCAATCCGTGATGAAACCGTAATTGCCGCGATAGCTCCGGCGAGAGTCGGCGGCGCCCGGGATGCCGTAGGTTCGATTCAACTGGTTCATGAAGACGGTCTGCGGATCGGACGCGTCGGCGAAGCCGTCGCTCGGCAAGGCGAGATCCTGCCGCGGACTCGGGTTCACCACATAGGGCGTCACCAAGATCACGAGTTCGGTCGTTCCGTTCTGATAGTCGCGGCTCTTGAACAGCGTCCCGAGGATGGGGAGATTCATCAGCGCCGGAATGCCGTTGATGCTCTGCTTGGTCTGTTCCTGCAACAGACCCGCGAGCGCCAGCGATCCGCCCGACGGCAACTCGACCGTCGAGTTGGCTCGGCGCACCTTGAGCGCGGGGATGGTGATGCTCGAGAGCTGGATCGCGCCGTCTTGCGATAGCTCGCTGACTTCGGTCGCGACCTTCAGGCTGATGCGGCCTTCCGACAGAACGACCGGCGTGAATTCGAGCGCGACGCCGAATTGCTTGAACGTGATTTGAATTTGACAATTGTTGCTCTGGTCGCAGCTCTGGCCGCCCGGTATCGGAAACTCGCCGCCGGCCAGGAACTTGGCCGATTCACCCGAAATCGCTGTCAGGTTCGGCTCGGCGAGCGTCCGCATGACGCCATTCTGCTCCAACGCGCGAAGCGTCGCGGTGATCGAGCCGCCAAACGGCAAGTTGAATTTCGGAGTCAACGAATTGGGGGGCGTGGAGTTGGTGGTCGAGAAGGCGTTGACGGTATTGAAGTTGATGACCGCCGAGCCGATCGAAATGTTCGAGCCGCTGAGGTCAATGCCGAGCTGCTTGATGATGTTGCGCTGGACCTCGGCGACCGTGACCTTGAGGAGCACCTGCTCCTTGCCCTTGATGGTGAGGCCGTTCACGACCTTTTTGTCGTCGCCGACGAGACGGATCGCCGCTTCGGCTATTTTTTGCGCTTCGGCTGCATTGGCAACGACGCCCGTAATCACGACGCTGTCGCCCACCGGATCGACATTGAATGTGGTGCCGGGCATGATCTTGCGCAATGCGTCGCGCACGCCGGCGGCGTCGCGGCCCACTTCGATGTCGTAGGCGGCGATCTGGCGGCCGTCGCCGTCGAAGAAAATCACGCTGGTTTGGCCGACGGCGACGCCGATGAGATAGGCGCGGCGTGCGGAGCGCACCACCGCGTTCGCGATCGCGGGATTGGCGACGAGAACGTCCTTGGTGTCGGCGGGAAGATCGATCACCGCCGACTTGCCGAGACCGAGGGCGAGAAACTTCGCGCCGCTCACGCTACCGCGCGCATAATAGTCGGGCTCGGCGGCGCCGGTGCGGACGGGCGAGAGAATTGCGGCGGCGATCAAGATGAGCGCAACCGCAGCCCCGAATCGAATCGCATTCGCGTACAGACGAAACATCCCAAGACCCCCGCGTTCGCGCTTATTTCAAGACTTGAACGGAACTGATGCCGTAGCGCACGAAATTCACGCTGCCCGACGCCCGCTCGGGCTCTTCCTCGGCGCTCGTGCGCGCGTTCGGCCTCGACTCCGCGAGGCTGCGGAGCGCCAGCGACAACGTCCCGCGCTGGCGCGAAAGTGCCAGCGTCTCGGTCTGCCGCGGCGCGAGTTCAAGCGTCGCGGTCTTGCCGACCACGACCTTCTGGCCGTTTTTTTCCTCGACCGTCTGGTCGATCGCGAGCACGCGGACGTTGCGGAGCACGGTTTCGCTCACGAAGCCGTCGCCGCCCGACTGTTTTTGGCTCTCGGCGTCGCGGCGGGTGAGAAGCACGTCGACGCGGTCGTTCGGCAGGATAAACCCGCCGACGCCGGTCTCGGGCGAAATGTCAGTCGAGATCGCACGCATGCCGGACGTGAGAATCGCGGACATGAAGCCGGAGCCGTCGGCCTTGATCAGCTTCTGCTCGCGGATCGGCTCACCCGCGACGAAGGGCGCGCGCGCGATCGAGCCTTTGAATTCGTCGAGCGCGCCGGGATGCGCGCTCTTGCGAATGAACTGCGAGCTGGCAGCGGCGGACGGCCACGTCTGCCAGGAGAGATCTTCGGGCTTCAACGCGCTGCCCAGTTGAATATCGGATCTCGCGACCAGGATATCGACCATATCCATCGTCGGCTGCACGACGGTGACCTGTGGCGGCGGCGCATCGCGCCCGGAAAGCATGAAGGCGATCGCACCCGCGAACAGGGCGACACCGAGAACAATTATACGGGCGGGTTTCATACGCTCACTCGCTCACTTCCAAACGCATTGACGAGTCGGACGGCTGGCTCGAACCGATTCCAGCAGCGAAAGGTCAACTTATGGTTAATGAGCGGTAGACGAATTTAATGGCTTGCGATGTGCTTCGAGAGCACGTCAAAAAACGTTCGCTACGGCCTGCATGAAAATCGTGTCGGGATAGACGATGAGGCCGGCGGCGGCGAGCGCGATCCCGTAGGGGATGCCGGTTTCGACCGCGTGCAGGCGGGCGATCCAGGGCTGGCGCGCCATAAACTGCGGCAATGGCCATTTGCGGGCTTGCAGGATTAGAAGCGTGAGCGCGCCGCCGATGATCGAGGCCACCAGCAGATAGTCCATCAGATGGGAAAATCCGAGCCAAAGCGCCGTCGCCGCCGCTAATTTGGCGTCGCCGCCGCCGACCCATCCGCGCGCGAAAAATCCGAAGGCGAAGACGAGCACGATCGCGCTCGCGGCAAGATGCCGCCCCATGTCGGGGAGCGGCATGCCGATCAGCGCCGCGACGGCAAAAAAAGCCAGGAACAGCGCGATCGACAAGCGATTCGAGATCGTCATGGTGACGAGATCGCTCGCAGCCGCGAAGATCATGGCGGCGGGGAAAAGTCCGAGAATAGCGGTTTCGACAAGCATGGTGCGGGCTCGCTATCCGGCGGCCAAGACTAAGCCGCCATCCGTTGCAGGATTAGCGCCAAACTCTGAGCGAAGGGTGAATCCGGCCGCCGATGAAAAAGTCCCCTTCGCGGGAACCCTTTCGATGCGTATTTTCCGCCGCTTACTTCAGCCCGTTCGAAACGTTGCCGAAGGTGGTGTTGAGGCTGCTGCCTATTGTGGTGGCGGCGACAACGATTGCGATTGAAATGCTGCCCGCGATCAGGGCGTATTCGATGGCGGTGGCGCCACTCTCGTTGCTCAAGAGAGCTTTGAAAAGTTTCATTCGTCGCCTCCTGATCATGCCGCCGGTATCACCCGGCATGCTTTGTCTAGCGGAGAGGCTTTAACTTGTGCTTTCAGTCGCGGCGACGATTTTCTGCAATGCCGGCCGCCGCAAGGCAGCTTTTCGTTTAGGACTCGAGGCCGCCGGAGAAAAGGGAAAGGCCCCGGACCAGCCGGGGCCTTTCGTATTTCGAACGATCCAAACGCTTATTTAAGCGCGTTGGAAACGTTGCTGAAGGTCGTGTTCAACTTCGAACCGACGCCCTGGATAACCGCGATGATCGCAACGGAAATGCAAGCGGCGATCAGGCCGTATTCGATGGCGGTCGCGCCAGATTCGTCGTTCATGAAACGAGCGAAGGTCTTCATGTTTAGGGCTCCTTGAACCACTGTGGCTCTCTGCGTTTTGGTCCGGCGGGCGTTGATCTGTCCTCCGGTGCCGATCGGGACCATACGCAAGGTCCCTTGCCTCAATGTTAAAGATTGCGACGAAAGCCACGCATATCTGGCTGAAATGACTCGTAGTTAAGAATCCACTGCGCGCGATCCGGCCCGCGCAACCGCAAGATTGTCCCGGCGCCGCGCGGTGTTTGGAATTCATTCACCATTTTTCGCGACAGTCGCGTTTGATCCGGCCCGACCGGTGCAGAGTTCTCGGCAGGCCAAGAGGTGTTGCGTATGAATTTCTCCGCTCCCCGGTTCGCGATTCTCGCTTGCACCATCGCATTCGCAAGCATTGCCCAAGCCCAGGCCGAAACCGTCAACATCGTTCTCGATCAGGCGAGCATTCTGAAGCTTCCCGAGAAGGTCGCGACGATCGTGATCGGCAATCCGTCCGTCGCCGACGGCAGCCTGCAATCGGGCGGCCTCCTGGTGGTGACCGGCAAGGGCTATGGCACAACCAATCTGATCGCACTCGACCAGCGCGGCAACGAGCTCGCCGAATATGCCTTGAAGGTTTCCGCGCCGAAGGACGGCCGTGTCACCATCTATCGGGGCGTGGAGCGCGAGACTTGGAGCTGCGTCCCCAATTGCGAGCGCTCCATCATGCTGGGCGATTCGCAGCCCTATTTCGACGCCGCCGTCGGTCAGATCGGCACCCGCAACGGCCAATCGACCGGAACGGGCGCACCGAAATAAAGCGTGCCCATCGCGTCCAATATGGTTGACGGGCTCTAAACGACGCCCGTCCTGCGGCGAGCGTCGGCGCAACTCTTCGTCAAGCTGCCTTCGGTAAAACATTCACTGTTCTTGCCTGACGAAGGCAAATGATCGCGAGGTTTCATGGCCACGCTAGTTTCCAAAATCGGACGGCGCTTGTTGCCGATCGCCAAGCGCTTCGACCGCAACGAAAAGGGCAGCGCCGCGGTCGAATTCGGTATCGTCGCCATTCCTTTCTTCGCCTGTTTCTTCGCGATCATCGAGGTCGGGCTCGTCTTCTTCGCAGGCCAAACGTTGGAGACCGCGGTCGCTGATGCCAGCCGCCTGATCCTGACCGGCCAGGCGCAGAGCCAAAGCTTCCAGCTCGCGGATTTCAAGAATCAGATCTGCACGACCGCCGTGCAGACGCTCTTCTTGTGCACGAACATCGCGGTCGACGTGCGGCCGGCCACCTCGTTCGGCACCGCCGATTTCTCGATGCCCGTGAACAACACCACCCATATGCTTGACACCTCGAGCTTCGGCTACAACGCCACCCAGCCCTGCGACATCGTCGTCGTGCGCGTGATCTACGAATGGCCGACTTTCGTGCGCGGCCTCGGGCTCGACATGGCATCGGCCGCGAGCTCGACCCACAAGCACATTTTGATGTCGACGGCGGCGTTCCGCAACGAGCCCTATGGCGGAAGCTGGTGCTGAGTTTCCACCACAAGATTCGCTAAAGCGTTTTCCGAGAGCGAGGCCATGAAAAACGATACCCGGCAGGGATTTATGACAAGGATTGCCCGCTTCCGGCGCGATTCACGCGGCGTGTCCGCGGTCGAATTTGCTTTCGTGTTCCCGGTTATGGTCGTGCTCTTTCTCGGCGGCACGGCGATGACGCAAGGCGTCGTGCTCAAGCGCAAGACCACGCTCGTCACCCGCACGGTCGGCGACCTCGTCTCGCAATATACGCAGATCGTGGACACCGATATGGCGTCGATTATGAGCGCCGCCACCGCGGTGATTCAGCCCTATGACAGCGGGCCGCTCAACATCATCGTCTCGAGCGTGACAATCGATGCCGCCGGAAACGCCACAATCGACTGGAGCGCTCCCAGCGCCAATACGACGGCGCACGCCAAGAACGCACCGGTGACGCTGCCGACAGGCATCGGCGGCTTGGCGAATGCAAATACCACGGTGATCTGGGCAGAAGGCAGCTACCTCTACACGCTGCCGGTCGGCACTGGAGTCCTCGGCATGACCTCGATGCCGCTCTCCGAACAATTTTATCTCCGCCCGCGCCGCATCGCCACGATCAAGCGCTGCGCGACGGGTACCTGCCCCTAAATCTTCTGATTGTATTCGCCGACCTCGGGATGCTCGCGGAGCACGGCATCGACCGCGCGGAACATCTCGCGCATGCGCGCTTCCGAAACGGGGCTCTCGACCACCACCACGAGTTCGGGCTTGTTCGACGAGGCGCGCACCAGCCCCCAGGTGCCGTCCTCGAGTGTGACGCGCACGCCGTTCACGGTCACCAGGTCACGGATACCTTGTCCCGCGACCTTTTCGCCTTTCGCCTCCGCCGTCTTGAAGTGCTTCACCACCTTGTCGACGATGCCGTATTTGGCCTCGTCAGCGCAATGCGGCGACATGGTCGGCGAGCCCCAGGTTTTCGGTAATTCGTTCTTCAGGTCCGACATCTTTTTTTGCGGATTGCGATCAAGCATGTCGCAGATCGCAAGCGCCGAGACGAGCCCATCGTCATAGCCGCGGCCGAAGGGCTTGCTGAAGAAAAAGTGGCCCGACTTCTCGAAGCCCGCGAGCGCGCCGGTCTCAAACGTGCGGCGTTTCATGTAGGAATGGCCGGTCTTCCAGTAATCGGCCTTGACGCCGTTCTTGCGCAACACCGGGTCGGTCACGAATAGCCCGGTCGATTTCACGTCGACGACGAAGGTCGAATTCGGATGGAGCGCCGACATGTCGCGCGCGAGCATGACGCCGACCTTGTCGGCGAAGATCTCCTCGCCGGTGTCATCGACGACGCCGCAGCGGTCGCCGTCGCCATCGAAGCCGAGGCCGGCATCGGCCTTGTGGGCTAGCACCGCGTCGCGAATGGCGTGCAGCATCTTCATGTCTTCGGGGTTCGGATTGTATTTCGGGAAAGTATAATCGGGCTCGCAATCGAGCGGGACCACCTCGCAGCCGATCGCGGCCAAGACGCGCGGGGCGAAGGCGCCGGCGGTGCCGTTGCCGCAGGCGGCGACGACCTTGAGCTTGCGTTTGAGCTTCGGGCGCTTGGTGAGGTCGGCGATGTAGCGCGCGGCAAAATTCTCGACGAAAATGTAAGAACCGCCGCCGGCAAGATCGAATTTCGCGCCGAGCACGATTTCCTTCAGCCGTGTCATCTCGTCGGGGCCGAAGGTGAGTGGGCGGTTCGCGCCCATCTTCACACCGGTCCAGCCATTGTCGTTGTGCGAGGCCGTCACCATGGCGACACACGGCACATCGAGATCGAACTGCGCGAAATAAGCCATCGGCGTCATCGCGAGGCCAATGTCGTGCACCTTGCAGCCCGCGGCCATCAGGCCGGACACAAGGGCGTATTTGATCGAGGCCGAATAGCTGCGGAAATCGTGGCCGGTGACGATCTCCGGCTTCACCCCCATCTCGCGGATGAGCGTGCCGAGGCCGATTCCGAGCGCCTGCACGCCCATCAAATTGATTTCCTTGCCGAACAGCCAGCGCGCGTCGTATTCGCGAAAGCCGGTGGCTTTCACCATCGGCTCCGACTCGAATTCATAGGTGTTGGGAAGAAGCGCGGGCACGGGCTTCGGAAACATCGGGCACCTGGCTCAGGACGGCGGCAAAAGACGCGCGCCCCATAGCACGAATTGCGGGGAAAATCAGAACCCTTAACGCGGCAAAGCCGTCAGCGTTCCAGCACGAGCGTGTCGCCGTGCATTTCGTAGCGCGAAAGACGGCGGAGGAAGCTCATGCCGAGAAGGTTGGTGTTCAGGAGTCCTTCCTCCATCACCAGCGCCTCGATGTCGTCGAGCGAAATCGAGCCGAGCCGCACATTATAGAGCTTGACCCGAAGAGCCTTGGCGGTGCCGTTCGCGGTCTGCACGGCGACGTCGAACTTGTCGCTGCTGTAGACGAGGCCGAGCGCGCGAGCATCCTCATAGCGCAGGATCACGAGCGAGGCGCCGGTATCGACCATGACATTGAAGTTGCGGCCGTTGATTTGCGCCTCGGTCACGTAGTGGCCAGCGCGGTCGGCGGGGATGCGAACATGGCCGCCGTAATTGTCGGCGCGCGCCGGCTTCGCGGTGTTCACCGAAGGTGCTGCATAGCTCGCCGGCTTCGGGCCGTCGATGAATCGCGCGGTCAAGCCGGGGGCAAGAAACCCGGCCACGACGAAGACCCCGGCGAGATAGAGAACGCCCTTGAACATGGCGCGGGAGCATAGGGCCGCCGCGGAAAAAGGCGGTAAATCTTCGAAATCCCGTTCGCAGTATGGTGAAAAATTACTTTCCGCGCGGTTTTGCGCGCCGCGTCGGGGGCGCCGCCACCGGATCGTCGGGCCAGGGGTGCTTGGGATAGCGGCCGCGCATCTCGCGCTTCACCTCGGCCCAGGAGCCCCTCCAGAAGGCGGGCAGATTTTTCGTGGTCTGGATCGGCCGCCGCGCCGGCGAGAGCAACGCGAGCGTGAGCGGCGTGCGGCCCGCCGCCACCGTCGGATGCCGGTCGAGGCCGAAGAGTTCCTGCACGCGGACGGAAAGCATGGGGCCTTCCTCCGGCGCATAGTCAATCAAGAGCCCTGAGCCGGTAGGCACGGTGAAATACATCGGCGCCTCCTGATCGAGGCGGCGCGTGAGCTCGCGCGGCAGCAACGCGCGCAAGGCGCGCGCAAGATCGTCAGCAGTAATTTCTGCGAGCGAAGTTTTCGAATGGAGAGCGGGCGCGAGCCATTCGGCAGCGCGGGCCTGCAGCATCTCGTGCGAAAGATCCGGCCAGGGCTCGCCCTCGAGGCGGCGCATGAAGCGGACACGATCGAGCCATTGGCGCACGGCCTCGCTCCACGGCAAGCGCTCGAAGCCCGCGCGGGCGACGCCCTCCGTGAGCATGCGCGCGGTTTCTTCGCTCTCCGCGACCGGGCGCGGATGCTCCGCAAGCATGAGCGCGCCTAGCTTGCGCACGGCGCGGGCACGCACCGCCATCGCTTTTTCGTCGAAGCTCACTTCAAGCGTCTCGTGGATGCGCGCCTTGAAATGGGCTTCGAGGTCGCGCTCATCGAGCTTCGCCGCCGACAAAATGCGGCCCGCGCTGGCAGCGCCCGCGATTTCGGCGATCGCGAGATAAGGCTCGCGCGCCAGAGCTTGTGCGGCGTCGAGGATCGCGCCGCGGCCGTTGGCGAGCAGGAATTCGCCGCGTTTTCCGGCGCGCGCCTTTGCCACGCGGTCGGGATAGGCAAGCGCTAAGAGCGCGCCCGCTCCCGCGACCGAGCCTTGGCGCAACTTGCCGCCGGCCTCTTCCGCCCAGTTCCGCGCGAGCCGGCGCGCCTCCTCGGCGCGGCGCGAGCGGTCACGGCGAAACTCGCCGAGGCGGTGCGAAAGATCCACATCGTCGCCGCCGAGGCCGCGCTCGCTCACCACCGCCGCCACTTCTGCCGCGAGGAGCGCCTCGTCGTCCGCCGCCGCCTCGACAACCATGGCGGCAAGCCTAGGGTGCAACGGAAGACGCGCGAGCCGCTTGCCGCGCTCGCTGATGCGTCCCGCCTCATCAAGCGCGCCCAATTCGGAAAGTAACGCGCGCGCCTCGGCAAGTGCGGGCACGGGCGGCGGATCGAGCCAGACCAGCGCCGACGGATCGGCGATCCCCCACACCGCGAGATCGAGCACGAGGTTGGCGAGATCGGCGGCGAGAATTTCCGGGATTGCGAACGGCGCCAGGCTTTGCGTCTCGGGCTCGGCCCACAGCCGGTAGCAGATACCGGGTTCGGTTCGTCCGGCGCGCCCACGGCGCTGATCGGCGGAGGCACGCGACACCCGCACGGTCTCTAGCCGCGTGAGGCCGACCGCGGGCTCGTAGCGCGGCACGCGCGATAATCCGGTGTCGATGACGACGCGCACGCCTTCGATCGTGAGCGAGGTCTCCGCGATCGAGGTTGCGAGCACGACCTTGCGCCTGCCGGGCGGTGGCGGCGAGATGGCACGGTCCTGCACGTCGGAATCGAGCGCGCCGTAAAGCGGCACGATGTCGACGTTGGGGGCGCGGATGCGCTCCGCGATCAGCGTCGCCGCGCGGCGGATCTCGCCAGCGCCGGGCAGGAATATGAGTAGCGATCCCTTCTCCTCGCGGAGCGCAATCTCGACCGCGTCGACCGCCTGCCGCTCGATGGTGCTGCGCGGATCGCGGCCGAGATAGCGCGTCNNCGTTGATCGCGGCCGAGATAGCGCGTCTCGACCGGATGCGCGCGGCCCTTGCTTTCGATGACTGGCGCTTCACCCAGGATTTTCGCGACGCGCGCGCCATCAAGCGTCGCTGACATCGCCGCGATGCGGAGATCCTCACGCAGCCCTTTTCGCGCGTCGAGCGCGAGCGCGAGACCGAGATCCGCGTCGAGCGAGCGCTCGTGAAATTCGTCGAACAGGACAGCGGCGATGCCGGAAAGCTCGGGATCGTCGATCAGCGCGCGCGTGAACACGCCCTCGGTCATCACCTCGATGCGGGTCTTGCGCGACACTCGCGAATCGAAGCGGACGCGGAGCCCCACCGTCTCGCCGATCTTCTCGCCGAGTGTGAAGGCCATGCGCGCCGCCGCCGCGCGCGCAGCTAACCGCCGGGGCTCCAACACGAGGATTTTGCGCCCCCTCACCCACGCCTCGTCGAGGAGCGCCAACGGCACCCGCGTCGTCTTGCCGGCGCCGGGAGGGGCCACGAGCACCGCCGACCGGCCGTTCGAAAGCGCAGCCCTTAACGCGGGCAGCGCCTCGTCGACCGGGAGAGTGTCCCGAAACAGCAAAGGCTTAACGGAATTCATGTTTGCTCAATGGCGGGAAGGCTCGCGGCATAGCGGTCGCGGCACCAATGGTAAAGGCGCGGCTTAGGCATGGCGCTTGCGACGAACCAGGTGGAGCGGCATCGCCCGTCCCGAAAGGGGACGCGGGCGGATTCGGAGACGGCAATGGCTCATGCGCAAGTTCAACACGGCCGGGTCGACTGGGTCGATTACGCCAAGGGCTTCTGCATCGTCATGGTGGTGATGATGCACTCGACGCTTGGCGTCGAAAAGGCGGCCGGCGCGACAAGCTGGCTCGGCGCTGTGGTCGAGTTCGCGCGCCCGTTTCGCATGCCCGACTTTTTCCTGATCTCGGGCCTGTTTCTTTCGCGCGTGATCGAGCGCGATTGGCGAAGCTATCTCGACCGCAAGGTTTTCCATTTCGTCTATTTCTACGCGTTGTGGGTGACGATCCAGTTCGTCTTCCGCGCGCCCGGCATCGCGGCCGAGGCGGGTACTGCCGGCGCTCTCAAGGAATTCCTCCTCGCCTTCATCGAGCCGTTCGGCACGCTGTGGTTCATCTACCTCCTGCCGATCTTCTTCGTCGTCACCAAGCCCACGCGCGGCATGCCGCCGCTCTTGATCTTCGCCATCGCGGCCTTGCTCGAAGGCCTGAAGATTCACACCGGCTGGACCGTGATCGACGAATTCGCCGCCCGCTTCGTCTATTTCTTCGCGGGCTACTGGCTCGCTTCCTATGTCTTCGCGCTTGCCCGCCAAGTGCAGGAACATCCGCGCTTGGCCATCGGCGGCCTCGTCATCTGGTCGTTCGTCAACGGCGCGTTGGTCGCGGCCGGCGTCTCGCTCATGCCCGGTGTCTCGCTATTCCTCGGCGGCATCGGTGCGCTCGCGGTGGTGAGCTTCTCGGCGCTTCTCGCCAAGGTGCGGTTTCTGGATTTGCTCCGTTACGCCGGCGAGCATTCGATCGTGGTTTATCTCGCCTTCTTCCTGCCGATGGCGGCAACCCGCACGGTACTTTTGAAGACGGCTATCGTGCCCGATCTCGGCGCGGTCTCGCTGATCGTGACGGCCGTCGCCGCGGTCACGCCGCTCCTATTCTACGGATTGGTGCGTGGAACCTGGGCATCGTTCCTATTCCGGCGTCCGAATGCTTTGCGGCTCGATAGCCGGCCGGCCTATCTGCAGCCCGCCGAATAGGCCCAATTCCCGCACTTTTTCTGCGCAGAATTCGCCGGCGGGGTTGTTTCCAACAGCGCAGTTCGGCATCGTGCGGCCATGCCGCCGAAAGCGAAAGCCGCGCCCGTGCCTGCGAAAAAGAAGCGCGACCACGTCTTTTTGGTCGACGGCTCGTCCTATATTTTCCGCGCCTATTTCGCGATGTTCAAAGTGGCGCAAAGCCGCGGCAAGGCGTTCACGCGTTCCGACGGGCTGCCAGTCGGCGCGGTGATGACGTTTTGCAACATGCTGTGGAAGCTCTTGCGCGACGGGCTCGAGGGCGTGAAGCCCACCCATATCGGCGTCGTATTCGATTACTCCGGTTCGAGCTTCCGCAACGAAATTTATGCCGCCTATAAGGCGACCCGCGACGAGCCGCCGGAAGATCTGATCCCGCAATTTCCCCTCATGCGGGACGCGGTGAAGGCCTTCGGCCTCACGCCGATCGAGGAGAAGGGCTTCGAAGCCGATGACCTGATCGCCACCTACGCGCGCTCGGCGCTCGCCGAAGGCGTAGATGTCACCATCGTCGCCGGCGACAAGGACATGATGCAGCTGATCCGGCCGGGCATCGCTATGTACGACCCGATGCCGGGGCGCGAGCGCTGGATCGGGCCGAAGGAAGTGCAGGAAAAATTCGGCGTCGGCCCCGAGAAAGTCGCCGAGGTGCAATCGCTCGCGGGCGATTCCACCGACAACGTGCCGGGCGTGCCCGGCATCGGCATCAAGACCGCGGCTTTGCTGATCCAGGAATATGGCGATCTCGAAACACTTCTGTTCCGCGCCGGCGAAATCAAGCAGGAGAAGCGGCGCCAGTCGCTGATCGAATTCGCCGAGCAAGCGCGCATCTCGAAGAAGCTCGTGCTGCTCGACGACCAGGCGCCGGTGCATATCCCGCTCAAGGAACTTCACATCGACGGCGTCGATCCCAAGCGCCTTGTCGCTTTTCTCAAGGCGATGGAGTTCACCACCCTGACGAAGCGCGTGGCGGAAGCGGGCGGCCTCGATATCGAAGCGATCGAGGCCGATGCCAAGCTCGCGCCGGGCGGCGCCGGGGTCGCGGCGCTCAGGGCGAAGGGCCGCGCCGAGACCCATGAATCGCCGGAAAAGCTTTCGCAGCCCAGTGCCGGGCCTTCGCGCGCCCCCGCGGCGAAAGAAGGCGAACTCACGCCGTCCTTACTCGTCGCTGCGCGCTCGCAGGAAGCGCACGCAAAATTCGACCGCACCCGCTACGAGACCGTAAGCGATCTCGCCCGCCTCGAATTCTGGATCGCGAAGGCAACCGAGCTCGGCGTGGTCGCGGTCGATACCGAAACCACCTCGCTCGACGCCATGCAGTGCGAGCTATGCGGCGTCTCGCTTTCGGTGGCGCCGAACGAGGCCTGCTACATCCCGCTCGGACATCGGCTGTCGGACGATCTCTTGGCCGGCGGCGGGCTCGTCGAGGGGCAAATTCCGATCAAGGAGGTTCTCGCGCGGCTAAAGACGCTCCTGGAAAATCCGGCGGTGCTCAAGGTCGGGCAGAACCTCAAATACGACTATCTCGTGCTTTCGCGCCACGGCATCGCGATCGCACCGTTCGACGACACGATGCTGATGTCCTACGCGCTCGACGCCGGCAAGAACAACCACGGCATGGACGCGCTTTCGGAGAAGCATCTCGGCCACAAGCCGATCGGCTATCACGAGGTCACCGGCAAGGGAAAAGGCTCGGTCTGTTTCGACCGCGTCGACCTCGCGCGCGCCACCGAATACGCCGCCGAGGACGCCGACGTTACGCTTCGGCTGTGGCGCCTGTTCAAGGCCCGCCTCGTCGCCGAAGGCATGGATACGGTCTATGAGACGCTCGAGCGTCCGCTGATGCCGGTGCTCGCGCAGATGGAGCGTCGCGGCATCTCGATCGACCGGACGCTCCTCGCGAGACTCTCGGGCGAACTCGCGCAAACGGCGGCACGCGCAGAGCAGGAAATCGCAGCACTCGCGGGCGAGGGCTTTAACCCCGGCAGTGCCAAGCAGCTCGGCGACATTTTGTTCGGCAAGATGCAGCTGCCCGGCGGCACCAAGACCGCGACCGGCGCCTGGTCGACGCGCGCGAACGTGCTCGAAGACCTTGCCGAGGAAGGCCACGAGCTGCCGAAGAAGATCCTTGAATGGCGCTCGCTGACCAAACTGAAATCGACCTATACGGACGCGCTGCCTACCTTCGTCAATCCGGAAACGAAACGCGTGCATACGTCCTACGCCCTCGCCGCCACGCCCACGGGGCGGCTTTCGTCGTCCGATCCGAACCTGCAAAACATTCCGATCCGCACCGAGGAAGGGCGGAAAATCCGCCGCGCCTTCGTCGCCGAGAAAGGCATGAAGCTCGTCTCCGCCGACTATTCGCAGATCGAGCTCAGGTTGTTGGCCGAGATCGCCGACATTCCGCAATTGAAGAAAGCCTTCAGCGACGAGCTCGACATTCACGCGATGACCGCCTCCGAGATGTTCGGCGTGCCGATCAAGGGCATGCCGCCGGACGTCCGACGCCGCGCCAAGGCGATCAACTTCGGCATCATCTACGGGATTTCAGCCTTCGGGCTCGCCAACCAGCTCGGCATTCCGCGCGAGGAGGCCGGCGCCTACATCAAGAAATATTTCGAGCGCTTCCCCGGCATTCGCGAATACATGGAAGAGACCAAGGCGTTTTGCAAAAAGCACGGCTATGTGACGACGCTGTTCGGCCGCCGCTGCCATTATCCCTCGATCAACGACAACAACCCCTCGATGCGCGGCTTCATGGAGCGCGCGGCGATCAACGCGCGGCTGCAAGGCACCGCCGCCGACATCATCCGGCGCGCGATGATCCGCATGGAGGGAGCGCTGGCGAAAGCGAGGCTATCCGCCCGGATGCTCCTGCAGGTGCACGACGAACTCGTGTTCGAGGTGCCTGAGAAAGAAGTGGAAAAGACGCTTCCGATCGTCGCCCGGGTGATGGTCGAGGCGCCGCTACCGGCGGTATCGCTCACGGTGCCGTTGCATGTGGATGCCCGCGCCGCCGATAACTGGGACGAAGCGCATTGATTCGCCGCAGGGAACGCCGATGAGCAAGCCATCGCTCTCAACCGCCAAATCCGCCGGCGCCCGCTCGATCGCCGATCCCAAGGCGGCTCG
Source organism: Hyphomicrobiales bacterium (assembly GCA_003135415.1). Taxonomy (GTDB): domain Bacteria; phylum Pseudomonadota; class Alphaproteobacteria; order Rhizobiales; family Xanthobacteraceae; genus Palsa-892. Next base: position 40,416 of record PLBP01000026.1, read on the forward strand.
CGCGCGGCTCCGCGACATCATCGAGAAGCGCTCCTTCGGCCGCGGCGAGATCACACTCGCCTCCGGCCGTAAAAGCGATTTCTACTTCAATCTGAAGCCGACGATGCTCGACGCCGAGGGTGCGCTGTTGCTCGCCGAGCTCACGCTCGACGCGCTCGCGCCGGAAGAGCTCGACTATATCGGGGGCCTCGAATTGGGCGCGGTGCCGGTTGCCAGCGCCGTCGCCGCGTTGAGCGCGCTGCGCGGCAATCCGCTGCACGCGTTTTTCGTGCGCAAGAAGCCGAAGGAACATGGCGCCAAGCTCCTGATCGAAGGCCTCGCCAAGGACGAGTCGCTCGCCGGCAAGCGCGTCGCCGTGATCGAGGACGTCACCACCACCGGCGGCTCCGCCATGAAGGCGGTGGAGACGGTGCAGGAGGCGGGCGCCGAGGTCGCGCTCGTCTTCACCATGGTTGACCGCCAGGAGGGAGCCACTGAGGCCTTCGCGGCAGCCGGCCTTCGTTTCCAGGCGTTATTCACGGCGGAAGAATTCCTGCGGCGCTGATGCGCCCGTTTACCGGCCTCGCGGCCTCGGTTCTTCAGTAAAAATTTACTGCAACTTTTCCTTCCGCTTGGCGTTGGTATCACAGCCGTGCGAGATGCGTGTTCGCGCGCGCCCAGCAGGAAAGTTGCAACGTGTCCCGTATCGCCCATTGGCGCTTCGCTCTGGTATTCGCCGCCGCGCTCGTTCCGGCAACGGCGCAAGCGGAAGGCGGCCTCTTCGGCGCGATCATGAACCTCTTCGGCGGCGGCCGGCCGGCGCAAGAGCAGGCTCCGCCTCCGCCACCGGGCCCTTCGGCTTCGAACCCGCTCGATTTTCCCGGCCTCAATAGTCAACCGGTGCCCCCCAGCCACGGCGGCCCACAGGTCGCTTACTGCGTGCGAACTTGCGACGGCCGCTATTTTCCGCTGCCGCGCAACGCCGGCGGCGCGAACTCGACGCCTGCCAAGATTTGCAATTCCATGTGCCCGACGGCCGAAACCAAAATCTACTCCGGCAGCAATATCGAAAGCGCCGCCGCCTCCGACGGCAGCCGATATTCAAGCCTGAAGAATGCCTTCGTCTATCGTGAGCGGCTGCTCGAAGGCTGCAGCTGCAATGGCGGCGACGGTGCCGGCAATACCGCGATCAATATTACGGCCGATCCTACCTTGCGGCCTGGCGACATCGTGGTGACGGTCAACGGACCGATGGTGTTCAAGGGCGCTAAGGGCGGGATGTATCAGAAGAGCGACTTCGCGCCGGCCGCCGACGGTTCAAAGCTCTCGGCGAAGATGCGCGACAAGGTGGCGGCGATCAAAGTCGCAAGCCCTGGCGGCGCGCCGGGCGCGAACCCTATGGACGTCGCTCACGTCACCGCGACGAGCGAGCCGGTCTCCCCCGCCGCAACGGTGGCGCATATCTTCGACTTCAAGGATTTCGCCGCCTCGGAGCTTCGAGGCTCGATGGCGATGGGCTACAACGGCCAGCAATAAAGCCCGGACTTCTCCGTCACTCCGCCGCGATGCGGACCTCGGGCGCGGCCTTGCGTATGTCGACGTCGACATGCGGCTCGAACTTGACGAAATTCTCCTGGAACATCGCCACGAGCTTGCGCGCCATCGCGTCGAACTCGGCTTTATCGCGCCAAGTCTTGGAGGGATAGAGCAGATGCGGCTCCACGCCCGGCACCGAGGTCGGCACCGCGAAACCGAAATAGGAATCGGTGCGGAAGCTCGCATTCTTGAGCGAGCCGTCGAGCGCGGCGGTGAGCAGCGTACGCGTCACCTTGATCGGCATGCGGCGGCCGACCCCGAATTTGCCGCCGGTCCAACCGGTATTCACGAGCCAGCAATCGACGCCGTGCGCGGCGATCAGTTCGCGCAGGAGATTGCCGTATTCGGACGGGTGGCGCGGCATGAACGGCGCGCCGAAGCAGGTCGAGAACGTCGCTTCCGGATCCTTCACGCCCTTCTCGGTGCCGGCGACCTTGGCGGTATAGCCCGAAAGGAAGTGATACATCGCCTGAGCGGAGGTGAGTTTCGCGATCGGCGGCATCACGCCGAAAGCGTCGGCGGTGAGCATGATAATGTTGTTCGGGTGACCGGCGCGGCCGGTCGGGCTCGCGTTCGGAATGAAGTCGAGCGGATAGGCGCAGCGCGTGTTCTCGGTCTTCGAGCCGTCGTTGAAGTCGGGCATGCGCGTGTTGGGGTCGATCACGACGTTTTCCATGATCGTGCCGAAGCGCCGCGTAGTGGCGAAAATTTCGGGCTCGGCCTCGGCCGAGAGCTTGATGGTCTTGGCGTAGCAGCCGCCCTCGAAATTGAACACGCCTTGCGGACCCCAGCCGTGCTCGTCGTCGCCGAGCAGCGTGCGGTTGGGATCGGCGGAGAGCGTCGTCTTGCCGGTGCCGGAAAGCCCGAAGAAGAGCGCCGTGTCGCCGGCGGGACCGACATTGGCCGAGCAGTGCATCGGCATCACGCTGTCGTTCGGCAGGAAATAATTGAGGGTAGTGAAAACCGACTTTTTCATCTCGCCGGCATAGGACGAGCCGCCGATCAGAACGATCTTCTTCGAGAAATCGATTGCGATGACGGTTTCGGAGCGCACGCCGTGGCGCTTGGGATCGGCCTTGAAGCTCGGCAGATCCACGATGGTGAGGTCGGGCGCGAAGTTCTTGAGATCGCCACGCTCGGGCCGGATCAGCAGCGTGCGGATAAAGAGCGAGTGCCAGGCGAGTTCGGTGTAGACGCGGGTCTTGATGCGATAACGCTGATCGGCGCCGCCATAGAGGTCCTGCGCGAAGAGCGATTTTCCTTTGGCGTGGGCGATGAAGTCGTCGTAAATCCGCTGGAACTGTTCCGGGGTGATCGCGCCGTTATTGTCCCACCACACGGTCTTGTCGGTGAGCGCGTCGCGGACGATGAATTTGTCCTTGGGGCTGCGGCCGGTGTGCACGCCGGTCTCGGCGACGAGCGCGCCGCCATAGGCGATCTCGGCTTCTTGCGCGCGGAGCGCGTGTTCGTAGAGCGCGGGCTCGGTGAGGTTCCAGTGAACCGCACGCAGTCCTGAAAATCCGAATTTTTCGGCGCCGAAAGCGCCGTTACGAATGCCGGTTTCTTCCACGGGGTCTTCCTCGTCACGGCCGCGGGGGCCTAAAGAGGGCGGGACCATAATCGGATGGGGTAGCCCTGCCAAGACCGCTTTCGCGGGTCCCGCAAGCAAGCGGGAAAATGACGGGGAATCCGCCAATATGGTTATTGTGCAGCGCCCTCACCCGCGAGCCGAGCCAACGGCCGGCAAGATAAAGGGGGAGCCTTATTCCTGCGCCCTCGCCTTTTGCGCGAGCCGCACCATAACCTCCCGCAGCGTGCCCGCCTCCGCCACCCGTTGCGGAAATTCGAGGCGCCGCGCGCGCCCGCCAAGCATCAGGTCGCAGCCCTCGGGGTCGAGCGAGACGATGCGCCAATTTCCCGCCTCGTCGCCGAGAAGCTTTGTCGCGTAAAGCGCGATCGCATCGCGATGGTCCTCGTTCATGTGGGCGACGGCGCCTTCTTCTGCCTCGATCAAGCGCTCGGCCGCGCTGAGACTTGTCGATAAATCCCCGGCCTTCAAATCGGCGATCCGCCCGAAGCCCGCGACGAGATGCGCGCCGCTTATTTCCATCCGCCAAAAGCCGAAGTCGGAAAAGCCGGCATAGGCCCCGGCGGAGGGATGGCGCGCGAGGAAGCGCCGCCGCGCCGACAGGTCTTCGGTCCGCGACAATGTGCCCGACAGGCTCACGCGCGCGCCTTCGAGCGGATCGCGCGCACGCTCCTCTTCCAGCAAAAGCGAGACGCGGGGATCGGCGCCGAGGTTGGCGGTATGGCGCGCGAGTCGCGACAGCAACAGGATCGGTGCACCGTCCGCCGCGCACGCGATCGTGACCAGCGAAGCGTAAGGCGCGCCGCCCGGCGAGAGCGTCGCGAGCGCCCCTTTTCCCGCCTCGCGCAGCAGGCGTTTTGCCGTCCGCGATGGGTTAAAATCGTCCGCCGCGCGCATCGACCAGTCCTTAATTACAATAATTTAACGCCAACCATCCGGTAGCGCAGCCCTTCGTGCCCTTGGCGCGCTCTCTATATGTGTCTAAGTTGCGCTCGGGGCGGGCACAAATCAGTTGGGCCGTCACATTTCGGCCCAGACCACAGGGTTGAACCGCGTCGAATTTTCGTCATCGGCGTAACCCCCCGTGGATTTTAAGGAGATGCCATGCCGACCATTGCTTTGGTCGACGACGACCGCAACATACTCACTTCGGTCTCGATCGCGCTTGAAGCCGAGGGCTATCGTATCATGACTTACACCGACGGCGCCTCGGCGCTCGAAGGTTTCAAGTCGAGCCCGCCGGATCTCGCTATCTTCGATATCAAGATGCCGCGCATGGATGGAATGGAGTTGCTCCGCCGCGTGCGCCAGAAGAGCGATATGCCGATCATCTTCCTCACCTCCAAGGATGAGGAGATCGACGAGTTGTTCGGCCTCAAGATGGGCGCCGACGATTTCATCCGCAAACCGTTCTCGCAGCGCTTGCTGGTCGAGCGCGTGAAGGCGGTGCTCCGGCGCAACGGCACCAAGGACGGCCAGCCGGTGAAAGAAACCGATTCCGCGAAAATCCTCGAGCGCGGATTGCTCCGCATGGATCCCGAGCGCCACACCTGCACCTGGAAGGGTGACCAAGTCGTACTCACCGTTACCGAATTCCTCATCCTACACGCGCTCGCGCAGCGGCCGGGCGTGGTGAAGAGCCGCAATGCACTGATGGATTCGGCCTATGACGACCAAGTCTATGTCGACGATCGCACCATCGACAGCCACATCAAGCGGCTGCGGAAAAAATTCAAAGCGGCCGATGACGATTTCGAGATGATCGAAACGCTCTACGGCGTCGGCTACCGGTTCAAGGAGGCTTGAAGCAGGCGCCGCACTTTCCGGCGCTACTTGGCCCGCGCGACATGAAGGCGGACGTCGAAAAAATTAAAACAAGGCCCTCTCACTTCGACCGGTTTGCCGAAGCGCTTGCAGCGTTACGCAAGGTCAGGCGCTTTCTTTCCAATCAAAGTTTTTCGAGCATTACGCGGCGGATTGTTCTGCTCAATCTCGCCGGCCTCGTCGCGCTCGTCTCCGGCATTCTCTACCTTTCCGAATACCGCGCGGGACTGATCGACGCCCGCATCCAGAGCCTTTTGATCCAGGGCGAGATCATCGCCGGTGCGATCGCGGCTTCCGCCACCGCCGACACCAATACCGTCACCGTCGATCCCGAGCGGCTGTTGGAATTGCGCGCGGGCGAAAGCTACGGCCCGGGCGACGAATCGACGGCGGCGCTCGATTTTCCGATCAATCCGGAGCGCGTGGCGCCGCTGCTCCGCCGCATCGTGACGCCGACGAATACGCGCGCCCGCGTCTATGACCGCGATGGCGCGCTGCTCTTGGACACCCGCACGCTCTACATGCGCGGCGAAATCCTGCGCTTCGACTTAGAGCCGGTGCAAGTACAGGCGCCGAACTGGTTCCAGAGAAGATGGCGCAGGCTGAGGCTCTGGCTCGTACGTGGCGAACTGCCGGTTTATCAAGAACTCGGTCCCGCGAGCGGCAAGGGCTATCAGGAAGTGGCGCAAGCGATCGGCGGTCAGGACGGCAATCTCGTTCGCGTCACCGACCAAGGCCAGGTCATCGTGACCGTTGCGGTCCCGATCCAGCGCTTCCGCGCCGTTTTGGGCGCGCTGCTCTTGTCGACGCAACCCGGCGAGATCGATGCCGCGGTGGAATCGGAGCGTTTCGTCATCGTCAAGGTATTCCTGGTCGCGTCCGCGGTGATGATCGTGCTTTCGATCTTCCTCGCCGGCACGATCGGCGGGCCGCTGCGGCGCCTTGCAGATGCCGCCGAGGGCGTGCGCCGCCGCATTCGCGCGCGGGTCGAAATCCCCGACATGACCGACCGCACCGACGAGATCGGCCACTTGTCCGGTGCGATCCGCGAAATGACTGGCGCGCTCTATGCCCGCATCGAGGGAATCGAGCGCTTCGCCGCCGACGTCGCGCACGAACTCAAGAATCCACTCACTTCGCTCCGCTCGGCGGTCGAAACGCTGCCGCTCGCCAAGAGCGAGGAATCGCGCAACCGCCTCCTGGCGGTGATCCAGCACGACGTGCGCCGCCTCGACCGGCTGATCTCCGATATTTCCGACGCGAGCCGGCTCGACGCCGATTTGCAGCGGCAGGAAGCGATGCCGGTCGACATCGAGAAGCTTCTCGGCGCGCTGGTCACGCTCGCAAACGAAGTGCCGCGCGACGACAACACCACGATCTCGCTCGCCTTCGAGCGCGCGCCAGGCGTCTCATCCGGCTTCGTGGTGCCGGGAAACGACTCGCGCATCTCGCAGGTGATCGACAATCTCGTGGAGAACGCACGCTCGTTCTCGCCGAAAGGCAGCAAGGTGCGGATTGTTTGCCGCCGTCTGCGCAATGAAATCGAAATCGTCGTTGACGACGACGGCCCCGGCATCCGGCCGGAGGCGCTCGCGAAAATCTTCGACCGTTTCTATACCGATCGGCCCGAGCGCTTCGGGCAGAATTCCGGGCTCGGGCTTTCGATTTCCCGCCAGATCGTCGAAGGGCATGGCGGGCGCATCTGGGCCGAGAACCGAATGGAAACCGTGGCGCGCGGCGAGCCCAGCGTCGCGGGCGCGCGCTTCATCGTAAGGCTGCCTGCCGCGTAAAATGCCCCGGCCTTCAAATGAGATGGTGCATGCGAGCGCGGTGCTGGTCGGCGAGCGCGCGCTCCTCATTCGCGGCCCCTCCGGCGCCGGCAAGTCTCGTCTCGCCTTCGCCCTCCTTGATGCCGCCCGCACGGGAATTCTTCGCTATGCGCGGCTTGTCGCCGACGACCGCGTGCGGATTTTCGCCGCCGGCGACCGCCTGCTCGCGGCGGCGCCGGAAACGACTCAAAGCATGATCGAGGTGCGCGGCCTCGGCATCCGGCGCCTCGATTGCGAGCCGCTCGCGCTCGTCGACTTCATCGTCGATCTCGCGGCCACGGACGGCGCGCGCCTCCCCGCGGCAAGCGCTTGCGAGACCGAAATTCTCGGCGTCAGGCTCCCGCGGCTCGCGGTCGCCGCCGGCGAAGAGGCTTTTCCCCTCGTGATTGCGAGGCTTTCGAGCGCCGCCGCGGTTTGATCCTTCTCTCTTGCCTTCGGCACTGCACCTAAGGAATATGGCGGCCCCGTGCGTCGTTTGCGGGGTGCCGGAGGCCGACTTCTGGCCCCGGCGAGGTTCCAATGATCGGTATCGTTCTCGTCACCCATGGCCGGCTTGCCGCTGAGTTCCGCTCGGCGCTCGAACACGTCATGGGTCCGCAACGCCAGATCGAATCGATCATGATCGATCCCAAGGACGACATCGACAGCCGCCGCAAGGAAATCATCGAAGCGGTGAAACGCGTCGACTCGGGTCAGGGCGTCGCCATCCTCACGGATATGTTCGGCGGCACGCCCTCCAATCTCGCAATTTCCGTGATGAACACGCCGAATATCGAGGTTGTCGCCGGCATCAATTTGCCGATGCTGGTGAAGCTCGCGACCGTGCGCGAGGAATGCCCGCTCGCCGACGCGGTGGTCCAGGCGCAGCTCGCGGGACGCAAATACATCAATATCGCGAGCCGCGTGCTCGCGGGAAAATAACCAGAGAAGCCGGATGGACGACTGCCCGCCGGATCCGGCGCCGCCGGAAGGATCGCTCGTTCGCGAACTTACGCTCTCCAACAAGAAGGGGCTGCACGCGCGCGCGTCTGCCCGCTTCGTGCAAACCGTCCAGCAGTTCAACGCCGAGGTGAAGGTCACCCATTGCGGCGAGATGGTGGGCGGCGATTCGATAATGAGCTTGTTGACGCTTGCCGTGCCGTGCGGCTCCGCCATCCGAGTGTCGGCGAGCGGTAGGGAGGCAGAGGCCGCACTCGACGCCTTGGAAAAGCTCCTGGCCGAGCGTTTCGGCGAGGATGAGTAAGCCGCTTATTCCTGGAGCATGATCCTATCCGAAAACCGGTTCCCACTTTTCGGGATCATGCTCAGCTGGAGCATGATCCTATCCGAAAACCGGTCCCCACCCCGGATCAAGTCCGGGGTAGGCTTTTTCGGGGTCATACTCAGGCGGCGTTTACCGCACATATAAAGAAATCTTTATATGATTATTGCCGCCCCGGGACCGGCCTGCTATGAGACGCGCGCGGCTCGCCCAGTAAGCCGCGATCCGAAATTCCCCGCGAGAAGAGGCCGCCATGCACGCCATCAAAGCCGTCGCCCAGGACTACATCGTCAAGGACATCGGCCTTGCCGAATGGGGCCGCAAGGAAATCGCGATCGCCGAGACAGAAATGCCGGGCCTGATGGCGACGCGCGCGGAATACGGCGCGAGCCAGCCGCTGCGTGGCGCGCGGATTACCGGCTCCCTGCACATGACGATCCAGACCGCCGTCTTGATCGAGACGCTCGCCAAACTCGGCGCCGACATCCGCTGGGCGTCTTGCAACATCTATTCGACGCAGGACCACGCGGCGGCGGCGATTGCCGCGAGCGGCGTGCCGGTGTTCGCGGTCAAGGGCGAGTCATTGCAGGAATATTGGGACTATACCCATCGTATTTTTGAATTTGCCGGCGGCCAGGGTCCGAACATGATCCTCGACGACGGCGGCGACGCGACGTTGCTCCTGCATCTCGGCATCCAGGCCGAGAGCAACCTGTCGGTGATCGCGAAGCCCACCAACGAGGAAGAGGAAGTTCTGTTCGCCTCGATCAAGGCGCGGTTGAAATCGCATCCGGGCTGGTACTCGAAAATGGCGAAAGACGTGCGCGGCGTGACCGAAGAGACAACCACCGGCGTGCACCGGCTCTACCAGATGGAAAAGGAAGGCCGCCTGTTGTTTCCGGCGATCAACGTCAACGACTCGGTGACGAAATCGAAGTTCGACAATCTATACGGCTGCCGTGAATCCCTCGTCGACGGCATTCGCCGCGGCACAGACGTGATGATGGCGGGCAAGGTCGCGATGGTCGCGGGCTTCGGCGACGTCGGCAAGGGCTCGGCAGCCTCGCTCCGCAACGCCGGCTGCCGCGTGCTCGTCTCCGAGATCGATCCGATCTGCGCACTGCAGGCGGCGATGGAAGGCTACGAGGTCGTCCCGATGGACGAGGCGGCGGCGCGCGCCGACATCTTCGTGACCGCGACCGGCAATGTCGACGTCATTACGCTCGAGCACATGCGCAAAATGAAAGACCGCGCGATCGTGTGCAACATCGGCCACTTCGATTCCGAAATTCAGGTGGGGGCGCTCCGCAATCTCAAATGGTCGAACGTCAAGCCGCAGGTGGACGAGATCGAATTCCCCGACGGCAAGCGCATTATTCTGCTGTCCGAAGGCCGGCTGGTGAATCTCGGTAACGCCATGGGTCATCCGAGCTTCGTGATGTCGGCGAGCTTTACCAACCAGACGATCGCGCAGCTTGAGCTGTTCACCAATCCCGGCAAGTACCAGAAAAAGGTCTACGTGCTGCCGAAGGAGCTCGACGAGAAGGTGGCGCGGCTGCACTTGAACAAGATCGGCGTGAAGCTGACGCAACTCTCCGACAAGCAGTCGGCCTATATCGGCATCGCGAAAAGCGGGCCATACAAGCCGGATCATTATCGGTATTGATCGCTTACAAAGCTCCTCGCTGAATGTGTCATGCCCGGCCTTGTGCCGGGCATCCACGTCTTTGCACGCGAAAAATGTTCGAAGACGTGGATGGCCGGCAGGCAAGCTTGCGCAGCCTGCCTAAAGTTGGCTGCGAGGCCGGCCGTGACGACGAAGAATTCACTTCAATTCGCTTCCTTGTAGCTCTCGGATGCAGATGCTATCCCGCGCGCCATGACCGCGGGTCCCATTTCCAACATTCGCAACTTCGCCATCATCGCGCATATCGACCACGGCAA
>PLBP01000004.1 GCA_003135415.1 Hyphomicrobiales bacterium
GCGCACGAAATCCGGCATTTCCGCCACGAGATCGGCGGGTCCGCGCACGACTATTATATCTTCGAGTTCTGACTCTTTTTCGTGCGCGATGAAAGCCCGGATGCGGGCGGCGAGTTTCGCGGAATTCTCGTTTACGCGAAGCGGCCGCATCAGCCCAATGCGCACGCCGGAAAGCACCGCGTGCCAGTGCGGGCCGGGAGAGACTTCGTTGGCGAGCAACCCCGTTTCCTCCTGCAATTCGTGCAGCACACTTCCCATCAAATCGACCGTGCCGTCCGCGCGCACATCGCCGGGATCGGGCGTGCCGGCGGGGAAATAGACTTTGCCGGCATTGGCTGTGTGCCGCGCCATGCGGCCGAGCAGAAAGGCGCCGTCGGCCGCGCGCAAGGCGCCGGCGGCAAAACAATTCCGCACCCAAGGGTCGGGAAATCCGGCGTCGCGCCAGACGAGGAAGCTCGCGAAATCGGTCTCGAGATAAGCGCCGCGGAAAACGCCCGCCTCGATCGCGAAGCGATGCAGAAGCAGCACACGGCCGTTCCATAGCGCCGGGCGCTTTTCGCGCTGCTCTTCGAAATTCCGCCCGATGAAGGCCCGGTTTGCCTCGGCCCAGGGCCACGGCTGCTGCTCGAAACGGAGATCAAGCCGTTCAACCGCAACGACGCGAATATCCGCGGCCTTCACGCGAGCGCTTCCGCCCGAAAGACGCGCGAGGGCCGCATCAATTCCTCCTGCGCCGCCACCAAGAGAAGCTCGCGCGCGCCCGCTTCCTGCGTGCGTTTGAGGACACCAAAAATTGACGAAGCCGCCTTTGAGAGCGCATCCGCGGTGGAGCCGCTTTTCAGGACATGAACAAAGAAAAGCGCCGCGATCGCGTCGCCGGCGCCGTTGACGCTGATGTCGAGGAGCGGCGTGCGCAGGCGAAAGCGGCCGTCGGGGCCGCAGCCAAGCAAATCGAGCGCATCCTTCGGCGTGTCTTCGACGTGGAGGCTCGTCACCAATACCGTCTTCGGCCCCATGGCCTGCAGCGCGCCGCAGGCGTGCACCGCCTCGCCGATCGTCATGCTGTTGCGGCCGGAGAGATAATCGAGCTCGAACTGGTTGGGCGTGACGATGTCGGCGGCCGGCACCGCGCGCTCGCGCATGAATTCGGGAACGCCGGGCCGCACGAACACGCCGCGGCCGACGTCGCCGATCACCGGATCGCAGCAGTAGCGGGCGCGGCGGTTCAACGCCTTCACGCGGTCGACCGCGTCGAGGATCGCTGCACCAATCTCGGCCGAGCCGATATAGCCCGACAACACCCCGTCGCAGGACGGAAGCACGCCCCGCTCTTCGATGCCCTGCAAAAGCTCGCGGATGAGGGATGCGCCGAACACCTCGCCGCGCCAGGCGCCGTAGCCGGTGTGGTTGGAGAACTGCACGGTGTGGATCGGCCAGACTTCGACGCCCTGCCGCTGCAGCGGAAACGTCGCCGCTGCATTGCCGACATGGCCATAGGCGACGTGCGACTGGATCGAGAGGATATTCATCGGGACGGCCCTGCATCGCTTATAACGCCGCGAATTCACGCCGCACGCACGATCTTATCTAAATACCGGCGCGCGTCAGGGGAAAAACGGCAAGCGGCAAGCAAAAGGGCGCCCCTGCGGACGCCCTGTTTCGAAGGTCGATGGAGCGGTCGCGTTATTCCTTTTCTACGCTCATGCGCAGCTGGATGTACCACACCAGGAGCATCAGGGCTCCGACACCGAGCAGCGTGGCACCCGGCACTGCATTTCCGAACGCGACGAGATTGTCATAGACGCCTTTGACGAAGTCCCCCGAGCTTGGTCCGAGCACGAGATGGATGAGAACACTCAAGAGGACGATGAGAAACGCGACCTCGATGAACGTCCATAAATAGCGCCTGGCCTTGTCTAGATATTTGATCATGGCGATCCCCCGATATGAACGGGTGGGAGAACGAGCCTCCCACCCGATTTTGTTTCAGCGCGCCGATCGGCGAGCAAAGTTAATTTGCTCGTGATTAGCACGCGCGGCTCGAAATCACGAGACCGAGCGCTTCGAGAATAACCAGAGGATCAGTCCGAGCGCGATCAGTCCGACGAGACCGTTCGCGCCAAGCTCCTTCACCATGCCGGTGATGTTGGTAACAACGGATCCGAAGAACGGAACGTTATTGCCAACGAGCAGCGCCGCGACGATGGCCAATGCCAAGAGCATCAAGCCGACTTCGGTCAGCGCGGCGATCAGATGTTTCAAACCCTTCACTGCGTCCATAGTGCGGTTCTCCCATTGCAACGGCTTCTTTTGACGCAACTACGATTCGACGAATGTCTTAGTCCCGGCGCTATTTCAAGCTGCGCCGCGCGCGCTTCGTGCTGCATAGCGACATGAAAACCGAATCGAATTCGGAACGGCGCGAGAAAAACGGCTGAAATACAGGCCTTGCAGCACTGCCGGTCAATATTGTCGCGGCGTGGTTGTGGCCGCTTTTCCCCGATCATCCACGACTGAATTTTCCGCCGCCCGCAGCGTCGGCCTCCGGCGCGGCGATTTAGGCCGAATCAGATGGCGTCGCGCGAGCGGCATCGCGATCCGCGCGCTCCACACCTCGTCATCGCGGCGAAGAAGCGGTCAGTTCGCCGATTTCGCGCTCGCCTGCTCGACGAATTTGTTGGTGTAGGTCTTCGAAAGGTCGATCTTGGCGTTGGCGACGTCGGGCGAGGATTGGCTGAAGACGGCAAGCACAGCCTCCGCGCCCTTGGGGTCCATTGCGCCGGTCGTCGAATACATCGGGATCGTGTTCTTGAGCGCTGCGAGATAGAGCGCCTTGTCGGGGCCGACGAGATCGGCCGGCATTTTCGCCATGATTTCCTCCGGCGAATGCGAATGAATCCACTTCAGCGTCGCGACCAAGGCGCTCGCGAGCGCCTGCGTCTCCTTTTCGTGGTTAGCGATCCAGTCGCTCCGCGTATAGAGCGCGCCGCCCGGATACTCGCCGCCGAAGACGGCGAGCGTATCCTTCGCCGTGCGCGTATCGCTGAGGATTTTCAATTCGGCCTTCCCCGCGAGCAACGTCGGCGTCGGATCGAGCATCACCGCCGCATCGACCGTCCCCTGCTCCATCGCCGCAACCGAGGTGGCTCCGAGGCCCACCCCGATGACCGATACCGTATTCGGGTCGACCCCGGCCTTGGCGAGCTGATATTTCAGGAAGAAATCGGTCGATGAGCCGGGCGCGCTCACGCCCACTTTCTTGCCGGCGAGGTCCTTCAACGAATTGATTTCGCCGCTGTGCTTGGGCGACACGCCGAGCACCATGCCGGGATAGCGGTCGTAAACGACAAAAGCCGTCAGCGCTTGGTTCTTGGCGGCGAGATTGACGCAGTGATCGTAGTATCCGGATACCACGTCGGCGCTGCCGCTGATCACCGCGGTCAAAGCCTGCGAGCCGCCCTTGAAGTCGATGAGTTCGATCTCGAGGCCGGCCTTGTCGTATTCGCCGAGTTCGCGCGCGAGAACCGTTGGCAAATAGCATAGGCAACCGGCGCCGCCGACCGCGATCGTGATCTTGGTTTTCGCGCCCTCTGCCGCCGCAATCCCACTGAGCAGAACGAGGGCGGCTAAAGAAGCAAAAAGCCGCCGAGTGAGCGAGCGTGTCATGATTTCCTCCCGGGACATTTTCCGTTGTTGCCTGCACGATAAACCAGTGGGGAAGCGCCGGAAAGCTCGCTCAGTCGCGCGCTTCCGCCGCAACCGGCCGCCAGGCCAAAAGCCGCCGCTCGACGAGTGTCACGACCGCATCGATCACGATCACGAACACGCCGAGCACGAATATGCCGGCGAACACGCCGGCGACGTCGAAAATCCCTTCCGCCTGCTGGATGAGATAGCCGAGCCCGGCCGCGGCCCCGAGATACTCGCCGACCACGGCACCAACCACCGCGAAGCCCACCGAAGTGTGCAGCGAGGAGAACATCCACGACAGCGCCGACGGCCAATAGACGTGGCGCAGCAACTGGCGCTCGTTCATGCCGAGCATGCGGGCGTTGGCAAGCACCGCCGGGCTCACTTCCTTCACGCCCTGATAGACGTTGAAGAAAACGATGAAGAAGACAAGCGTGACCCCGAGTGCCACCTTCGACCAGATGCCGAAGCCGAGCCACACCGTGAAGATTGGTGCCAGTACGATGCGCGGCAGCGAATTGATCATCTTCACGTAAGGATCGAACACGGCGGCAACGAAGGGCTTCCGCGCGAACCAGAAGCCGACGAGCACGCCCGCGAGCGAGCCGATGGTGAAGGCGAGGAGCACTTCCGAGAGCGTGACCACGAGATGCCGCCAAATCGTGCCCTCGCGGAACCATCGCACCACGCGCGCCGCGACATCGGCGGGCGTCGAGAAAAAGAAGGGTTCGAGCAGGTAGCGGCCGAAGAATTGATGCGTGGTAAGGACGTGCCAAATCGTAAGGGCCACCGCCGCGACGAGGAACTGCAAGGCGAGGAGTTGGGCGCGTCTCATGCCGTTTCCTCTTCCGCCTGTGTGTAGGTCTTGCTGACTTCCTCCTTCAGCTTTGCCCAGATTTCACGGTGAATTTCGTGGAAGGCGGGCTCGAGCCTCACATCGGCGGTATCGCGCGGGCGCGGCAGTGAAATTCTCCAATCGCCAATGATGCACGCGTTCGGGCCCGCCGACATCACCACCACCCGGTCGGAAAGCGCGATCGCTTCCTCGAGATCGTGGGTGACGAACAAGACGGCTTTGCGATCGGCGTTCCAGAGATCAAGCAAAAGATTGCCCATGATCTGGCGCGTCTGCGCGTCGAGCGGCCCGAACGGCTCATCCATCAACAGTATCTTCGGATCGCGGATCAGCACCTGCGCCAGCGCGACGCGCTTCTTCTGTCCGCCCGAGAGCATGTGCGGATAGCGGCCGGCGAAAGCGGAAAGGCCGACGCGGGCGAGCCAAGCGCGCGCCCGCGCGTGCGCTTCGGCCGGGGAAATACCTGCGACTTCGAGCCCGATCGCGACGTTTTCAAGCGCGGTCTTCCACGGAAACAACGCGTCGGCCTGAAACAGATAGCCGGCGGAGGGGTTCAGACCCTGAAGCGGCTGGCCGAGGACTTCGATCCGCCCTTCGCTCGGCGCGATCAATCCGGCCGCGAGGTTGAGGAGCGTCGATTTTCCACAGCCGGTGGGGCCGACGATCGAAAGAAACTCGCCATCCGCGACGGTCAAATCGGCGCGCTCGACCGCGGGATAGCTTCCTTTTTCGAAGCGGTAGGCGACGCCGACGCCATCGAGCCGCATGGCGGGTGCGGTCTTCGATACGACCTTCTCGCTACCCGTGGGCCGAGACGCTTCCATCAACCATGCCGTCGTTTTCGGCTTTTCTCATTCATTGAGTGAAGCCTAGTGTCCCGAACTCGAAGTTCGTATCAGCGCGTGCCGAGAGGGCTTACGAACTTCGGAATCGGGACACTAGCGGCAGCAGCGCCACCGGCAAAGCGAAAGAAAATCAGCGCGATTTTGCCGTTGCGCCCGCCGTCCGGAACCTCCAAAAGGGCGGCCTGCGATCTTGATCCTCCATCCATTCCGCCGGTGCCCTTCATGAGCTTGCACGAGCTTGTTCAGCAGACCCTCGATTTCGTGAAGGAGCATCAGGCGTGGGCGCCGGTGATCGCGGGCTTGCTCGCCTTCGGCGAATCCTTCGCCATCATCTCGCTGCTCATTCCCGCGACGGTAGCGCTGATCGGCGTCGGCGCCCTGATCGGCGCCAGCAACATCCCGTTTATTCCAGTCTGGATCGGCGCCTCGATCGGCGCGGCACTCGGCGACTGGATTTCCTACTGGATCGGATTGAAGCTCGAGAATTCCGTGCACCACATCTGGCCGCTTTCGCGCTATCCGCAGATGATCGAGCGCGGCGAGGCATTCTTCAAGCGTTACGGCACCTGGTCGATCTTTCTCGGCCGCTTTTTCGGGCCGGTACGCGCCGTGATCCCGCTCGTCGCCGGCATGTTCGAAATGCCCTTCGTTCCCTTTCAGATCGCGAACTGGGTATCCGCCTTTGTCTGGGCCGGCGCGTTACTCGGACCCGGCTTCACGGTGCTGCAATATCTTTGGTGAAGGCCGCGCGACACTTCCCCTCTCCCCTTGTGGGAGAGGGTGGTTCGAGCTTGCGTAAGCAAGCGAGAACCGGGTGAAGGGGACTTTCTTTTTTGCTCGCTTCGCTCGCGACCCCTCACCCCACGCCTCGCTGACGCTCGGCGTCACCCTCTTCCACAAGGGGAGAGGGGAATAGGGCAGCGCCGCGTGGTAGTCATAGCACCATGACGCGCGCGCCGATCATCGAACTGAACGACGTATCGAAGACCTACGGCAACGCGCACGCGCTTGAGCGCGTGACGCTTCAAGTCGGCGAAGGCGAATTTCTCGCCATCGTTGGCCCGTCGGGCTCGGGCAAGACGACGCTTTTGCGCTTGATCAACCAGCTCGCCGAGCCGACGAGCGGAGAGGTTCTCGTCGAGCATCAGGACGTGCGGCTCGCCGATCCGCCCGCGCTCCGGCGCCGGATCGGCTACGTCTTTCAAGGCATCGGCCTCTTCCCGCACATGACGGTCGCCGAGAACATCGCGATCACGCCGCGCCTGATCGGCTGGCCCAAGGAGAAGCGGGCAGCGCGCGCCGACGAACTCTTGCAGCTCGTGCGGCTCGATCCTGCGCATTATCGCGACCGCTTTCCGGCCGAGCTTTCCGGCGGCGAGCGTCAGCGCGTCGGCGTCGCCCGCGCGCTCGCGGCCGAGCCGAAAATCGTGTTGATGGACGAGCCCTTCGGCGCGCTCGACGCGCTGAACCGCGACGCCATCGGCCGCGATTATCGCGCGCTGCACGTGAGTCTCGGACTCACCACCGTGATGATCACGCATGATTTGACCGAAGCGGTGCTGCTCGCCGATCGCGTCATGGTCGTTCACGAAGGCCGCGTGATCGAGGAAGGCACCCCGCAACAGTTAATGACTTCGCCGAAAAACGCCTATGTGCGCGAATTGATCGAGACGCCACGCCGGCAGGCGGCGCGCCTCAACGCACTGTTGAAGGGCGGGGTGCCGTGACCGGCCTCGATCCCCGCATTGACGACGCGCTCGCGCGGCTGCCCGATTATCTCGGCAACCACGTGCTGGTGAGCGTGAGCGCACTCGCGCTCGGGCTCGCCGTAAGTCTGCCGCTCGCGATCCTGTCGATCCGTCGGCCATTCCTGCGCAATGCCCTTCTCACCTTCACCAGCACCGTGCAGACGATCCCGGGGCTTGCGCTGCTCGCGCTTTTTTATCCGCTGCTCTTGGGGCTTTCGGCGCTGACGGGAAAAGCGTTCGGCGCGAGCTTTTCCGCGCTCGGATTCCTGCCCGCGGTGCTGGCGCTCGCGCTCTATTCGATGCTGCCGGTGGTGCGGAACACCGTCACCGGCATTCTCGGCATCGATCCCGCGGTGAACGAGGCCGCACTCGGCGTCGGCATGACGCGGCGGCAATCGCTCACCATGGTGGAGCTGCCGCTCGCCCTCCCCGTCATCATGGCCGGCATCCGCACCTCCGCCGTGTGGGTGATCGGCACCGCGACGCTCGCCACGCCCGTCGGTCAGACGAGTCTGGGCAACTACATTTTTACCGGCTTGCAGACGCAGAACTGGGTCTTCGTGCTGTTCGGCTGCGTCGCCGCCGCCGTACTCGCGTTATTAGTCGATCAGTTGCTTGCACTGGTCGAGCGCGGCGTCAGCGCGCGAAAGCGCGCGCTCATATGGACTGGTGTCGCCGGTCTCGCCCTCATCGTCGCCGCAGCACTTTGGCCGAGCTACGTCCGCCCGCAGGCGACCTACATCATTGGGGCGAAGACCTTCACCGAGCAATACATTCTCGAAGCGCTGATCGAAGAGCGCCTGCAAGCGACGGGGCTCGCGAGCCGCCGCCGCGACGGCTTAGGCTCGATCATCATTTTCGATGCGCTCAAAGCCGGCGACATCGACGTGTACGTCGATTATTCCGGCACACTGTGGACGACGCAGATGAAACAGAGCGAAGTGAAACCTCGCGTGCAGGTGCTCACCGAGTTGAAAGCATGGCTCGCCGAGCGGCACATCGAGATGCTGGGTACGCTCGGCTTCGAGAACGCCTATGCGCTCGCGATGAGCCGCAAGAAAGCGGACGCGCTCGGCATCCGCTCGATCGCGGATCTCGCGCGCGTGAGCCCGAATCTCGTCATCGCCGGCGATTACGAATTCTTCGCGCGTCCCGAATGGGCTGCGCTCGTTGGCGCCTACGGCCTTGCCTTCCGCCAGCAGCGCTTGGTGCAGCCCGAATTCATGTATCCGGCCGCGGCCGCCGGCGAAGTCGACGTGATCGCCGCCTACACCAGCGAAGGGCGGCTCGCGCTCTATGACCTCGTCGTGCTCGACGACCCGAAACAAGCAATCCCGCCCTTCGATGCGATCCTGCTGCTTGCGCCGGGCCGCGCGAGCGATGCGAAGCTCAATGAAGCGCTGAAGCCGCTCATCGGCGCGATCGACATCAAGCTGATGCAAGCGGCGAACTTACGCGCCAACGGCAAAGGCGGCGAGTCGTCGCCCGAGGCGATCGCACGCTGGATGTGGAGCGAGATCGGAAAAACTAGCAAATGACCCGATCAGGGTCGGACGATATCCGGCCGCTGGTGTCTTACCTGCCTAACGGAGCATCGGCTTAACGTTCTCAGGAAAAGCTGACACCAATTTTCCGAGCGTTCCTCCAACTGACATGGCATCGGTGAGTAAATTTATCGAGTGGAATAGACAGCACGAAAGTATTTGGTATTCCGATTGGGCTGGCGACCTCTAAACCCGCGCCACCGTCCGTGAGATTGCGGACCGTGCAATCGATGGTCGAATGCTTGTCGATCTGGATCTGGCCGGCCTTCAATGCGTGTCGTCGCGGCTCTTTTCGGCGTTTCTCTCTATTTCCGAATTGGGATTCTGATTTTGCGATCGTCATTCAAACTCCAGGATATCGGATCAGTCCAGAATATCGGATCAGTAACGTGAGTGAACCCCCGGCGGATGCGGGTACGCCCGGGTTCAGTCTGAGGTCTCAAGGAGATTGCGAGAGCTACCTCGGACCTCTGGTTACGGATGTTCTGCGGCGGCTGTGCCTCGAACGTCGCGCAGTTTTCTGGTATGGAGCGTCGCCTCGTAACTCCTACGCGACCGTTGAAAAAAGCATCCTGATCGTCAACCCAACGAATAGGAAAGTGCTCGACATCATTCGCGAGTGAATCGCGCCGCTTAAAAAAGAAACTTCTTAATGCAACAAGCCCCGCGCAAATGCGGGGCTTTTTGTGATTGACGGCGCGGTCAGTTCGCCTTCGGCTGCAACCCCAATCGCTTCGCGATCATTCGGTCCTGCATGCGCTTGGGCAACAGCCCCATCAGCATGCGCGACGCATGGCCCGGCGTGATGGTGTAGCGCGTCCAGGGCTTCCTCCCCGTCAGTGCGTGCAGCACGAGTTGCGCGACATCTTCCGCCGGCAGCCCGGAGGCTCCGGCCGCTTGCATCATGCCGCGCATCTTTTTCAACGGCTCGAAGTAAGGCGTGTTGCCGAAGCGGGCGAGATCGGCCTTCTCGCCTTTCGCCCAAATCTCCGTCTTGATCGGGCCGGGGCCAATCACGATTACGTCGATGCCGAACAGCATTAACTCGCGCCTGAGACTCTCGGAAAGTCCCTCGATCGCGTGCTTGGAAGCCGAATATGGCCCCGCGAATGGCAGCGAGCGTTTGCCCGCGACTGAAGAGATCATCACGATCCGTCCCGGCGGTCCCTTCAGCGAAGGATCGGCCCCTAACATCGGGGCGAAGGCTTGCAGCACGATCACTTGGCCGACGACGTTGATCTCCAATTGGCGGCGGAAATCGGCGATCGAAACTTCCAACAACGGCCCCGGCACCGAGACGCCGGCATTGTTCACGAGGCCCGCGAGCGTCTCACCGCCCTGCGCCGCGCGCACTTGCGAGGCGGCATTCTTCACCGCCTGCTCGTCGGTGATGTCGAACAGAAGCGGCGTAAAATTCGGGCCGAGTTCTTTCGACACCCGCTCGGCGTCGGCCTTGTTGCGGACGCTGCCGAAGACGCGAAAGCCGGTGGCGATCAAAAGCTTCGCGCTGGCGTAGCCGATGCCGGTGGAAGCGCCGGTGACAACGACGGATCTCATGGCCTCACCTCATTCAATGGGTTGTTCAATTTGTTTCGCCCGCGCCTTCCAACTCGAGCGCGCGGCAAGCGGTCATGCTCCGCATGCACTCGCTGCCCCATAGGCGGTGGATCGTTCCCTCGCCTGCCTCGTACCATTCGCAATTGGCGTCGCGATATTTGAGCCAGGCTTCTTGCGAGAGCTTCAGCGTCTTGAGGCGAACGGCCTCATTCTCCATGCCCAAGAGCTTTTTATAGGCCGCATTGAGACGTCCATCCCACTTCTTATAAAGCTTGCCGACGCACATGACGATGTCGTGCGTGTTGCCGTCGCGGCAGGTTTGATATTCCTCGCCGTACCAATCGCAGCCCGTTTCAGCGTGCGCGGCCGAAGCCGCCGCGCAAAATACAGCCGCCACGATCGTGCGCGCGCGCCGTCTCAATTCTTCGCCTTGTCGACGAGCGCTTTCGCCTTGATCCACGGCATCATGGCGCGAAGCTTCTCGCCGACATGCTCGATCGGATGTTGCGCGAGCTTGGCTCGCGTCGCCTTGAACGAGGTCTGGTTGACCTTGTTCTCGAGCATCCAGTTGCGGGTGAAGCGGCCGGATTGAATGTCGGCGAGGATTTTTTTCATCTCGGCGCGCGTCTCGGCGGTAATCACGCGGGGGCCCGTGACATATTCGCCGTATTCGGCCGTGTTCGAGATCGAATAATTCATGTTAGCGATACCGCCCTCATAGATGAGGTCGACNNTCGAAATAGGCCATTTCCGGCGCGTAGCCGGCTTCGACCAGCGTCTCGTAGCCGGCCTTGATCAACTCGACGAGGCCGCCGCAGAGCACCACCTGCTCGCCGAAGAGATCAGTTTCGCACTCCTCGCGGAAGCTCGTCTCGATGATGCCGGCGCGGCCGCCGCCGATCGCGGAACCATAGGAAAGCCCGAGATCGTGGGCATTGCCCGAGGCGTCCTTCTCGATCGCCAAGAGGCACGGCACGCCGCCGCCGCGGAGATATTCCGAGCGCACGGTGTGGCCGGGGCCCTTGGGCGCGATCATCAACACGTCGAGATCGGCGCGCGGCTCAATCAGATTGAAATGGATGTTGAGGCCGTGCGCGAACATGAGTGCCGCACCCTGCTTCATATTGGCGTGCAAATGATCGCGATAGATGTCGCCCTGCAATTCATCGGGCGTCAGCATCATCATCACGTCGGCCCATTTGGCGGCGTCCGCCACTTCCATCACTTTGAATTTCTCGCCCTCGGCCTTCTTCGCCGAAGCCGAGCCTTTGCGGAGCGCCACCGCGACGTCCTTGACGCCGGAGTCGCGCAGATTCAGCGCGTGCGCGTGGCCCTGGCTGCCGTAGCCCACGATCGCGACCTTCTTGCCCTTGATGAGATTGAGATCGGCATCCCGGTCGTAATAAACGCGCATCCTACGCTCCCTGAATTTCGTTGTTTCTGAGTGATTAAAGACGGCAGGCCTTTAGCACATCTCCCTCGCAGTCGTCATGGTCGGAATTCCCACCTCTCCCCGCTCTGCGGGAAGAGGTCGACTTCCGAACACGCTGCGTGCGAGGAAGTCGGGTGAGAGGCATCCACAGGCGCCCCCTCACCCGCCTCACTCGCAAGCTCGCTCGGCACCCTCTCATCCGAAGTCGGATGTATCCGACTTCGGCCACTAGTAGAGACCCGAACTCGGGTAAACTCGAGTTCGGGTGCACGCGGGGAGAGGTGAAGAAAGCAACTCATCGCCTTAATGCCACGCATCCGCGAATACCGGATAGAGCGACGCAACAAGGAGCAGCGCCATGACGATATTGAACGCCCGTACATGCCGCCCGTCCTTGAGAAAGCGCCGCAGGCCCGAGCCGAAAGCGGCCCAGGCCGCACTCGAAGCGGTTCCCATGACGGCGAAGAGGGCCGACAACAGAATGACGTTCTGCGGAAAGCTCGTGAGCGCGGCATAAGTGGTGATGGCGCCGAGCGCGATGATCCAGCCCTTGGCGTTGATCCACTGGAACGCAGCACCCTCGAGGAAGGTGAGCGGGCGGCTCTTCCTCTTGCCCTCCTCGATCTCGCCCGAAGTCCCGATCGCCCAGGCGAGATAGAGAAGATACGCGGCGCCGGCATACTTCAACACGGTGTAGAGCGCGGGGTAAATCTTGAAGATCGTGCCCAAGCCGATGCCGACGAGAAAGACCATCAGTCCGAAGCCGAGTGAGACGCCCAGCATATGCGGCAGCGTGCGGCTGAAGCCGAAATTCAGCCCCGAGGTCATCAGCATGATGTTGTTCGGCCCCGGCGTGAACAGCATCACGGCGGCGAAGAGGAGGAAGGCCGCGAGCAACTCGAGAGACATGAGGATACCCGGAGCAAAAAGCTCGTTTCCACTTACTTAATTCGTCATGCCCGGCCTTTTGTGCCGGGCATCCACGCCTTTCTTTATTGCAAGACGTGGATGGCCGGGACAAGCCCGGCCATGACATAAACCTAGATTCAATTTAGCAAGGCTACTTCGATGAATGTCTTATTGGCGAAGGGCCTCGGTAGTTTCATCAAAACCGGCGCCCTCACGGTGATTACGGCAAGCGGCCAGCGTCTCGAATTCGGCGACGGTAGCGGCACACACGTTGTTCTTCGCTTTGTCGACCGGCGGGCGCAATTCGCATTCCTGCTCGATCCGGAATTGTACTTCGGCGAATTATTCACCGACGGACGCCTGGTGGCCGAAGAGGGCACGATCTTCGACGCCCTGAACATTTTCCTCCGCGAGGGCCTCTATGCCAAGCCGTCGGTCTTGAGTCGATTCCTCGATCGCCTCCGCTTCGCGAAACGAAAACTCGAGCAACGAAACTCCGCTTCCGCCGCGCGCCGCAATGTCGAGCATCACTACGACATCGACGAAAAAATCTATGGGCTGTTTCTCGACGAGGACTGGCAGTACTCCTGCGCCTATTTCGAAAATGCAGACGCGACACTCGAACAAGCGCAGCTCGCCAAAAAGCGGCATATCGCCGCAAAACTGCTCGTCGCGCCCGGGCAGCATGTTCTGGACATTGGCTGCGGCTGGGGCGGCCTCGCCTTTTATCTCGCCGAGACCGCGGGCGCAGGCCACGTAACCGGGATCAGCCTCTCGGAAAAGCAGATTGCTTTAGCGCGCACCCGCGCCATCGAACGCAAATTGCAGAACCGGATTTCGTTCGAACTTCAGGATTATCGCGATGTCCAAGGCCAATTCGATCGCATTGTCTCGGTCGGCATGTTCGAGCATGTCGGCCTCGGCTTCTACGACACGTTCTTCCGCGCCTGCCGAGCACGTCTCGCGGAAGACGGCGTGATGCTCCTGCACACCACCGGCAATATGGGGCGTCCCAGTTACACAAACCCATGGGTCGTGAAATATATATTCCCCGGCGGCCACCTTCCGTCGCTCTCTGACATTCTGCCTTCGATCGAGCGCGCCGGGTTGATCGTGACCGATATCGAGGTGCTGCGCCTGCACTATGCATCGACGCTCCGCGAGTGGCGGCAGCGTTTCATGCGCCGCCGTGCCGAAGCGGCAGCGCTCTATGACGAGCGCTTTTGCCGGATGTGGGAATTTTATCTCTCGATGGCGGAGACGGCGTTTCTTTGGGAGAATATCGCCGTCTTCCAAATTCAGCTGGCGCGCCGTCAGACGGCGGTGCCGCTGACGCGGAATTATTTGAGCGAGGCGGAGGACAATCTCAGAAAAGCGGAAGGCGAAACGCATTGAGAAATCTGCGGCAAGCCGAACCTAATTCTCTTACCTCTCCCCTCGGGGGAGAGGTCGGCGAACGAAGTTCGCCGGGTGAGGGGGTACAGAGTTCAAAAAATTCTTTCGATCCCCCTCACCCCAACCCTCTCCCCAGAGGGGAGAGGGAATAAGGGAAGAGGGAATTGGAAAGCGGAAGCTTGAAAGATCGCCAATCTCAGGCGCAACTCTTGGCGTCGTGAAAGGACACGAGCCGCCGCCCGGTCTCGTCCCACAGCACGAAGCGCACGCAACGGAAGCTTTGCCACAGCGTGAGGCGGCCGATGCCGCGCAACTCGGGGTGATCGCGGAGCACCCGCGGCAGCCGGTAATAAGGAATCCGGCTGCAGAGGTGATGGATGTGGTGCATGCCGATATTCGCCGTGAACCAGCGCAGCACCGCCGGCAGGTCGTAGTGCGAGCTGCCGTGGAGGGCTGCTTCCTGCATGTTCCACGCAGGCCCGCGATCCCACAGCGTGTCCTCGAACTGGTGCTGCACGTAGAACAGCCACACCCCGGCCGAGCCCGCGATCAGCGCGATCGGAAGATGCACCAAGAGGAATGTTCCGGGGCCTACGAGCCACATCAGCGAGCCGACCATCGCGGCAATGGCGGCGTTGGTGACCATGGCGCTCGTCCACGGGACCCAGCCGCCGCGCATCAGGTCGACGGGCAGCCGCTGCTCGAAGAGGAACAGGTAAGCCGGGCCGATGCCGAACATCACGATCGGATTGCGATAAATGCGATAGCGGAGCCGCCCCCGGGCCGAGAGCGCCCGGTATTCGGCGACGGTGAGCGTATCGATGTCGCCGATGCCGCGGCGCTCGAGATGGCCGGAAGAGGCATGATGCAGCGCGTGACTGCGCCGCCAATAGTCGTAGGGCGTCAATGTGAGGACGCCGATGACACGCCCGAGCCAATCGTTGGCGCGGCGATGGCGAAAAAACGAGCCGTGGCCGCAATCGTGCTGAATGATGAACATGCGGAGAAAAAAGCCGGCGGCCGGCACGGTCAGCAAAACCGAGAGCCAGTAATGGCCGAAATGGACGCCCGCCCAGATCGCGACCCACAGACCCGCGAGCGGCAATGCCGTGATCGCAAGTTCAACGACGCTCCGCGCGTCGCTCGGCTCGCGATAGCGGTTGAGTACTTTCGTCCAGGCGGCGGCCTCGGCCACCAAGGCTGCGTGAGGATCGTTGATGACCAAAGACATTGTCCGGTTGAGCCGCGCATGTCGGAATCGATGCACGGCCAACGACGCGAAAAGCGGAGGAGCTATGGAGGCTATAGCATCCTTGCCCGCAAACAAGGTCAATTCGTGCTGCAAAGCTGCGCTGTTTTGTCCAGCCTTTGCATCACCCGCCTATAGGGGTGCGAACATCCGCGACCCGCTACGAGCAAGTTCCGTACGACACCTGAGGTTTGGCTTCGAAAGACAGATGTTGTCGTACGATTGTGAGCCTTTACCCAGCCTAATGTGGTCAAAGTAGCGCCCGGCTTTACAACCCTCAGTCAACTTTAGCATATTTACAAGTTCGCTGGGGTCGAAATTGGCTAAGCCGCCGAGTTATCGTTCTTGTTCTTGGCGGAGAGTGGGTTAATGCTGACCAACACGGAAAAAACTCGGTTACTTGGTGTCTATGACGGCCTCCGCAACCGTCTTTTAGATTTGACACTGCGAAATCCTATGTTGAGTTTTAAACATTCTCCGCGTTCAAAATTATTTCTACAAATTGTGGATACGGACCTAGAAAGACTTTATCGGACAATAGCGATTGAAGGTGAAATACAACGTATCGTCGGATTAAAAGAGCCTGACACCATTCCAAAAGACGAACGATCTGAAGAATTTGTTGCCGCGCTGGCACATGCACGAGTGTCAGACGTTGAATATCAAATAGAACTTACACAACTAGAAAGCTTAGGCCGGGACGATAATCATGCGCTCGCTGACTCAGAAAGAAGGCTGCGTGATCGCGTCCGCAAAAAACTAGGTCTGGCCTGCACCCGGTTCGGTTGACACCCGCCTAAGCTAGTCGAGCCTGCCTCTCGAACTCCATAGGGCTCATATAGCCGATCGTCGAGTGCCGACGTTTCGGATTGTAGAAGCGCTCGATATAGTCGAACATGTCGGCCTTGGCCTCATCCCGCGTCCGGTACACCTTGCGCGCTGTTCTTTCGGTCTTGAGCGACGAGAAGAAGCTCTCCATCGCCGCATTGTCCCAGACGTTGCCCGAGCGGCTCATCGAGCAGATGACGCCGTGATCTGTTATCAGCCGCTGGAACTGCTCGCTGCTGTATTGGCTGCCGCGATCGGAGTGATGAAGCAGTGCATCAGGCTTGCCCCGTCGCCAGATCGCCATCACCAGAGCATCGGTAACGAGCTGCGCGGTCATCGCGGCGCTCATCAACCAGCCGACCACACGCCGAGAGAACAGATCGACGACGGCAGCGACATAGAGCCAGCCCTCCGCCGTCCAAACATAGGTGAAGTCAGCAATCCATTTGCGATTGGGAGCGGGTGCGTCAAAGCTGCGATCGAGCACGTTGGGAGCGACGGCGGCAGCCACCCAGATCGGGCGGCAGGCGACGCCGTCGCGGACGCACTCTAAGAGCCTGTAGCCGCATCAATCGCTCGATCCGATGCAGTCCACAGGACATCCCATCCGCCAATATGTCGTGCCAGACGCGTCTGGCGCCATAGGTCCGGTCGCTGGCGAGGAAGCTGGTGCGGATCTTC
>PLBP01000023.1 GCA_003135415.1 Hyphomicrobiales bacterium
AGGCGTTTCGCACTCTACCCGACGAAATCAAAACCCGCTGCCTTACCACTTGGCTACGCCCCAACGTGAATAGAGTAATCTAGACGACTATAAGCGGTTTTATCTAATACTTTTTCTACAATATTTTTTCACTGCTCCACCTTCCCTGCATATGGACCCTCAAGGTTCTCACCCCCGCGCGGCCCTTGCGCGAGACTAGGGCGAGATTGAACTAGGGCGTGAACTCATAAAATACGACATGCGGTATGTCCGCTCTTCCTCCCAAAGCAGACATTCGCCAATGCCGCTGGCATGTCCGCTTCGTGCCAAAAGCGGACATCTTCGTGCAAAGCCATGTTGGCACTTTCTCATGGTTGTTACTTGAAATGAAACGGCACAACAAAGGTTCGCTCTGCCTCGGTCATTCCCGCCCGAGGTAAGGGAAACGACGTGCGCGTTACCGCATCCTCGGCGGATTTATCGAGTGCCACAATGCCGCTCGAAATCGTGAGTTCGATCCCACCCGCTTTTCCTGCTGTAGAAATGCTGAATTTGATCGTGGCGGTGCCGCGGTTTCCATGGCCGCCCGGCTTGTTGCGCGCTAGCGCCTCTCGCACCTTCGCGGCATATTGCTGAATGTCGCCCGGTGCTGCCGACGCCGGACCTGACGATCGCCCATTCTCCTCGATCGCGCGCGCCGTGGCGCCGTCGTTCGATGGCGCCGGGCGCACTTGGCGCTTTAAGAGCGGCTCCTCCGCTTGTTTGGGAACGTCTTCAGGTGGCGTCGCCGTGACCGGTTTGGAACGCTCGCCGTCTTTCGGCGCCGTCTCGTTGTTGCTACCCGCGGGTTTTTCGGTCGGATTTTTATCGCGCGATTCGATCACCGGCGAGCGAACGAGGGTTACTTCGATCGCTTCGAGATACTGTCCTCCGCTTCCATTCGGAAGCTCCGGCGCGGTCGAAGTCAACAACAACCATAGAACGATCGCGTGGACGCTCAGCGCGATCGCAACGCTACCGAAAAGCGCGACACGATTTTCAGGCTGCGATAGCGGCCATGCTTCAGCGCGCGTGAATTTCAAGCTGGCCGGATCGGGCAAGGCGCCGGCGCGCAATGTTTTTATCGGCGCCGGAGCCCGCGTGAGCTTCACGCGGCCGAGACCGGGCAAGATGCCGGCGTGCGCCGCTCTCGCCGGACTGCGTCCGGCCGTGATCCTGTTGCGAACCATTTCGTCTTGACGCCTTATCAGATTGTGATGTTATATCATCTCAAGGATATAGTATATCAATCGGGGGGCGATTGAAATGGTGGGGCGTAAAGTCGCGTTACCGCTTCTAGCGGCGGCTCTATCGGCAATCGCATGGGATGAGGCGGCCCGCGGCCAGACCGTGCTCCCCGAGATCGTCGTCACGGCGCCGAGCCCGATCCGCCGCGCTCCCGCGCAGGAAACATCCCGTCCGGCCGAACCGGGGCCTTCGAATGAAGCGCCCGCGCCGGGAACGCTGCCGATCGTCACCGATCAATTTGCGACGGTCACGGTCGTCCCCAACGACGAGATCCGCCGCAACGGTGCCGGCACGCTCGGCGATCTCCTGTTTTCGAAACCCGGAATCACCGGCTCGAGCTTCGCGCCGGGTGCCTCGAGCCGCCCGATCATTCGCGGCCTCGACGTCAACCGTGTCCGCATCCAGGAGAACGGCATCGGCGCCAATGGCGCCTCGGATCTCGGCGAGGATCATTTCGTGCCGGTTGATCCGTTGATCGCGAACCAGGTGGAAGTGATCCGGGGGCCCGCCACCTTGCGCTTCGGCTCGCAGGCGATCGGCGGCGTGGTAGAAACCGTCAACAACCGCATTCCCGAAGTGATTCCGCCACACGGGGTCAGTGCCGAGTTTCGGGGTGCTGCGACCAGCGTCGATAAAGGCCTCAACGGAGCGGTGCTGTTAGACGCCGGCGGCGGCAATTTCGCCATTCATCTCGATGCTTTCGATCGCACCGCCGGCGGCTACCATGTTCCGCGCTATCCCTATCTCGTTCCGCCCGATCCTGTTGCCGCCCCGCACGCGACACAGCCGTCGGCCTTCGACGGCAAGCAGCCGAACTCAGCGCTTCACAACGACGGATTTTCCGTCGGCGGCTCGTATATTTTCAGCGACGTTTTTCTCGGCTTCGCGGTCTCGCAAAACAACGCGCTCTATCATATCCCCGGCATCGACGGAGAGGATCACGGCACCCGCATCGACGCGCACCAGACCAAGGTCTTGACCAAAGGTGAATGGCGCTCGCCATTTTCCTTCATCGACGCCATTCGTTTCTGGGGCGGCGCCACCGATTACAAGCACAACGAGCTCGGCTTGGCGGACGATACCAATCCCGCCAGCGACGGCGTGAGGCAGATATTCACCAACAAGGAACAGGAGGCTCGCGTCGAGCTCCAATTCATGCCGATGAACCTGCGCTTCGCAAGTCTCACGACTGCGATCGGCGTGCAGGGCGGACATCAGGAGCTCACGGCGCCCAGCCCCGACAATCCCGGACTGTGGGACCCGAACCATAACTCGCGGATTGCCGGCTACATATTCAACGAGTTCAAATTCAGCGAGACGACTAAGGCGCAGCTCGCCGGCCGTATCGAATATGTCGATCTGTCGGGCTTCGCGCGTGCCTTCCCGTTCGTTGGCGGCATGGCTGTATCCACGCCGGTCGCGGTCAACTTCGCGCCGAAAAGTGCCAGCTTTGGTCTGATCCAGAATTTTGCCTGGGACCTCGTCGGCAGCTTAACCGCGCAATATGTGGAGCGCGCGCCGAAACCGGCGGAATTGTTCTCCGGTGGGGGCCACGACGCGACCGCGACCTTCGACAAGGGCGATCCCAGTCTCAAGATCGAAGTCGCCGAGTCGATTGAGGCCGGGTTGCGGCGGGCCATCGGACCCTTCCGCTTTGAAGCCACGGTTTATTACACCAAGTTCAAGGGGTTCATTTTCAGGCGGCTCACCGGCGATACCTGCGACGGCGGTACCGGCGTTTGCGGACCGGGCGTCGGCAGTTTGAACGAGGCGATTTACTCGCAGCGCGACGCGATCTTCCGCGGCGGCGAGTTTCAGTCGCAGATCGACGTGGCGCGGCTGTGGCGGGGCTGGTGGGGCGTGGAAAACCAGTTCGACGTGGTGCGCGCGACCTTCCTCGACGGCACCAACGTTCCGCGCATCCCGCCGGTGCGTATTGGCGGGGGCCTGTTCTATCGCGACAACAACTGGCTCGCCCGCGTCAATTTGATCCACGCCTTCGCCCAGAACGACATCGCGATCGTGGGCGAGACGCCGACGCCGGGCTACAACGATCTCAAGGCCGAACTGAGCTATCGGCAGATGCTCGCGGCGATCGGCGGCGTTGACTCCGAACTCACGCTCGGGGTCGTCGGCAGCAATCTCTTGAACAGCACTATGCGCAATTCGGTCTCCTACTCAAAGGACGAAGTGCTGATGCCGGGCGCGAGCGTGAGAGTTTTCGCCAATCTCAAATATTGAGATCATTCGGTATTCGATTGCTGGTTTACGGATGTCCGCTTTGGGTCATTCGCGACCGAGCCATTCAACGTCAGCGCCGATTAATGTTCGCTGTTGCTCCAATAGCGGACATACGTCGCAGGGGTCGGCATGTCAGCTTCGTGCAAAAAATGAGCATAAACTTCGCGCACGACAAGGCTATGCGCGATACAAAGCCGGGCTGTATGGACTGAGTGCGCGAGCCTAGAGCGAGACTGAATTTCTATTGGCTCTTATTTATAAGGCGTTTCGCACTCTACCCGACGAAATCAAAATCCGCTGCCTTACCACTTGGCTACGCCCCAACTTGGCGCAATCTGCCGTGCTTGGCTGCGCTATTCAATGTCCTGGAATGGAGTGTTGGCTTGAAGCGGTCAAGATCGCCTGCTAAGGGAACGCGCGGCCGGAGTGTAGCGCAGCCTGGTAGCGCACCTCGTTCGGGACGAGGGGGTCGCAGGTTCAAATCCTGCCACTCCGACCACTATCCACGCGGATCATTTTCCCGCTCCGCCCATCCCTATGAGCGCTGGATGCCGACATCGTGCGGATCATCGTAATTGTGCTCGCGATCTTTTTGAGTGGTTGCGCGCTCCTTCCGGGTGGCGATGACGACACCAGCGATCCGGGAAACGGGCAGATCAAGGTGCGCGTCGCTGATCCAGGCAAGATCGACACCGATTGGTGGGTCACCGACCATACCGATACGAACAAAGTCTACATTTCGCCGACGACCGCAAGAGCGCTTGGCCTCAGCCTCGTCGGCGGCATCGTGCTCAGCCCTTCGATATTCCTGCCGGCGCAGCCGGATTATCAAAAAGTCGCTGTTCAATTCCTCAATCAGAGCGGCCGTGGGGGGTGCAAGATCGTATCCGGATCGCAGGTCTCGCAGTTTCAGTATGAATTTGGATATGATTGCACCGCCAGCAAATAAAAGGCGCGAGAGCGGCGCGAACCGCCGGGTAATTCATTGCGCCTTGAGGTTGCCCGCTGCGGTCTTGCCGCGGTCGGTCGTCACGAGGTCGAAGGAAACCTTCTGGCCTTCGGCCAGCGTCGACAGCCCCGCCTGCTCGACGGCGCTGATGTGGACGAATACATCCTTGCCGCCGTCGGACGGCTGGATAAAACCGAAACCCTTCTGCGGGTTGAACCATTTCACGATACCGGTGGGCATTTCGACTCTCCTTCGAGAAACAACCAAAATTTGATCGCGCCCAAAGCAGAACGCACCCGGAAAGCGCCGTCAAGACGGGCCGGCTCCCGCGTTTCGTCGCACTGGCCGTGCGCTCGAAGATAGGTCACCCTCGCTGATATAATTCTCGACCAATCCGAAGCGACAGAAGTGCGAGACAATTCATGGCCGATGACATCCCTTTCGACCGCGACTTCGACGCGCCGCCGGGCCGGGTGGATCGCGTCGCGCCGAACGTGCGCAGGATTTTAGCGCCCAATCCCGGCCCTTTCACTTTTACCGGCACCTGCAGCTACATCGTCGGCGAAGGCGAAGTCGCTATCCTCGATCCCGGTCCCGACGATCGCGCGCATATCGACGCCGTGCTGGGCGCGGTGAAGGGCGAGAAAGTCGCGCATGTTTTCGTTACCCACACGCATCGCGATCACTCGCCGGCCACGGCGGCGGTCGTTGCCAAAACAGGAGCCAAGGTGTTCGCGGAAGGCCCGCACCGCGCTGCGCGCCCGATGCAGCTCGACGAAAAAAGTCGACTCGACGCCAGCGCCGATCTCGATTTCATGCCGAACGTACGGCTCAAGGACGGCGAGATCATCGAAGGCAACGGCTACGCGTTCGAAGCGGTGACGACGCCCGGCCACACCATGAACCATCTCGCCTTTGCGCTCCGAGGAACCGACATTCTGTTCTCGGGCGATCACGTAATGGCCTGGTCGACTTCGATCGTGGCGCCGCCCGACGGCGCCATGGGCGACTACATGGCCTCGCTTTATAAGCTCAAGAAGCGATCCGAGACGCTTTATTTCTCCGGTCACGGCCCGCCGGTGAGAGACGCACCCGCTTTCGTCGACCGCTACATTGCGCACCGCAACGCGCGCGAAACCGCGATCCTGCGCTCGCTCGAGCGCGGAGAAGCGAACATCCCCGCCCTCGTGCGCGCGATCTATATCGGGCTCGACCCCCGGCTCACCGGTGCCGCGGGCCTGATGACGCTCGCGCAGCTCGAGGATCTCGTGGAGCGCGGGATCGTGGCGACCGGCGGCGGCGCGCCTTCGCTCGCGTCGCGTTTCCGGCTCGCTTAAATCTGGAGCAAGATCTTTTTCGAAAACCGGTTCCCACTTTTCGGGATCATGCTTTTTGCTGGAGCATGATCTTTTTCGAAAACCGGTTCCCACTTTTCGGGATCATGCTCTACCGCATAGCGCGGCGGCGCTGATCGCCGAATTCGGCAAGGAAGCTCTCGATTCGGCGCGCATTCGAGCCGAAATCGTGGCGGCCGTAGCGCGAGGCCGAGCGCATGTCGATGCGCACGCCCTTATCGGCCGTCCGCACCCGGATCGAGATGTCCTCGCGGAAGCCCATCACCAGCGTGCGGGCGACCGCCTCGATGCGGCCATCGCGCTCGCCGCCGCGGGGCGAGACGTTGTCCAAGACGCGCCAGCCGCGCCGCTCGACGATCGACATTAGCATGTTGAAGACTTCGTCGGGGTTCGCCTCGACCTCGAAGGGCTTCACGCCGGGATAAGCGGCGCGCTGCAGCCGCGCAATGTCCGCGCCGGGATAACTGATGGAATTGGCCCCGTGCGGTCGCGCCGAGGCGACGGCAACGAAACGCGGCGGATCGGAAAAATCGGTGGTGATGTCGGTGATCGCGGGCAGCGTCGCGCCGCGGGCGAATTCGAGCGTCGGCCAGCCCACGAGCAAGAGACCAATCGCCGTGGCGGTGATCGCACGGCCGAGCCCTCGCAACCCCTCGTTCCAGATCACGATGAACGCGGCGGCGGCGACGAGCAATCCGAGGAGCGCGACTCCGAAGCCCGCGACCAGCGTCGCATAGGCGACCGCGTATTCGACAAGCCCGATCCGATGCAACAGGATTGCAAGCGCCACCACCGGCAGTGAGAAAATGGCAATTGCCCGGCTCCAGGTCGCAAGGCGCGATACGCGGACTTCGACATAGAGACGCCGGCGGATCATCGGACTTGATCCAGGATCATTCCGCCGCCGTGGCCGTGGGCAAGCGATAGTCGCGGAACTGCTCGCGCAGCGCCGTCTTCAGGATCTTGCCGGTAGCGGTGTGCGGGATCTCGTCGACGAAGATCACGTCGTCGGGCATCCACCATTTGGCGATCTTGCCTTCCATGAATTTCAGCAAGTCCGCCTTGGAGATTTTCTTGTCCTTCTTGGGGATGATGATCAGAAGCGGCCGCTCGTCCCATTTTGGATGCACAATCCCGATTACCGCGGCCTCGGCGACATCGGGGTGCCCGACGGCAATGTTCTCGATATCGATCGACGAAATCCATTCGCCGCCCGACTTGATCACGTCCTTGGCACGGTCGGTAATCTTCATGTAGCCGAGCTCGTCGATGGTGGCGACGTCGCCGGTATCGAAGAAGCCGTCCTTGTCGAGAATGTTTCCGCCCTCGCCCTTGAAATAGGACGAGGCGACCGCCACGCCCTTGACCTTCAGGCGGCCGAAGGTCTTGCCGTCCCACGGCAGTTCCTTGTTGTTGTCGTCGGTGATCTTCATCTCGACGGTGAAGAGCGAATAGCCCTGCTTCTCCTGCACGTCGAGCTTGGCGTCGTGGCCGAGACTTGCGACCTCGGGCTTCAATTGGCCGGCGGTGCCGATCGGGCTCATTTCGGTCATGCCCCAGGCGTGGGTGACGCGCACGTCGTACTTGTCCTGGAATTTCTCCATCATCGCGCGCGGGCAGGCGGAGCCGCCGATGAGGACGCGCTCGAGATGCGGCAGTTTCAGATTGTGCTGTTCGAGATGCGCCAGCAGCATCAGCCACACGGTCGGCACCGCGGCGGTCACCGTGACTTGATACTTGTCGAGCAATTCATAAACCGAGGCGCCGTCGAGCTTGGCGCCCGGCATAATAAGCGCGGCGCCGTTCATCGGGGCACTGAAGGCAAGCGACCAGCTATTGGCATGGAACAGCGGCACGACCGGCAAAACGATGTCATGCGAGGAAAGGCCGAGCACATCGGGCATGGCCGCGGCGAGCGAGTGCAACACGTTCGAGCGGTGGGAGTAAACGACGCCCTTGGGATTGCCGGTGGTGCCGGAGGTGTAGCACATGCCAGCGGCGTCGTTTTCGTCGACCGCGACCCATTTGAAATTGCCGTCGACTTCGCCGATCCAGTCCTCATAGGCGACCGCGTTCTTGAGCGTGGTCTGCGGCAGATGCGCACGGTCGGTCAGGATCACGTAGCGCTCGATCGCCGGCAGCTTGTCGGCAATCTTCTCCAGGAGCGGCACGAAGGTGAGGTCGGTCATCATCACGCGGTCGCCGCCGTGATTGATGATGTAGATGAGCTGGTCGGGGAAAAGACGCGGATTGACCGTGTGATAAACGGCGCCGGCGCCGAGGATGCCGTACCAGGCTTCGAGATGCCGCCAGGTGTTCCAGGCGAGCGTGCCGACGCGGTCACCGGGCTTAATGCCGTCCTTGACGAGCCGCTGCGCCACTTTCAACGCGCGCTTGCGGATTTCGGCGTAATTCGTCTCAACGATCGGCCCTTCAATGGAACGGCTGACGACTTTGCGCTTGCCGTACTGGATCGCCGCATGGTCGATGATCCGATGGCAAACGAGCGACCAATCCTGCATCAAGCCTTTCATGTATACCCTCCCCATCCACTCGACTGGTTATGCTGCCCGCTTTCCGCGTCTTCCTTGGCCCGAAATTAGCGCGGCTGGCGCTCAGCGCAACACTTATACGCCTGGCATTATAGAGCCCGTTCCAGAACGGGCCGTCTTATTCGGCGAACCGCCGTCATTTCGCCCGTCTCGACCGGCATTCCAGGCCGATGAGACTGAGCGCCGCATCGATTACCGCCCTTTTTTTGTTCATGGCGCCCGGCCTCGCGGACGACGTGCCGCTCCCTCGCCCGCGCCCGCCCGAGGCGGATCGAAAGGTAGCGCTGCCGGTCGAAATCGACCCCTTGGAGCGGGAGGCCGCCCTGAAACTATGCGAGGAATTCGTGCGCGCCGACGTCGCGGTCGCGACTGCGCTCGAACCGATGGCTTGGGATAACGGGTGCACCGCGGCGGCGCCGCTCAGCATGACTGCGATCAAGCTTGCCTCCGGCAAGCTCGTCGAGTTGAAGCCAGCGGCGGTTCTCCGCTGCCCGACCGCGCTCGTGATCGCCCGCTGGGTGCGCGACGACCTCACGCCGCTCGCCGAGCGACTCGGCAGCCGCATCGAGCGAGTCGACGTCGCATCCTCTTTTGCATGCCGCCCGCGTAACAGCGTCCTCGGCGCCGTGATGAGCGAGCATGGCAACGCCAATGCCCTCGACATCAGCGCGCTGCATCTTGCCGATGGAAGCAGGATCGCAATCCAAAACGCCGCCGGGCCGCCGGAATTCCTCGCCGGCATGCGGCAATCGGCTTGCGCGCGTTTCACGACGGTGCTCGGTCCCGGCGCCGACAAGGACCATGAGACTCACCTTCATGTCGATCTCGCCGAGAGGCGGAACGGCTATAGGATTTGCCAATGGGTCCTACCGGAACCCGTAAAAGCGCCGGGAACCGCCGCTGCGGGCGCCGAGACGGCCGGTAAGACAATCGAAAAGGAAAAGTGATTGATTCCGCCGTGTCGAAAGCAAACCGAATGAAGATTTCCCGGCGGCATTTTCTCACCGGCACGGCCGGCGCCATCGGCGGCACCGCGCTCGTCGCGAGCTACGCCGGCGCGATTGAGCCGGGGCTCCGGCTCGTCGTCACCGAATATCGTCTCGCGCCGCCGGGTTGGCCGCGCGACTTTCCGCTCAAGATCGCCGTCATCGCCGATCCGCATGCGGCCGAGCCTTACATGAGTGCCGCCCGCATCGAGGAGATCGTCGCCGCCACCAACGCGCTCGCGCCCGATCTCGTCGTCTTGCTCGGCGATTTCGAGGGGAACTACCGCTTGGTGACGCGCGCCGTTCCACGGAAAACTTGGGCAGGCCTATGGGCACAATGCCGCGCGCCTCTCGGCGTGCGGGCGATCCTCGGCAATCACGACTGGTGGTACAACCATTCGCCAATCCGCGCCGCGATCGAGGCCGCCGGCATCCCGGTGATGGAAAACGAAGCGGTCCGCCTCACCCATCGCGGCCGGCCGTTCTGGCTTCTCGGCCTCGGCGACCAGATCGCGTATATTCGCGGGCCCGGCCATTTCGAGGGCGTCGATGACCTGCCGGGTACACTCGCGAAAGTCGCCGACACCGCGCCCGTGATCCTGCTCGCGCACGAACCCGACATTTTCGTCAAGGTGCCGGAGCAGGTTTCGCTCACGCTCGCCGGACATACCCATGGCGGGCAAATCCGGCTGTTCGGTTACTCGCCCATCGTGCCTTCGCGCTACGGCAACCGCTTCGCTTATGGGCACATCGTGGAGCGTGGGCGCCACATGATCGTGTCGGGCGGGCTCGGTTGCTCGTTCATACCGGTGCGGCTCGGTGTGCCGCCGGAGATCGTGCTGGTGCGGTTGGGGGACGTGGCTTAGCCGCGCGGCGCTTATTGAAGTGCTATTGCTTTAAGCTTGAATCAGCGCGCGGCCATAATGTTTTTCTGAAGCATGATCTTTTCCGAAAACCGGTTCCCACTTTTCGGGATCATGCTTTAAAAGCAAAAGGCGCGGGCCGGAGCCCGCGCCCTGTCGCCCCCAAACGGGTCGGTCAGATCACGACTACAGTCGCGCCGACCGGGACCCGGTTATACAGGTCGATCACATCCTCGTTCAGCATACGAATGCAGCCCGAGGAAATCGCCTGCCCTATGTATTCCGGCTGATTGGTGCCGTGGATTCGGAACAGGGTGTCCTTGTTGTCCTGGAAGAGATAGAGCGCGCGCGCCCCCATCGGATTGTGCGGACCGGGGCTCACATAATGCGGCAGCTCCGGCATGCGCTTCAGAATGTCGCCGGTCGGCGTCCATTCCGGCCATTCGGTCTTCTTGCCGACCTTGGCCGTGCCGCGCCAGCTCATGCCTTCTTCGCCGACGGTGACGCCGTAGCGATAGGCCTTGCCGCTATCGAGCACGAGATAAAGGAATTTGCGATCGGTATCGATGACGACCGTGCCGGACTTTTCCTTGCCGGTGTAGTCGACGATGTGGCGCAGCCAACCTTCGCCGGGCTTGTGATTGAGATAGGGCGCGTTCGCGAGCAACTTTTTGTCGCGCGGCTTCAGCGCCGAATCCGGCGTCGGATCGAGCGTATCGGAAATGCACCCCCCCAAAGCGAGGGCGATTGCGACGAAAACGAGCTTCTTCAACAGCATAGTCTTGATCGTCCCTGTCTCCCCGGCCCCCCGGAAACCCAGCGGATCACTTGAACTACCGCAAAGCCGCCCTGCTTTGGAAGCGCCTAAACGCCTCATCCGTCGCATTGCAAAAACCTGTTGCAGAAATACAGCAGCCTAGATCGATAGGTTAATGCCTCTTTTTCGGGACACCTTTGCTTATGCCTGCTCTCGCGGCATCGAAAATAATTTTTCAAACCGGCCTTAAATGGCCGTGATTGCTGCAAAAAAGTGCCTTACACGGGCGCTAGAAACGCTCCAACGATGATTTGCGGACTATTTTCGAGGGGAAAAAAATGTCGAATGAAAGAGACGCCGGCAGTCCTGAAACGAGAGCGTCGAGCCGAGCGGATTTGGGCCAGCACTACCGGAAAATCGGAATTTCCGCCATTGCCGCAGCACTTCCCTATGTCGGCGCGCAGAAGAATCAGGCCTATGCCCCGGCCACGCAGAAGGTCGTGACGATTCGCGATCTCGAACTATTGCTGGGCTGAAGGATCGCGCGAAAGCGCCTTCCAAACTCCCCCTCCTTCGTCGCCGGAAAGACGGTGCCGCACCGCCGGACATCGTGGACGGGAGTATGAGTGCGCGCTAGGGAACGAATGGACTACGGATAAAGCCGCGCGCGCGCCCAAGGCTTGCCAGGTGCGACGCGGGTGAAAACGATCCGGTCGTGCAGCCGGAACGGGCGGTCAGCCCAGAATTCGATCGCAAGCGGCACGACGCGATAGCCGACCCAATGGGGCGGCCGCGGCACTTTCTCGGCGTATTTATTCTCGTAGCGCGCGAGCGCGGCCTCGAGCGCCGTCCTGCTTTCGAGCGGCCGCGACTGCCGGCTCGCCCAAGCGCCGACCTGGGCGCCGCGCGGGCGGCTCGCGAAATAATCGTCGGACTCTTGCTCCGAAACCCGCTCGACAGGCCCACGTACCCGCACCTGACGGTTCAGCGACTTCCAGTGCAAGACGAGCGCCGCCTTCGGGTTACCCGCGAGCTCGCTCCCCTTCGCGCTTTCAGAATTAGTGAAGAAGACGAAGCCCCGCTCGTCGAATTTTTTGACCAGCACCATGCGCACATCCGGCAGCCCCGCGGAATCGACGGTGGCTAGGGCCGCCGCTTCGGCGTCGCGCGGCTCGCTCTTGAACGCCTCCTGCATCCAGCGCCCGAACAGGCCGAATGGATCGTCGGTTTCCGGCAGGTCACCGAAAGTTAACCCCGTTGGGTGTTCCATGCCCTGATTGCTCGCCATGGGTGTTTCAGGTGTTCGTCAGTGGGATTGTCTTCAAGAGATCGAATGGGCGCTCTGCATATCACGGATCGGCCGTCTTTGGAGCGTCGCGGAACATCCTAGCCCTTGCTTTCGCCGGTGCGATGGCGGGCTGCAGCATGTCCTTTCCCTCGCTCATGGGTGAGAAGGACAGCGATAAAAGGCCGCCGAGCCCGAGCACCTCCTACGACTCCAGGTCCGAAAAAACCGGCAACGCCGATATCGGTGATATCACCGGCTCGCTGTCGCTGCAGCCGGCGGCTATCGGGAGCGCAAGAGGCGCCTTGTCGCCGATCGACTGGGCGATCGCGAAATCGGCGCTCCGCGAAGTGCTCGGCCGCGGCGAAGCGGGCTCGAGCCAGCCGTGGGAAAATCCGATCACGGGCGCGCGCGGCACCGTCACCCCGGTCGCCACGATTTACGAGAAGGACGGCTTTCCCTGCCGTAATTTCATCGTCAGCGGCGTGCGCGACGGCCGCGAGAGCTGGTACGAGGGCACGGCCTGCCGCATCCATCGCGGCAATTGGGATGTCACCACGACACGCCCGCTACAGAAGTCCTGATCCACCCTATTATTGCATTTGCCTTCGTGCCGGTTTGAACCCACATAAGGCGTCTGGCCGCTGGAGGTTTATGTGGCGCGTGATCCCTATGAAGTGCTCGGCGTCTCGAAGAAGGCGGACGCCGCCGAGATCAAGAAGGCGTTTCGGCGGCTCGCCAAGCGCCACCATCCCGATTCGAACAAGAACGATCCCAAGGCGCAGGCCCGCTTCGCGGAGCTGAACAGCGCCTACGAAATTCTCGGCGAGGACAAGAAGCGCAAGCAGTTCGACCGCGGCGAGATCGACGCCGAGGGCAAGCCGCGCTTCCAGGGATTTCCCGGCGGCGGACCGAGGACGGGCGGATCTCAGGGTGGTCCCGGCGAGACGATTTTCGAAAGCTTCAGCTTCGGACCGGAAGGATTCCAGCGCGGCGCGAGCCGCGGCAGCCGCGGTGGCGGCTTCGAGGATATCCTCGGCCAGATGTTCGGCGGCTTCGGCGGTGCGCGTGCGCAGCGCGGCGCTTTTGAAGATTTTGCAACCGAAGCGCCGCCGCGCGGCTCGGACATCGCCGCTTCGCTGACGGTATCGCTGGCGGAAGCCGTTCGCGGCGCGAAGAAGCGGGTGCAACTTGCGACCGGCAAGGAAATCGAGGTGACGATTCCGGCTGGAATCCATGACGGGCAGTCAGTGCGGCTACGCGGCCAGGGTCTCTCGGCCGGCGGGCCGGCGGGCGATGCCATTGTCACCGTGCGGATCGCACCGCATCCCTTACTCAAGCCCGAGGGAGCGGACTTGCGCGCCGAGGTTTCGATTCTCCTCGAAGACGCCGTGCTCGGCGGAACGGCGCGCGTTCCCACGCTCGATGGCGTCGTCGAACTCAAAATTCCGCCGGGAACGTCGGGCGGACGTACCTTCCGGCTCAAAGGCAAGGGCCTGCCGAAGAAGGAGGGTGGCGCCGGCGATCTCCTGGCCACCGTCGAGATCGATCTCGGCGCCTCCGACCCCGAACTCGAAGCGTTGATGAAAAAGCGGCGCGAGCGGAAGTAGCCTTACTTTTTCTCGTTCGAAGCGACCTCATAGGCGTCGAACACGCGGCGGGCGACGCGATCGAGCCGCTCGTGCTCGGCTGGACCCGCGACCACGAAGGCAAGCCCGCCCTCAATCCAGGCCACCGCGCCGATGTCGCCGGCCGCGCGCCACTGGAACGCCGTCTCGCCCTCGCGCATGGCGCGCGCGGTGGTCAGCGTTACCCGCTCGCCGGCCCCGCCCTCATACATAAAGAATGCGGCGGCGATGCCGCGCGGGCCGGAGAGCAGGCGGCCACCGAGCAACTTCAGCCCCTCGGGCGCGAGATCGGGCGCCTTCAAAGGCTGTCCGACCCGGCGCGATAACCAAGGCACGAGATGCGCTTCATCCGCCCGCACTTCGATCGGATGGCGCACTTCCGCGACGTAGATCCGGTGCGCCTCGACCGCGGCATCGGCGAGCGCGCGAGCGATTTCGGCATTGCTGCCGCCGAGCAGAAAATCGCGGCCGAACCAGCCCGCCGCGGCACCGACCACGAAGGCGATGACGGCGGCGGCCGCGACCTTACGGCCGAACCACCTCGATCGCATGGCGATGCGGTCGGGCTGCAAGCGCTCGGGCACTTTTTCCTCCGCCACCTTCCCCCATTTGTCGCGGATCATCGCCGCCTGCGCGCGCCAGGCGGCGACGCGGCTCGCCGTGTCGGGATGGGCCGCAAGATATTCCTCGACCGCGCCGACGCGGTCTGTAGGTAAAAAGCCGTCGGCATAGGCGTGGAGTTCCTCGTCGGTGATCGGCGATTCGCGCGGCATCATCGATGCTCTTTCATTGCACGCGGCGAAGCGGCGGACGCTCTTCGTCGAGATGCGCGCGCAAGGCGGTGCGCGCCCGCGACAGGCGCGACATGATGGTCCCGATCGGCACGTCTTGTGTGTCCGCCGCCTCGCGATAGCTCATGCCTTCGAGCGTGACCAGTAGCAGCACCTCGCGCTGCTCGGCCGGAAGCAACCCGAGCCCGCGCGAAATGTCGCGTGCCGAGCCGTCGCTTCCCGGCGCGCCTGGGGGCTCGACTTCCTCGATCACCGCAAGCACCGGCCGCCGCGCGAGCCCGCGCCTGCGGTTGCGGTCGAGATTGAGCAGAATGGTAAACAGCCATGTCCTGAGGTCGCCGCCGTGAAAGAGATGCTCGCCCCGAAGGGCGCGCACGAGCGTGTCCTGGACGAGATCGTCGGCGATCTCAGCGTCGCGGGTGAACGCGCGGGCGAAGCGCCGAAGCGCGGGAATCAGGGGCTCGAGGCCGCGGCGCACTGCGGACATGGCGGACTCCATGGCGTAGCTCAGCGCGGCCATTTTGACCCCTCCCGCAAGAGAACGCGAGCACCATTCGATTATTCCACTTTCGCTTGAAGGGCTCAGG
The DNA here is from genome assembly GCA_003135415.1 of Hyphomicrobiales bacterium. Lineage (GTDB taxonomy): Bacteria > Pseudomonadota > Alphaproteobacteria > Rhizobiales > Xanthobacteraceae > Palsa-892. The sequence goes on from PLBP01000023.1 coordinate 15,261, forward strand.
TACGCATGGCATAGGAGGCCACGATTCATAAGGCTTAGCGGCAAGAGGGCTTCGTGGCGGAAACAGGCGGCCTGATGCGGGGCAAGCGCGGTCTCATCTTTGGGGTCGCCAATAATCGCTCGATTGCCTGGGGAATCGCCAAGGCCTGCGCTCGCGAGGGCGCCTCGCTCGGCCTCACCTATCAGGGAGACGCACTCAAGAAGCGCGTCGGCCCGCTCGCCGCGGAGATCTCCGCCAAGGTCGTCGGCTATTGCGACGTGACGGAGCCCGCGACCATCGATGCGGTGTTCACCGAGTGTGACCGGGTACTCGGCCCGCTCGATTTCGTCGTCCACGCCATCGCCTTTTCCGACAAGAACGAACTCGACGGCCGCTACGTCGACACCAGCGCCGGCAACTTCACTAAGACGCTTCTCATCTCCTGTTATTCCTTCACCGCGATCGCGCAGCGGGCGGAAAAACGGATGCCGCAAGGGGGCTCGCTGCTCACGCTCACCTATTACGGCGCCGAAAAATGGATTCCGCACTACAACGTCATGGGCGTTGCCAAAGCCGCGCTCGAAGCGAGCGTGAAATATCTCGCTGCCGACTTCGGCACGAAGAACATCCGCGTCAACGCGATCTCGGCGGGGCCGATCAAGACGCTTGCCGCCGCTGGCGTTGGCGACTTCCGCTACATTCTGAAATGGAACGAACTGAATTCACCGCTCCGGCGCACCGTCACGATCGACGAAGTGGGCGATTGCGCGCTCTATTTCCTGTCCGATCTTTCGCGCGGCGTCACCGGCGAAGTCCAACACGTCGACGCCGGTTACCATATCATCGGCATGAAGCACCCCGATGCGCCGGATATAAGTGTCGTGTCGAACGGCGAGTGACGAAACTCGAAACCGAGGCGCGCCCATGACGCGCGGAATTCTGAAACTCGCGTTGGCCGCGCTCTTCGCAATCATAGCCGTTGCTCCGTCGTTTGGTCTCGATCGCCGCGCGCAACGAAATGTCTATGTAACGGCCGGGCGCGAAACGCGAATCGCGAGCTACGGCACACCGGACGAAAAATGCCGGGCGGGGGCGGGGCCCGAGATCGAGGTTGCGGAACGGCCCTCTTACGGCAAGTTCACCGACAAGCCCGTGCGGATCATCGCCGAGCGTTCGGGCATCGCGCAGCGGGACCATCCCTGCATCGGCAAATTTATCGATGCGATCGCCGTCTTTTATCACCCGGTAGCGGGCATTCGCGGCAGCGACCGCCTACGTCTGCGTGTGAAGTTCGGAACGACCCCCGCCGCCGAAACGGCGGTCTTGGAAGAAGAGATGTTCATCAGCGTGCGTTAATGCCGCTGTTTGACCCTCAACTGCGCCGCTCGTACAACGTGAGCCCGAGTTTTCGCTGACGAGCATTCGATGTCGTTCAATACCTTCGGCCATATGTTTCGGGTCACGACCTTCGGCGAGAGTCACGGGGTCGCGATCGGCTGCGTCGTCGACGGTTGCCCGTCGCGGATTCCGCTGTCCGCCGCCGACATCCAGCGCGATCTCGACCGCCGCCGCCCCGGCCAGAGCAAGTTCGTGACGCAGCGGCGGGAGCCCGACGAGGTGCGCATTCTCTCGGGCACCTTCATCGATCCCGCGAGTGGCGCGGAAGTGACGCTCGGCACACCGATCGCGCTCGTGATCGACAATGTGGATGCGCGCTCGAAGGACTATGATGCCATCGCCGAGACTTATCGTCCGGGCCATGCCGATTACACCTATGACGTAAAGTATGGCTTACGCGATCCGCGTGGCTCGGGCCGCGCTTCGGCGCGGGAGACCGCGGCGCGGGTGGCGGCTGGCGCCGTCGCGCGCAAGATACTGCCTGGCATGAAGGTCCGCGGCGCGCTCGTGCAGATGGGAGAAATCGAGGTCGACCGCAAGGAATGGGATTGGGACGAAGTGGCGCGCAATCCGTTCTTCTGCCCGGATGCGAAGGCCGCGAAAAAGATGGAAGATTATCTCGACGGCATCCGCAAGAAGGGCTCCTCGATCGGCGCCGTGATCGAAGTGATCGCCGAGGGCGTGCCGCCGGGGCTGGGGAGTCCGATCTACGGCAAGCTCGACGCGGAACTCGCGGGCGCATTGATGGGCATCAATGCGGTCAAGGGTGTCGAGATCGGCGCAGGCTTCGGGGCGGCGCTACTCAGCGGCGAGGAGAACGCCGACGAAATGCGCATGAGCAACGACGGCAAACCCAAGTTTCTCTCCAACCACGCCGGCGGGATTCTCGGCGGCCTTTCGACCGGCGCGCCACTCGTCGCGCGCTTCGCGGTAAAGCCCACCTCATCCATTCTCACCCCGCGCAAGACGGTCGATCGTTACGGCCGCGAGACCGAGGTTTCGACCAAGGGCCGTCACGACCCCTGCGTCGGCATCCGCGCGGTGCCGATCGGCGAGGCGATGGTCGCCTGCGTCGTGGCCGACCAATATCTCCGCCATCGCGGCCAGATCGGCGAGCCGGTCGATTGGCCGTTCATAAAAGCGTAGGATCGCCTCATGGACGATCGTACGCAAACCCAGATCGAGCAGGCGATCGCCGCCTTCGGGCGCGGCGAGATCGTGGTCGTCACCGACGACGACGATCGCGAGAACGAGGGCGATCTCTTCGTCGCGGGATCGCTCTGCACACCAGAGAAGATGGCGTTCATCATCCGCCACACTTCGGGCATCGTCTGCGCGCCGCTCTCGCTCGAGCAGGCGCGGCGGCTGCACCTCGATCCGATGGTCTCCGCCAACGACGCGCCACTCGGCACCGCCTTCACCGTGTCGGTCGACGTCAAGCACGGCCTCACCACCGGCATTTCGAGCGAAGAGCGCAACAATACGGCGCGCGCGCTCGCCAACCCCAATATGGGCGCATCCGATTTCGTCCGCCCGGGCCACGTCTTTCCGCTGATCGCGCGCGAAGGCGGCGTGTTGATGCGCTCAGGCCACACCGAGGCCTGCGTCGATCTCTGCCGGCTCGCGGGACTGCCGCCCGTGGGCGTGCTCGCCGAACTCGTCAACGACGATGGAAGCGTCAAGCGCGGTGCCGAAGTCACCGCCTTCGCCAAGAAGCACAAACTCGCGCAGGTTTCGATCGCCGACATCATCGCCTGGCGGCAGGCGCGCGAGAAGCTCGTCGAGCGCGTCGCCACTTTCCCGGTGAAGAGCGAGATCGGCGAGCTCAGCGGCTACGCATTCGTCACCCCGTTTGACGCCGTGCATCACATGGCCTTCGTCTACGGCAAGATCGGCGACGGCAAGAATATTCTCGCGCGGCTCCATCGCGCGAATGTAGTGAGCGACGTATTCGGCGACGGCAAGTCGGTCCATCGCTCGCTTGCCCGCTTCAAGCAAGAAGGCCGTGGCGTGCTGGTGTATTTGCGCGACGGGACTGCCGGCGTGCCGGTGACGATGCCGGATCGCGAGCAGACGTCCTCGACGGCGGCGGCACGCGAGCGCCAGTGGCGCGAGATCGGGCTCGGGGCGCAAATCCTGCGCGACCTCGGCATTTCCTCGATCCGGCTTCTCGCCTCGCGCGAGCGCACCTATGTCGGCCTTTCCGGCTTCGGCATCGAGATCGTGGCGACCGAAACGCTCGACACCTGATCCGGAAAAGCTCCCTGTTTCCGCCACGGTCGTGCCGCGAAGCGTTGGCAGCTTCGCAATCGGGGCGAACCGGAGCGTTATTCATGGTTCGGTCTGTGGTTCGGATTTTTGCGGCAAGCGTTATCGGCCTCGCACTCATTGCCGCCGCGCTTTCGCAATCGGGCAAGCGCGAGGCGGTCGATGTCGAACTGGTGATCGCGGTCGACGTCTCCTATTCCATGGATCCCGACGAGCAGGCCCTGCAGCGCGAGGGTTATGTCGACGCGATTTCCTCGCGCGATTTTATCGATGCCGTCCGCAAGGGTCCGAACGGCCGCATCGCCGTCACCTATGTCGAATGGGCGGGCGTCAACGAGCAAAGGATCATCGTACCCTGGCAGTTGATCGACGGGCCGGAAGCGGCCGGCGCTTTCGTGCAGACCCTGAATGCGATGCCGGCCCGGCGCGCCTCGCGCACCTCGATTTCGGGCGGCCTCATCTTCGCCACCGGCCTGTTCGAGCAAAGTTCCTACAAGGGTCTTCGGCGCGTGATCGACGTTTCCGGCGACGGCACCAACAACCAGGGCCCGCTGATCGAGGCGACGCGCGACGAGGTGCTGGCGAAAGGCATCACCATCAACGGTCTGCCGATCATGCTGAAAGAGCCGAACATGTCCTTTCTCGATATTCCCGATCTCGATCACTATTACGAGGACTGCGTGATCGGCGGGCCGGGCGCTTTCGTCGTGCCGGCGCGGGCGCGCGAGCAGTTCGTCGAAGCGATCCGCAAGAAGCTTCTGCTTGAGGTCGCGGGCAAGATGCCTTCGCCTGAAGACGCGCGCGTCATTCCGGCCGTAAGCCCGCCGCGGGTTTCGTGCACCATCGGCGAGCAGATGTGGCAGCAGCGCTGGGGCATGCCCAACTAAGATTATTGGTTGAAAATACCCACGAGTTCCACATGCGGCGAGTAGCGGAATTGATCGACGGGCGTGACCCCCGTCAGCCGATAACCGCCATCGCATAAAATCCGCGCGTCTCGCGAAAAGCTTGTCGGATTGCAGGAGACGTAAATCAAACGCTGTACGGCGCTTCGTGCAAGCGCGCGGACTTGTGCTTCAGCGCCCTGGCGTGGCGGATCGAGCATCACGGCATCGAAGCCCTTGAACTCCGCCGTCGCAAGCGGGCGGCGAAACAAATCACGCGTTGCTGTCTCGACTGGCTTCAGACCCGGCGCCTTCGCCGCGCGGGCGAGCGCATTGACGGCCGCCTCGTCGCTGTCGACGGCAAGGACGCGGGCGCCCGCGGCGAGCCGGAGCGCGAAGGTGCCGACGCCGCAAAACAAATCGGCGATTTTTGAGGCGCCCTTCGCCGCTTCGCCAACGATGGCCGCGAGCGCGTTCTCGCCCGCGACGGTCGCCTGCAAAAACGCGCCGGGCGGCAACATGACGCGGGCCGCCCCGATCCGCAGCAGCGGCTCCGCGAGCTGCGCCACGGTTTCTCCATGACGCGCGAGGCGGGCAAGCCGCTCTTCGGCGGCGATCTTCGCGAGCGAGGAACGGACGGCGGCATTGAGCGGGCCGGAGCCGCGCACGTCGACATCGAGGCCGCCTTCGGTCGCGGTGAATTGCAGATCGAGCGGCTTGTCCTTCGTTACCAGCTGCAGAGCAATGCGCTCGCCGATTGCGAAGGCGCGTGCAAGCGCGGGCGCGAGCACCGGGCAGCGATCGATCGCCACCAATGTGTGCGAGCGGTGCGCCATGAAGCCCACCGTGACACCTTCGCGCGTTCGCCGCGCGTGCAGGACGGCCCTGCGGCGGCCCTCGCCATGGGCGTCGCTAAGATCGCCAACCGGCGCCTCGATGCCTTTATGCATCAGTGCCGCAACAACAAGATCGCGCTTCCAACCGCGGTAGCTCTCTTCTTGCCAGTGCTGCAAGGCGCAACCGCCGCAGACGCCGAAATACTGGCAAATGGGGGCGATGCGCTCGGGCGAAGGCGAGACATTTTCGCGCAGACTCCCCCTATCTCCGCGGCGGGCGATAATCACCGTTTCGCCCGGCAAAGTATAAGGAATATATACCTGTTCTCCGCCGGACGTGGCGATGCCGTCACCCTGATGGCCGACGCGATCGATTATAAGGCGCTCGTCAGCCACGCCGCGCTCCGATCAGGAATTCGCGATTGCCCTCGCCGCCCGCGATCGGCGATGGCATCTCGCCGATGACGCGCCAGCGCTCTGCCGCGATAAAACGCTCGATGTCCGCGCAAACGGTTTTTTTGCACCGTCTCGTCGCGCACAATCCCCTTCTTGAGGTGCGCCCTCCCCGTCTCGAATTGCGGCTTCACCAGCACAACGAGTTCCGCCGACGCGGCGCAGAGGGCGAGCGCCGCAGGCAGCACGAGCTTGAGCGAGATAAAGCTCACATCGGCGACGAGAAGCTCGACCGGTGCAGGCACGAGCCCGCGGTCGAGCGCGCGCGCATCGGTTCGCTCCAGCGACACGATGCCGCGGCGGCCGTGCAGCGAGGGGTGAAGCTGGCCGTGGCCGATATCGACGTCATAGACGAGCCTTGCGCCGCGCTCGAGGAGGACCTCGCTGAAGTCGCCGGTGGAAGCCCCGATATCGAGGCAGACCTTGCCCCGATGGTCGACGGCGAAGTGCTCGAGCGCCGCCGCGAGCTTCAGTCCGCCGCGCGATACATAAGTATAAGCGGGCGCGGCGCGCAACTCAGCACCGGATGACACCGGCTGGGACGCCTTCTCCACCCGAACACCGTCGGCGGTGACCAGGCCCGCTTCGATCGCGGCTTGCGCCCGCGCCCGGCTTGTCGCGAGGCCGCGCTCGACGAGGAAGCGGTCGGCGTGCTTCTTCGTGATCATGGCGCATCCCCCTTTCCGGTTTCCCGCCGGTTAAATGGTCGAAGTCGGATAAATCCGACTTCGATTGTCAAACATTGGCCGCGAAGCATAGCAATGCTAAGGAGCGACAGGGCGGAATGGGGACGCGCCTTCACGACCATACCGGAGTTACGATGCGACGCCGCTTCTGCCGCGCGATCCTAATCCTTGTGCCGATCCTGCTCGCGGCCCCCCTTGCGTTGCCCCCGGACGCTGCCGCGCAGACGGCGAAGAAGCTCAGCGCGAAGGAAATCGCCAAGAAGAAAAAGGAGGCCGCGGCCTCCCGTGACCTGCGCAGCTGGAATCTCGGGCGCGAGCCCTCGGGGCCGGTCCTGTTCTACGGCCGGACGCAAAACGACGACGTCGCCGTCTCCTTCACCTGCCAGCCGGAAGCGGGCCTCGTGCGGGTGATTGCGTATGGCAGCGCGCGCGGGGTGAAGCCGGGCGACGGTGCGAGGCTCCGCGTCACCAACGGGCCGGCACGGCTCGAGGTCGCCGCCATTGCGCTGCCGAACGACAAGAACGCCAACATCGTCGACCTCGGCGGCACCACCAAGATCAGCACACGCGTGTTCGCGCTCCTTCGCGGCGGCGACACCATGGTGCTGGAGGTGCCGGGCCGCACGATCGGCTTTTCGCTGAAGACGATGCCCGGAAAAAACGAGGCGTTCGAGCGCGCGTGCCTCGGCGGGAAGTCGGGGAAATAGAGTTATCTCCCCGAGTCTCCAAACTTTGTCGGACCTAATTGATCCATTCACCATAAGTCGGGTTTACCCGCCCGCCCCTAGGATTTGCGCCCACGGCAAGTATTTACCGTGTCCCAGATATTTACCTTGCCGTTACCTAGTTGCGCTCCCGGCATGGATGACCGCCCGCGCTGGCCGTAAACTCTCGCCAACGCCCATTTCGTCCAGCGCGAGGAAACGATGATGCGAAAAATCCATCTTATCGCTGCGAGCCTGATCGGCCTCACATTACCTGTTCTATCGCCTGTTCCGACGCACGCCATTCCCGGCAGCGGCGCGTTCGCGCCGGCAGCCGATACCGCTTTCGTGCCGGTTGCAGATCTCAACGTGGTGCCGGTGGAACGGCGGCGTTGGCGCTATGGTCATCGCCGTTTGGCCCGTGCGTGGAGGCCGTCCCGGCCCTATTACGCGCCTTACGCCGATTATCCCGCCTACCGATACGGTGGTTACGCAGCTTGCGATTGTCGTGAAGCTTATGCTGTCTACCCGGCTTATGATCGGCCCTATTCTTACAGCTATCTGGGCCGGTATTATTACCAGGACGAGCGTCGCTTTTACCTACCCGGATTTAATAGCGCGCCAGCTTCCTACTATTATTGGTAAGCGCAGACTGGGCCGTCACGCGCGAGCATAGGCGCCTCGGGGCGCCCCGCTTGTCCGGGCGGAAAGTCTGGAAATTAGCCGCGAAGGTCGCCGGGATTAATTCTCCGCGATGCGATAGCCGATTCCGGGTTCGGTGGTGATGATCTTAGGGTCGTCTGGATTCTGTTCCACCTTCTGACGAATTTGGCCGATGTAAACGCGGAGGTATTGCGTATCCTCCGTGTGCGCCGGACCCCACACCGCGGTCAGGATCTGTTTGTGAGTCAGCACCTTGCCGGCATGGCGCGCAAGAAACGATAACAGCTCAAATTCCTTCGGCGTGAGCTTGACCTCTTCGCCCGCGCGGCTCACTTGGTGGCGGACGCTGTCGATTTTGAAATCACCAACCTCGAGTACCGGCGTTTCCGCCTTGCGCTGCATGTGGTGCCGGAGCGCCGTTCGCATGCGCGCCAAGAGCTCGCCTACCCCAAAGGGCTTATTGACGAAGTCGTCGGCGCCGAGATCGAGCGCCTCGATCTTTTCGATTTCACGATCGCGCGCGGAGAGAATGATGATCGGCACATCCGACCATTCACGCACGCGGCGGATCACGTCCTTGCCGTCGCCGTCCGGCAGGCCGAGATCGAGCACCACGATATCAGGCGATTTGGACGCGATCAGCTTGGTCGCGTCCGCGACCGTTCCCGCGGTCTCGATCTCATAGCTATTCGCCTCCAAGGCGGGTTTGAGAAAGCGAAGGATCGCCGGCTCGTCGTCGACCACGAGGACACGAGTCTTTTCGGTCATGATGGCGTCTCCGGACGAGAAAATGTCAGCGTGATCCGCGTGCCCCGGCCGTTCGAGACCGGGCTCTCGGCCGCGATCGATCCGCCATGGGCCTCCATGATGCCCTTTGCGATGGCGAGGCCAAGGCCGGTGCCTTCCCCGCCGTCAGTACTTGAAGCGTTCGCCCGCGCGCTGACGAATTTTTCGAACGCGCGCGGCAGCACTTCAGCCGGAATTCCGTCCCCGTCATCGGTGATGCGGAGCGCGATTTTCTCGGCATCGAAGACCGCGTCGATAACAACGGTCGTTTGCGGCGGCGTATGCGTCGCCGCGTTTGCTACCACGTTCCCGATCGCCTGATCGACAAGGGTCGCGTCAGCCTTTACCAGCGGCAAGTTGGAAGGCAAATTTATTTCGAATTTCTGCGCAGTACCGCGCCGCCGGACCGCGTTAACGACGCGGGCCACGATCTCGCGCAAGTCCACCCAGTCCCGGCGCAATTCCAGCTGGCCCGCATCGATCCGTGTGATCGCGAGCAAATTCCTCACCATGCCGTCGAGATTGAGCGCCTCGTCCTTGATTTGGACCAGCAAGTCCTTGCGCGAGGCATCTTCGAGCTTCGTTCCATAATCCAAGAGGCTTGTCGCCGAGCCGAGAATGGAGGCGAGCGGGGTGCGAAAATCATGCGAGATCGAGGCGAGCAGGGTATTGCGAATCCGCTCCGTTTCCGCCGAAGTTCGCGCGTCGACGATTTCGTGCACGAGCAGCGCGCGCTCGAGCGCCGCTGCCGCCTGTTCGGTGAGCGCTTCGAGCAACGCGCGGGATTCGGAATCGAGCGGCGATGATTCGTCCTGCGCGATGCCGACGACGCCGACACGCGTGCGCGGCGTTCGTAGCGGCAGAAACAGCCACGGCACCGTCGGCAAGGTCGAAGTCGCGGCGCCCGCGGGCTCGTCATGGGTGTAGGCCCAGCGCGCCGCGGTCATGCTCGCGGTTTCCAGCGCTTCCTCGGGCGGCCACGCGGCGGAAAGGTTCAGCTCGCTATTTTGATCAAGCAGGACAACGGTCGCCCGATTGAGGCTGGCGTTGATTTCCGTGGCCGCGCCCTCGGCAATGGCGTCAACGGTCGCAAGCGCCGAAAGCTTGCGGGTGAATTCGAAAAGGCGCCGCGTCGCCCGGGTGCGCAGCGCCGCCGTCCGGGCTTGATCGCGTACGCGGCCCGCGAGCGCCGAAGTCATGATCGCAACCGCGAGGAACACGCCAAGCGCGAACAACTCGTGCGGTTGCGCGACCGAGAAGGTGTAGTAGGGCTCGGTGAAGAAGAAGTTGTAGCAAAGAAACGACAGCACCGATGCATAGATGGCCGGCCAGATACCGAACCGGATGGCGGCAAGCAGCACCGCCATCAGGAAGATCATCGAAACGTTGGGGAATGAGGTTAGTGCCGCCAGCAGATAACCGAGCGCGACCGACACGGCCACGGCAAGCGTGGACCAAACGATCGGCATAATCCGTGCCGGCATTGCTGGCGAAAAACGGGGGAGCCTCCACGCCGGCGCCTCCGCTCGACCGGTAATCACATGAATCGCAATATCATCGGCCCGCCGCAGGAGTTCGTGCGGGAGCGAGCCCCTAAACAGCTCCGAAAAGAAACCCGCGCGCGAGCGCCCGATAACGATCTGGGTCACATTTTCGATGCGCGAGAAGCGAAGAAGTTCGGCGGGAATATCGTCGCCGATCAGGACCTTGGTCTCCGCCTCCAAACTTTCGGCGAGTTTAAGCGCCTCATCCACGCGCGCTCTTTTTTCCTCGCTGAGCTGGCTACCGGGCCGCTCGACCGTCACCACCATCCAGGGAGCATCCATCATGTCGGCAAGGCGTTTTGCCGTCCGCACGATCATAGGGGAAATTGAATCCGGCCCGACGCAGGCGAGAATGCGCTCGCCGGCCGCCCATGGTCCCTCGATCGCCTGTGCTTGCATTCGTTCGACGAGGTCGACATCGATGCGCTCTGCCGCCCGCCGCAGCGCCAGCTCGCGCAGCGCCGTCAGATTCTGCAACTTGAAGAAGTTTTCCACCGCGCGGACAGCGGTGTCCTGCACATAGACCTTCCCCTCGGCCAATCGCTTCAGCAGCTCGTCGGGCGGAAGGTCGACCAGCACGATTTCGTCGGCTTTCTCGAACACGCGATCGGGTACAGTTTCGCGCACGCGCACGCGGGTGATTTTCTGAATCACATCGTTGAGGCTTTCCAGATGCTGGACATTGAGCGTGGTCCAGACATCGATGCCGGCGGCGAGAATCTCGTCGATGTCCTGCCAGCGCTTCGGATGCCGGCTGCCGGGGATATTGGTGTGGGCGTATTCGTCGACGAGCAACAAGCTGGGATGGCGCGCAAGGGCTGCGTCGAGGTCGAACTCCTTGAGGACTTGGTTTCGATAAATGATGGGCTTCCGCGGAAGAATCTCGAAGCCTTCGACGAGCGCTTCGGTCTCGCGCCGGCCGTGGGTTTCGACGAGTCCGGCAACGACGTCGCGCCCCTCGGTTTTCGCGGAGCGCGCGGACGCGAGCATGGCGTAGGTCTTGCCCACGCCAGGTGCCGCGCCGAGAAAGATTTTCAGATGACCGCGCCCCTCCTTTTTGGCAAGGGCAAGAAGGGCGTCAGGCGAGGCTCGCGGCTCTTGTTTTACGGCCATGCCGTTACGTTACGACCGAAGGGCATCCAATGCGATATTGAGTTTCAGCACGTTAACGCGCGGCTCGCCCAGAATCCCCAGCATGCGTCCCTCGATATGCTCGCTGACGAGCTCGCGCAACCGGTCTTCCGGCAGGTTTCGCGCTTTGGCGATCCGCGGTAGCTGGAAGAAGGCGGCCTCCGGCGAGATGTGCGGGTCGAGGCCGCCGCCCGAAGTCGTCACCAAATCGATCGGTACGGATGCGGAAGGGTTCTCTTCTTTCAGCTTGTCGACATCGCCTTTGACGCGATCGATGAGGGCCTTGTTGGTCGGGCCGAGGTTTGAGCCGCCCGAGTTTCCCGCGTTATAGGGCGCATCGACATTCTTGGTCGGGTCCTGGGGATCGGGCGTCGTGGTGGCTGAAGGCCGGCCGTGGAAATATTGATCGCCCGCGAACACCTGCCCGATCAACGCCGAGCCGACGACTTTGCCGTCCCGTTCGATCAGGCTGCCTTGCGCTTGGTTCGGGAAGACGATCCCGGCAATCCCTGTCATCGCCAGCGGATAGATCAGACCCGTGATGATCGTGAGCGCCACGATGAATACGATTGCCGGACGGATTTCTTTCAACATGATGCTTCTCCTCAAACCAGTCTCTTCAGGCTAAGTGCAAGGCGTTGACCACGAGGTCGATCGCCTTGATGCCGATGAATGGAATGATCACGCCGCCGAGCCCGTAAATCAGCAGATTGCGGCGGAGCAGCGGACCGGCGCCGATCGCGCGGAACGCGACCCCCTTCAGTGCCAGCGGAATGAGCGCGATGATGATCAGTGCGTTGAAGATGATGGCCGATAGAATCGCGCTCTGCGGGCTCGCCAAATTCATAACGTTCAGCGCCTGGAGTTGCGGATAGAAGGCGACGAACATCGCCGGAATAATGGCGAAATACTTCGCCACGTCGTTGGCGATCGAGAATGTGGTCAGCGCGCCGCGCGTCATCAAGAGCTGCTTGCCGATNNTGCGTGCCGGTGTTCATGGCGACACCGACATCGGCTTGTGCGAGTGCGGGCGCATCGTTTGTGCCATCGCCGCACATGGCAACGAGCTTGCCCTTGGCCTGCTCGTCGCGAATGAGCCGGAGTTTATCTTCCGGCGTCGCCTGCGCGAGGAAATCGTCGACGCCCGCCTCCGCCGCGATCGCCGCCGCGGTAATCGGATTGTCGCCAGTGATCATCACCGTGCGAATGCCCATGCGGCGAAGCTCGGCGAAACGCTCGCGGATGCCGCCTTTGACGATGTCCTTGAGATGCACAACGCCGAGGAGCCGGCCATCCTTGGCGACGGCAAGGGGCGTTCCGCCGGATTTTGCGATCGCATCGGCGATCGCGTTAATCTCGCGAACAGTATCCGCGCTGACGGCGCCTTTTGAGCCGCCCGCATTAAGATAGGCAAGGATCGAGTCAACGGCGCCTTTGCGGACCCACGAGCCGCCGACTTCCATGCCGCTCATCCGGCTTTGGGCGGTGAACGGAATGAATTTGCCGCCAAGGTCGGCCAATTCGCGCCCGCGGATGCCGTATTTTTCCTTGGCAAGAATGACGATCGAGCGTCCCTCGGGGGTTTCGTCGGCAAGCGAGGCTAGCTGCGCCGCGTCGGCGAGTTCGGCTTCGGTGACGCCACGCAACGGTTTGAATTCGGTCGCCTGGCGATTGCCGAGCGTAATGGTCCCGGTCTTGTCGAGCAGGAGCGTGTCGACATCGCCCGCGGCTTCCACGGCGCGGCCGGACATCGCGAGCACGTTGAAGCGTACGAGCCGATCCATGCCGGCGATACCGATCGCCGACAACAGGGCGCCAATCGTGGTCGGGATCAACGTCACGAACAGCGCCACCAGGATCACGACCGAGATGGTGCCGCCGGCGTAGGCGGCGTAGCTCGGGATGGTGACGGTGGCGAAGACGAAGATGATGGTGAGGCCGGCGAGCAGAATATTGAGCGCGATCTCGTTCGGCGTCTTCTGGCGCTCAGCCCCTTCCACGAGCTTGATCATGCGATCGAGAAACGTCGAGCCCGGCGCCGCCGTGATCCGCACGCGGATCCAATCCGACAGGACCTCGGTCCCGCCGGTCACCGCCGAGCGGTCGCCGCCCGNNTCGCGGATGACCGGCGCCGATTCGCCGGTGATCGCCGCTTCGTTGACCGAGGCGATGCCTTCGCTCACCTCGCCATCGGACGGAATGATGTCGCCCGCCTCGACCACCACGGTGTCGCCGACCTTCAGCGCGGTGTTCGGCACGAGCTTGTATTTGCTGCGGTCGGAACCGGTGAGCAGCTTTGCCTTCGTTTCCGTCCGCGTACGCCGCAGCGCATCGGCCTGCGCCTTGCCACGGCCTTCGGCGATGGCTTCGGCAAAGTTGGCAAACAGCACGGTGAACCAGAGCCAGAGGATAATCTGAAACTCGAATACGATATTTGCGCCGCCGGTGAGCAGATCGCGAATTAGAATCACCGTGGTCAGCGCCGTGACGATCTCGAGCACGAACATCACCGGATTCTTGATCAGCGTCCGCGGGTTGAGCTTGACCAAAGCCGAGCCAATCGCGGGGATTACGATCTTCGGATCGAACAGCGCCGAAACCGGCATCCGCTTGCGAATATTGGAGGTTTCCATCGATATGACTCCGGATCAATTGGATGAGAACACGGTGCCCGCGATCATCGCGAGGTGTTCGACGATGGGTCCGAGTGCCAGCGCCGGGAAGAAAGTGAGGCCGCCGACGATCACGATCACGCCGACGACGAGGCCGACGAACAGGCCGCCCGTCGTGGGGAACGTACCCGCCGACGGCGGAACCGATTTCTTGGCGGCGAGCGAGCCCGCGATCGCCATGGCCGGGATGATCATCCAGAAACGGCCGACCGCCATCGCGACGGCACCGGTGACGTTGTAGAAAAAGATGTTGCCGCTGAGGCCCGCGAAGGCCGAGCCGTTGTTACCGGTCATCGAGGTGTAGGCGTAGAGAACCTCGGTGAAACCGTGCGGCCCGGGATTTGCCGTCGAGGCGACCGCCGGCGGATAAACCACCGCAACCGCCGTCCAGCCGAGATACATCAGCGGCANNTTGCCGACATATTCCGGCGTGCGCCCGACCATGAGACCGGCGACGAAGATGGAAATGATGACGAACAGCAGCATGCCGTAGAGGCCGGCGCCGACACCGCCGACGATGACTTCGCCGAGCTGGATGTTGATCAGCGGAACCATGCCGCCGAGCGCGGTGAACGAGTCATGCATGGCGTTGACGGCGCCGCACGATGCCGCCGTGGTGATGACGGCGAACAGCGCGGAGGCGACAATGCCGAAGCGGACTTCCTTGCCCTCCATGTTCCCGCCGGTCAGTCCCAAGGCGGTCAAGGCGTCGTTTCCGTGCGCTTCGGCCCAATAGGCCACCACGACGCCGGTCATGAACAAGACGCCCATCACCGCCAGGATCGCCCAGCCCTGACGCTGATTGCCGACCATGCGGCCGAATACGTTGGTGAGAGGGGCGCCGATCGCGAAGATCGAGATCATCTGCANNCCGAGCATCTTGATCGCGATCTGCGAAGCGACCGGGCCTACCGCGATCGTTTGCTTGACGCCTTCGAGGGTGGTCGCATCGACATAGGAACCCAGCGTCTGCGGGATGCCCTGCCACACCAGGAACAACGTGTAAGGAATGCAGATCGGAATGAGGATGTAGAGCGTGCAGCGGGTGACATCGACCCAGAAATTGCCGATCGTGTTGGCTGACGCGCGGGCGAAGCCGCGGATCAGCGCCACCGCGAGCACGATGCCGGTCGCCGCCGACAGAAAATTCTGATGCGTGAAGCCGAGCATCTGCACGAGGTAGGACATCGTGCTTTCGCCGCCGTAATTCTGCCAGTTGGTATTGGTGATGAAGCTGATCGCCGTGTTGAAGGAGAGGTCTTCCGCCACCGCCGACTGTTCCGCCGGATTGAACGGCAGAACCGCTTGCAAGCGCATCAGCACATAGAGGATGAGAAAACCCCCAACATGAAACAGCAGCATGGCGACGGTGTAGGTGAGCCAATGCTGTTCGCGCTTTTCGTTGACACCGCCCGCCCAATAAAGCGCTACTTCCACCGGCCGCAGCACCGGTGAGAGGAACGTGCGCTCGCCGTTGAACACGCGCGTCATGTACCAGCCGAGCGGCTTCACCAGCGCGACGATGATCGCGCAATAGAGAATGATCTGAATCCAGGCGATGGGGGTCATAGCATGTCTCTTTGTTAGATCACACGCTTAGAATTTTTCGGGCCGCAGCAGCGCGTACGTCAGGTAGAACAAGAGCCCCACGGTCACGAGGGCAGCGAGCGAATAGTCGAAAGTCATCGAGGCCTCCTCACAAGCGATCGCAGGCGTAGGCGTAGCCAATGGACAAGGCGAAGAAGCTGATGCCGCCCGCGATCAAGATGAAATCCAACATGGCTGTCCTCCATCGGTGGGAGCAGCCTTGGACTTGGGCCTTAATGCATCAAGTTTCGATACGGAAAGGGGCGCGCGAATATAAAGAAGAAATAAAGAGTGTCGCGGCGCGCAACTTATGAGCCCTTTATAACCGGGTCAAAAATTCCCGATCGAAATTTTACGGTGAGCGATCCACGTTGGATACGCCGCATTCAGCGGCGTGCTCGGCTCACTCATGAACGGCTCCCGGACAAAAACGCAGCAGGCTCATTGGGTGGAAAAAGTGCTGCTCGGCTTGGTCCTGGGGTCGGTGCTGTTCTGCGCGGGGCTGCTTGCCTTTCCGATTTGGTCGGCGATTACGCAGATCGCATCGCAGCAGCGCGAGCCGCATCGGTGCGTCACAATGAGCAACGATGCCGAGCGCCTCGAATGCTACGATCGGGAAGCCGAGCGATCTCCTATGCCGCCAGCGAAAGGCGCCAATCCTCCCGCGATGATCTTTGGCCGGTGACAGCTTTTTTCGGTCGCGGACAGCGAAAGAAGACGCGGGGCGCTAGCGGAGGCCCGCGACTTGGCGCGCGTCCAACGGACGCCCGAGCGCGGAAAGCACGGTCGCGACGATGCCTTTGCGGTCAAGCCCGGCCCGCGCGTACATCGCAGCCGGCGAATCCTGATCGACGAAAGTGTCGGGCAGAACCAGCGGGCGGACCTTGAGCCCGCGGTCGAGCGCGCCTTCGCGCGCGAGCAGCTCCAACACGTGGCTGCCAAAGCCGCCCACAGACCCCTCTTCGATCGTGACGAGCAACTCATGCTCGCGCGCGAGCCGCAGCACGAGGTCCCGGTCGAGGGGCTTGGCGAACCGCGCGTCGGCGACCGTCACCGAAAGGCCGTGCGCGGCGAGATCGTCGGCAGCAGCCAAGCATTCGGGAAGCCGCGCGCCGAACGAAAGAATCGCCGCCGCGGTGCCTTCGCGCAAAACGCGGCCGCGGCCGATTTCGAGCGGCTTGCCCTCAGTGGGCAAAGCCGCACCGGTGCCTTCGCCGCGCGGAAACCGGAAGGCGGAAGGTCGGTCGTCGATCGCGGCCGCGGTCGCCACCATATGCACGAGTTCGGCCTCGTCGGCCGCCGCCATCACCACGAAATCGGGCAAACACGCGAGATAAGCGACATCGAACGAGCCAGCATGGGTTGGCCCGTCGGCGCCGACGAGGCCGGCGCGGTCGATGGCGAAGCGTACCGGCAGCTTCTGAATCGCGACATCGTGCACGACCTGATCGTAGGCGCGCTGCAAGAATGTCGAATAGAGCGTCGCGAACGGCTTAAAGCCTTCGGTCGCCAAGCCCGCCGCGAAGGTGACGGCGTGCTGCTCGGCGATGCCGACATCGAAGCAGCGATCGGGAAACTCACGCGCGAATAGATCGAGCCCGGTGCCGGCCGGCATCGCCGCCGTGATCGCGACGATTTTCTTGTCCTTGCGCGCTTCCTTGATCAGGCTTTGGGCGAACACCTTGGTATAGGAGGGCGCCCCCGCCTTCGACTTCGTCTGCGCGCCGGTCGCGACATCGAACTTCACCACGCCATGATATTTGTCTTCGGAGGCCTCCGCCGGCGGATAGCCATGGCCTTTCTTGGTCACGACATGGACGAGGGTCGGGCCTTTTCCGTTGTCGCGCACGTTTCGCAGGACGGGCACGAGGTGACCGAGATTGTGGCCGTCGATCGGGCCGACATATTCGAAGCCGAGTTCTTCGAACAGGGTACCGCCGGTGACGAAGCCGAGCGAATGCTCGAAGGCACGGCGGATGAATTGTGCCACCCTCTTCGGCAGCCGCTCCGCCGTCCACTCCCACAATTTGCGCATGCGGGAATAAGTGCGCCCCGAAATGCGCCGGGCGAGATAAGCGGACATCGCGCCGACGGGCGGCGCGATCGACATGTCGTTGTCGTTCAAGACCACGATCAGGCGCGACTTGACCGCGCCGGCATTGTTCATCGCCTCATAGGCCATGCCCGCGGACATGGCGCCGTCGCCGATGACGCAGATGACGTTGTTGCGCTCGCCCTTGAGGTCGCGCGCCGCCGCCATGCCGAGGCCGGCGGAGATCGAGGTCGAGGCGTGGGCGGCGCCGAAAGGGTCGTATTCGCTCTCGGCGCGTTTGGTGAAGCCGGAAAGGCCGCCGCCCTGGCGAAGCGTGCGGATGCGGTCGCGGCGGCCGGTCAAAATCTTGTGCGGATAGGCCTGATGGCCGACATCCCAGATCAGCCGGTCATTGGGCGTGTCGAAGACGTAGTGAAGTGCCACGGTGAGTTCAACGACCCCGAGCCCGGCGCCGAGATGGCCGCCGGTGACGGAGACGGCGTTGATCGTCTCGTGCCGCAATTCGTCGGCGAGCTTCTTCAATTGCGCGGGCGCAAGCCGGCGCAGATCGGCGGGCCAGCGAACGGTGTCGAGAAGCGGCGTTTTGGCGGGCAAAGAGCGTCTTCCGCTAGCTGATTGATTATAAGTGTCGGCGAGAATTACACAAAGTGCCCAGACGCGCAACGCAGCGGGAGGGCCAATTGCGGCTCAATTTTGAATTTCTGCCCTGGGCCTAAAACCAGTCAAGCATGGCTGCCGACCGTCCCCCAAAAGCCGCTGCGCGACGCTGACTGGCATCCCAATAAATTTTTAGGTGCCTCGCCTGCGCCCGCGCGAAATTCGGCCGGACCCATGTGATCGAAGAAAAAAAAGGTCCGACCATGCGGCGACGCGTCGAGGGAAGCGCGCGGCGAACGGTAAAGCCGCCAAGGTCGGCGGTGCGCGGCACGATCACGAGTTCGATCGCGTCGCACGAAAGCGAATTGCCCCGCTCCGGGTCCTTGGCGGGGAACCAGCTCATCCCGCGCTCCTGCCTATTGGTCGAGTGGCTCGCTCGCAGGCTTGCGCTTTTAGCGCCCGTCGGGGAACGGTTGCGGGCCCCACGCCGGCGCGAACCGGCCGCTTCGATCGAAGCCGTTGTTGGATGGCTTGACCTCGAAATGAAACGTGGTGCTGCCGGGCTTCGCCGGGATGTCCCCGCTGCCGAATTGCTCCACCTTCTTGTCCGGGTCGGTGTACCCCGGAGGGAGTCCGCTATCATCGGTGTAGCTTTTGGTCTCGTAGGTGAAGGCGTGCGCCCCGGGGGCGGCGAAAACCATCGCAGCGGCTAAGGCCGCGAGACGAAGATGCTTCGATCGTAAAAGCGCTTGCTTCATGATGCCTCGACTATCCCCCGAAGCCTGCCGAGCCGAAAATAAGGGCGCGCGGTGCCAAAAGTCAACGCGGGAGCGTGAAACGCCTGCTGGGGCTGCGCAAATGTCGCTCAATCGCGGTCGAGCGGCTCGCTCGCAACTTTTCCCTTGGCGTCGCGGGTGATTTTCTCGACGCGCATTTCGGCATCCGCGAGCAACGCCTCGCAGCGCTTCTTCAGCGCTTCGCCCCGCTCGTAAATCTTGATGGATTCGTCGAGCGCGACGTCGCCTTTTTCTAGCCGCTGCACGATCGACTCCAATTCCGCGAGCGCCTTCTCGAACGGGAAGCTTGCCACGTCGGCGTGGGTTTCTTTTTCTTTCGCCATTCCTCAGCCCTTCATCAGCGCGCCGACATGGGCGGCAACGGATTTGGCGAGCCCCTCTAAGTCGTAGCCGCCCTCCAGCACCGAGACGACGCGGCCCTCGGCGTGCTTGTCGGCGATCTGCATCAGCTTTTGCGTGACCCAGGCATAATCGGGTTCCAACAGATTGAGATTGGCGAGCGGGTCGCGCGCGTGCGCGTCGAAGCCCGCGGAGATCACGATCAGATCGGGATGGAAGCTGTCCAGCCGCGGCAGGATCGCGTGGTCGAAAGCCTCGCGAAACTCCCGGCCGCCGTCACCGGCCGATAGCGGCGCGTTCACGATGGTGTCGTGGGCGCCGCGCTCGGAGCGGGCTCCGGTGCCGGGATAAAGCGGCATTTGATGGGTCGAGCAGTACATCACGCTCGGGTCCGACCAGAAGATTTCCTGGCTGCCATTGCCGTGATGCACGTCGAAATCGACGATGGCGACGCGCTCGGCGCCGTGCTTCGCCTGGGCGTGGCGGGCAGCAATCGCGGCGTTGTTGAAAAAGCAAAAGCCCATGGCGGTCGCGGTCTCGGCGTGATGGCCGGGCGGGCGCATGGCGACGAAGGCGTTCCGGGCGTGACCGGCCATCACCTGATCGACCGCGTGGGTGGCGCCGCCCGCGCCGCGCAGGATCGGCTCCCAGCTGCCATGCGAGAGCGAAGTGTCGGCATCGATGCGCGCGAGCCGGCCTTCCGGCGGCACGGCGTCGTGAATCGCGTCAAAATAAGCGGCGGCATGCACGCGTTTCACCGCCTCGGGATTGACGCGCTCGGCGATCTCGCGCTTGAGCGCGGAAAAGTCGCCATTCCGGAGTACGTCCTCGATCGCGCGGATGCGGTCCGGCCGCTCGGGATGGCCGGGCGGCGTGTGGTGGCCGAGGCTCGATTCGTGGGTGTACAAAAGCGTGGTCATAATCTTTCTCTTTCCGCTATCAGGCTACGCGAGAGCAAGGTCCGCGGCTAGAACCGGCTCGCATCTTTGGGCGGAACGGCCCCGGCCGCCGATTGTCCCTCGAAATGCCGCGTTTTGCGTGCGGATAGCGGTAAGGATCGTTTAGCGCGAATCGCATATGGAGACGGCGTGCGGAAATACCAATTGATAAAACGGGTCTTAAAGCAGGTCTGGGCCGGAGCGCTGCTCACGCTGCTCGCCTGCGCCGCCATCCCCGGCGCGCAAGCGGAGCCGGTCCAGATCGTCGCCTTCGGCGACAGCAACACCGCGGGCTTCCGGGTAACGAACGAGCACGCCTATCCGGCACAGTTGGAGCGCGCGCTCCGCGCCAAGGGCTACGACGTGCGCATCTTGAACAGCGGCGTATCGGGCAACACCTCGTCGATGGGCTTGGCGCGCATCGACAAGGCGGTGCCGCCGGGCACTCGAATCGCGATCGTCTATTTCGGGCGGAACGACGTGCGCTGGGGCCTCGAGCCCGCCAAGATCCGCGTCAACATCGAGGCCATCGTGAAACAGCTGCGCGCGCGCGACATCGAGGTTCTGCTGATTGGGTTGCGTACGTTCAGCCTCGCCGATATCGCGGCGGAGAACGGCGCGCTCTATTATCCGGATTTTTTCGCCGGCGTTTCCCGCGACGGCGAGAAGGATTCGAAATACACGCTCATCTTCGATCCGATCCAACACCTGAACGCGGCGGGCTACGAGGTCGTCGTCTCGCATCTCGTGCCGGAGGTGGAGGCGATACTGGCGAAGCAACAGGCCGCGGATAGAGACCCGATCGGCCATCTGCTCTCGGTGCCGTTGCCGCCGGAGCGCCCGCAAAGCGTTGCGCAGTAAATCTGATCAGCGCTTTTCTTTTTCTGTCATCGCCGGGCTTGACCCGACGATCCATGATGAGCTTCAGCGAAAGTTGACGGTCCGTATGGATCACCGGGTCACGCCGCTCGGCCGCTTTGCGACCTGTGCGGCGGCCCGGTGATGACGGAGGAAATCAACCCTTCCGCGGCCCGAGATCGACGCCCTTCGGCGGCGGCATGTCGTCGGGCACGAAGAAATCCGGCGACAGCGCGGTGCCCGGATTGATCCGGTATTGATCGAAATCGGTAACGCCCTCGGAAGCGAGGAACGTATCGTCGATCAGGAAATTTCCGGAAAATTCGCGCGCGGGCTTGTGAAAAATCCGATAGGCCGCGTCGGAAAGAATGTCGGGCGTCCGGCTCATATTCATCAGCCGGTCGCCGCCCAGCATATTGACCGCGGCGGTGGCGATCGTGGTGCGCGGCCATAACGCGTTCGCCGCGATCCCCTTCGAGCGCAATTCGCCGGCGAGCCCGAGCACCACGAGGCTCATGCCGTATTTCGCCATGGCGTAGGCGGTGTAGGGCGCGAACCATTTTTCTCTTATGTCGAGCGGCGGCGACAGCATCAAGATGTGTGGGTTTTTCGCCTTCTCCAGATACGGGATCGCGAATTTGGAGACCATGAAGGTGCCGCGCGCGTTGACCTGATGCATGAGATCAAAGCGGTTCATGTCGGTCTGCGTCACCGGCGTGAGCTGGATCGCGGAGGCGTTATTGACGACGATGTCGATGCCGCCGAAATGCGCGGCGGTCTTTTCGATCGCGTCCTTGACCGAGGCCTCCTCGCGCACGTTGCATACGAGTGCCAGCGCCTTGCCGCCGGCTTTCTCGATCTCATCGGCGGCGGTGTGGATGGTGCCCGCGAGCTTCGGATGCGGCGTATCGGTCTTCGCGGCGATTGCGATGTTGGCGCCGTCCTTGGCGGCGCGAAGCGCGATCGCAAGCCCGATGCCGCGCGAGGCGCCGGTGATAAAAAGTGTTTTTCCCTGCAGCGACATGGTGCGATCAGGCGATGAGCGCCGCCTCCGCTTGCAAAACCGATCCCGCGCCGGAAACCACCGTGCGTTCCAGGCCGCCCGCGGCGGCCAATAGATTTTCCGCGAAGAAGCGCGCGGTCGCAATCCGCGCCGCGTGCGCCGGATCATGATCGCCCGCTGCTACTGCTGCGTTCGATGCGAGTGCGGCTTCCGCGAGATAGGCGCTACCCGCGACGAGACCGAACAAACGCAGATAAGGCGTCGCGCCCGCGAATATTTCGACCGAATTTTTGCCGAGCGCCGCCAGCAAATATTGCGAGGCGCCTTCGAGCGCGGCGATTCCTTCCTCCATCCTGGGTGCAATCGCGCCGAAAGCAGGATCGTTCAGTGTCTTCACTTGTGCGGCCGTCGCGCGGTAACCCGCGATCATCCGCGCGAGCGTCTCGCCGCCTGATTGGCCGATTTTGCGGGTGACGAGGTCGATCGACTGAATGCCGTTGGTGCCCTCGTAGATCGCGGCGATGCGCGCGTCGCGATAATGTTGCGCGGCACCGGTTTCCTCGATGAAACCCATGCCGCCATGCACCTGCACGCCGATGGACGCGACCTCGATGCCGGTGTCGGTCGAGAACGCCTTGGCGATGGGCGTGAGCATATTCGCTTCTTCCTGCGCCGCAGCGCGTTCGGTTTTGTCTTGCAGGTGTTTCGCCCGATCGATGGCATCGGCGCATTTGTAGGAAATCGCGCGCGAGGCCGAGGTCAGCGCGCGCATGGTGAGCAGCATACGTTTCACGTCGGGATGCTCGATGATCGGACCCGTAACGCTTGCACCGGGAGCGGCACCTTGCTTGCGCTCGCGCGCGAACGCAAAAGCCTGCTGCATCGCGCGCTCGGCGATCGAAACGCCCTGAATGCCGACCGCGAGGCGGGCCTGATTCATCATCGTGAACATGCAGGCAAGCCCGCGGTTCTCCTCGCCAACGAGGTAGCCGATGGCGCCCTCATTGTCGCCGAACACCATAGTGCAGGTGGGGGAAGCGTGAATGCCGAGCTTGTGCTCGACGCCGGAGGCGCGCACGTCGTTGCGGGCGCCCAAGGAGCCATCGTCCTTGACGAGGAACTTCGGCACGAGAAAGAGCGAAATCCCCTTGGTGCCGGGCGGCGCGTCGGGAAGCCGTGCGAGCACAAGGTGAATAATGTTGTCGGTCATGTCGTGCTCGCCATAGGAGATGAAAATCTTCGTTCCCTTCAGGCGATAGCTGCCGTCGTTTGCCCGCGTCGCGCGCGTCCGCAGCGTCGCGAGGTCGGAGCCCGCTTGCGGCTCGGTGAGCTGCATCGAGCCGGTCCATTCACCCGAGACGAGACGGGTGAGATATTTTTTCTTCAGCGCCTCGCTGGCGTGCGCCTGCAGCGCCTCGATCGCGGCGATGGTAAGGATCGGCCCCAAGCCCCAGGCCATGCAGGCGGAACTCCAGAATTCGAGGCAGGCCATGTTGACGAGGGTCGGCAGGCCCTGGCCGCCATATTGGGGCGACGCGCCCAAACCGTTCCAGCCGGCGCCCGCCCAGGCTTTATACGCTTCCTTCCATCCCTTCGGCGTGCGCACGACGCCGTTCTCGAACACCGTGCCTTCCAGATCGCCGACGCGGTTGAGCGGCGCCAGCACCCCGTCGGCGAATTTGCCGGCTTCCTCGAGCACGCTCTTCACGAGGTCGGGCGTGAGATCCGGATTGCTCTCGGCGAGCCGCTTGAGGCTGGTGCAATGTTCGAGAAAGAAGAAACTCTCTAAAACGGGGGCGTGGTAGGTCATGGTCTCCTCCGGCGCGCGCCGGGTGGCGAGTTTCATGCGAGAGTGGCCGCACGCATCGGGGCAGTCAACGTGAGTAAAGCCCGGCATTCCGCTACGTCAATGCTACGGCTCGCGCCCGACGGTGCCGGGATCGAGACGGCGGCACGATGCTTCGGCGAAGGCAAGCTCGTCGCCTTCCCCACCGAGACGGTTTATGGGCTGGGCGCCGACGCTACGAATGCGAAGGCCGTGGCCCGGCTTTACGAAGCCAAAGGGCGGCCCGCCTTTAATCCGCTGATCGCGCACGTCGCCGATCTTGCGAGCGCGCGGCGCGCGGGCGAATTCACGCCGCTCGCTACGATGCTAGCGGCGAAATTCTGGCCGGGGCCACTGACGCTCGTCGTGCCCGCGACCGCGCTTGTTTGCGAACTCGCGCGCGCGGGCCTGCCGACGGTGGCGCTACGGGTGCCGGCACACGCGGTCGCGCAAAAACTTCTCGCCTTGTTCGGAAAGCCGGTCGCGGCCCCGAGCGCCAATCGCTCCGGCCACGTCTCGCCCACGCACGCGGAACACGTGATCGCCGATCTCGCGGACGAAATCGATGCCGTGCTCGACGGCGGCCCGACCCCGCTCGGGCTTGAGTCAACGATTATCGATTGCACGGGCGAGTCGCCGCTACTGTTGCGGCTTGGCGGGGTGCCGCGCGAGGACATCGAGCGCGCGCTTGACATGAAAATCATCGACGCGCCGAATTGGGATGCACGGGCGCCACAATCGCCCGGCCGCCTCGCCTCGCATTACGCGACGCGTGCGCGCATCCGACTAAATGCGAGCGACGCCCGGCCGGGCGAAGCTGTGCTGAATTTCGGCGCGCAAAAGCTCGCCGGCATCGCACAGGCGCGCGCCGTGCTCGATCTCTCGCCAAACGCTAACCTTGTGGAGGCCGCTGCCAACTTTTTCTCGCATTTGCGTGCCCTCGATGCCTCGGGTGCAGCTGTCATCGCGGTCGCGCCGATCCCGCGGGAGGGTTTGGGCGAAGCGATCAACGACCGGCTCGCACGCGGGGCGGCGCCACGATGAACAAGATGTCGAGGTGCTCCTGATGCGCTATGCTGCCAACATGAAATTCAGATTCTTTCTGTCGACGATCTTCCTCGCCGCACTCAGCGCCAACGCAAGCGCGGAGGTGGAAAAATTCATGCGCCAGTGCGACGGCAAGCTCTGCCCGTATTTTCGCCTCAAGTTCACGCCGCCCAGCGGATGGGTGCTCGAGGAAAACGCAACGCGTGAAAATCAGCTGCAGATCTATGTTTCGCGCGGCAAAGACTTCGGCGACGCCGACGCCGTGATGTACATCCGGATTTCCTATAATTCGGACAAACGTTCGCTCGATAAGTTCATCGAGGTGGCGCACCAGCGCTGGCGCGAGGCGGTATCCGACACCAAGATTGACAAGCTTGCGAATGAAAAGCGTACGAACGGATTGCCCGATTATCAGATTTACCACTTCGTGAATCCGAGCCGGCCGCAACAGGCGTTTGAGATCATGGCCTATGGCGAGGATACGGACAAAGACAACAATCCCTTCTTCGCGATGATTGCGCTCACCGGCGCGGAGGAAAAGGCGATCGAGGCCGCGGAGAGCGATTATCGCGCGGGCCTGCGCGCGCACTGAGATGAGTTTGCGGGCGAAATCAGCCGCGGGTTCGGCGGCGTCGAAGGCGGCGCCGATCGAGCGCTTCGCCGCGATCGTCGGCGATAAATACGCGCTGCGCGAGCCTGCGGAGATCGCGCCGTTCCTGCACGAACCGCGCGACCTCTATCAAGGCCGCGCCGCGCTGGTGCTGAAGCCCGGATCGACGGAAGAAGTTTCCGAAATCCTCAAGCTCGCGCAGGAGACGAAGACCGCGATCGTGCCGCAAGGCGGCAACACCGGCCTCGTCGGCGGTCAGATTTCGTTCGATAGCCAAGCCGTGGTGGTTTCGACCGTGCGCCTCGATAAAATTCGCGAAATCGACCCCGTCACCAATTCGATGACCTGCGAGGCCGGTATCGTGCTCGCGCGCGCGCAGGAAGCGGCGACCAAACACGACCACCTGTTTCCGTTGTCGCTCGGCGCCGAGGGCAGTTGCACCATCGGCGGCAACCTCGCCACCAATGCCGGCGGCACGCAGGCGCTTTCCTACGGCGTCGCGCGCGATCTCGTGCTCGGGCTCGAGGTCGTGCTCGCCGGCGGCCGCGTCTGGCATGGCCTCCGCAAGCTCAAGAAAGACAATACCGGCTACGACTTGCGTCATCTCTTCATCGGCTCCGAAGGCACGCTCGGCATCATCACTGCGGCAGCGTTGAAGCTGTTTCCGGCGCCGCGCTCGACCGAGACCGCCTTCGCCGGCGTCGCGAGCCCGCAAGACGCGCTCGCGCTCCTGAATTTCATGCAATCGCGTTTCGGCTCCTCGCTCACGAGCTTTGAATTGATCGCGCGGCGCGGCATCGAATTCGTGACCAAGCATCTTCCCGGCACGCGTGAGCCGCTCGCGGCCCCGCATCCATGGTACGTGCTCGCCGAGATTTCGTCGCCCAACGCCGAAGGCGTGCGTGCAACGCTGGAGGCAGCTCTTGCCGAAGCCGCAGAGAAAAACATCGTGTGGGACGCCGTGATCGCCGCGAGCGAGGCGCAGCGCATGGCGTTCTGGAGAACCCGCACCGGTCTCACCGAGGTGCAAAAGCCCGAAGGCGGTTCGATCAAGCACGACATCTCGGTGCCGGTCGGCAACGTGCCCGCGCTGATCGAACAGGCGGGCGCCGCAGTGGAGAAACTCGTTCCTGGCGCGCGGCCGGTGCCGTTCGGCCATCTTGGCGATGGCAACATTCACTACAATATCAGCCAGCCGGTCGGCGCCGACCGGCAAGCGTTCCTCGACCGCTGGGAAGAAGTGAACGCCGCTGTTCACGGGATCGTCGCCAAGCTCGGCGGCTCGATTTCGGCCGAGCACGGCATCGGCGTCTTGAAGCGCGAACTTTTGCCCGGCGTGAAAGACCCGGTGGAATTGGAACTGATGCGCTCGCTCAAGCGCGCGCTCGACCCGGACGGGATTCTCAACCCGGGCAAGGTGCTTTGAGCGAATTCAAGCGGCCTTGATGTCGGCCGCGCTTGCGACCGGCACAATGTTCTCCGCGTCGTCATGGGCGGCCTTGTTCACGCGCGGAGAGACTTCGTAGGCTTCCATAAAATCGTCGGGCGCGGGCTTGAGTAGTACGCATGCCTCTTTGAATTTCGTCTCGTCGGGATCAAGCCAGCGATCGAACGCCTCGGGCGGAATGACCACCGGCATGCGCGCGTGTATCGGCGCGAGCACCGCGTTCGCGGCACACGTGATGATCGCCGCCGTGTCGATTTCGCCGCCGTCGGCGCCGATCCACGTCTCCCAAATTCCCGCGAAGGCCAT
Source organism: Hyphomicrobiales bacterium (assembly GCA_003135415.1). Taxonomy (GTDB): domain Bacteria; phylum Pseudomonadota; class Alphaproteobacteria; order Rhizobiales; family Xanthobacteraceae; genus Palsa-892. The sequence continues at coordinate 42,672 of PLBP01000023.1, forward strand.
CGGCTCGCCGCCGCGCGCGCGGATGAAATAGGGGCGCTTCGATTTTCCCTCGCGCCGCCATTCGTAGAATCCGTCGGCGGGAACGAGACAGCGCCGCCGCCGGATCGCCGCGCGGAACGAGGGCTTTTCGGCAATCCCTTCGGCGCGCGCATTGATGAGGAGCGCAAATTGTCTCGGGTCCTTGACCCAGGACGGGATCAGGCCCCAGCGCGCGAAGATAAAATGCCGCGCGCCGTTCTCCACCCGCACGAGCGGGATTGGCTGCATCGGCGCGATGTTGTAGCGCGGCGGAAAATTCGGCCGCTCGACAAAACCGAGCAGGCGGCGAAGATAATCGGGGGTCGATTTGATCGCGAAGCGTCCGCACATGGTTCGATGCTATGGATGCTATGAAGGCTCTGCCTGAGATGCGCGATAGCATGATTCGCCCCGTCCTTTGCGCGAGCGCCGCCACCTTCCGCGGCGGAAAGCTTTTGATCGCGCGGCGCACCAAGCCGCCTTTCCTCTGGAGCTTGCCGGGCGGCGCGGTCGAGTGGGGCGAGACGCTCGCGGCGGCGGCGCTCCGCGAACTCCATGAGGAAACCGGAGTCGAGGCCGAGGTGCTGGGCTATGCCGGCCATTCCGAAGTGATACTCAAAAACGACAAGGGAAACGTCTTCGACCATTTCGTCATTGTCGCCTTCGCCGCGCGCTGGCGAGCGGGCGAGGCGAAGACCGGGCCCGAGGCCAGCGCGGTCGAATGGGTCGAGCCCGCGCGGCTTCGCGATTATGAAATTACCGAGGGCCTTGTCCCGATTGTCGAAACGGCGCGGAAGCTCCTGCGTTAGCGCTCGCTTATATCTTATCATCCCGGTCGAGGACGAAGTCCGAGAGCTGGGATCCAGAATCGTTGCGATCCGAGATCTGACGCACCGATTTAACGTAAAATTCAGCGCAGCAATTCTGGACCCCGGATAGCCTCGCTTCGCTAGGCTTCCGGGATGACAGGATACCAGATGCGCTTGCCCGCGCCTTTATTCCGGCGCATATCCTCGGCGAAGATGATGTCCATGCGCGTTCCCGCCGTTTCACTTTTGCTGCTGATCGCCGCTACGCTGATGCCTGTGCCCGCATCGGCGCAGAGCTGGTTTCCCTGGTTCGGCGGCGGCTATCGGCCTTCTCGCCCGCCGCAGCGCGGCGGCGTGTTCGACACGCTTCGCCCCTTTGGCGCGCCGACACCGGCAAAGCCCGGGCTACCGAAGCAGGACGCGAAGACGGGCGATCAACCTACTAAGCCCACCGATACGCCGCCGCCTTACGAGGGCGATTTCTCGCGCCTCGCCGAGATTCTCGGCGCGCTGCATTATCTCGGCCCTCTTTGCGGCGAGAAGGAAAAAGAGCGCTGGCGGGGCGAGATGCAGGGCCTGCTGGAAAGCGAGCAGCCGACCGCCGACCGCCGCGACCGGCTCGTGGGGAGTTTCAACCGCGGCTATCAGTCCTACGAGCAGACCTATCGCAATTGCACCCCGGCCGCCGACCTCGTGATCCATCGCTTCCTTGACGAGGGGGCGCGGCTTTCGCGCGATATCGCCACGCGCTACGGCAGCTGAAGTACGCGCCCCCCGGCGTTAACCTTTTTACAAGCTGCCGCACGACGGTCCCAATCCTTGCCTTAAAGTGCTTTCGACGAACCGCATGGACAGCGGAGGGTGTGGCTTGCGACCGATTCCTTTACCCCGATCGCTCGGGGACCGAACAAGCTCGGGTTCCGAGGACGAACGCCGTGCGGCGTTCGGCTATTTCTCGGAAGCGTGGGCGGAAGCGCGTCTCGAGGGCATCGACGGCGATTGCCTGGCGCAGGTGGCACTCTTCAGCGCGCTGAACGAGCTGGTCTCGACCTATGGCGAGGACGCCACCGCCCGCTACGCCGAGGGCCTCGCCGAGCGCATCCGCCACGGCGAATTTTCGGCGCCGCCGAGCAGGCAGTAGGTTTCGGCCTCCTCCGCCACATGGCTGCGGAGGGATGGCAAGCAACGCGCGAAAAATGGCTGCTTTCAGCCCAGCGTTCGTCACCATATTGCCGTGCCAGGTTGCTGCCCTATAGTGGGTGACGACGCATTGGATTTCGATGCAGCCCTCGGATTTTCCCCATCGATTGATCGCCGTTTGCGCGGCGCTTTCATTCTTGCTGCCGTTCGGGATCGCACCGCTGCAATGATTTACTCGAGATGAATTGCAAAGCAACCGCTGTGACCCGCTCCGTCGCAATCGGATTCTGCGGCCTGCTGCTAGCGGCAGGCGCGAGCACCCTATGGGGCGCGACTCCCGCGGACTATGAAGGCTGCGTCGGCGCGCAAGACCCGAATCGCGTGATTGCGAGCTGCACCTTGATCATCAAAGACGAAAAGGAAACTAAGAAAAATATCGCGGTTGCCCATGGCAAGCGCGGAGACGCTTATTCCAAACTGGGCGATCTTGGCAGCGCCTTTGCCGACTATAACGAGGCAGTCGGGATCGATTCGAAGTCCTACAACGGATTCCTCACCTACTCCTCCGACCGCGGCGAGATCATCACCGTCGGGCGCAGCATAACGCGCGGCCAGGGCCCCGGCGCCGAACAACAAGGAACGAGTTATGACGAGGCTTACGACAAGCTCGGACTCGCCTATTCGTCCAAGGGCGAGTTCGACCGTGCCATTGCCGTTTACGATAAAGCGATCAGCGTCGACCCAGGATTCGTCCAAGCTTATTCAAGCCGTAGCTTGGCGCGTCTCAACAACGGCGACATCGATCCCGCCATTGCGGATTACAGCGAGGCCATCCGTTTGGCGCCGACAGGTGCGGATGCCTGGAATAATCGCTGTTGGGCTCGCGCCATCGTTGGCCGGCAGTTGCAGCTTGCGCTTGCAGACTGCGGCGAAGCGCTTCGACTTCGTTCCAATAACACAGACGCCCTGGACAGCCGTGGTTTCGTGCATCTGAAGCTCGGTCAATTCGATGACGCGATTGCGGATTTTGACGCGGCATTGCGGCTTGAGCCGAAATTGGCAAGCTCGCTCTACGGGCGCGGCATCGCCCGGCGTGAGAAAGGCGATCGCGCGGGGAGCGAAGCCGACATCGCCGCCGCCAAAGCGCTTCAAGCCAACATCGCGGAGGAATTCACGCGCTACGGGGTGAAATGAAGTCTGGCTGCTGCCGGCTCCGGTAGGACGCCGAACCGGCAGTAATTCCGGCGCCCCGCTTTCTTGCGTGCGCGGTGGTTTGCGATCCGTCATCCCCCGGCTTCGCTTCGAAGAAGATTCTCACCGCGGCAGGGCGCGTGCTCTTAGGCGCTGAATGCCGCCCAAAATCATCAGAAATCCCATCCCGCCCGGAATGCCGAGCGGCAGATAGTTCTTCCATCCACGGTCGATCATGGCGTGTTGCGGGTCGTCGGGATCATAAAATAGGGTCACGCTCTGCCCTACCCGGAACGATGGTGGGTTCATGCCGAGCCAATCGTCTATTGTGACATCCCGGTCGTCCTGCGCTTTGAAGTACACAATCGCCATATAGGTAGTTTTTCCCGATACCTCGCCGCTTGGATGGTTTTCGATCACGCGACCTTGCGCCGTGGTTCGGCCGAAAATGAATTCGTCCATATGAAAGCGATGAACATACCAGCCTCCCACAACAATGAAGGCTGCTCCGACCACCAGCGAAATCACCACCATGGCCAGGTTGATGGCTGCGGCGAGGGCAGGTTCGCGAAGGCGGCTATTCAGCGTGACGGCGCCGCCGAGCGGGTTGTCATCAGGGTCAGGGTTCATGGGCGAAAGATCTCGACATGTTTCTCGGATCTGAATTCCGCATCCGCTTACCGACCCGAAATAGCCAAACGCCTCAGGCCGCGGGCTTGGCCGTCTTGATGAAGTAGCTGGCGCCGCGGCCGAGAACCAGTCTCCGCACGATCGCCCGGATCGCCGCGCTCTTGCGCAGCGGATCGACAACGGCCTTGGCCGGGCGGAACAGCGCGAGCTTGACCGCGTCACGCAGCGGATTGTGTCCGGGCGCGCGTTGCGGCAGGCCGATCCGGCGCAGCATCGAATTGACGACGAAAATATCGTATTTGCGCATCGCCGCCTTGGTCTTCCAAGTGACCGCGAGCGAGATCGAATATTGCGAGCCGGTACGCACCCAATGCGGCCACAGATGGGGAACGAATACGCCATCGCCTGGCTGCAGCGAATAGCAGGTGGATTTGGATTCGTAGTCCGGGCTGTAGGTCACGTTGCGGTGCCGGGTGAGCGAATGCTCGATTGCGTCGTCGGAGGCCACCGATCCCTCGCGGTTATCGCAGATCGTGAAGTATTTATCGCCATGGATGTGGACGAAAAAATTATCTTCGGGGTCGACGTGGAACGGCGTCGTGGCGTTCGGCGACGACACGAACATGAAGCCGCGAATATCCTCGAAGCCGGCGTCTTTCAGGCTTGCATGACCATTGGCGCGCGCGACCGAAAGCAAAGTTTGCTCAATCACCGCTCGATAGGCCGGGACCGCCTCGACGCTCTTGAGCACCATCCAGGCGCCGCAGGTCTCGATGCGGCGAACGACCTCGGCCGGATCGAGATCGATTACCGGCACCGAGTTCGCGTCCTGGCCGATCGATACCTTGCCGGAATTATACTCGATGGAATCGGCCGGTAGCTTGCGCACCAGATCGACGATGCTCGGCAAGGAAAATAGCGGATTGCCGGCAAGTTGATGCCGGATGGCAAACGGCCGCGACGGGAACGCGCTGGTGAAGTCGGCACTTTCGGTGGCTTCAATCATGGCGTCTACGGCGTTCATGGATGCCTTCCTTTCAGCGGACGAACGAAGTGGAAAATACTTCGTGCGGCGCCGTACAAGGTGCTCCGCGCGCCGATAAGGGCCGCAAACAGCTCAAGCGGCAGCCTGCCCGCCTGGGTCGGCAGCAAGAGATCGCTGACCGCCAGGCGCGAACGCCAGATGTGATCGATCATCGGGTGGCCGGTCATGGCGGTGGAATCGGCGTCGTCGATTGCTCCGTCGGCGCAGAGCCGGCGCGTGATGTCGAGGGTAAGCTGCACGCCCGGCGAAGTCTTGGCGGCGGATTCGTCGTAGGCGATCTTGAAAAAATAGGCACGGCGCAAATGCCGCAACAATACACCCGCGGCGACGACCGCGTCGCCGCACGACAGCGTCGCCATCTCGGCGGCACCGCTCGCCGCCATGTCGGGCACAGCACTTCGGATGAATGCGGAATCGCCGGCCTTCCTGACGAGTGCCGTTCCGCTCCTACCTTTCCAGCCCGCCGCTTCCAGCGACAGGAACGCTTCGAGCGCGGCGGCGGTCTCTTCGCTCGCGGCCGCAATCTTGAATGCAACGTCGCCACCGTCGGCCAAGCGGTTGCGCTGCCGGCGTAGTTCTTTCACTTTCTTGGCGCCGAGCGAATTGATCGCAACGTCCGCATCCTGCGTGCCATCGAGCCGCGCGCGCTGGTGGCGGTCGAACGCATAGGGAGCGAGGTTAAATTCGGCGATTGCGCCGCGCAGCGCCGATGCGGCGGCCCCTTCCTCGGCAAGCATCGGCAGCAAGAGCGCCATCGCGCCCGCCTTCGCCGCGGCGGCGATCAGCCCGCGCGCCGCGGTGTCCACCATGTCGCGATCGAACAGCGGCGTCGTCAGCGGCGCGTAAGCCTGCCACGCGACAAAGACCGGGATCGGGATCCGCAGCGCGCGCCAGGCGGAAACCACCGGTAGCAGCCCAATGAGCCGCGTGCGCGCCGGAGCATCCCACGCCAATAGTGCTCGTGCGCCGGATTTACCCTCGGCGTGAAGCGCCACCGCGCGCGCCCAAGTCGGATGAAAGAATGGATTCGGTTCGATGGCGCGACAGGCCAGATCAGCCCAGGCGGCCTCCGGCACCGCGAGCAGGTCGGCGATTTCGAACGTGGCTAGGCGGTGCGTGGAAGCCGACCTGATGTCGGTCACGCGCTCGTGCAAGCTGCCCAAACTGTCGACGATCGACATAGCGTTCCGCGATCCCGCGCTTAACGTCCGTGCCGCACGCTGATCTGATGCCCTTAAAAGAGGGCAAATGCGCGTGCGTACGCGGCTCAAAAGGGAAATGCGGTTAAGATCGAGCTACAGACAGTTAACAGTATGGGGAGAAGACGCAGTGCATTGCGCCAGCATCACCGCTTCATTTGACTTGCAGTCCAAGCGCGGCCAGGTGCCAACTGCAGCCATGTCCCGTTTACTTTCGATTCATCACGATGATTGTCGGTTGGCGGCCTCTACATAGCGTTTTTATGAGTACACGCTAGCTGCCGGCGCTGAGAGTTTCGAGAAACCGCACCGCCGCGCCTTGCGCGGGTGTGACAACCTCGCCCTCCCACATCACGCGCTTGCCGCGCACGAAAGTGCCGACCGGCCAGCCGGTGACTTTCATGCCGTCATAGGGCGTCCAACCGCAACGCGAGCCGATCCACTTGTTGGTGATCGTCTCGCGGCGCTTGAGATCGACGACGGTGAAATCGGCGTCGTAGCCGACCGCAATGCGGCCTTTGCTGGCGATACCGAAGAGGCGCTGCGGCCCCGCGCTTGTCATATCGACAAAGCGCGCGAGCGAAAGCCTGCCCGCATTCACGTGATCGAGCATTACCGGCACCAATGTCTGCACGCCCGGCATGCCCGACGGGCTCGCCGCATAAGGCTTGGCTTTTTCCTCCGCCGTGTGCGGCGCATGGTCGGAGCCGAGAATGTCGGCGACGCCATTCGCCACGGACTGCCACAACGCATCGCGGTGGCGCGCGTCACGCAATGGCGGATTCATTTGCGCGCGCGCGCCGAGGCGCGCGTAGCATACGGGCGCCGCGAGCGTGAGATGCTGCGGCGTCACCTCGACCGAAGCGACATCCTTGTGATCGGCGAGGAATTTCATTTCCTCGGCGGTCGAGACGTGCAGCACATGCACGCGCTTTCCCGTCTCCCGCGCGATCTTCACCAGCCGCGTCGTCGCCATTAGCGCCGCGGTCTCGTCGCGCCAGACCGGATGCGAGGCCGGATCGCCTTCGACGCGCAATTTCTTGCGCGCCTCCAGCCGCGGCTCGTCCTCGGCATGAAACGAAGCGCGGCGGCGGATCGCTTTCAGCACCGCGCTCAGGCCCGCGTCGTCGGCAACCAAGAGCTTCCCGGTCGATGAGCCCATGAACACTTTAATGCCGGCCGCACCCGGCAGGCGCTCTAACTCTGCGAGATCGGCGACATTGTCGTGAGTGCCGCCGACGAAGAAGGCGAAATCGCAGTGCATGCGCCCCTGCGCGCGCTTGACCTTATCCGCGAGGGAAGCCGCATCGACGGTGAGCGGATCGGTATTCGGCATTTCGAACACGGCGGTGACGCCGCCCTGCACGGCTGAGCGCGAACCGGTCTCCAAATCTTCCTTATGGGTCGCGCCGGGCTCCCGAAAATGCACCTGGGTGTCGATGATTCCGGGCAGGATGTGGAGGCCCTTGCAGTCGATGCGCTCGCCGCCGGCGTCTTTCGCGATCCCGCCGAGTGCCGCGATGCGGCCTTTGCGCACGCCGATATCGCGCGCGCCAGAGCCGTCCTGATTGACGACGGTGCCGCCGGCGAGGATCAGGTCATACGTCTCAGCCATGCGGGATTTCCGGCTATTCTCGGCCTTGCCCCTTCTGACGCGCGGCCTTACGTGTCGGGGCGGAACTTGGCAAGGAGTCTCATGCGCGCCGCTCTTTTACCCGAACGCGCCGTTCTTCGCATCACCGGCGAGGACGCCACGCACTTCTTGCAAGGGCTGGTGACGAGCGATGTCGAAACGCTCAAAGCGGGTGACGCGCGCTTCGCGGCGTTGCTGACGCCACAGGGAAAAATCCTGTTCGATTTCTTCGTAATCACGGTCGCCGAGGACGAAGGCGGCGGCTTCGTGCTCGACGCCCCGCGCGCGCTCGAAGGCGACCTCGCGCAACGGCTCGGCTTCTACAAGCTCCGCGCCAAGGTCGAGATCGCGCGGCGGCCGGATCTCGCGGTCGTGGCCATCCTCGAAGGCACACCGCCCACTGACCTCGGCCTCGCCTATCCTGATCCACGCCACGCGGGGCTCGGCACGCGGCTCGTGTTTCCCGCCGAAGGTGCTGCAGCCGCCTTGCGTGACGCGGGATTTGCGCTTGGAGAGCCCGAAGAGTGGCAAAAGAAGCGGATCGGGCTCGGCGTGCCGGAGGGCGGCCAGGATTTTACTTACGGCGACACCTTCCCGCACGAGGCCGACATGGACCAGCTCGGCGGCGTCGACTTCCACAAGGGCTGTTTCATCGGCCAGGAAGTCGTCTCGCGCATGGAGCACCGCGGCAGCGCGCGCACGCGCGTCGTGCCGATCGCCTATGAGCACGCGGCGCCCCTCGGCGGCGTCGAAGTAAAAATCGGCGAACGCGCCGCGGGTTTTCTGGGTTCCACGGCAAATGGGCGCGGGCTCGCCAAGATCCGCCTCGATCGGGTCGAAGAAGGATTGGCTTTGAACGAGAAGCTCAGCGCCGGAAACGTTCCGATCACACTGGTGAAGCCCGATTGGGCCAAGTTCCCGTTTCCCGGCGAGCGCGCGAAATCATGAGCGCGGTTCTGCACGACGACGGGCTTCGCCGCTGCTTCTGGTGCGGCCAAGACCCGCTTTACATGGCTTATCACGACACCGAATGGGGCGTGCCGGAATATGACGACCGCGCGCTTTACGAGAAGCTCGTGCTCGACGGCTTTCAGGCCGGGCTTTCCTGGATCACGATCCTGCGCAAGCGCGAGAATTTTCGCCGCGCCTTCTCGCAATTTCGGCCCGAGAGAATCGCGCGCTACGACAAGAAGAAAGTCGCCGCCCTGATAAAGGACGAGGGCATCGTGCGCAACAAAATGAAAATCGACGGCGCGGTTTCGTCGGCGCGCGCCTGGTTAGTGATGATGGAGAAGGGCCCCGGCTTCTCGGCTTATCTGTGGGATTTCATGGACGGCAAGCCGCTCGACCATCGCATCAAGACGAGGCGCCAGATTCCGGCGGAGACGCCGCTGTCGGAAAAAATATCGAAGGATTTGAAGGAGAAGGGCTTCAAGTTTTGCGGGCCGACGATCGTCTATGCCTTCATGCAGGCGGTCGGCATGATCAACGATCACCTCGTGACCTGCCACCGGCATAAGGCGCTCGCGCGTTAATGCCCCCTCGCCGCTCTTCACAACCCCGCGCCTGGCAACGCATGCTCTCGGGCCGAAGGCTCGATCTGCTCGACCCCTCGCCGCTCGACGTCGAGATCGAGGACATCGCGCACGGGCTCGCGCGCGTCGCGCGCTGGAACGGACAAACCGAAGGCCCGCAAATCTTCTCGGTCGCGCAGCACTCGCTGCTCGTCGAGACGATCGCGCGGCCCGCAGCACCCAACATCGACCGCAGCTGGCGGCTCGCGGTGTTGCTGCACGATGCGCCCGAATACGTGATCGGCGATCCAATCAGCCCGTTCAAGGCGGTGATCGGCGGCGACTACAAGCCGGTGGAGGCGCGGCTCCTGCACGCGATCTCCGTACGTTTCTGCCTGCCGCCGACTTGGCCGGCGGCGCTCGTTAAAATCGTGAAGGCGGCCGATCGCGGCGGCGCTTATCTCGAAGCCACCAAGCTCGCGGGGTTTTCCGAGAGCGAGGCGCGGCGCTTCTTCGGGCCACCGCCGCATCTCGACGCCGCCACATTGAAGCGCTATCTCGTGCCGTGGAACGCGGAAACCGCCGAGCGGCGATTCCTCAAGCGATTCCAGGAACTCGGCAAGAAATAACATGATCATCGTCTGTTCGCTCTCGCGGCTGCAGGAAACGGTCGGAAAGTCGCGCGCGCGCCACGTCGTGACCCTCGTCCGCGACGAGGAGTTGATCCGGCGCGAGCGCGAGGCGTTGCGGGGCAACGGCGTCAAGCCCGAAGATCATCTGTGGCTGGAGATGGACGACATCGCCGAAGAGATGGACGGCATGATCGCGCCGAGCGAGCAACACATCGAACAATTGATTGTTTTTCTCAAACGCTGGGACCGGGCGCAGCCGATGGTGGTGCATTGCTACGCCGGCATCAGCCGCTCGACCGCCGCGGCCTTCATCGCCGCCTGTGCGATTTCGCCCGAGCGCGACGAGGCCGAAATCGCGGCGCGGCTCCGCGCGGCCTCGCCCACCGCCTATCCGAACCGGCGGCTGGTGGCGCTCGCCGACCGCTATCTCAAGCGCGGGGGAAAAATGACGGCGGCGATCGAAACAATGGGTTTTGGCGCCGGCGCCTACGAGGCCGAGCCCTTCGGTCTCGATCTCGACTGAAGGCGGCCCAACCTTTCCCCATGATAATGTCGGCGCATGAGCGGTCCTAGACGCACGCCGATCGAGATCGGCCTCACAGCGGCGATCGTCGCGATGGAGAAGGCAACACCTTTGATTCTGGCCGCCGGCGCCGACGCCCGCGGCCCGATCGGCCTTCCCTCCGGCCCATTCGAGCCGCTTGCGCATCGCACTTTCGAGATCGCGCTCCGCAACTTCGTCGCGGAACAAACGGCGCTCGCCGTCGGCTATGTCGAGCAGCTCTACACCTTCGGCGACCGCGGCCGCCACGCGCGCGCCGAGGACGCCGACCCGCATGTGCTTTCGGTCGGCTATCTCGCGCTGACAAGGCTTCCCGACGAGGACGCGGCGCTGATCGCGGCGGGCGCCCGCTTCGAGCCCTGGTACCGGTTTTTCCCATGGGAGGACTGGCGCGACGGGAGACCAAAAATCCTCGACGACACGATCCTGCCGGCGCTCGGCAGCTGGGCCAAGGCCGCGCCGCGCGCGGAGCCCGGCCGCGTGCTCAGCCGGCGCGAGCGCCTTCGCTTCGCTTTCGGCGTCGAGGGCTCGCCCTGGGACGAGGAAAAAGTACTTGAGCGTTATGAATTGTTGTACGAAGCGGGCCTCGTCGAGGAAGCGCGGCGCGACGGGCGGGAAGCCGCCCTTGCGCGCAAGACGCTCGCCCCGCTCGGCGAGCCGATGCGCTTCGATCACCGCCGGATTCTCGCCACCGCGATCGCGCGGCTCCGCGCCAAGCTGAAATACCGCCCGGTGGTGTTCGAATTGATGGCGGAGGAATTCACGCTGACCGAATTGCAGCGCACGGTGGAAGCGATCGCCGGGCGGCATTTGCACAAACAGAACTTCCGGCGGCTGGTCGAGGCGACTTCGCTCGTCGAGCCGACCGGCGAGATGGCGACCGCCACCGGCGGCCGGCCGGCGGCACTCTACCGCTTCCGCCGCGAGGTGGTGGCCGAGCGGCCCTCGCCGGGGCTGCGCTTCGGGGCGCGCTGAGATTCGCTCAGATATTGATGTCGAGTGCCACGTCAAGCGCGGGCGCCGAATGGGTGAGCGCGCCGACCGAGATCACGTCGACGCCGGTCTCGGCAATCTTCGCCACCGTCTCCAAGGTGACGCCGCCGGAGGCTTCAAGCACGAGTTTGCCGCGCGCCATCTCGACCGCGCGCTTGAGGGTCGCCACATCCATGTTGTCGAGCAGAACCGCGTCAGCGCCGCCCACTTTGAGAACTTCCGAAAGTTGGTCGAGCGAATCGACTTCGATCTCGACCCTGACGAGATGACCGGCGGCGGCGCGCGCGCGTTTCAACGCGGCGGCAACGCCGCCCGCCACCGCAATGTGGTTGTCCTTGATCAGCACGGCGTCGTCGAGGCCGAAGCGATGGTTGACGCCGCCGCCGCAACGGACCGCGTATTTTTCGAGCGCGCGCAGGCCCGGAAGCGTCTTCCGCGTGTCGAGGATCTTCGCCCTGGTATGCGCGACCTTGGCGGCATAGGCGGCGGTGAGCGTGGCGATGCCCGAAAGATGGCCGACGAAATTCAGCGCGACGCGCTCGCCGGACAAGACCGCGATCGCCGGTCCTTCGATCTCGGCGATAGTTTCGTTCGCCGCAAGCTTCGCGCCGTCGCGGGTCTTGGCGCGAAACGACATGTTTGGATCGAGGGCGTGGAACGATTGCGCGGCGCAAGCAAGCCCCGCCAAGACACCTGCTCTACGGGCAACAAGTTTCGCGCGCGCACGCGTCCCTTCGGGAATCGTCGCCGCCGACGTGATGTCGCCGGCGCGGCCCAAATCCTCGTCGAGCGCGCGGCGCACCGCCCGCTCGATGACGAGCGGCGACAGAAAAGCCCCGGGAACAAGCAAATCGGCGCGCATGGTCAGGCGGCTTTCGCCCCGGCGCGGCGCGCAATCGCCCTCGCCTCGTCGAGGGTGAAATAGCTGCGGTGCGCTTGTTTTGGATCGGCCTCGGGAAAATCCGAGCGGTAATGCGCGCCGCGGCTTTCGGTGCGCGCGTAGGCCGCCGCCGCGATCATCAGCGATGCGATCGCCATGTCCTTCAGCGCCGCCGTCTTCGCCTTGTTCTCGATCGCCAAAATTTCCGCCAGCGCGCGTGCGAGCCCACCGCCGGAGCGGATGACGCCGACTTCCGCCGACATCAATCGCCGCAAGCGCATCTCCTCGCGCCCCATCGCTAGCTCTCCCGCGGCGCTCAGTGCCGGCGCCTGCCGCCAATCGAACGTCTGCGGCTCCGGCGTGAGGCCGGCGATATCCTCGGCGATGCGCGCGGCGAACACGACGGCTTCCAACAGCGAATTGGATGCAAGCCGATTTCCGCCATGCGCCCCGGTCGAGGCGGCTTCGCCCGCGGCCCACAACCCGTCGAGCGAGGAGCGGCCCTGCGCATCGGTAAGCACGCCGCCCATGTGATAGTGCGCGGCCGGTGCCACCGGGATCGCTTGCCGCGCCGGATCGATGCCCGCGCTCGCGCAGGCGGCATAGACGTTGGGAAAACGCGTGGCGAAATTTTCAAGCTTGCGCGCGTCGAGGAAGGCGCCGCGGCCCGCCGCGATCTCGGCGAAGACGCCGCGGGCGACGATATCGCGGGGCGCAAGCTCGGCGGCGGGATGGATTGCCTGCATGAACCGCTCGCCCTTGGCGTTGACGAGGGTGGCACCCTCACCGCGGAGCGCCTCGGTGGCGAGCGGCGCGGGATCGCGCCCGACATCGAGCGCGGTTGGATGAAACTGCACGAATTCGGCGTCGGCAATCACGGCGCCCGCGCGCGCGGCAACCGCGAGCCCGGCGCCGCGCGAGCTCAACGGATTGGTGGTGACGGCGTAAAGGCCGCCGGAGCCGCCAGAGGCCAGCACCACGAAGCGCGCCGGGATGACGATTGACGAGGACTTGCCCGCCGCGCGCACGCGAATACCGGTCACGTAGCGGCCTTCGCAGATGAGATCCTCAAGCAGGAGATTTTCCAGCACGCGGATCGTCGGCGTCGCGTGGACGGCAGCAACGAGCGCCGCCATGATCGCGGAGCCGGCGCCATCGCCCTTCACGCGCACGATGCGCCGCGCGGAATGGGCGGCTTCGCGGGAAAGCAGAAGCTTGCCCTCGAGATCGCGGTCGAACGGAACGCCGTAGCGGAGTAAATCCTCGATCCGCGCCGGGGCTTCCGCCGCCATCATCTCGGCGATGCGCCGGTCGACGATGCCGGCCCCCGCCTTCAGCGTGTCCTCGACATGGGAGGCGGGCGAATCGCTCTCGTCCATGGCGGCGGCGATTCCGCCCTGCGCCCAGACGGAGGAGGCGCCCTCGCCGATCGGCGAGGCGGTCACCACTGTGACCGGACGGGGCGCGAGCTTGAGCGCGCAGAAAAGGCCCGCGAGCCCGCCGCCGACGATCACGACATTGTCGGCGCCGCCCCATGATTGCGGCGGCAGTTCGTCGCGCTCGCGCGGTGCGTCGGACATGGCTCGCCTTCCTCTGTTCGAGAGGTTTGCGGTGCTTCAGCTCTTGAGGTGGATCATCCGCTCGACCGCGCGGCGGGCGCGCTCAGCGATAGCGGGATCGATCTCGACCTCCTCGCGGAGATACACGAGGCTATCGAGAATCTTCGGCAGCGTGATCCGCTTCATGTGCGGGCAGAGATTGCACGGCCGCACGAACTCGACACCCGGCGTCTCGACCTGCACGTTGTCGGCCATCGAGCACTCGGTGACCATCACGACCTTCTTCGGCCGCCTCTCCTTGACGAAGCGGATCATGGCCGAAGTGGAGCCGGTGAAGTCCGCCTCCGCGATCACGTCGGGCGGGCATTCGGGGTGGGCAAGGATCTGCACATTGGGATCGCTCTCGCGATATTTGCGCAGCTCCTCGGCGGTGAAGCGCTCGTGCACTTCGCAATGGCCCTTCCAGGCGATGATCTTTACGTTCGTCTGCGTCGCTACCCAGCGCGCGAGATACTCGTCCGGGAGGACGATCACCTTGTCGACGCCGAAGCTCTCCACTACCTGCACCGCGTTCGACGAGGTGCAGCAAATATCGCTCTCGGCTTTCACGTCGGCGGAGGTGTTGACATAGGTCACGATCGGGACGCCCGGGAAGCGCTCGCGCAAAAGCCGCACGTCCTCGCCGGTGATCGAGGAGGCGAGCGAGCAGCCGGCACGCAGATCCGGGATCAGCACGACCTTGTCGGGGTTGAGCAACTTCGAGGTCTCGGCCATGAAGTGGACGCCGGCCTGCACGATGATGCCGGCCTTGGTCTTGGTCGCCTCGCGCGCAAGCTGGAGCGAGTCGCCGACAAAATCGGCGACGCAGTTATAAATCTCGGGGGTTTGATAGTTGTGCGCGAGGATGACGGCGTTCCGCGTCTTCTTCGCCTCATTAATCGCCTTGACGTAGGGCGCGAAGAACGGCCACTCGACCGGCGGCACCACCGCCTGCACGCGCTCGTAGAGATGCGCGGTCTCGCGCTCGACGTCCTTGTTCCACTCGAGCGGAGGCACCGGCAGCACGCCAAGACGCTTGGCGGCCGTGCCAGGACCCGGACGCGGCGGGGCCATGGGGCCGCGCGGCACCAGCGGTCCGAAGGTCTCGACTTCAGGCGTTCTGATCGTGGCCATGGCTCCCTCCAGAACATTTTCGTTATATATGCTCATTTTGAGCATATACTGCCTACGGAAAAACCGGCTCGTGCCGGACTTGGCTTAAAACTTGGCTCGACTTATCCTCATTCCGAGCAAAACAGATATAGCGCAAAACTTCCGGCTTCGCCAGTCCCCCTCAGCCATGCGCTTCCCTGATGGCTGCTCTCACCAGGATTCGTTAGGGCAACGATGCGGTAGCCGATAAGTTGCGGCGCTTATTCGGGTGCGGAGCCGGGCCGTACCCGTTTTTCGAACAACAAGGCTCGGCGGCAACGCCTCAGGAAACCTCCCAAGGAAATCGCCTATGCCCGCGAAGACGCTCACCCCTTTACGCACGACTTGGCGGACGCCGGCGGTTGTTCTCGTCTGCGGTTGCCTGATCGCCATGCTCACCTTCGGGCCGCGCTCGGCGTTCGGCTTTTTTCTGACGCCGATGTCGAGTTCGCATGGCTGGGGCCGCGATGTATTCGCGCTCGCCTTCGCGATTCAGAATTTGCTGTGGGGCATCGGTCAGCCGTTCGCCGGCGCCGTCGCCGACAAGTTCGGCACCGTGCGCGTGCTCTGCACCGGCATCGTGCTCTATGCGGCAGGCCTCGCCCTAATGACCATGTCGACGACGCCCGTCACGCTCGATCTTACCGCCGGCGTCTTGATCGGCTTCGGGCTTTCCGGCTGCTCGTTCAACATCGTGCTCTCCGCTTTCGGAAAAATCATGAAGCCGGAATGGCGCGGTCTCGCGCTCGGCCTCGGCACGGCCGCGGGATCGTTCGGCCAGTTTCTGTTCGCGCCGTTCGGCGTCGCCCTGATCGACAGCCAGGGCTGGCAGGCGGCACTCATCGTCTTCGCATGTCTCCTTCTCCTCGCCGTTCCGCTCGCGCTCGTGCTCACGACCCCGCCGGCATCGAGCAGTGCGGAGTCCGGAAAGCAGCAATCCATGAGCCACGCGCTGTGGGAAGCGTTCGGCCATCGCTCCTATGTGCTGTTGGTGCTCGGTTTCTTTACCTGCGGCTTTCAGCTCGCCTTCGTGACCGCGCATCTGCCGTCCTATCTCATCGACCGGGGGTTAGATGCGCATGTCGGCGGCTGGACGATCGCGATCATCGGCCTCTTCAACATCGTCGGCTCACTGACTTCTGGCTACCTCGGAAACTTCGTTCCCAAGCGCTATATTCTCTCGACAATTTATTTCGTGCGCGCTTTGTCGATCGTGATCTTCATCTCGCTGCCCGCAAGCATTCCGACGACGCTGGCCTTCGGCGTCGTCACCGGCCTCACGTGGCTTTCGACCGTGCCGCCGACTTCCGGCCTCGTCGCCGTGATGTTCGGCACGCGCTGGCTCGCGATGCTCTACGGCTTCGCCTTCTTCAGCCATCAGGTCGGCGGATTCCTCGGCGTATTGCTCGGCGGCCTCGTGTTCGAAGCCACCGGTTCCTACAATCCGGTGTGGTGGCTGTCGGTATTTTTCGGCGTTGCATCGGCCCTCATTAACTTGCCGATCGTCGAGAAGCCGGTCGGCCGATTCGCCGCGGCGCCCGCTTGATGTGCTAAAAGCGCCGTCATGGCGACGTTCAAGGCAATCCTGATCGAGAAGGCGGATGCAGGCCAAAAGGTCGGGCTCGTCGATTTCGACGAGACCCAGCTGATGGAAGGCGACGTCACCGTCCGCGTCGAGTGGTCGACCGTCAATTACAAGGACGGGCTGGCGCTGACCGGCAAGGCGCCGGTAGTGCGGCGCTGGCCGATGATTCCGGGGATCGATTTCGCCGGCACCGTCGAAAATTCAAGCCATAAGGAATTCAAGCCGGGCGACGCGGTCGTGCTGAACGGCTTTGGCGTGGGCGAAACGCATCTTGGCGGTTACGCGGAAGTCGCGCGCGTGAAGGGCGAGTGGCTGGTGCCCTTGCCCAAGGGCATCAGCGCGAAGGAAGCGATGGAAATCGGCACCGCCGGATATACCGCGATGCTCGCGGTGATGGCGCTCGAGCGGCACGGGATTACGCCCGATCGCGGGCCCGTCGTCGTGACGGGAGCCGCGGGCGGCGTCGGTTCGGTCGCCATTGCCCTCCTCGCCAAGCAGGGCTTTCACGTCATCGCCGCGACCGGCCGCGCTCAGGAATCCGACTATCTGAAATCGCTGGGTGCGGCCGAGATCATCGATCGCGCCGAGCTCTCGGGCCCCGCGAAGCCGCTCGGCAAGGAGCGCTGGGTCGCGGGCGTCGATTCGGCCGGCTCCCACACGCTCGCGAATCTTTTGTCGATGACGAAATATGGCGGCGCGGTCGCCGCCTGTGGTCTCGCGCAGGGTTTGGATTTACCCGGATCGGTCGCCCCATTCATCCTGCGCGGCGTTTCGCTCCTCGGGATCGACTCGGTGTATTGCCCGCAGGCGCTCCGCCGCGAGGCTTGGAAGCGGCTCGCCAGCGACCTCGACCGCAACAAGCTCTCGGAGATCGCCACCGAAATGCCACTCGCAAAGGTTACCGAGGCCGGCCCCGAGATCCTGGCGGGCAAGGTGCGCGGCCGAATCCTGGTGCGGGTCGGCGGTTGATGAAGATTGCCGCTTGACAAAACTGCGCTTTTTCGGCGCAAGTTGCCCCGGGGCCGACAAAATTCACGGAACGATGCTGGCAAAACGACCGATACTCGCCGCCATATTTCTGCTCGCAGCCGCGGGCGCGCAAGCGCAGACCATGACGGCTGAGCAGGCGAAGGAATTCGTCTCCGGCGGTCTCTTCTCTTACCGCTGCTTCGACGGCACCAATGGCGCGGGGCGGATTTTCACCGACGGCTCCGCGCTCGGAAGCCTCCGCGCCACGGGGCGCGGCCAAACCCGCTACATGCAATTGCCGCCCAACACGCTCTATGTCTCAGGCTCGCAAGTCTGCGCGCACCTAAAGGGATTGCCGTTCGAGCCTTGCTTCAATCTTGTGAAGACGGGGGCCAACAGCTTCCGCGGCTCGCTTAGCCACATGAGCTTCATGTATTGCGACTTCAACAAGGGCGGCTCGGTGATGCAGCTCGCACGCCGCCGGGGCGCCAGCGAAAAAACGGAGCCCAAGCCCGCCGAAGCAAGTTCTGTCGGCGATATGCAGTTGCGCCGCTAAGCGGAAGTCTTTTTACTGGAGCATGATCTTTCCGAAAACCGGTTCCCACTTTTCGGGATCATGCTCTATCCGCCGTTTTTAACCGGGTCGGCGACCGCGCCCGCCTTGGAGGGTGCGCTATCCTCCGCTTTCAGGCCGGACTTCAGCTTCTCTTCAATCTTGGTGAGATCCTCAGGCTCGGGCTTGTTGTCGCGCGCATGCGTCCATTGAAAGCGCGCCTCAAGCTCGCGGCCGACCTTCCAGTAGGAATCGCCGAGATGATCGTTGATGACCGGGTCCTCGGGCTTCAACTCGATCGCGCGCTCCAGCTCCGAGGTCGATTCGTCGTAGCGGCCGAGGCGGAAATAGGCCCAGCCCAGGCTGTCGACGATATAGCCGTCGTTCGGACGGAGTTCCACCGCGCGGCGGATCATCTTCAGCGCCTTGTCGAGATTCAATCCCTGATCGACCCAGGAATAGCCGAGATAATTCAGCACCTGCGGCTGTTCGGGAAAAAGCTCGAGCGCCTTCTCAAGATCCTTTTCGGCGCGCGGCCAATCCTTGGTGCGCTCGAGGCAAATTCCGCGGAAATAGAACAGCGTCCAGTGCTGGCGGGCGGCCTCGGGGATGCGGTCGATCGCCTTGGAATAAACGTCTGCCGCTTCTTTCCATTGCTTGCGCGAGCGCAGCACGTTGCCGAGTGCCACGATCGCTTCGAGATCGTCCGGGTGCTGCTCGACGAGCCGGTCGAGCTGCTTCTTCGCCTCTTCCGTCCGCTCCAGCGACTCGAGGTTAAGGCCCATCTGAATGTCGGCGTTGCGCTTCAGCGGCGAGTTCACCGGAATGTGCGAATAAGCTTCGATCGCAAGCTCGGGCTGCTTCAAATTTTCATAGAGGTCGGCCAGCGACAGCAGCGCGAGCGGATGCTCGGGGTCGAGATAGATCGCAAGCTGCAGGTAGATCTGGCCGATATCCTCGCCGCCCTGGCGGCCGAGGGCGGCACCGAGGCCAAACAAAACTTCGGCGGCGCCGGCGGCGGTGGAACGAATCATGGGGTTCAACTGCTTGCCGGCCTTGAGTTCGGCGACGGCGGCGTCGACCAGCGGATGGTTCGGCAGCACCTGCGAGAAAGCGTCGTAAACCTTCTGCGCCGTTTCGCGATCGCCGTTACGCGAGGCCCAACGCGCATAGGCGTCGACGGCGCGGATCGCATTGGAATCCAGCCGATAGGCGCGCTCCAGCCGCTTGCCGGCCTCCTTGCGCTGCCCGGCAAGATCGAGGATGAGGCCGGCGTGCAAATCCTTGAAGACGACGTACCAATCGGGGCCCTGCAGACGGTCGATGCTGTCGATCGCGCCCTTGACGTCTCCGGCGCCGGCAGTAGCCCAGGCGGAAAGGAGCGTTGCGGTGAGATCGGCGATCGGCCCCCGCATCGATTGCGCGAGCTGGCTGCGCGCTTGCGCGTTTTGTCCGCGCTTCAACGCCCGCACGGCGAGCGCGAGGCGGGCGACGCGCTGGTTGCGATCGACAGTGGAAAGCCGCTCGGCGAGCGGCATTGCTTCGTCGACCGCGCCATTCGCGAGCACCACGAGAAAGGTGCGCTCGATCAGGTCTTCGTTGCGGGGATCGGCGCGGAGCGCCGCACGGTAATAAGCGGCGGCAGCGGCCATGTCGCGGGAGGAGCCGGCGAAGCGGGCGGCGAGATAATTTCCCGCCGGCGAAGTGCGCGCGATCACCGCTTGCGGGGGAACGTCGGCCTTCGTCGAATAAGAAAGAAGAAGCGTGCTCGCCGCGGCGAGCCCGGCGATCAGGGAATGAAGAGGCCTCAAGCGATGTCTCCGATATTTTCGGTTCAATTCGATCCGCGGCGCGAGAATGCTAAAGCGCGAGGGACCGATTTCGCGAGCAGAATGCTCCCGATTCATGGCATCCGCAAGGACGGCGGAAAAAAGATCGCGGCCTTGCCTGTCGTCCATTACGCCGCCATTCTCCGGCCCTACTCATCATGAACCGCCTCAGTAGCCGCGCGTCCGCCAAGGTGAACTTGACGCTCAGAGTCCTGGGGAAGCGGGCGGGCGGCTATCACGATCTCGTTAGCCTCGTCGCCTTCGCTGATGTCGGCGACGAAGTGGCCTTCATCCCCGGTGGCAGGCTCGATCTCGATCTGATGGGACCGAATGCCGCGGCGGCGGGCGCCAAGTCCGCCAATCTCGTATTGATCGCCGCCCGTGCGCTCGCCGAACGCGTGAACGGACTAAAGCTCGGACGATTCGAGCTGACCAAGCACTTGCCCGTGGGCGCCGGGCTCGGCGGCGGTTCTTCCGATGCGGCGGCGGCGCTCCGCTTGCTGGCGACGGCCAATGATTTGAAAATTGAAGACCCGCGCATTCTGGCCGCGGCCGGCGAGACCGGTGCGGATGTGACGGTCTGTCTGCAACAAAAGGCCCGATTGGTCAGTGGCGTCGGCGAGCGGCTTTTGCCGCCGCTTCGATTGCCGCCGCTTCCCGCGGTCATCGTATTCCCCGGCGTGCAGTTGGCGACGAAAGAGGTATTCGAAACCCATGACGAATCCGGCCTCGAGTCGTTGAGCGGAAGTTTCGCCGATCATCCCGAGAGCGGGGCGATCCCGCTCGAGCGCGGCAAACTGATCGCCTTTCTCAATACGCAGACCAACGATCTTACGCGGTCGGCGCATCAACTGACGCCGGCGATTACCACCGTGGACGAGCGCCTGTACCGGACAGCGGGCGTGCGGCTGGTGCGAATGTCGGGCTCGGGATCGAGCGTGTTCGCGCTCTATGACGATATGGCGCTCGCGGAAAAGGCCGCGACAGAAATTCGCGCCGAGCATTCGGACTGGTGGGTCAGCGCGACGACGTTGCGTTAGCTTTATCGAAGCATGGCCCGCCACAAGCTACTCGTCATGGCCGGGCAGGCAAGCTTGCGCAGCCTGCCTAAAGTTGGCTGCGAGCCCGGCCATGACAAATGAAAAGGTTTAGTGCGCGCGCGCCACGCAAAAATCGACGACATCGATCAAGGCGCCCTTGCTCTCGCCTTCGGGGAACAGCGCCAAGGCGTCCTTGGCGATAGCGCCATAGTGGCGGGCGCGCTCGACGGTGTCTTCCAGCGCGCGGTGCCGCGACAGAAGCGCGATCGCGCGCTCCAGATCCGCCTCGGCACTTTCGCCGCCTTCGAGCGCGGCGCGCCAGAAACCGCGCTCCTCTTCGTTTCCACGACGGAAGGCGAGGATCACCGGTAGCGTGATCTTGCCCTCGCGGAAATCATCGCCGACATTCTTGCCGAGCCGCGCGCGACTGCCGCCATAGTCGAGGGCGTCGTCGACGAGCTGAAAGACGATGCCGAGATTCATCCCGAAAGAGCGGCAAGCCGCCTGCTCGGCTTTCGGCCGCCCGGCGAGCACGGGGCCGACTTCGCAAGCCGCCGCGAACAATTCCGCGGTCTTGCCGCGGATCACGCCGAGATAGGCGTCCTCGGTGGTGTCGAGATTTTTCGCCGCCGCAAGCTGCATCACTTCGCCCTCGGCGATGATCGCGGCGGCGGCCGAGAGAATGTCGAGCGCCCGCAGCGAGCCGACTTCGACCATCATCTTGAACGCCTGGCCGAGCAGGAAATCTCCGACCAAGACGCTCGCCTCGTTTCCCCACAGCATGCGCGCCGCGAGCTTGCCGCGGCGCATCTCGCTCGCGTCCACCACGTCGTCGTGCAACAGCGTCGCCGTGTGCATGAATTCGACCGAGGCCGCGAGCTTCACATGGCCGTCGCCGCGATAGCCGGTGAGCGCGGAGGTCGCGAGTGTCAGCATCGGCCGCAGGCGCTTGCCGCCGGAAGAAATCAGGTGGTTCGCCACCTCCGGGATCATGGTGACCTCGGAGCCGGTGCGGCTGATGATCAGGCTGTTGACCCGTTCGAGATCGGCGCGCACGAGGGCGCTGAGCCGCTCGATCGAGGGCTCAACTTGCTCGAAAGGAAGAACGACGGCCACTTATGCTCTCCTGAACCCAGGTTATCATAGAGAAACGCTTCGCGCTGCGGCAAGGTTTCGTGCGAGGTCCATGGCTCTTCGCGCGCCGCCCGTTACGGCATAGATTGCGGGAATCGAGGTCAAGGCCGATGCGCGCATTCAATCAACCGCTGGAACAACCCCACGGCACCGCCGACGGCACGCCGCGCCGCGTCGCGGTGCTGGTACCTTGCTACAACGAGGAGGCCGCGATCACGCAAGTGATCGAGCAATTTCGCAAGGCGCTGCCCGACGCCGTGATCTATGTCTACGACAACAATTCGAAGGACGGCACGGCGGCGGCGGCGCGCGCTGCAGGTGCTGTCGTCGGCGTGGAGACGCGGCAGGGCAAGGGCCATGTCGTGCGCCGGATGTTCGCCGATATCGAAGCCGACATCTATGTGCTGGTCGACGGCGACGCGACCTATGACGTGCCGAGCGCGCCCAAGATGATCGAAAAACTTATCGGCGAAAATCTCGATATGGTGGTGGGCGCCCGCGTCGACCAGGAGCACGACGCCTACCGGCTCGGCCATCGCTTTGGCAATCGACTCCTCACCTGGTTCGTGGCGGAAGTGTTCGGCAGCGCCTTCAGCGATATTCTTTCCGGCTATCGCATCTTTTCGCGCCGCTTCGTGAAATCGTTTCCGGCGCTCTCGACCGGCTTCGAGGTCGAGACGGAGCTCACGATTCACGCGCTCGAACTCGGCATGCCGGTGGGCGAAGTAAAGACGCCCTATTATGCGCGGCTGGAAGGATCGGCGTCGAAGCTCAACACCTGGAGCGATGGCCTCCGCATTCTGTGGACAATCCTGCAACTCTATCGCGTCGAGCGGCCGCTCCGTTTCTTCGGCGTGATCTCGATGTTGCTCGCCACGCTCTCGATCGTGCTCGCGGTGCCGGTGGTGGTGACCTTCCTCGAGCAGGGCGTGGTGCCGAGATTGCCGACCGCGATCCTTTCGACCGCGTTGATGTTGCTGGCGAGCCTCGCGCTTACCTCCGGGCTCGTGCTCGACACCGTCACGCGCGGCCGGCGCGAGTTGAAGCGGCTCGCGTATCTCGCGCACCGCGCGCCTTTCGGCGTCGAGCGCCGCGCCCATCCATGACCGAGTTGATGCGCACCAACGACCTCGTGCTGATTTCGGCGATCGAGGCGATTTTGCAGGGCGCCCGCATCGATTGCCACATCGCCGACCGCTACATGAGTGCGGTCGAGGGCTCGATCGGCGCGCTGCCGCGGCGCATTCTGATCGCGTCCGATGACGCCGCGCGGGCGCGGAAAATTCTTCGGGAAGCGGGCTACGGCAATGCGCTCGCCGCATCCTGAGGTGCCGGCTCAACCCGCCGCGACGACGGACGACGCCGTCCTCGGCGGAAGACTGAAATTGCTGCAACCCGCGCACGGCCATCGCGCCGGCCACGACGCGATCTTGCTCGCGGCGGCGGCGCCGGCGTCGAAACACGCGGTCGATCTCGGCGCTGGTATCGGCACGGCCGGGCTCGCGCTACTCGCACGAGATGCTGCCGAGCGGGTTACCCTGATTGAGATCGACGCGGAGCTTGCTGAGCTAGCGCGCGAGAATGCGAGCCGGAACGGCTATGGCGAGCGCACTGAAATTATCGTCGCGGATATCCGCAAGCCCGCGCGCGGCAAAAGCCCCGCCGCGCTCGCCGATCTCGTGATCATGAACCCGCCGTTCAACGATCCGGGCCGGCGCAACGCCTCCCCCGACGCGGTACGCCGGCGCGCGCATGCGGCGGCGGAGTCCGAACTCGACCCCTGGCTCACGGCGGCCGACCGCGCGCTCGAAGCCGGCGGCGGGCTCGTGCTGATCCACCGCCCGGAAGCGCTCGAGACGATCCTCGCCTCGCTCCCGGGCCGCTTTGGCGCCGCCGAGATCATCCCGATATTCCCGCGCCCGGACGCCGCGGCCATCCGCGTCATCGTGCGCGCGATCAAGGGGCGGCGCACGCCGCCCTCGCTCCGCCCGGGCCTCGTGCTGAACAGCGCCGATGGGCAGCCCGCCGCTGCAGCGGAGGCGATCCTGCGTGGCGCGGCCGCGCTCGATATCGCTTGAGCGCAAGCGCTACTCGCTTTATGTGAAGTAGATGGCCGGCTCCCGCATACCCTTCCTCGCGCGCCTGTTCCGCGCGCGCCCGATCGTCCCGGTGGTACGGCTCACCGGCGCTATCGGCCTTTCGACCCCGCTTGCTGCCGGCATCACCTTCGCGAACACAGCGAAACTTCTTGACCGCGCTTTCGCGATCAAGCGGGCGCGCGCAGTCGCGATCGTGATCAACTCGCCGGGCGGCTCGCCGGTGCAGTCGCATCTCATCTACCAGCGCATCCGCGCGCTCGCTGCGGAGAACAAGAAGCCGGTGATCGCCTTCGTCGAGGACGTCGCCGCCTCCGGCGGCTACATGATCGCCTGCGCCGCCGACGAGATCGTCGCCGATCTTTCCTCCATCGTCGGCTCGATCGGGGTGATCTCGGCGAGCTTCGGTTTCGATAAAGCTATCCGTAAACTTGGTATCGACCGGCGCGTTCACACCGCGGGCGATCACAAGATGTCGCTTGATCCGTTCAGCCCTGAAAAGGCGGAAGACGTGAAGCGGCTCAGGGCGCTGCAGCAAGACATCCACGCGATGTTCATCGGCCTCGTGAAGAAGAGCCGCGGCAAGAAATTGAAGGGCCCCGAAAAAACCTTGTTCTCCGGCGAATTTTGGGTCGGCGAGCAGGCGCTGCGCTACGGCCTCGTCGACAAGCTCGGAGACATCAGGAACGTGCTGCGCGAGCGCTACGGGAAAAAGGTCGTGACGCCCCTGATCGCGCCGCCTTCGGGCTGGCTTGCGAAGAAGACGCCGGGTGTTACCTTCGCGGAAGGCGACTGGGCGGCGAACTTGATCTCGGCGTTCGAGTCGCGCGCGCTGTGGGCGCGCTACGGATTGTGAGGAGAGACTTCATGCCTCCTGCATTTCTCTGGGTGCTCGGCGCGATCGGCGCGGCGCTTGCGGCGAAGCTCCTCGCCGATGCCGGCCGCAAGGCGAATAGCGATCTCGAGGAAGTGCGCAGCTCCGCGAAGGACGATCGGGCGAAAATCCCGACGCTCGAGCGCGACCCCGAAAGCGGCCAATACCGCCCGCCGCATTCCTAAATCGACGACGCCGCTTCCTTGATTTAACCGGAGGCGGCTTCTAGGTTCTCGCGCACCCGCCCCGCGATAGCCATCCATGACGCAATTAGCCGCCGAATCGTTGAAGCCCGAACGCTCGTTCCAGGGGCTGATCCTCGCCTTGCAGACCTTCTGGGCCGAGCAGGGCTGCGTGATCTTGCAGCCCTACGACATGGAGATGGGTGCCGGCACGTTTCATCCGGCGACCACCCTGCGCGCGCTAGGGCCCCGTCCGTGGAAAGCCGCCTATGTGCAGCCCTCGCGGCGGCCGAAGGACGGGCGCTACGGCGAGAACCCAAACCGGCTGCAGCACTACTATCAGTTCCAGGCAATCCTGAAGCCGTCGCCCGCCGACATTCAGGAGCTTTATCTGAAGTCGCTCGCCCGCATTGGCATCGACCAGAAGCTGCACGACATCCGTTTCGTCGAGGACGACTGGGAAAGCCCGACGCTCGGCGCCTCGGGGCTCGGCTGGGAGTGCTGGTGCGATGGCATGGAGGTTTCGCAGTTCACTTATTTCCAGCAGGTCGCGGGCTTCGAATGCACGCCGGTCTCCGGCGAACTCACTTACGGGCTCGAACGCCTCGCCATGTATGTGCAGGGCGTCGAGAATGTGTTCGATCTCAACTTCAACGGCCGCGAGGATGCGGAGAAGGTGACGTATGGCGACGTGTTCTTGCAAGCCGAGCAGGAATATTCGCGCTATAATTTCGAAGCCGCCGATACCGAGATGCTTTTCCGCCACTTCAAGGACGCGGAAGAAGAGTGCAAACGGATTTTGAAGATCGGCGACAAGGACAAGCGCCACGAAATGGCGTTGCCGGCCTACGACCAATGCATCAAGGCGAGTCACATTTTTAATTTGCTGGATGCGCGCGGCGTGATCTCGGTGACCGAGCGGCAGAGCTATATCGCGCGCGTTCGGGAACTGGCGAAAGCATGTGGCGCGGCTTGGCTCAAGACCGCCGGAGGCGGCGCGGCCGCCCTCAAAGCCTGACCAATGCCCGACCTACTGCTCGAGCTTTACTCCGAGGAAATTCCCGCGCGCATGCAGGCTGTTGCGCAGGAGAATCTGCGCAAACTCGTCACCGGCAAGCTGGTGGACGCAGGGCTCACTTACGAGGGCACGAAAGCGTTTTCCACGCCGCGGCGGCTTGCGCTCACGGTGCAGGGTATGCTCGCGCGTGCACCGGATTTCCGCGAAGAGAAAAAAGGCCCGCGCGTCGGCGCCCCCGACGGCGCGATCCAGGGATTTCTGAAAAGCGCGGGGCTGAAATCGATCGGCGAAGCAAAAATCCAACAAGACAAGAAGGGCGACTTCTATGTCGCGCTGATCGAGCGGAAAGGCCGCCCGGCCGCCGAAGTGATCGCCGAGATCGTGCCCGAGGTGGTGCGAAACTTTCCGTGGCCGAAGTCGATGCGTTGGGGCGCGGGCACGCTCGCCTGGGTGCGGCCGCTGCATTCGATCCTGTGCACGTTCGGGCCGGAGACTGAAGAGCCGGAAGTTGTCCATTTCGAAATCGACGGCATCAAATCCGGCAACATCACGTTCGGCCATCCCATGCTCGCGCCGGGGCCGATCGAGGTGAAGCGAACCGGCGACTGGATGGAGAAATTGCACAAGGCCAGAGTCGTCGTCGATCGCGATTGGCGCAAGGCCGAGATCATGGCCGATGCAAAGAATCTCGCACTCGCGCAAGGGTTGGAGCTCGTCGAGGACGAAGGACTGCTCGATGAGGTCGCGGGCCTCGTTGAACGGCCCGTTGTGCTCGTGGGCGAGTTCGACAAGACTTATCTCGATCTTCCGCCGGAAGTGATCCGCGCAACCATCCGTAACAACCAGAAATGCTTTGTGTTGCGCGACGCGAAAACAGGGAAGCTCGCCAATAAATTCATCCTCGTTTCAAATCTGGAGGCGAAGGACGGCGGCGCCGCGATCAAGGCCGGCAATGCGCGCGTCATTCGTGCCCGGCTCGCGGATGCGAAATTCTTCTGGGAGCAGGATCGCAAGATCAAGCTGGAAGAGCGGGCGAAGAAACTCGAGGGCATCGTCTTCCACAAAAAACTCGGGACCCAGGCCGAGCGCGTCGAGCGCATCGCGCGGCTTGCCGCCGAGCTTGCACCCATCGTCAAGGCCGATCCGAAAAAAAAGGCCGCGCAAGCGGCAAGGCTCGCCAAGACCGATCTCGTCACCGAAATGGTCGGCGAGTTTCCCGAGCTGCAGGGCTTAATGGGAAAGTATTACGCGCTCGCGGAAAAAATCGATCCCGAAGTGGCCGCTGCGATCGAGGAACACTACAAGCCGCAAGGGCCGAGCGACCGCGTGCCGACAGCGCCGGTTTCAGTCGCTGTCGCGCTTGCCGATAAGATCGATACTCTTGTCGGCTTCTGGGCGATCGACGAAAAGCCGACGGGATCGAAGGATCCTTATGCGCTGCGACGGGCGGCTTTGGGCGTATTGAGGATCATTTTGGATAATCGGCTGCCCATTAGCCTCAGGTCACTTGTGGAAAGTCATTTAGAGCATTCGTTTCATAAGCCTTATTTGAGCGAAGCCAGCCGGATCGACAATTTGATGGCATTTTTTGAAGACCGCTTGAAAGTACAGCTACGTGATCAGCATGCTCGACATGATCTCGTTGATGCCGTCCTTGAAATAGGCTCGTTAGTTGAAGGTGAGGCAGCAACACTCGTCGTAGATCGCGTAACTGCTCTAGGAAAATTCTTAGATACGGAAGATGGAAAAAACCTGCTTGTCGGCTTTCGTCGCGCCGCCAATATTCTGCGCGACGAAGAAAAGAGGGATAAAAGGCATTATAGCGATGAACCCAGCGAAAAGCTTTTTTCTTTACCCGAAGAGAAGTCGCTTTTCAGCTCAATTCAGGCTGCCGAACAGGCGGCCGCAACTGCATTAAGCAAAAACGACTACGAATCTGCCATGGCCGCGATCGCAAAGTTGCGCGCGCCGGTCGACGCCTTCTTCGACAAGGTGACGGTGAACGCCGACGACCCGAAGCTACGCGAAAACCGACTCAAGCTCCTGGACCGCATCCGCGCCGCCACTCGCCCGGTCGCGGATTTTTCGAAAATCGGTGGGTAAATCATTCCTACGTCATGGCCGGGCATGTCCCGGCCATCCACGTCTTAGGCTGCAAAGAAAGGCGTGGATGCCCGGCACAAGGCCGGGCATGACATGCACGAGCCCGCCTCACACGCCCTTCAAAATGCAGGCCGCCGCGAGCACGACGTAAGCCGCGATCGCAAGCCAGAATTCATAGGTGTGCAGATAGGGAACGCTCGGCACAAAATAACCGATCAAAGCCAAAACGGCGAGGATCAGCGAGATCATAAATACCATCTTTGTCGGCGCGTTCAGTCTCATGTGATGCATGTCATCCCCCAATGATTTCGCTTCCCATCCTGGGATGTGTGATTGAAGCAAGTATCCCGCTTTCTCGGCGCCGGCGGAACCCCGTCCGCCTTTCCCGGTTGGAAACCCGAGGGCCGCTTACAGAATGCAGCCGAGCGCCAACAGGAGAAGGCCCGCGAGCGCGAGCCAGAATTGATACTGAGTGAGGATGGGAATGGTGAGAAAAAATCCGATCAACGCCATAACGGCAAGCGCGACCGCGATCAGGAGCACGGCTTGGGAAGGCTTGTGGAGATCCATCGCGGGTTTTCCTCGCTTCACGAAAAGAGAGTCGAGCGGATTTTGCGCCGGTTCCGCGCGCGGCGCCATGGCTAAAATGTGGATCGCCGAAAGCGCCGTTGCAGCGCGCAACTTCACGGGCTAAGCATCCCGCTCATTGAGACGAGTGTTCGCAAACGCAGAACCGGAAATCCCGCATGGCAAAATGGGTCTACAGCTTCGGCGGCGGCAAGGCCGAAGGCAAAGCCAAGATGCGCGATCTCTTGGGCGGCAAGGGCGCGAACCTCGCCGAGATGTCCAATCTCGGCCTGCCGGTGCCGCCCGGCTTCACCATCACCACCGCCGTCTGCACTTATTTCTACGCCAACCGGAAGAGCTATCCGAGGGACATCCGCAAACAAGTGGGTGTGGCGCTCGCGCGCCTCGGCAAGTACGCCGGCAAAAGTTTCGGCGACCGCAAGAATCCGCTGCTGGTCTCGGTGCGCTCGGGCGCGCGCGCCTCGATGCCGGGCATGATGGACACCGTGCTCAACCTCGGCCTCAACGACGAAACGGCGGAGGCGCTCGCCAAGAGTTCGAACGACCGCCGCTTCGCCTATGACAGCTACCGCCGCTTCATTCAGATGTATTCCGACGTCGTGCTCGG
>PLBP01000015.1 GCA_003135415.1 Hyphomicrobiales bacterium
CCGGCCTTGCGGCCGAGCCAGCCAGCCTCGACGTATTTCACCAGCAGCGGGCAGGGACGGTACTTGGAGTCGGCCAAGCCTTCGTGCAGCACCTGCATGATCGACAGGCACGTGTCGAGCCCGATGAAATCGGCAAGCTGCAGGGGACCCATCGGATGGTGGGCGCCGAGCCGCATGGCGGTATCGATCGCGTCCACCGTGCCGACGCCCTCGTGCAAGGCGTAGATGGCTTCATTGATCATCGGCAGCAGGATGCGGTTGACGATGAACGCGGGGAAATCCTCGGCCCGAGTTGCCGTCTTGCCAAGCCGGGCGGTCAGCTCCTTGGCGGCCTCGAAGGTGGCGTCGGCGGTAGCGATGCCGCGAATGATATCGACCAGCTCCATCTTCGGCACCGGATTCATGAAGTGGATGCCGATGAATTTTTCCGGCCGGTCGGTCGCCGCGGCCAGCCGCGTGATGGAGATCGAGGAGGTGTTGGTAGCGAGTAGGGCGCTCGGCTTGAGCACCTTCGAGACATGGCGCAGAATTTCTCGCTTGACCGCTTCGTCCTCGACGGCCGCCTCGATGACAAGGTCGGCATCGGCTAGCGCCTGATACGTGTTGGCGGCCGAGAGGCGCGCCGTCGCGGCTTTCCGCTCGGCCTCGGTCAGTTTGCCGGCGCCGACCTGGCGCGCGAGATTGGCATCGATGGCGGCAAGGGCGGCCTTGACGCGCTCAACGCCGACATCATTGAGCAACACCTCATAGCCGGCGAGCACGCAGACCTGCGCGATGCCGCTGCCCATCTGGCCGGCGCCGATGACGCCGATTTTGGCAAGCCGATTGGTCATGGTTGTTGCATTCTCGCCCGCGAAAGCCTGGCCGTCAAAGGGCGCGCTCCAGTTCGGGAAGGATCTCGTAAAGGTCGCCGACCAGACCATAGTCGGCAACCGTGAAGATCGGCGCGTCCGGATCCTTGTTGATGGCGACGATGACCTTGGCTTCCTTCATGCCGGCGAGGTGCTGNNGCCACCACCTTGCCGGTCTGGCCGACCTGGAGTTCGTTTGGCGCGTAGCCGGCGTCGACCGCGGCGCGCGAGGCGCCGATGGCGGCTTTCAGCTTGTCGGCAAGCGGTTCGAGATACTTGCGGAAATTCTCCGCCGACTGGAAGGCGCGACCGCCGGATATGACGATGCGCGCCGCCGTCAGATCTGGCCGTTCCGAGCGCGTGAGTTCCGCCCCGACGAATTCCGACCGGGGGCGTGTTGTCAGCATCGCCACCGGTTCGATTGGCGCGCTGCTGTCCCCTGCCTCGGCGGCCTTGAAGGCGGCGGCGCGGACGGTGATGACGCGCCGGGCGTCCGTGCTCTTCACCGTCTCGATCGCGTTGCCGGCGTAGATCGGCCTCTCGAAGGTATCGGGCGCCACGACCTTGGTGACCTCGGACACCTGCATGGTGTCGAGGAGTGCGGCCACGCGTGGCATCACGGTCTTGCCGTTTGCCGTTGCCGCTGCGACCAGCGCGTCATAGGCCGGAGCGAGGGACACGATGAGGGCGGCAAGCGGCTCGGAGAGCTGATGGGCGAGCGCGTCGTTGTCGACGTGGAGAACCTTGGCGACACCCGCTAGTTGTGCTGCCGAGGCCGCCGCCGATGCGCAGTGCTTGCCGGCGACGAGTACATGCACGTCGCTGCCAAGCGCCACGGCGGCGGAAAGAGCGCGCGCCGTCGCCTCTTTCAACCCGGCATTGTCGTGTTCGGCGATGAGAAGCGTCGTCACAGTACCCCTGCCTCGTTCCGCAGCCGCTCGACGAGTTCGGCGACTGATGCGACCCTTATTCCCGCGCGGCGTGCCGGCGGTTCCGACACCTTCACTACCGTCAGACGCGCCGTCGTGTCGATGGCGAGATCCGCCGCAGTCATCTCCTCGATCGGCTTGCGCTTGGCCTTCATGATATTGGGCAAGGTCGCAAAGCGCGGGGTGTTCAGCCGCAAGTCAGCCGTCATTACCGCAGGCAACTTAACCGCGACCGTCTGCAGACCGCCGTCGATTTCGCGCGTGACGCTGACATGATCGCCGTCGATCGCAACCTTCGAGGCGAAAGTACCCTGCGGCCAACCGAGAAGGGCCGCGAGCATTTGGCCGGTCTGATTGCAATCGTCGTCGATTGCCTGCTTGCCGAGAATGACGATACCGGGTTTTTCCTCATCGACGATTTTCTTCAAAATCTTGGCGACGGTGAGCGGCTCGACCGTCCCTTCGGTCTTCACATGAATGCCGCGATCGGCGCCCATGGCGAGGCCGGTGCGGATTGTTTCCGCAGCCTGCGCGGAACCGATCGACACGCACACGATTTCGGTCGCCTTGCCGCCTTCTTTCAGGCGGATCGCTTCTTCGACGGCGATCTCGTCGAAGGGGTTCATCGCCATCTTGACGTTGGCGAGATCGACGCCGGAACCGTCGGGCTTCACGCGGACCTTTACGTTCGCATCGACGACCCGCTTCACGGGCACCAATACTTTCATTCCCAGCCTCTCTCGCGATCGACGATGTGCTTGAAAAAGGATTTGAGCTTAGCGGGCGGGCACCGTATGGCCCGACCTATTGGGTGTCAACGCGCTTGGGCCAGCGTTTCGGCGTCGGGGAATTTTGTTTTTCCAAGAGCCGGTCCTCGTCGCAATCGAAGAGCTTCACGCCGGGCCGGCGCATGAAGACGACGAGCAGCGCGCCCGCGATGAGCCCGCCGATATGCGTCCACCAGGCGACCGCTTTGTCGGTCCCGGCGAAGATGTTGATGAATTGCAGCGCGATCCAGAAGCCGATCACCCATTCGGCGGCGAGCTTGAGCGGGATGCGCATGAAGGCAAGCACCCAGATTTTCCGGCACGGGTGCAACAGGAGATAGGCGCCAACGATTCCCGCGATTGCGCCCGAGGCGCCGATAAGCGGAAGATTCGAGGAGGGATCCGAAGCCCAATGGCCGAACGCGCCGGCCGCAGCGCAAAGCAAATAGAAGATCAGAAAGCGCAGATGCCCGAGCGCTTCCTCGACGTCGTCGCCGAACACCCAGAGAAACGCCATGTTGCCGATGATATGGAGCCAGCTCGCGTGCAGAAAGGCGTAGGAAAGGAGCGTGAATTCCCACGGCAAGAACGCGTGCAGAATCGCGTTGTGATGCCCGATGCCGGCGGGCGTGAAGGCGAGCGCGAGAATGACCGCGGTCTGCGAGCCCGAATCGCCGATCGAAAGCGTGTAAAGAAAAATAACGACATTGGCCGCGATCAGACCCCAGCTCACATAAGGCGGCGATTTGAACGTGAACGGATTATTGTCGTAGAGCGGAAAGACCATGCGTTGCCGGCGCCTAACGGTTGGCGCCGGGCATCCACAGCACGTCGCGCGCACCCTTGTCGTTGGCGTAGCGGCTCGCAACGAAGAGAAGGTCGGAAAGCCGGTTGATGTATTTGAGGGCGGGCGCCGATACGCCTTCGCCCGTCTTATCGTTGAGAGCGACCATCAACCGCTCAGCACGGCGGCAGACGGTGCGGGCAAGATGAAGATAGGCGGCGGCCGGATTGCCGCCTGGCAGCACGAAGGAGCGCAACGACTCCAACTCGGCGTTCATTTCGTCGATCTCTTTTTCGATCGAGTTTACTTGCGCGTCGGTGACCGTCATGCGCGCACCGCCCGGTCCCTTTTGCGACAGGCAAAGCTCGGCCTCGACGTCGAACAAATCGTTCTGCACTCGCGCGAGCAACGCATCCAACCGAGGCGCGCCGCCCGTGTGCAGCCGCGCGATGCCGATCACGGCGTTCGCTTCGTCGAGCGTGCCGTAGGCGTCGACGCGCAAATCATATTTCTTGCGGCGCTCGCCATTGCCGAGCGAAGTGGTACCGTCGTCGCCGGTGCGGGTGTAGATCCTATTGAGGACGACCATCCGTTGTCTCCTCAGCGCCCGAGCATCCAGATCACGATCATCACGAAGAGGATCGCGACCGCCTGTAGAAGCACGCGGAGCCGCATAAGGCTCTGCGAGCGGTTCGGCGAGCCGCCCTTCATCATGTTCCACAGACCAAGCACGAGCACGGTGGTGACCGCCAGGAGTGCCACGACAATAAAGAGATTTTGCAAGGTCGAGGGCATCAACGTTCTTTAGCACAAGCGGTGTGCGGGATCAGGAGCTTCGCTCAATTGCTGCCGTCGAGCAATCGCCGCGCGATCACCTGGGCCTGAATCTCGGCGGCACCCTCGAAAATGTTGAGAATGCGGGCGTCGCACAACACGCGCGAAACCGGATATTCGAGCGCGAAGCCGTTGCCGCCGTGAATCTGCACGGCGTTATCGGCGGCGGCCCAGGCGACGCGGGCTGCATAGAGTTTCGCCATGCCGGCCTCGAGATCGCAGCGGCGGCCGGAGTCCTTCTCGCGCGCGGCGTGATAGGTGAGCTGGCGGGCGATCATGATTTCCACCGCCATGGCGGCGATCTTGTCGGCAACGCGCGGGAAGGAAAGCGTCGGCTTGCCGAATTGCATGCGCTCCCGGGCGTAGCGGAGCGCAAGTTCCATCGCCGATTGCGCGACGCCGATCGCGCGCGCCGCGGTCTGGATGCGCGCCGCCTCGAAGGTCTGCATCAGTTGCTTGAAACCCTGGCCCTCGGCGCCGCCGAGGAGATTTTCCGCCGGCACTTCGAAGCCGTCGAAGCCGATCTCGAATTCCTTCATGCCGCGATAGCCGAGCACCTCGATCTCGCCGCCGGTCATGCCGGGCGCCGGAAACGGATCTTTGTCGGTGCCACGCGGCTTCGGCGCGAGCAGCATCGACAGGCCCTTGTAGCCGGATTCGTTTTGGTTGGTGCGCACGAGCAATGTCATCAAGTCGGCGCGCACCGGATGGGTGATCCAGGTCTTGTTGCCGTAGATCTTGTAGACGTAGCCCTCGCGCACGGCGCGGGTCTTGAGCGAGGCAAGGTCGGAGCCCGTGTTGGGCTCGGTGAAGACTGCCGTCGGTAACACTTCGCCCGAGGCGATTTTCGGCAGCCAGTGCTTTTTCTGCGCGTCAGTGCCGGAGCCGAGGATCAATTCGGCGGCGATCTCCGAGCGTGTACCCAGAGAACCCACGCCGATATAGCCGCGCGACAACTCGTCGGAGACGACGCACATCGACTCCTTGCCGAGACCGAGGCCGCCATATTCCTCCGGGACGGTGAGGCCGAAGACGCCGAGCTCCGCCATATGAGCGATGATCTCGAGCGGAATGTATTGATTCTTGAGATGCCAGCCGTGCGCGTGCGGCACCACTTCCTCGTCGGCGAAGCGGCGCATTTCCTTGCGCATCGCTTCCAGTATTTCGTCGAGGCCGTCGTCGCCGACGCTGCCTTGCGACTCCTTGATGAAGTCGACCAACTGGACGCGTACCGTTGCCGTGGTGCCTTCCGCGATCAGCGCTTTGACGGCGCTCGTCCGGCGCTGTTCGATTTTATCGTCGGCAAGCCCGAGGGCGGCGAGCCGCACAATCTCGCCCTGGCTCATCGGAATGCCGCCGAAGATTTGCGCGAGCGTCTCGCCAAGGCCGATGCTGACGAGCAGGCGCTCGGTTTCACCGAAGCGGCCGGCTTCAAGCATGCGCCGGGCATAGGCCGAAAGCTGGCGGACGACCTCGACATAGGTCGCGAGCCACGCGAGACCGTGCGCGGCGTGTTGCTCGCGTTCCAAAAGCTGCGCAGAAATTTTGCCGCTCGAAGAAACGCGCGCCTGGACGGCTGCGGCGGCGTCGGTCAGCAGGGCGCCGACCGTGTCTTCGGCTTCCGCGGCGAGGCGGAGAAGGCCGAGTTTTGCCGATGAAGGGCGGACAGCGGCGCGTGACATGGGGTTCTTCTTCAATCTGGGCCTATCAGGCTACTTGTGCAACGCACAAAAGCAAAGCTGAATCCTGGTCCTCCCCTTGGCAGGGGCTTCTTAACCATTCCCGGCTTTGATCCTCAAGGATATGCGGGCTCTGGCTATTTGTTTGCCGGAGCCTTGGGTTTTTCGCCGTTGTGCAGAGACATGGGCATGGATTTTTCGCAGCTTGGCGCGTTGCCTTCGCGGCTCGGCTCTATCCTCAGGCGTCCTCTCTATCTTATTTCCGTTCGCGCCCGCATCGTCGCGCTCGCCTTCATTCCGGTCATCGGCTTCGCGATTGTCGGCCTCGCCTATCTCGCGGGCGAGCAGGAGGTCGAAGTCGCCTTCGAGAGCGTGAAGACTTCGGGCGCACTCGCCGACGCGAGCCGCGACTTTAAGGGTGCGATTTCGGTGATGCGGATTAGCGCCAAGGAGTTCGCCGCCTGGCCGTCCGAGGACAAGGTCAAGACTTTCCAGGAGAGCTATACGCTCGCGCAGACGAGCTTAGAGACCATCGCAGGCGAAGACGCGGAGCACAAACGGATCGGCAGCCTGCAAGGCCGCTTGAAGGAGATGAAGGAAAAGTTTGCGGCGCTGGTCGAGGAGCAAGAGCAACTCGGCTTCGCCAAGAGCGACGGCATTCAGCAGCGGATGGTCAGTACCGCGGCCGCGGTCGAGCGCATTATCAATGAAGACATGTCGTGGCTCGCGGACGCTGATCAGAAAAAACTTTTGTTCTCGCTCCTGATCATGCGGCGCCATGAGACGGATTATCGGCTGAACCAGCGGCAATATTCCCGCGACTTGTTCTTCAACGAGATCAAGAATTTCAACGATACCCTCGGCAAGATTCACGGAACGGCCGAAAAAATCGCGGCTCCCGCCATTCTGAAGCAGCAGTTCGGCGAGCAGGTCAAAGCCTATGCCGAGGCCTTCAGCGCCTGGATCGAAACCGTCGACAAACTCAATCCTNNGCTCGCGATCATCGACATGGACAGCCGTCGCATGCTGCCCGAGGCCGACGAGATCATCGCGTCGGCGGGCAAGCTCGACGATGCCGCGGGTGCGGCACTCGCCGCGTCGCAAAGCCGGACGCGATGGATCATCGTCACGGTCGGGATCGCGGTCGCCCTGATCGGCTTCGGACTTAGCTGGCTGATCGGGCGAAGCATCACGGGGCCGCTCGCCGGCCTTGCGGGCGCGATGAAGCGGCTCGCCGAGGGCGATCTTTCAGCGAAAATTCCCGCGGCGAGGACGGACGACGAAATCGGCGCGATGGCCCGCGCCGTACTTGTTTTCCGCGATCATGCCCGCGAGCGCGACCGGCTTGAGGCCGAGCAGTTGCAGGCGAGCGGCGAGCGCGAGGAGCGTGCGGCGACCGTCGAGCGCCTCGTGCGCGGCTTCGGCGGTACCGCCGACGCGGCGCTCTCGTCGGTGCGCACAGCCGCGGACAAGCTTGGTGCTGCCGCGCAAGGATTGGGCGACACCGCCGGGCGGGTCGGCACGGAGGCCGAGCAGGCGGCGCGTGCCGCGGNNCGTCGCGCAAGCCGCGGTCGCCGCCGAGCAGCTTGCAGGCTCGGTCGCAGAGGTCGCGCGTCAGACCGCGAGTTCGACCGAAGTGGCCGGCCGCGCCGTGGCCGAGACTCAGCGCTCGGTCGGGATCATGGGTACGCTTGGCGAAGCGGCAAGCCGCATCGGCGAAGTGGTCGGCTTGATCCAGTCGATCGCGGCGCAGACCAATTTGCTCGCGCTCAANNACGATCGACACGCTCACCGACCAGACCAATTTGCTCGCGCTCAACGCCACCATTGAGGCGGCGCGGGCGGGCGAAGCCGGACGCGGCTTCGCGGTGGTCGCGGCAGAAGTGAAGTCGCTCGCAAACCAGACCGCGCGTGCGACCGAAGATATCGCGCATCAGATCGGCGCGATCCAGGAGGCTTCGGGCGAGGCCCGTATCGCAATCGATACGGTGAGCTCCGTCATCGAGGAAATGTCGGGGATGGCTGCCTCGATCGCCTCGGCGGTCGAGGAGCAAAACATGGCGGTGGTGTCGATCGCCAACAATGTAGCGCAGGCCTCGAACGACGCCGACGCGGGTGCTGGCGCCATGCGCGGCGTCGAACATGCCGCCAGTGGCGCGCGCATAACGGCGAGCGACGTGGCGGTGCTCGCCGTGCAGCTCGGCGGGGAGGCGGAGAATCTCAGCGCCGCGATCCGCAAGTTCCTCGACCAGGTGCGGGCGGCCTAAAGCCGCATTCGTCCCGCTTTCCGGGCCTTTCTTTCCTCTTGCCAGGTTGGCGCCGATTCGCGATTTGATGGCCCTATCCAGGGCCGGGGAATGCCGTGAATCGCATATACAGGATCGCGCTCGACGCCTTCTACGCCTTCAACGAGGACGACGGCTGGGCGATCGCGAGCCACATCGCGCTGTCGGCACTGATGGCGCTGTTTCCGTTCCTGATTTTCGTCACCGCGCTTGCCGCGCTATTCGGCACCAAGGAGCTCGCGGATCAGACCGCGATCCTCTTGCTCGAAGCGTGGCCGAAGGAGGTGGCGGAGCCGATCGCGGCTGCGATCCATGACGTGCTCACCAATCTGCGCACCGATGCGCTCACCTTCGGCGTGGTGTTCGCGATCTATTTCTCCTCGAGCGGAATCGAGGGCCTGCGGGTCGGATTGAACCGCGCCTATGGCGTGCGCGAGAAGCATCCGTGGTGGTGGACGCGGATCGAATCGATCCTCTACGTTTTCCTGGGAGCGATCTCGCTCCTGGCACTCGCTTTTCTCATCGTGCTCGGGCCGCTGATCTGGGCGACGGCGACGAGATACGCGCCGTGGCTTGCGCCGTTCGCGGGTGTCGTCGATCTCACGCGTTACGGGCTCACGACACTCGTGCTCGTCGTCGCATTGATCGTGGTGCACAAGTGGCTGCCGGCCGGGCACCGGAGCTTTGGCGAAATCGCTCCCGGGATTCTGGTGACGTTCGTTTTATGGATTGCGGCCGGCGCTACGTTCGGGTCGTATCTGTCCGAATTCGCCTATACCTACGTCACCTATTACGCCGGGCTCGCTTCGGCGATGACCGCGCTCGTGTTCCTCTACGTGACGGCGTCGATCTTCGTCTATGGCGGCGAATTGAATTCGGAAATCCGCAAGCATCGCCGCGGACACTGAGGCATTACTTCACCAGGTTCGCGGTGACACCCGTGCCGGCACCCGGTGTCGGCGCGAAAAACAATTCCACCTCGGCCGCTTTGCCGCAAAGGTCGAACTTCCAGCGTTCCGACCACGGCGTGTTGCCGTCTTTATAAGGGTCCATTTCACGCGTGTCGGTAACCCAGCTTTTGTCGCAGGCCGCCGGGTTCGCGGCGACGGTGGCGATCCGTGCTAGCCGAATCGCGTCGCGCTGGAGGCGCGGATCGGCTTTGGTCTCGCCGGGCAGGAGCTCGATCGCACGTGATTTTTCGTTTTCCAAAAAAAAGCATCAGGTTGCGCCGCGCGCGCGGCTCGCAATCGACAAGATAGCGCTCGACCCAGGAAGTTGCCTGCGGCGAGACCGGATACGGGAGCGCTTCGATCAACGCGCTAAGCCGATCGCCGTTGCAGTCGAAGCCAGGAATATTCGCACCAGATTTCTTCAGCGCATCCGCTCGCGTGCCGGCAAATTCGTTGGAAAAAACACGGGAGGCGATTTTGGTGCCGTAGGCCCGCGTGATGGGTCCGCGATCGGCACGGCTGACGTCGGGCGCATTGTCGGCAAAACCCGCGCACGGGAACATGAGTAGTGCAATGACGAAAGCGATCGGCCACGGCATTGTGGTCAGCTGCCGCTTGCCTCGATCACGTCGTCGAAGGTGCGCAGTCCCGTGCGCGGCGCGTTGACGAGCACCGCCATGTTGCCGGGCTTGTGCTGGTTTTTCCACATCAGCATGTGGGCGTCGGGAATCTGCTGCCACGGTAGGGCATCGCTCATGCAGGGATCGACGCGGCGGTCGAGCACGAACTGGTTGGCGGAAGAAGCCTGCTTGAGATGGGCGAAATGCGAGCCCTGAATGCGTTTCTGCCGCATCCACACGTAGCGCGCGTCGAAGGTAAGGTTAAAGCCGGTGGTGCCGGCG
Organism: Hyphomicrobiales bacterium; assembly: GCA_003135415.1. GTDB lineage: Bacteria > Pseudomonadota > Alphaproteobacteria > Rhizobiales > Xanthobacteraceae > Palsa-892. The sequence continues at coordinate 9,982 of PLBP01000015.1, forward strand.
CAAAAGACGACCATGCCGCCGCGCTTCGCCACCAGGGTCGAGACCGGGAAAGTCTGCTCGCCGGGATGCTCGAACACAATATCGACATCGCGCTTGCCGGTGATGTCCCAGATCGCCTTGCCGAAGCGGCGCGCCTCTTTCACCCATTCGTTATATTCGGCGCTGTTCACGTGCGGCAGCTGGCCCCAACACTTGAAGTCCTTGCGATTGATCACGCCCTTGGCGCCGAGGCCAAGCACATAATCGCGCTTGTCGTTGTCGGAGATGATTCCGATCGCGTGCGCGCCGGAGGCCGCCGCGAGCTGCACCCCGAACACGCCGAGGCCACCCGAGGCGCCCCACACCAGCACGTAGTCGCCGGGCTTCACCGTGTGCGGGGCGTGGCCGAACAGCATGCGGTAGGCGGTCGCGAGCGTGAGCGTATAACAGGCCGATTCTTCCCAGGTGAGATGCCGCGGCCGCGGCATCAACTGGCGCGATTGCACGCGGCAGAATTGCGCGAACGAGCCGTCGGGCGTCTCATAGCCCCAGATGCGCTGGGAGGGCGAGAACATCGGGTCTCCGCCGTTGCATTCCTCGTCGTCGCCGTCGTCTTGATTGCAGTGGACGACGACTTCGTCGCCGACCTTCCAGCGCTTCACCTTGGAGCCGATGGCCCAGACGATGCCGGAGGCATCGGAGCCCGCGACGTGAAACGGATTCTTGTGGACGTCGAGGGGGGAGATCGGCTGGCCGAGCGCGGCCCATACGCCATTGTAGTTCACGCCCGCCGCCATCACGAGCACGAGCACCTCGTCGTCGCCGACCGGCCAGGTCGGCACGACTTCGATCTGCATCGAGGAGGCGGGCGGCCCGTGGCGCTCCTTGCGGATCACCCAGGCGTACATTTTCGACGGCACATGACCGAGCGGCGGGATCTCGCCGATCTCGTAGAGATCCTTGGCTCCGGCCAGCTTCAGGGCCGTCGCAATTTGCGCCATCGCCGTCATTTCCTGTTGATCATTAGTGCAGCTTCGCAATGCAGCATATCAAATAGGATGCATCATAGCGAGCGGGCTTGCTGCCGCTTTACGCAGCGGCAGGCCCTAATGCCCCGAACCCGAAGTTCGTATTAGAGGCTGCCGCGAGGGCTTACGAACTTCGGAATCGGAACACTAGAGCCGCCCGGCGGAATGCCTTGTTTTTCCAGTCGGCAGCGGGGCCGGGCTGCGCTATGCTCCTTCGTCGCATTGCGAAATTGGAATTGGGTCTTCGCGCTCGATCCCGTTTCCAGTGCAGCGAATGAAAACGTGTCAACAAACATGGGGGAAGGCGCGATGGATCTTCAAGGCCTTATTATTCTGCTCATCGTGGGCGCGATCGCCGGCTGGCTCGCCGGCGTCATCATGAAGGGTTACGGCTTCGGGCTTATCGGCAACATCATTGTCGGCATCCTCGGCGCTGTGGTCGCGGGCTGGCTGTTGCCGCGTCTCGGCATTTCGCTGGGCGCCGGCTACGTCGGCTGGATCATCAATGCCGTGATCGGTGCGGTGATCTTGCTCTTCGTCATCGGTCTCGTCAGACGCTGAGGACTTGAATGGCGGAGGCGACCGGGAGCAGGCGGGGATCGATCAAACGCGATCCGCCATGGTTGATCCGCACCTATGCGGGCCATTCCACGGCGGCGGAGTCGAACCGGCTCTATCGCGCGAACCTCGCCAAGGGTCAAACCGGCCTCTCGGTCGCCTTCGATCTTCCGACCCAGACCGGCTACGACTCCGACCACCCCTTGGCCAAGGGCGAGGTCGGGAAAGTCGGTGTGCCGATCTCCCATCTCGGCGACATGCGGACGCTGTTCGAGGCGATCCCGCTTGCCGAGATGAATACTTCGATGACGATCAACGCCACGGCTGCTTGGCTGATGGCGCTCTATATCGCGCTCGCCGAGGAGCAGGGCGTCGACAAGACATCGCTCTCCGGCACGACGCAGAACGACATCCTGAAGGAATATCTCTCGCGCGGCACGTACGTATTCCCGCCCGCGCCCTCGATGCGGCTCGTCAAGGACACGATCCTGTTCGCGACGCGCGAAATTCCGAAATGGAATCCCATTAACGTCTGCTCCTACCATTTGCAGGAAGCGGGCGCGACGCCGCAGCAGGAGTTGGCCTTCGCGCTGGCCAATGCGATCGCGGTTCTCGACGCGGTGAAGGCGTCGGGCGCGGTGGTGGGGCGCGAGTTCGAGGAGGTGGTCGGGCGCATCTCGTTCTTCGTGAATGCGGGGCTCCGCTTCATCACCGAGCTTTGCAAGATGCGCGCCTTCGCCGAGTTGTGGGAAGAAATCACGCGCGAGCGCTATGGCGTGAGCGCGGAAAAGCACCGTCGCTTTCGCTACGGCGTGCAAGTAAACTCGCTCGGTCTCACCGAGCAGCAGCCGGAAAATAACGTCTACCGGATTCTGATCGAGATGTTGGCGGTGACACTTTCGAAGAACGCCCGCGCCCGCGCGGTGCAGCTTCCGGCCTGGAACGAGGCGCTCGGCCTGCCGCGGCCGTGGGACCAGCAATGGTCGATCCGCATGCAGCAGATCGTCGCCTTCGAGACCGATTTGCTCGAATACGGCGATTTGTTCGACGGCTCGGCGGAAATTTCGCGCAAAGTGGGCGAACTCAAGGCCGAGGCGCGCGACGAGCTCGACCAGATCGAGAAGATGGGCGGCGCGGTGAAGGCGGTCGAGTCGGGCTACATGAAGGAGCGGCTGGTCGATTCCAATACCAAGCGGCTGGAGGCGATCGAGCGCGGCGAGCAGATCGTGGTCGGCGTCAACCGTTTCGTCGAAACCGAGCCCTCGCCGCTTTCGACCGGCAACGAGGCGATCCTCACCGTGCCGCACGGGGTCGAGGAAGGGCAGATCGCGCGGCTTAACGCTTGGCGGGCGGCGCGCGATAATGTCGCCGTGAAAAAATCGCTGGACGCTCTCAGCCGCGCGGCGGCCGACGACTCCAACATCATGCCGGCCTCGATCGTTTGCGCGAAAGCGGGCGTCACCACCGGCGAGTGGGGCACGGCCTTGCGGAAAGTCTTTGGCGAATATCGCGCACCGACCGGCGTCGGGCGCGCCGTGCGCAATGATGCCGCCGGCCTCGACGAGGTGCGCGCCGCGGTCGATGCCGCCTCGCGCCGGCTCGGCAAGCGGCTGAAGTTTCTCGTCGGCAAGCCCGGCCTTGACGGCCATTCCAACGGCGCCGAGCAGATCGCCGTGCGCGCGCGCGACGCCGGCATGGAGGTGGTCTACCAAGGCATTCGGTTGACGCCGGCCGAGATCGTCGACGCCGCGCAGAAGGAAAAGGTCCACATGGTGGGCCTGTCGATTCTCTCCGGCAGCCACGTGCCTTTGGTGCGCGAGGTGATGGAGAAGCTGCGTGGCGAGGGGCTGAACGTGCCGGTCGTCGTCGGCGGCATCATTCCGCCCGAGGACGAGGTATTACTGAAAAAGTCCGGCGTTGCCGCCGTGTTCACGCCGAAGGATTACGAAGTAAACCGCATCCTCATCGATCTCGTGAAGATCGTTGAGCAAGCGGCGGGCAAGAACGCGGCGTAGCGTCGCTCTCGCAAGATTTCCCGTGGATCAAATCCTCCGCATCTCGGAACTCGTGCTGCCGCTGTTCGGCGTGATCGGGCTCGGCTACGTCATCGCCACGGCCGGAATCCTCAAGGAGAGCACCGCCGAGGGCGTTTCCGATTACGTCTACACGGTCGCGGTACCGCTGCTGATTTTCCGTACGCTCGCGGAAGCGAAGCTGCCGGAAGTGCTGCCGTGGACCTATTGGGTCGCGTATTTTTCCGGGGCGTTTCTCGCCTGGATCGTGGCGCAGACGATCTCGGTGCTCGTCTTCGGCCGGCCGATGCGCGACGCGATCGTGCACGGGTTCGCTTCCGGGCAATCCAACATCGTGCTCGTCGGCATCCCGCTCGTGCTCTCTGCCTATGGCGAGCCGGGCGCGGTGCCGCTTTTCCTGCTGATCGCGGTCAATTTGCCGGTGATGATGACGACCGCCTCGCTCCTGATCGAGGCGAGCGGCGAGGGAATTTCGCGCGCGGCATTGTTGCGGCTCGGCAAGAGTTTCGCCACCAACCTCGTGCTGATTGGTTTCCTGGCGGGCCTGGCCGTGCGCTTTCTCGGGATTGCGCCAGGCGGCACGTTGAAGGCGGTGATCGAGCTCGTCGCCGCCTCGGCGCTGCCCTGCGCGCTGTTCGCCATGGGCCTCTCGCTCCGCCACTACGGGATCGCGGGCGACTTCAGGCTCTCGGCGATCATCACGACGCTGAAGCTCTTCGTGCATCCGCTCGTGGTGTTTCTCATCACCCGCTATCTCGTTTCGATGCCGCCGGTCTTCGCCGGCGTCGCGGTCGTGTTCGCGGCAATGCCATGCGGGATCAACTCCTATCTCATGGCGGAGCGCTATCGCGCCGGTGTGCCGGCGACCGCGGGCGCGGTGTCGCTGTCGACCGCGCTCTCGGTGCTTACGATCTCGTTTTGGCTATGGGTGCTCGGCGTCGGGCTGCACTAGGGCGATGAATGCCCGACTTTGCGCCGCAAGTCGGCGGCGCTTACGCGTTGCCCGCGCAAGTCGCGCAGCGTCGTCGAGGGATCGCGCTTGGAGAGCTTCCTGCCGTCGGCATCGAGAATTAGCCGATGATGGTGATAGGCGGGCGCGGGCAGACCAAGAATCTCCTGCAATAGCCGATGGATCGAAGTCGCCTCGTAAAGATCGAGGCCGCGCACGATATGCGTCACTCCCTGCAATGCGTCGTCGAGCACGCAAGCGAGATGATAGCTCGCGGGCGTTTCCTTGCGGCCGAGAATCACGTCGCCCCAGCGCTCGGGCCGGGCGGCGATTTCGCGCTCTTCCCCTTCGCCGCTTTCGATCCATACGAGCGGCTTGTTGATGAGGGCGAGCGCCGCCTGCAAATCGAGCCGCAGCGTGTGAGATTCGCCGCTCTCGATTTTGCGCTCGCGCTCCGCCGCCGATCGATCGCGGGCATTCCCGGGATAGAGCGGCGCGCCGTCGGGGTCGCGCGGCCAGTCCGGGCCGCGCGCGGAAACGAGGCGCGCGATCTCGGCGCGGCTCTCAAAAGCGGGATAGATGAAGCCTTCGCTCACGAGCTTTTCCAGCGCCGCGCGGTATTCGCCGAAATGCTCGGATTGCCGCCGCACCGGCCGCTCATATTCGATCCCGAGCCATTCCAAATCTTCGTAGATCGCGGCCTCGTATTCCGGCCGGCAGCGCGTTCTGTCGATGTCCTCGATGCGCAGAAGAACCCGCCCGCCCGCGACGCGCGCCATCTCCTGATTGCGCAGTGCCGACAGCGCATGGCCGAGGTGCAGATAGCCGTTGGGCGAAGGCGCGAAGCGGAAGACAGGTGTGGGCATCGGCGAAATAGGATCGCTTTTCTTCCCCTCTCCCCTTGTGGGAGAGGGTGGCGAGCACCGAAGCAGAGCGAGGTGCGAGCCGGGTGAGGTTTTTGACTCGAAGCCTCTTGGGAAGATACCCCTCACCCGGTCCCTCACTGCGCTCGGGACTACCCTCTCCCACAAGGGGAGAGGAGAATTATAGCTAGGCAGACGTATGATTCATCGCATTGAAGCCGAAGTCGATCTTGAGACTGGCCTCGCTCGGCTCGTCGAACTCGATCCGCGCCTGAAAGACGTATTCGCCGTCGCGGGCCGGCCGTCGGTGCGCAAGCGCGCGGGCGGCTTCCATGGGCTCGCGCGCATCGTCGTCTCGCAGCAGCTTTCGGTCGCGAGTGCATCGGCGATCTGGAAGCGGGTCGAAACCTCCTTCGACCCATTCCATCACGACACTGTGCTCGCCGCGCGCACGCCGAAATTCCAGCGCGCCGGATTGTCACGCCCGAAAATCAAGACCTTCCGCACGGTCGCGCGCGCCGTGCGCGACAAGCATCTCGATCTCGAAGCATTGCACGACATGCCCGCCGACGAGGCGCACGCGGCGCTCACCGCGGTGAAGGGCATTGGCCCGTGGACCGCCGATATTTATCTTCTGTTCTGCATCGGCCATGCCGACGCCTGGCCCGCGGGCGATCTCGCCCTGCAGGAGGCGATCCGCCTCGCCTTCAAGCTTCGCAAGCGCCCCGATGTGAAGAGGATGCAAAAGCTTGCCCAAGATTGGCGGCCATTGCGGGGGATCGCGGCCTATCTCTTCTGGGCCTATTATCACGTGGTCAAGCGGCGCGACGCCGTGCCAGTCGGGCCTGCGAGCGCACAAACGAACGCCACAAGAGCTTTGTAAATCGCTTCGAAGTTCGGATAGAACACATCCCGATCAAAGCTTCATTCCTGCATCCTTAATCCCACTCCGGAGACCGAAATGGCCGCATCGCTCGACGGGCCGCGCATTCCGCCGCGCGGTGGAAAGCCGGCGCAGCAGCTCGTCGTCTTTCTTCACGGCTACGGCGCCGACGGCAACGATCTGATCGCGCTCGGCCAGCAGTGGCAATCGATCTTGCCGGAGGCGGCGTTCGTTTCGCCGCATGCGCCCGAGCCCTGCGCGCAGGCGCCGGTCGGACGCCAGTGGTTCCCGCTCACCTTCCGCGACCCCGACGAGCGCTGGCAGGGCGTCATCAAGGCGGCGCCGCTGCTGAATGCGTTTCTGGACGAGGAACTCGCGCGCCATTCGTTGCCGTCCGACCGGCTCGCGCTCGTCGGTTTCAGTCAGGGCACGATGATGGCGCTGCATGTCGGGCTTCGGCGCGCGGCGGGGCCTGCGGCGATCGTCGGCTATTCGGGAATGCTCGTATTGCCCAGCGACAAAGCGGCCGCGCAAGCGGCCGTGCGGGAAATCCGCGCCCGCCCGCCGGTCCTCTTGGTGCATGGCGAGCGTGACGATCTCATTCCGGCACAGTCTTTGTTCATGGCGGCGCAAACACTCGGCGCACTCGATATTCCGGTGGAGTGGCATCTTTCGCCGGGCATCGGCCACGGCATCGACGCCGAGGGGCTGCGTCACGGAGGTGAATTTCTGTCGCGCGCGTTTCGGCCCCGCGGCTGAGGCGAAGAGGCCGCTTCACAAAGCCGACATCGACCCGGTAGAATATGCCCGAGACTCGGTACCGCGAGCGGAACCAACCGAAAGCGTGACTACCGAGCGATCAAGGGTTGCGTTTGATGGTTCCGATGTCGCCCGGTGCCTGGCCCGCTCTCGTGCTCAACGCGGATTTCCGCCCGCTGAGCTATTACCCGCTCTCGGTCTGGTGCTGGCAGGATACGATCAAGGCGGTGTTCCTCGATCGCGTGAACATCGTCGCGCTCTACGACAAGGCGGTGCGAAGTCCGAGCCTCGCGATGAAGCTTCCGAGCGTCGTCTCGCTCAAGACTTTCGTGCGTCCCCTCCGCCACCCCGCCTTCACCCGCTTCAATGTTTTTCTGCGTGACCGCTTCGTCTGCCAGTATTGCGGCTCGCGCGAGGATTTGACCTTCGACCATCTGTTGCCGCGCTCGCGCGGCGGCCACACCACGTGGCACAATGTCGTCGCCGCCTGTTCGGGATGCAATCTCAGGAAGGGCGGGATGTCGCCCCGAGAGTCCGGCATGTGGCCGACGCAGATGCCGTTCCAGCCTTCGGTGAACGATCTGCACCGCAACGGGCGGCTATTCCCGCCCAACTATCTGCACGAGAGCTGGCTCGACTATCTCTACTGGGATACGGAACTCGAGCCGTAAAAGCTTTTTTGCCTCGCGGCGTCTTTATCTCTTCACGCCGCGTGCGGCGATGAAAAGCGCGAACAGCGCGAGCGCACCGGCGATCAGCGCGTTATAGCCCGCGAGCGAGAGACCAAGGAAACGCCACTGCACCTCATCGCAGGGCACGACGCGCGTGCCTTGCATCTGCGAGAGGATGCTGCCGCTGCCCGGCAGATTCACGCCCGAGCAAGTGGCTGGCCCCGGCCACCAACCCCATTCGACGCCGGCGTGATAGACGCCGAGCGCCGCGCCATAGGCAAGGATCGCGGCGATGACGAGAAGGAGCAGGCGCGCGAGCTTCGAGCGGCCAGGATTACGCGCGATAAACCCGAGAATAAGCGCGAGCGGGATCGCAGCGTAATAGGGAACCCGCTGGTCGAGGCAGAGCGGGCACGGCACGAGCCCGATCACGTACTGAAAGAACCAGGCGCCGGCGATGGTTGCGGCACTCACGGCGGCGATGATGTAGGCCGCAGCCGAAATGGAGGCATTGCGGAAATCGAAGGAAAAAGCCGGATTTTTTTTCATGACGGAAAAGTTAGAAAACGACGAGGCGGGCAATGGATAAGCGAGCCCTGCATGTGATGCAACCGCGCCTTTTTCATGAATGCTAAATTGTCGATCTGCCGCCGGATGTTGCGGCGGCACTCGACATCGTCGAGATAGAAAATATCACGGAACTTGAAGCCGCTGCGGCCGGGTTCCATTGAGTTCCACTCATTGCAAGCCAATAAGTTTTCGCGCTCTTGTTCAACGCGAAACAATTTGTGCGCGCGATTTTGCGCACCGGCCTCATTTTCGACTCATCGTGATGGCGCTTCGCCCCAGTGAACTAACAAACAATTCGGAGGAATCGTTCCACACAGAGACCATGCAGGACAGGACCATGGGGCGCGCGGGGGCGATGACCATGGAGTCCACATGCGAAGCGCAACCGCGATCCTTACGCTTGCCGCCGCCCTCTTCGCGGGCGGCGTTGTTGAAAGTGCGAATGCTACTGCGTCTCGCGGGCTGGCATCTTTCTACGGCTACAGAGCCAAGACCGCGAACGGCGAAATGATGAATCCGCAGGCTATGACCGCCGCGCATCCGTCACTGCCCTTCGGTACCCGCGTGCGCGTGACCGACGTAAGCACCCACCGCGCGGTGGTCGTTCGCATCAACGACCGCGGCCCGTTCGTAGTCGGCCGCATCATCGATCTCTCAACCGCGGCGGCCGAGGTGCTCGGCATCGTCGACCGCGGCGTCGCGATGGTCGAAGTCGAAGTCGTTTCCTAAAGCATGATCCCGAAAAAGCTTGCCCCCGGACTTGATCCGGGGGCAAGCGTTTTCGGAAAAGATCATGCTTCAGCAAAATGTTAGGGACGCGCGTTGATTTGACCTAGAACAACCGCGTTTTCAAAAAATCAGGCGGAAGAACCGCTTGCCGCACGGGGGCGCGCCGCTAATATCCGGCGCGCGTGCCCCCGTGGCGGAACTGGTAGACGCGCCTGACTCAAAATCAGGTTGTCGCAAGGCAGTGCCCGTTCGACTCGGGCCGGGGGCACCAACTTAATACGCGAATTGCTAAGCGATCAAAAAAATCCTTTGAGGCGCTAAGAAAACAGTGCTCCAGAGCACCCGCGCTAAATCCTAAACACAGGATAGATCGGAGGGTTTGAAATCCCGATACCGGATCGAGCTTTCGTCATCTGGGAACCATTCTACGCCTGATAATGTTCGCAATACTGTCCACTCGCTTTTGATCGTCGTATCCACAAACCAGATTTCATCTGGTTTGTCGGTTCGATTTACAAGGTTCGCCTCAAGAGCGTCAGCTACGGCAACGTGGTTAGTTAACGCCATATCGCCGTTCTCCAAGATCAAGATTGATTTCGCACCTGACGCTTGCCAACAAGCCAGCTTCGGCAGCTTGTTTTCTAGCGCAATCTCAATTCTCGTTTTTCGCAGTTGTTCGTAGTTTAATGGAGCGAAGCGAAGGGCAAAGAGACGACCATTCGACTCTTCCGGCATCCACCAACCCGTCTCGCGGACAAGATGGAGATTGATCCCGTCGACCAACCCCTTCCGAAAGTTCTCGTGGCCAATGGGCCTACGGCTCTTGGACGGCTGCTCTGGATATTCAGCATGGAGTTCTGCCGCGTGCTTCGCCGTCCACGCGATGACAGCCTCTTGTGCCGTCAGAATATCGCGCCGCTTCAGACCCGCCGTGGGGTCAATGGCGAACGTGAGCTTGTAAAAGCCGGGCGAAGGCAACTGGCGATCCAGCGCCGCGCATATCGGATCGATGAAGGCACCGAAGTCAACGTTGGTGTGAATCTGGCCTTCGAAAGCCTCAATGACCGTATGCTCAAGGGCGTGAGTCCTAGCTCAAAAGCGTAGTCGATGGGAGCGCCTTTGCCGTCGCGTTCAGGGCAGCGCGGATTGCTGCGCTTGGCATCCGATAACGTCTCAACTGATCGCGCAACCGCGTCACAGATTTTTCGTTCGTTCCCCGCCGCCCTTGGCATCGCTACGTATACCTCGAATCAAATCATTAGAAGCAGATTGCAACATACGGTAGTTCCGACTTCAATTGTTCCAGCGGAAGAACTAATCTTTTCGACTTCAAAATATCTTCGTCGCCGCGTAGAATCCGGCGATGAAAATGATCACGAACGAAATCATAATGAGGCCAAGTCGCCGCTCGATGAAGACGCGCGCTTGCTCGCCCCAGAAATAGAGGAGCGTGGCCACGAGATAAAAGCGCACGCCGCGGGTGATGATCGAAAGCACGATGAACCAGAACAGATTATATCCGGCAAAGCCCGAGGCGATGGTGACGAGCTTGTAGGGGATCGGCGTCGCGCCCTTGATCAGGATGATCCAGGCGCCCCACTCTGCATAGGCCGCGCGAAACGCTTCCAACTTGTCGCCATAGCCGTAGAGCCGGATGAGAAACTGCCCGAGCGTGTCGTAGAGAAGCGCGCCGATGGCGTAGCCCAGAAGCCCGCCGAGCACGGAGGCGACCGTGCAAATGCCGGCGTACCAAAAGGCGCGGTTCGGCTTCGCCAGACACATCGGTATCAGCATTATGTCGGGGGGAATCGGGAAGACGGAGCTTTCGACGAAGGAGACCACGGCGAGCGCTTTCGGCGCCCACGGCCTCGCCGCGAGCTCAAGTACCCAGTCGTAAAGACGGCGCAACATGGCGGGGTTCTCTATCGACCGCGCGAGGGTGAGTCAAAGATGCCGTGAGTGGCGTCTCGGCTGTTAACGCACGCGGCGCGGCCTCGCGCGATCGGACGGGAGGGGGTGAATGCTGATCTTGCTGCCGCCAATAAGAGTTTTTGGCATCTTCTCCGCGATGCCCATCAGGCGCTCGCGGCGGTCCATTTCGTCCCAAACATCCTGCAGCGTGACCTTGGCTTCCACCCAGAGCACGACGAGATTGTAGAGAAGGTCGGCGCTCTCGCGGATGACGTTTGGGCGATGACCCATGGCGGCTTCGAGCGCGACTTCGGCCGCTTCTTCGGCGACTTTTTTCGCGATCTTGCGCGGCCCCGCATGCAACAGGCGGGCGGTGCGGAAAGCGGTGGTGTCCTTGCCGCGGCTGTCGCGAACGGCATCGTAGAGCCGGATCAGCGAATCACTCATGTCTTTCAACATACTATGCGCCCCGCCTTGCGAATCCTCGAAAGCGGATTGGGTTGAGGGGGCGAGCGTCGATGCTGCTCCGCGACGGCATGGCGGCGCGAGCCACTTGCCCTTAATGGCGCCATGGTCTTTGCTCTTTCTCGATGCGGGCGGCCCGGGGGCGGACGAGGCTAAAGCGCAGAAGAAGCCGGGATTTTGTCATGAGTTTCGTTTTTGTTGCCGCGAGGATATTTCGCTCCAATCTTTTTTTCGGTTTGATATTTTTTTCCGCGATTGCTTTTGCCGGCGCTGCGCACGCGCAGACGTCGATCCGGTTTCTCCTCGATTCGAAAATTGACGGAACCTCGACGCCGTTTCTACTCGGGATCGACAAGAGGTATTTCAAGGCCGAGGGGCTCGACGTTACGGTTTTGGAGCCCCTTTCATCCGACCCAGGCGAGAACGAAGAGGAAACGATCAAGCGCATCGCCTCCGGCGACGTCGAAATGGGATTTGGCGACATCAATGCCATGATTAAATTTCGCGACCAAAACCCGCAGATGCCGATCAAGACCGTCTACATCGTTCACAACAAGGCCGCCTATTCGATCGTTGGCCGCAAGAGCCGCGGCGTGACCTATCCGAAGGATCTTGAAGGCAAGAAGATCGGCGCGCCGCCGCGCGACGAAAGCTTCGCGCAATGGAAGATTTTCACGCAGGCGAACGCGCTCGACGAGAGCAAGATCGCAATCGAGAACATCGGCATGCCCGTGCGCGAGCCGATGCTCGCCGCGGGCCAGGTCGATGCCGTCACCGGCTTGTCGTTCTTGTCCTACATCAACCTCAAGGATCGCGGCGTTCCCGCCGACGACATCTCCGTAATGCTGATGGCCGACTACGGTGCCGATCTTTACGGCAACGCGATTCTCGTCAGTACGAAGTTCGCCGACGAAAACCCGGAGGCGGTGAAAGCTTTTCTGCGCGCTTTCACCAAAGCGTTGAAGGACACAATCTTAAAAGCCTCCGCGTCCATCGATTTCGTGATCAAGCGCAATGGCGCGCTCAGAAAAGACCTCGAGCTCGAGCGCCTCAAAATGGCGATTCGCGACAATATCCTGACGCCCGAGGTGAAGGCCAATGGCTATGGCGCGGTCGATGCCCAGCGGTTTGCGAAGTCCATCGACCTGATCGCGCTCGCCCATCCATTCAAGCAAAAGCCGGATGCGGGCACCGTATTCGACGCCTCTTTTTTGCCGTCCCCCGCCCTTCGCAAGGCCAATTGAGCCGATAGCCGGTGGCGTTGCCGCCGGCCGCAAGCCCGTTAGAGTGCGGGTCAAAACCAGGGCGAGCCCATGTATCTCCTTCGTCTTTATGCCCGCGTTTTTTCGCTGCTCGGCCCCGAGCGGCGGCTCGGCGTCGTGCTTGCGCTCGCCAATGTCGCGCTCGCGGCGGCTCAGTTCGCGGAGCCCGTTTTGTTCGGCCGCGTCATCGACGCTCTCGTCGGCGCGCAGACCGTGCATCGGACACCGACGTTTCAAGAACTCGTGCCGCTGCTGGCGGCATGGGGTGGTTTTGGCCTCTTCAGCATCGCCTCGGGTGTATTTCTCGCGCTGCACTCCGACCGGCTTTCGCATCGCCGGCGGCTCGGCATCATCACGAAATATTTCGAGCATGTTCTACATCTGCCGCTCGCCTACCACACCGGCACCCATTCGGGCCGGCTGATGAAGATCATGCTGCAGGGCGCCGACTCGCTCTGGGGCCTGTGGCTTTCCTTCTTCCGCGATCACTTCGCGGCATTCGTCACGATCTTCGTGATGTTGCCGGTCGCGGTGTACCTGAACTGGCGGCTCGGGCTTCTTCTCGTCGGGTTGATGATCGTTTTCGCGGCGATCACGTCCTATGCGCTGCGCCAGACCGAGATGCAGCAACTCGGCGTCGAGCGCTTTCATAGCGATCTTGCCGAGCGGACGTCGGATGCGCTCGGCAACATTGCGTTGGTGCAAAGCTTCACGCGCGTCGACGCGGAGGTGAGGGAAATCAAGAACGTCGCGGGGCAGCTACTGGCGGCGCAAATTCCGGTTCTGACTTGGTGGGCGGTCGTTTCGGTGGCGACGCGGGCGGCGACGACGATCACGATTCTGGCGATTTTCCTCGTCGGCACCTGGCTCCACATCCGCAATCTCGTGACGATCGGCGAGATCGTCACCTTCATGAACATCGCGACGCTGTTCGTGGGCAAGCTCGAGCTCGTGGTCGGCTTCACCAACCGCCTTGTGCTCGACGCGCCGCGGCTCGCGCAATTTTTCGAGGTACTCGATACGACGCCGGTCAAGGATCGCCCCGGTGCGATCGATCTCGGCCGCGCGCAGGGCCGCGTCGAATTCGACCATGTGTCGCTTTCCTATGACGGCAAGCGGGCCGCGGTGGACGACATCAGTTTCCGGGTCGAGGCGGGCGAGACGATCGCCGTGGTGGGCGAGACCGGCGCCGGCAAGTCGACCGCGCTTTCGCTCCTGCATCGCGCTTGGGATCCGCAAAAAGGCGCTATTCGAATCGACGGGCACGATATTCGCGACGTCACGCTCGCATCGCTCCGGCGCAATATCGGTGTCGTGTTCCAGGAAGCGTTGCTCTTCAACCGCTCGATCGAGGAAAACTTGCGCGTCGGCAAACCGGACGCGACGCGGGAGGAGATCGCCGAGGCGCTCGCTCGCGCGCAGGCGGCCGGACTCGTGGCACGCGCGCCGGGAGGTGTCGGCTCCAATGTAGGCGAGCGCGGTCGGCAGCTATCGGGTGGCGAGCGTCAACGCATCGCGATCGCGCGCGCGCTCTTGAAGGACCCGCCGATCCTCATTCTCGACGAGGCGACGAGCGCGCTCGATGCCACCACCGAGCGGAAAGTGCAGCTTGCGCTCGACGAGGTGATGAAGGGCCGCACCACCTTCGTGATTGCGCATCGTTTGGCGACGGTGCGCAATGCCGACCGCATTTTTGTCTTTCACGATGGCAAGATCGTCGAGCAGGGAAGCTTCGACGAATTGGTGAAGCTGAACGGCCGCTTCGCCACGCTCGCGCGCGCACAGTTCCTGGCGGCACCGGAGCCCGAGCGGATCGCGATCGCCCGCCCGGCAGAATAATCTTTTAAGGGCGCATGATCTTTTCTGAAAACCGGTTTCTACCCCGGATCAAGTCCGGGGCAGGCTTTTTCAGGATCATGCATTTTGCCGGAGCATGATCTTTTCCGAAAAGCGGTACCCACTTTTCGGGATCATGCTCAGCGCAGCCGCTCGAGAATCGAGACGTAATTCGCGACCGCGGCGCCACCCATGTTGAAAATGCCGGCAAGCCGCGCGTCCTTGATCTGCATGTCGCCGGCTTCGCCCCGCAATTGCATCGCGCTGATCGCGTGCATGGAAACGCCGGTGGCGCCGATCGGATGGCCCTTGGCCTTGAGGCCGCCGGACGGATTGACCGGAAGCTTGCCGCTCTTCTCGACGGTGCCCTCGTCGATGAGGCGCGCGCCTTGGCCGGGCTTCGCGAGCCCCATCGCCTCGTATTCAATCAGTTCCGCGATGGTGAAACAGTCATGCGTCTCGACGAAGGAAAGATCGTAGAGGTCGACGCCCGCCTGCTTCAGTGCGCGCGACCAGGCCTCGGTGCAGCCCTCGAACTTCAAAATGTCGCGCTTCGACATCGGCAGGAAGTCCTGCGCGTGCGCCGCGGCACGGAAGGCGATCAAAGGCTTGCCGAGCTTTTCTGCGGTCTCGACGTCGGTGAGCACGATCGCGGCGGCGCCGTCGGAAACGAGCGAACAATCGGTGCGCTTCAAGGGCCCGGCGACGCGCGGATTCTTGTCGCTCTCCGTGCGGCAGAATTCGTAGCCGAAATCCTTGCGTATCTGCGCGTATGGATTGGCGACGCCGTTCTTGTGGTTCTTCGCCGCGATGCGGGCAAGCGCGTCGGACTTGTCGCCGTATTTTTGGAAATAGGAACCGGCGATTTTTCCGAACACGCCGGCGAAGCCGCCCTCGATCGTGCCGTCTTCCGGCAGGTACGATGCCTTCAAAAGATTCTTTCCGATCTCCGGCCCCGGCGTCTTGGTCATCTGCTCGACGCCGACCACGAGAACGACGCGCGCACTCTTCGCGGCGATCGCCTTCAGCCCCTGATGAACCGCGGCCGAGCCGGTCGCGCAGGCGTTCTCGACGCGCGTCGCGGGCTTGAAGCGGAAGCCAGGGTCGGTCTGCAAGACAAGTGCTGCGGTGAAGTCCTGGGCGCTGAAGCCCGCGTTGAAATGTCCGAGCACGATCTCGTCGACATCGGCGGCCTCGATGCCGGCGTCGGCGAGCGCCTCCTTGGCGACGCGGACGATCAGGCTCTCAACGCTTTCGGTATCGAGCTTGCCGAACGGCGTGTGGGCGAGGCCCACAATACAAGCAGTCATGAGGGTTGCTCCGGCATGGTTACTGACGGAATATAAGCGCTGTACTGAGGTCCGGCGAGCCTGTTTGCCGGGGATCCGTCGGGAGGCTAGACAAAGGGTTGGATTTGGGCTCGCGCCCGCCGTAATTCCGCCCTTACCCGATTGCTATCGCTTTTTAATCCGAAGGGGATGACGGGAACTCGCCGCGTGCATAGCATTTTTGGCCGTACCAGCGGATTTGTTTATCTTGGGCTAGCAGGCCTTTTGCTCTCGGCGCTCGCGCGGCCCGCGGCAGCCGGTCCCTATGTCGTCATCGACGCCGACAGTGGCCGGGTGCTCGCCCATTCTGAAGCGGGCCAGCCCTGGTATCCGGCTTCGATTACGAAGCTGATGACCACCTTCGTCGCCTTCCGTGCCATGCGCGAGGGCCGCGTGAAGCCCGACACGCTTCTCACCGTTTCCGACAATGCCGTTGCGCAAGACCCCACCAAAATGGGCTTTCCTACCGGCACGCAAGTGAGCGTCGATAACGCGATCAAGATGCTCTTGGTGAAATCGGCGAACGACATCGCGGTCGTGCTCGCCGAAGGCATCGGGGGATCGGTGACCGAGTTCGTCGGCGAGATGAACCGCACCGCCGCCGAGCTCGGCATGACGGCTACCCATTACAACAACCCGAACGGATTGCCCGACGAGGGCCAGATCACAAGCGCGCGCGACATGGCGGTTCTCGCCCGCGCGATTTACCGCGAGTTTCCGGAACAAGAAATGATGTTCCGCATTCCCGCGATTAAATTCGGCAAGCGCATCATCGCCAACCACAATCGATTGATCGATCATTTTGTCGGCGCTGCCGGCATGAAGACTGGCTTCATCTGCGCCTCCGGCTTCAACATCGTCGCGAGCGCAAAGCGCGGCAACAAGCGGCTGATCGCGGTCGTGCTGGGCGGTTATTCCGGCGCACGGCGAAACGAGGATGCGGCGCGGCTTCTGGAAAAAGGTTTTTCGCCAATGGCTACGATCACCGCGGTGTTCCGGCGGGAGCCCGGCACGGTGGAATCGATTCAAAACCTCGCGGTCGCGCCGGTGAACATCCAGGCCGATATATGCGGCGGCAAGCGCAAGCGTGCGCCGTCCGAATCCGATATCGAGGACGATACGGCGGACAATCAAGATTCGGATTCGGCAAAAGGTTCGAAGCAGCCGCTCTTTACGGATCTGCCGCCGTCGATGGATCCGATTCCGGTGTCGGTGGTCGCCTCGCCGCAAGCGCAGGCGAAGATGGCGGAAGACGGAGCCAATGGAAGAGGTAAGAGGAAGAGGAGAGGCAAGGCATCGCAGAACGAGCAACCGGCCGAGAAGCCCGCGCTCGCCAAGGTCGTGGCTCCGCAGGGAGGACCCTTCCTGCCGCTTTCGGCGCAGTCCGCCTCGACGCAAATCGCCGCGGACGCCACGCCCGAGCATGCTTCGCCGAATCAACCGCTCGAATTCACGCCGCTCAAATCCGGCATGGCGCAATTCGCCCCGCCGGTCGTGCGTCCGAGCGCTCCGGCGCCGGCAGAGCCCGTTCGGCGGGTGGTGACGGCGGCGAACGGAGAGACAGTGCCTCCGGCCGCGTTGAAAGGACAACCGGTGCCGGAGCAGGCCGGAAAGTCGGACGCGCTTCCGCGATCGGCGCAGGCGTTCGCGCCGGAAGGCTCGCTTGTGTTTGCGCCTGCGCTCCGCGACTTGCCGGTGGATTCCGAGCCGCCCTTGCAGTTGCCGGCGATCGCCCCGCTGCCGCGGCCGCGGCCGAAACTCTGAACCGTTGACGACGGGCGCGAGCGCGGCGCGCAAGCTCGGTCCCGCCGAGCCGATTCCGCTGAGCGTAATTACGGGCTTTCTCGGCGCCGGCAAGACCACGCTTCTCAACCGGTTGCTGCGCGATCCCGGGTTGCGCGATACCGCCGTGCTCGTGAACGAGGTCGGCGAAATCGGCCTCGACCATCTGTTCTATGAAATTGTCGACGGCGAGACCGTGCTGTTGCCCGGCGGTTGCCTGTGCTGCTCCGTGCGCGGCGATCTCGTCACCTCGCTCGAGGATATTCTACGCGAGCAGGATAACGGCAAGAACACGCCGTTCCGGCGCGTGGTCATCGAAACCACGGGGCTCGCGGATCCTGCCTCCGTCCTGCACGCGGTGATGACGCATCCTTATCTCGTGCAACGCTATCGGCTCGACGGCGTGGTGACACTTGTCGACGCGGTGAACGCGAACGCCACCCTTGACGAGCATCGCGAGGCGGTGAAACAGGCTGCCGTCGCCGACCGGCTCGTGCTCACCAAGACCGATCTCGCGAGCGCTGAGGAAATCGCGAGCTTGCGCGCGCGGCTGAAGGCGCTCAATCCGGGTGCGCCCATCCTCGATGCGGCGAAGGGAGAAGCGAGCGCCGCGGCCCTTCTCGACGCGGGTCTCTACGATCCTTCGAGCAAAATTTCGGATGTGAAGCGCTGGCTTGCGGAGGCTGCGGTCGAAGCCGCGGAGCATTCGCATCACCATCACGGCGCGGGCGATTCTGATCACCGCCATCATCATCACGACGAAAATATTCGCGTGTTCACGCTCGCGAGCGAAGAGGCGATTCCGGCCGCGACGCTGGAATTGTTTCTCGATCTTCTGCGCTCGGTGCATGGCGCGAAGTTGCTCCGGCTGAAAGGGATCGTGCGGCTCGCCGAAGAGCCCGATCAGCCGGTCGTCCTGCACGCGGTGCAGCATGTCATGCATCCGCCAGCGCGGCTTGCGGCGTGGCCCGATCACGACCGCCGCTCGCGGCTCGTCTGCGTGACGTGGAACCTTGAGCCCGCGGTGGTGCGGCGGCTGTTCGACGCTTTTCTCGGCAGGCCGCAAATCGACATGCCCGACCGCGCGGCGCTTCTCGACAATCCCCTCGCTACCTACCGCTGAGCGCTGTCGTGCACGCATTCGAGCCGGCGCGATCAGGCTCTGACCGCGAACGCTGGTTTTTTCCCGCGCACACGTCATAAAGAAGCGATGATGAAGATCGAAACGCCGAAACAAGTGCTCTCCTTCTGGAAGAAGGCGGGGCCGAAGCGCTGGTTCAAATCCGACCCGGAATTCGACCATACGATCCTGGACAAATTCCTCGTCACGCATCAGGCGGCCGGGCTCGGCAAGCTCGCGAGCTGGGAAGAAGAGGCTTCGAGCGCGCTCGCGCTCGTCATCGTGCTCGATCAGTTTCCGCGCAACATGTTTCGCGGCACCGCGCGCGCCTTCTCCACCGACGCGCTGGCACTTGCCGCGGCGAAGCGGGCGATTGAGCACGGCTTCGACCGTAAAATTAAATTGCCCGAACGATCGTTTCTTTATCTTCCCTTCGAGCACAGCGAAAACCTTGCCGATCAGGAAACTTCGCTCAAGCTTTACGAGGCGACGAAGGACAAAGAGTTGGTTCGCTGGGCAAAGCTCCATCACGACACCATCCAGCGCTTCGGACGCTTTCCGCACCGGAACGAAATCCTCGGGCGGGTGTCGACGCCGGAGGAAATCGCCTTTCTCGACGAGGGCGGCTTTCGGTCGTGACGTTCGGTTAACCATCCCGCTCATTCCGAACCGTTTTTTAAGCCGCGCCCCGTAAAACGCTGCATGCCGCCGGTTGCGGCCGGAGCGTTCATTGTCCATCTCGGGATCGAGCGGGAGCGGGTTGCGCAGCCTGCGCATCGGTGTGGGAGGATGGATCGCGCGCGCTAGAGCGCTGTTTTCCGATCAAAGCCATTATTCGATCGCGCGCCGCGTCGCGGGTTCGACCTTTCTCATGCGGGTCGCAAGCGCGGCTCTTGCTTACGGGTCACAAATTTTGTTCGCGCGCTGGATGGGCCGCTTCGAGTTCGGTCTTTATGTCTATGTGTGGACCTGGATTCTGTTGCTCGGCAGCTTCGTTCCGCTCGGAATTTCCACTACGGCGCAACGCTTCATTCCGGAATATAGCAGGCGCGGCGAGTTCGATCGTTTGCGCGGGTTTTTGTTCGGAAGCCGCTTGCTGCCGATCGGCCTCGGCGTCCTGGTCGCGGTTTTAGGTGCTGCCGCCGTCTATGCATTCGGCGATCGGGTTCCATCCTATTATCTCGCGCCGCTCTTGCTCGTCTCTTTTTGTCTTCCGATTCATGGCGTGAGCGATGTCAATAGCGGCATCGCCCGCTCCTATAACTGGACCAATATTGCCGTCGTTCCGGCTTATCTCCTGCGGCCGGCGCTTCTGCTCGGCGGCATGGCGGCGGTCTATTTCGCGGGCGTTTCTCCTTCGGCCGTCGTCGCGATGATGCTCGCCGCCGCGGTCTATTGGACGACGACGGCGGGACAATCGTTTGTACTCGACCGCAAGCTGCGGAATGAAATTGCCGCGGGGCCGCGCCGCTACGATTTCACCCTTTGGCTCGGCACGGCGCTCCCCATCTTCCTGGTCGAGAGCTTCTATTTTCTGCTCGCTTACACCGACGTGCTGGTGCTCGACCTGTTCGCCGGTCCCGAGGACGTTGCGGTCTACTACGCCGCGACCAAGACGCTCGCGATCGTCGCCTTCGTCTATTTCTCGGTGTCGGCGGCGACGGCTCACCGGTTCAGCGAATATCACGCCAGCGGCGCGCGCGAGCGGCTCGATGCGTTTCTCGCCGACGCGGTGCGGTGGACTTTCTGGCCGTCGCTCGCGATCACAGCTTGCTTTCTTGTCTTCGGCAAGCCGCTACTCAACCTTTTCGGCGCCGGCTTCGATCACGGCTATCCGTGGATGTTCGTGCTCGCGATCGGGCTGATGGCGCGCGCCTCGGTCGGCCCGGTCGAGCGGCTCCTCAACATGGTCGGCGAACAGCGTGTTTGCGCCGCCATCTATGCGGGCGCCTTCGCCATCAACCTTCTTTTTTGCTTCCTGCTCATTCCGAGGATCGGTCCGATCGGCGCCGCGATCGCGATTGCGAGTGCCATGGTGGTGGAATCGGCTCTTCTCTATTTCGTCGCCAAATACCGGCTGGGCATTCATGTCTTCATCTGGCGCCGTTGAGCGCGAAGTGCGTGCGCGTCCCGAGCGAAGGGCGCCGATCGCGGCACCCCCGCTTGCGCCGGGCATGGTGCCCGAGCTTTCGCTCACGGCCGAGTGGAAGGTGCTTGCCGATCTCGACGCGGCCGATATCGAGGCCTGGCGGGGCCTCGTCGCGCGCGCACTTGAGCCAAACGTTTTTTTGGAGCCTTCCTTCGCGCTCGCAGCCACAAAGCACCTCGCGGGCGGGCGGAGTGTCGGTGCGCTTCTGATCCGTGACGGCGCGCGTCTTATGGGGCTGGTGCCGGGACGGATCGAAGGCTTGGCAGCTGGAAGGTTGGTCGCGACCTTTGTCGGCTGGACACATGCTTTCGCGCCGCTTTCGACGCCGCTCCTCGACCGTGAAGCGGCGATAGAAGTCGTGGGCTCCGTCCTGCAAGCGCTTCCCACGCTTCCCGGCGGCCCGCGACTTATTCTCTATCCGTTCGTGAATGAAGACGGCGCGGTTGCGCGGCTCTGCGCCGGCGAACTCGCGCGCAAGGGAATTCCCGTTTCGCGCTTCGATCCGCACGAGCGTGCGATGCTTCGCCCGGCTGCCGATCTCGGGTTTACCCGAGATCGGCAATCAATACCCAAGTCGGCTAAAGCCGACTTGGGTGGCAGTCATCCGCTCGCGTCGATCTCCGGCGGCCGCCTGAAGGAGTTGCGGCGCCAGCGCCGCCGGCTAGGCGAGCTGGGCGTTCTCGTTCACAGGCGCATAACGCAAGCGCCGGAAATAGGAGCCGAGATCGAGGCTTATCTTGCACTCGAGGCCCGCGGCTGGAAGGGAAAAACGGGTGGTACCGATCGATCACAAGCGGCGGCCTATGCGTTTTTGCGAACCGCGGTTCTCGCATTGGCGGCGGAAGGAAAGGCGCGGATCGATCTTCTGGAGCTGGAATTGAAACCGGTCGCCGTCGCGATCACGCTTTTCTCCGGCGGCCGCGCGTGGTTCTGGAAAATCGCCTATGACGAGGATTACGCCCGCTTCTCTCCCGCCGTGCAGCTCGCGCTCGATCTGACCGAGGATTTCGGCAGCGATACGGAAATCTCGCTGGTCGACTCCTGCGCCATCGCCGGCCATCCGATGATCGATCATCTGTGGAGCGAAAGGCTTTCGATCGCCGATTGGATGATGCCGCTCGCGAATACCTACGCTACCGCGCTTGCAACCGCGATTGCCGCGAAAAAAATCCGCCGGGTCGCGATCAAGGGGCTGCGCGCCGTTCGAAAAATCGTGCGGGTTTAACGCTGGAGCATGATCTTTTCCGAAAACCGGTTCCCACTTTTCGGGATCCTACTCTAGGCTTTTTCGCGCAACAGCCGCCGGATCACCTTGCCGGTGGTGGTCATCGGCATCTCGCTGACGAAGACGACTTCGCGCGGATATTCGTGTGCCGAGAGCCGGGTGCGAACGAAATCCTGAATCTCGACCGCGAGCGCGTTCGAGCCCGTATAACCCGGCTTCAACTGCACGAAAGCCTTGACAATCTCGGTGCGCACCGGGTCGGGCTTGCCGATGGCGGCAGCGAGCGCCACCGCCGGATGGCGGATCAGGCAATCCTCGATCTCGCCCGGCCCGATGCGGTAGCCCGCCGAGGTAATCACATCGTCGTCGCGTCCGACGAAACGCACATAACCCTCATAGTCGGCGACGCCCTGGTCGCCGGTCGTCATCCAATCGCCGATGAATTTGTCACGCGTCGCGTCCGGC
This sequence comes from Hyphomicrobiales bacterium, assembly GCA_003135415.1. Classification (GTDB taxonomy): domain Bacteria; phylum Pseudomonadota; class Alphaproteobacteria; order Rhizobiales; family Xanthobacteraceae; genus Palsa-892. The sequence continues at coordinate 32,547 of PLBP01000015.1, forward strand.
CGCTTCCAATATTCGAGGAACATCACCGGATCCGGTCGCTTCACCGCGATCTGGCCAAGTTCGCCCGGCTCGCAAATGCCGCCGTCCGGCCGGATTACCGCGACCGTGTGACCCGGCACGGGCTTCCCGATCGCACCGGCTTTGCTGACGCCGATCGCCGCCGCGGACGAGAGCACGAGGTTGCATTCGGTCTGGCCGTAGAATTCGTTGATGGTGAGCCCGAGTGTCTCCCGCCCCCAGGCATAGGTTTCTTCGCCGAGCGATTCGCCGCCCGAGCCCAGCGTGCGGAGCCGGAGTTTTTCCCGCGGCTTGGCCGCCGAGCGCAGCATGCGGAGCGCCGTCGGCGGGATGAAGGCGTTGCGGACTTCGGCATCGGCCATCAGCGCGAAGGCTTCCTGCGGATCGAACTTGTCGAACTTTTTCGCCACCACCGGCACGCCGAGCGAGAGCGCGGGTAAGAGCACATCGAGCAGGCCGCCGGCCCAGGCCCAGTCGGCGGGTGTCCACATGCGATCGCCGGGCTGCGGCATGAATTCGTGCGGTAGCTCCACCCCCGGCAGGTGTCCGAGCAGCACGCGGTGGCCGTGCAGCGCACCCTTGGGCGGCCCGGTGGTGCCAGACGTATAGATCATCATGGCCGGATCGTCCGGCGACGTCTCGACCGGCGTGAAGGAAGAAGACGCCCGCGCGAGCGTTTCGTGGAATCCGAGCGCGCCGTCCGCGGCGCCATCGATCGAAAGCACGAGCTTCAATTCAGGAAGCTTGCCGCGGATTTCAGCGAGCTTGGCGAGACCGGCAGCGTTGGTGATCACGGCGCGAGCATCGGAATTCTCGAGCCGGTAAACCAACGCCTCGACGCCGAACAGGATCGCGAGCGGCAGCGCCACGGAGCCCAGTTTATAGATCGCAAGATGCGAGATCGCGGTTTCCGTCGCCTGCGGCAGGATGATCGCGACGCGGTCGCCGCGCTTCACGCCGTTCGCTTTGAGCGCATTGGCAAGCCGGTTCGAATCCTCCATCAGCCGTCCGTAACTGACGGTCTCAAACCCTTTGGGTTGCTTGACGAGGAGCGCAAGGCGATCGGGCTCTTTCACCGCCCATTTATCGCAAGCATCGATGCCGATGTTGTAGCGCGCCGGAATTTGCCAGCGGAAAGCCGCCACGAGTTTATCGTAGTCGCGAATTTGCGGCAGCATTCGGCGATCGCGCTATCGCTCGTCGGGCTGGGCGAGCACGAGCGCCCAATAGACCCTGTATTTCGACTTTGGCGCGTAGGCGGTCCCGATTCCGATTTTCGTGACGGCCGGCATCAGCATGTTTTTGTTGTGGGGAGGAGAATCGCGCCAACCGGAAAAGGCCTCGGCGAGCGTTTGATAGCCCGCGCCGACGTTTTCCGCCGCTACCTTTGCGTTGTAGCTCACCGCCTGCAGCCGTTGCTTCAGGCCGCGGCCGCCCGGGTCGTGCGTCACCTTGTCGATCTTGGCCATGGCGCGCGCGTGGTCCTCGGCCATCCGGGTTAGGCTCGGATCGACCTCCACCGCAGCAAGACCGTTCAAGCGGCGATAATCCGAGATCATCGAAGCGGCCACGGCGGGATTTACCGCGGCGGTGGGAGAAGCAAGATTGTCGTAAAAGGCCGGGCTTTTGGTATCCATTTCGGTGCCGCAACCCGCGACCAGAAAGGCAAGAACAAAAAGCGGCAGGCTTCGCAGCAACAAAGTCATGGCGGTGTTCCAGCCTTGCGATCGCCCTGTTTGCGACGAGGGAAAGGCGGAAGCAAGACCATTCATTCGGCGCACCCGCCCGTTCATTGCTGCTGGAAGGGCATCTCGATCCCCTCCGTCCGAAAGCTTTGCAGGATCGCGAAATAAAGATCGCTGCGTACCGAGGCGGCGAAGCCGACATTGGCGATGATGCAACGCAACTCGAATTCGAGCGCCTTCTCGCCGAAACCGAGCAGCAAAACGCGCGGCGCCGGCTTTTTGACCACTTGCGGGTGTTTATCGGCGGTGGCGAGCAAAACCTCGCGCACTTTCTCGGGGTTGGAATTGAAGGCGACGCTGACCTTCACGTTGGTGCGGCCGTTGGTGTTGAAGTGCGTCCAGTTCTTGACGACGTTGGTGACGAGTTCCGAATTAGGGATGATGACGTTGGCGTGCTCGAAGGTTTCGATCTCGGTCGAGCGCACGCTGATCCGGCGCACGTAGCCTTCCTCGCCCTTCACCACGATGATGTCGCCGACGCGAATCGGCCGCTCGGCGAGAAGGATGATGCCGGACACGAAATTCGAGACGACCGATTGCAGGCCAAAGCCGATGCCGACCGACAGCGCGCCGGCAACCAGCGCGACATTCTGCAGATTGATGCCGAGCTGGCCGAGCGCGAGAAGGCCCGCGACGATCACGCCGAGATAGCCGATGATCGTCGCGATCGAATTCTGCAAACCGACTTCGAGGCTGCCCTTCGGCAGCACGGTGTTTGCCAGCCATCGATGCACGATACGCGTGAATGCAAGGCCCGCGATCAACATGCCGACGGCGGCCAGCACATCGTAGAGCGCGACGCGCATCTGTCCCACCTCGATTCCGAAACTGAAACGGTCGAGCGTCGAGGCGATGTCGGTGATCGAGGCGCCCAATCCGCCGATCAAGAGAAAAGCGGCGATGATGAACAGAAGCGCGCGCAAGAACCCCGCGATCAGCGTCGCAAAGAAGTCGAGCTGCCCGGGCTTGATGCCGAACGTCGCGGCGAGATTGCGCCGGCGCGCGTGTTCCGCCGATACGCTCTGCGTAAACAATGAATCGATCAACGCGAGCAAAAGGACAAGCCCGCCGATGACGATCACCGCGTCGACAATTCGGGCGGCGATAAAGGCCGCGAGGCTGATGTGGCCGGTCGCAAGCGTCGCGAGGATGGCCGCGACGGCGATCCAGCCGATGAGCCGGGCCCAGGAGGGGAGGCTCTCGTCCTTTCCATCGTCTGCGGGCAGGTTGTTCGCGAGCAGGAGGCGCGTCACGAAGAAAGCAACGATCAGCGCCATCAGCGCGCTGGTCACGAGCCGGACTGGCACGGAAGCCGCGAGCACGCGGTGAATGACATGCAGGAAGACGGTCAGCGCAACCGCGATGATGGCGCCCGCGACCAGGTGATAGAGGCGGGTCGCGGTTGCGTCATCGAGAAGCATCAGCCGCCGCGCCGGCGCGTCCGGCGCGAGCACGGTATGGGTGATGGCCCGGCCGATCGACAGAAGCACGATCGCGGCCAGCAAGCCGTTGGCGATTTCCTCGACGCGCGGCGGCAAAAGCTCGAAAGCAAGCAACACCTCGATCGACGCGAAGGCCGCGAGCGGCGCCGTGGCGGCATCCACCAATGCCCGGCAGAGCGCGACGTAGGCCGCGCGCGAATGGCGCTCTGGCGTGGGCGGCGTGCCCTCTCGCGCGCGGTCGATGCGGCGCAAAATGGCGCGGCGGAGCGCCAGGATTCCGATAATGAGCGCGACGATCGCGACGAGCGCGCCCGCGATCGCGCTGAGGCCGCCGCGTTTCTCGGCGGCGTCTTTCCAATCGGAAACGAGCGTTGCGAGTCCCTTGAGTTCGGCCGGCAGGCCATTGGCTGCGTCCAGCCAAAGGGCGTGGCTCAGTATGCTTCCGCCGCGCGCGAACAGGCGTTGCGTGAAGAGCGCGCGTCTCGCCGCGTCGATGCGATCGGCGATCTGGTCGCCGCGCAGCAGCAGCAACTTTGCCTGCCGCAGCACGCCGTCGATCTCGCCCTGCAGCGCGGAGAGCTCGGCGCGCTGGGCGGCCATTTTCGGATCTTCCGGCGCCGCGCCCGCCGCGGGCGCCGGGCCCAACTCCTTTAGCCGGTTTTGGGTGTCGGCAAGTTGGGGCTCGATCTCGTCCGTTTTCGCATGCAACTCCGTGCGCAACGGCTCGACCGTATTGCGGAGCGAAACGAGATCCTCGTCGCGCTGCGATGGGCGAATGAGGGCCGCTTCCGTCTGATCGAAAATCACGCGAATCGCATCGAGCCGCTCACGCGTCGCCTGCAGGCGGTCGTCGGCGGCATGGAGCGCACCGGTGATGCCCGCGAGCGCGATCCATAAAAGGGGAATGAAAAGGCGGCGAAATCCGGCTATGGCGATCATGGCGTTCCTCGGTATTTATTCGGCGGCCGGATATTCGTCATAAAAATCTGGCGATCCCGGGAAGACTCGAACTTCCGACCTGCGGTTTAGGAAACCGCTGCTCTATCCAGCTGAGCTACGGGACCGTGCCTGAAAAACGGGGACTTGTGAATCCTGAAAATATTCTAGGCTCAGGATAGGCACTTGTTTTGGTTTGATCATGTTGTGGCTTGTCGCTAGCGCCCGTCAGGCCGCTTCCAGGCGCGCTATTTCGGTCTCGAACTCAAAACGCAATTGCGCACCCTCATCCTCGGGTAACCAGTTCGTCATTTGCGGGAAGATTGTGCAATAAAGAGAGAGGCGTGTTGGCTCCCAAGGGAGCTTCTGAGCCCCCCGCGCTTCGGCAAGAATCTTATGCAGCCGCGCGCGCACCTTGTCAGGATCGGGATGGTACGTGGGGGTAGGCTCCGCACCGAACAGGTCTGACTGCGTTTCGGTTGCAAACATGTCTGGGTCGTCGGTGCGGGCCACGAGTTCCATCGCGCTGGAAGAAGCGAATCTTTTGTATAATGCGCCAGTGCAGCCTTCGGCGCGAGCGGCACCTTAGAATTATCCCCCGTCGGGAAAGGTCGCCTGGTAAGCCACGTCGATTTTGGCCGTCTGCTCGATAGTAAAAGCGACACTATCCGCAATAGCGCCGACGTGATTGATTTCGTCAAGCGAGAGACCACGACCCTTGCGCGACTTTAGGTATTTATCGAGCACCTGATAGCCGCCAATGTGGAACTCCCACACGGCCTGTGGGACCGGCCTGAAGAATTGGGTTTTATTGATCGAAACCCCCTGCTCTTGAGTCGAGTAGTTCACGGACTCGACCGTGTGATCACCGTTGCCGTGATATGACGCCAACCCGCGACCCGGTACCTCACGCAGTAGATGTGCCTGTACGAGGGCCCAGCCGAGTACCGATAATTTTTCGAAATTGTCCGCAGACTCGGGAAAGGGCACTCGCGGAAAGTCGATGCGTAAAAACTCGGTATAGCGGATATGATATGTTGGCGCGTGCAGGACGGCATAGATGTAGCCGAAGATTTCTTCGGGTGTGTAGTGGTGTTCGAAGCGAGTTTCGATGAAAACCCGAAAATCCGGCGAAAGGTTCTCCTGTCTCACCTCCGCAGCACCAAACCGCCAGAGCGGGAAAACTTGGTTCGCTTCTCTACTCCGATTGGAAATGACACAGTCGTTTGCGGGTTTATCCACGACAAACGCATGACGCCAGTACTGAGTACTGATCCCACGAGGTGCTAATAGAGTAAGGTTTACGCGGCCTGCAACGTGGTCCACCAGTTCGCGCCTGGGATAGTCCATTGTCAGACCACTGAACTCACTCCAGCGGTCGTCGAACGGGCGGTAAGCTATAAGCTGAGGCGGCGTTGCTGCACCATTGCGAACTGCAGATCGGGCATCTGGAAAAGACCAGTCACGGTTGCTCTTCAATCCGTAGCGTCGGGCCAATTCGTCATCAGAAATCCTGGAATCTCCCAGCTGCTTCAGCTTCCCTTTCATTTCAGCTTCGGTAAACGATATTGCGAAATCGTCCCTGTGTGTCTGAAATCCGAGTACATTAATTGGGAAGACTTCGGTTAAGCGCCAAAAACCTTGATACTTATCCCGAACGGTCGCGTCTTGCTGTGCAAACAAATAGAAAGGGCTAACGGGCTGAAGCGCCTTCATCTTGCAATTTCGTAATGTTCCCTCCGCTGTTGCACGGTACTTTTCCAAACGCTTGCCCCAAAGGTCACCGCGCCAGACACCGCGCTCAAGCCCTGGTTGCTTCACAAATAGGCTAATAGCCACTCCCTGTTTGATGTCGAAGACATTTTCGTCCTTTAATCCATCGGGAGCACGCGCCTCAACGTCTCCGTGTAAATCAAGGACATAAATTTGATTGAAGCTGCGCATTAGCGATTGGCGCATTCCCCGAAAGGTCGGATTGTCTAACCAGCGATGGTTGGTGATGACGCCAACCACTCCCTTCTCTACGCCTGAAACTGAGTGCTCGATCAATTTGCCGTCAGGCGCTACAGTTTTGAAACTGAACCCGTCCATTTTCATTTGCGCAAAGCGGAGGAATTTGACGTAGTCATCTTGCAGCCATTTCGGATTTCTCTCCCCTAGTGGCTTTCTTTCGTCCAGCCCATCTGCGGTCTTTTCCCAAGTGAATTTATACTCGTCGATTGCCGCTGTGATCCACTTACCCTTGTTTTTTGAGTGACCCGAGTATGGGGGATTGCCAGTGATGACGAGAATAGGTTTGTCTTTGACGGTCTGAGCAGCCTCCACTTCTGCCGTTACAGCAGGTAAGAGAAGATTTTTCAGCGGCTCTATTGGCTCCAGCGTGTTCGTCAGGAAAACCTGAAGGCGCTCGCCATCCTTCAAAGAGTGCTTCTGGTCCTTTAGATATTGCGACAGCTTCAGATGCGCGATCGTATAGGGCGCGATCAGGTATTCAAAGCCGAACACATTTTTTAACAAGTGCTCGCGTACGATCGGCTCCGCGCGTCCGGAATTTGACCCGCCGATATTGTCGAAAATCTGCTGGAACACTTCGAGCAGAAAGGTGCCGGTGCCGCACGCGAAGTCGAGCACTGTCACTCTTCGGTGGTCGGCTAGTCCGTCTGGAATTTGGAAACTCTCTTTTAGAAAATCGTCTACTGCGCGCACGATGAAGTTCACGATCGGCGGTGGCGTGTAGTACACACCCCGACTCTTGCGCGTAGCTGGGTCGTAGGCGTTCAAATAATCCTCGTAGAAGTAGATGAAAGGATCGCGTTCGAACAGCCGATGCTCTTCCTCGTCGGACGCTCGCACCTTGCGGCTGATTGCTTTTCGTTGCCGAAACGACAGGTTTTCAAGAATAGCCGGCAGGTTAAGTGCGTTGACGATGGACAGCACCTCCTCGACCACCCAGCGCACGTCGCGGTATTCGACCTTCTCAAGCTCGGTGAGGAAGTCGACCAACTCGCGGATGAGCCGGAAGGAGCCCGGTACGTATTCCCGCGCATTGTGCAGCGTCACTGGTTCAGAGCCTGAATTAAGTCGCGCGAGAAACAGGCCGTAAGCCAGCATTTGCGCAAAAGCATCGGCAAATTCATTCAGCGTCAGTTCGTGAAAAATTTGTTTGCGAAACACATCGAAAAGCCCGTAAAGCCGTCCTTCCTTGTGATCCCTTTCCTGTCGTACCAGTTCCTCGCCCAGGTAATCGTGCAGCAGCTTGCTGCGCGTCGCCAGCGCCAGCGCGAGTTGTTGGGAACGCCCAATGCCTTCAGGCGCCGTTGAGAAAAAGCCTTCCAGTAATTTTCTGACCGGTGCGACACGATCCTCTTTCAACCTATACTTTGGATTTTCGAGGTCGGACTGATCACACAGCCTTTCGCTCTGCGGTGGTCCGTATTTGTTTATCCAAATGAATTGGAGATAGTCAGTAACGACGATGTTGTCTGACAAACTTTTATATTTTGAGATTTGATCGGATTTCAGAACCTTACTCAAATTTTCGCCGATTGTTTTGTTCTCGACGTAACCAATAATGAGACCGCTTTTGGAGACCTTGAAATCAGGAGCACCTTTATCAGCCACGCGCTTAGGTTCGTGATGAACGTTCACGCCGCTTGCGCTTTCGTCTGCAAGCACCTGTAGAAGTGTCTGCAGGGCCGAGCGATCGGTGTGCTCAGTTTTCTCGTCGATTGGTGATTTGCGGAGCGCAAGGAGATAGCGGTCGAACACGTTATTATCGGGCATTAGTTCGTTCTCCGCAGTCAGTCTGGCACGACTTATCACAGCCTTTTAGCAGTTTCTTGAATGCCTCGCGCAAATCATCTGCGTGGCGGGTCGAAGAAAGTTACGCAGTGGTTGCAATCGAGTGAGTGCAGGGGATGCTATCCTTTGAGTGTTGCCTCGGAATATGAACCGTTGGATGGGTCTGAGTATCGAGTACGCCAATCAGCGTAGCTATCTCGACGACCTTTTCCATGTGTACCCAACCATACCAGACGGCATACGAGAGATTAATGATGAGCTGTGGCGACGCGTCGAGGCGGCATTTGCAAAGCGCGAGAACTTGGCTTTATTGGAGACTCTTTTGGAGTTCGATCTATTTCCGATCAAGGACTCGTACGTCGCTTATTTAAAAAGGGATCGGAGGTCGATCCAGCGTAACCCGGCGACCGTCGCCCGACTTTGCGGGCGGCTCTACGAAATGGGGCTCGATCGAATATATGAGCGCTGTTCGGAGCCGAAAGAAACAAATCGACAAATTGGGCCCCTGTTTCGGCGTTGGCTAAAAAATACATCGCTGGGAATTGAGCCGGTAAAGTTGGATCAGTTTGTTGCATCGAGCGCCAATGCTATCCTGGATGGGGGAGATGCAGAATTGATGCATTTTGCACGAAAGCATCTCAACTATACACATACAAAGGGGCTCGATTTTGTCGCTCGCTTCAACCAGCAATATGTGATCGGCGAGGCGAAATTTCTGACTGATTTTGGTGGGCATCAAAACGCGCAATTTAACGACGCGATATCAACGCTGCATGCTGATGGCGTGCGGGCGATCAAGGTCGCTGTTCTCGACGGTGTACTGTACATCGAAGGGCATAACAGCATGCACCGCATGCTTACGACGACGTTGAGGGATGAAAATATTATGAGCAGCCTTGTGCTGCGGGAGTTCCTTTATCAAGTTTAATGCTTTCATATGTTGCTCTATTACAAAAACAAAAAAGCAGAAGAGGATATTCTCAATACCGAAAAGGCGCGGTTGGAAATTGTCTCGGGGTGGGGCGAAAGAAACAAATTGATCCAAGGCGACAATCTGGCAGTGCTGAAAGCGCTCATTGACGACCACGGGCTTCGCGGGAAGGTTAGCCTCGTCTACATCGATCCGCCGTTTGCAACGAACGGGCACTTCCGGATTGGAGAAGGACGCACGAGCACGATCAGCAGCAGCAGTGACGATGAGATTGCTTATAGCGACGTGCTCGTGGACGACGCATTTCTTGCATTCCTGCGCGAGCGCCTGGTGCTGCTTCGAGAGCTATTGTCTGAGCGCGGTTCGATCTATCTGCACATTGATTATAAGATCGGTCACTACGTGAAGCTTGTAATGGATGAGGTCTTTGGCAGAAAGAACTTTCGCAACGATATCACTCGCATAAAATGCAACCCGAAAAACTTTGATCGAAGCGCGTACGGCAACGTAAAAGACCTGATTTTATTCTACACAAAATCAGGAGAAGCGATCTGGAATGATGCGCGAGTGTCTTTTAGCGCAGAGGATGCAGAGCGGCGGTTTAAGAAAATGGATGGTGCCGGACGGGCGTATACGACGATCCCGCTGCATGCCCCTGGCGAGACGGCAAACGGAAAAACAGGGATGGCGTGGAAGGGTATTCTGCCGCCGAAGGGCCGCCATTGGCGAACTGCGCCTGCGATCCTCGAACGGTGGGATCAGCAGGGTTTAATCGAGTGGTCAAAAAATGGCGTACCGCGAAAAAAGATTTATGCTGACGAGATGAGGGGTAAAAAGTTGCAGGACGTGTGGGAATTCAAAGACCCGCAATATCCAAATTATCCGACAGAAAAGAATCTGGAAATGCTGAAAGTGATCGTGGGGGCGTCCTCTAACGAAAACGACATCGTGCTCGATTGCTTTTGCGGATCAGGAACGACGCTTGTTGCAGCGGATGCGTTACGGCGACATTGGATAGGGATCGACATGTCGGAACATGCCATCAAGGTTGCAAGGCAACGGGTCGCCAGGGCGGACACGCTGTTTGCAGGATCAAAATTTGAGTTCCTGGTGCAGAAAGACGAAAGTGTGCGAAGCAAGAGCCCTGCACAAAAGCTTTTGCCTATCGCGGCGTAAAGCATTTCAACATGAGTGCCCTTATTGAGCAAAATGGCTGAGAGAAGATTAGGCGCTCTCGCGTTGCAACAACGTGGCTAGATCACACCCCGTTTCTTGCGGCGAGCTTCAACACCAAGCATCGCAATCTCGCGCCGTCGCTTTCTGGATAATTTCTTGGCTCGCGCTTTCCCCCCCATACTCGCAAATATACGGGCGGCTTCGTTTTCGTTCATAGAAACGCGAGCTTGCCGTTCTTTCGGATGAGCTGGAGAGGTTCGCCGAGGGCGTCACCGGCGAGGATGAAATACTCCCCGACATAACCCGGCCCCCCTGAATGAAAATCAAACTTGACCGCGTACACGTGGTTTTCAAGAAAGTCGGTCATTTCGGCTGCGTCTTCCGCTCCCCACATTTGTTGGATGTCCTTGATAGCGGCAATTTCTTTTATTTCTTCGGCTGTGAGAGCCATTGGTTTGTTATTCATATTTAAGCAGTGAGAGATTTAACGCTGCAAGTATGTGGGTCGAAGATACCGATGTCGTTGCCGTCGTTGTCCTGCATGACGATGTTTCGGCTGTAGAAGTCCCGCTTGGCCATCCATTCATCGGCCTGAGCTTCAGTGAGGCCACCTTCGACGAAGTAAGCACGCATTTCTTCGTCGCTCGCGTTCTCGTCGTTGGTAAGTGTCGCCTTCACCCAATAAATCGTTTGCTCGTCCATAAAATAGAATGACAAATTGCTAATGTCATAATTGTACTTGCGGGCAAGTAACGCGCAAGGGCGCAAACTGTTCGGCGTTGATTAGAAGCGTTTGTCAAGTTGGGGCAAGAAAAGAGCGGGCCCCACTTTTCGTGGGGCCCGAGGCTTTGGTAGGCGACGTATTTTGTCGCTAGCGACGTGCTGGCTGGCGATCGTTATTTCCACTGCGTTCCCGGTTGCGGCTGTTGCCAGCGGGCTTCCTGGACGGGTCCTGGCCGGCTTCTTCCTCGTCGTGATCCTTTGCTTCGTGTTCGCGAAGCACGATCTTGCCATTGCCGTGGATCGGCAGCGCTTGCAACATCACGTTGAAGCCCTTGCCGTCCTCGTGGGGGAACGCCACGCCGATGTTGAGCCAATAGTCGTCTTGCTTTTGTCGCTCGATGATCGAGTAGACGCGAAACATCTTCGCCATTTCAGGTACTCCCTTGTTGTATGTTCAGATCCCTGCGAACGCAGGTCAGAGACACACACGCGCGATGCGCGGCTCTGACCCACGTTTGAGAAACCGAATATTTTGGGGAGCGTCCGATCTATTCTCTCGGAACTATAACTCCTAGAAATTCATGTGCAAGGAAATGACCCCAGCGGCTTTGACACACAGCCAGCCGCCTGATCCGGGTCATCCCCTCAGTCATGCTTCCTGGTGAGACATGATTGACATGCTTCCCGGAGCCGACATGGCCTCGCCAAGCGTGCCCGGCCGTGCCGGTCAAGGCCGCCGTAGGCGCCCCGTAGGGGTTGCCTTGAAGGGTGCGAGACGGAGCACGCGAAAATGATTGGAGGGTTAGAAAAGAGCGAGCCTCACTTTGCGTGAGGCCCGAGGCTTTGATGAAGGGCTATTGGAGCAAAACGGAATTCCGGACGATCGCAAGTACCTCGTCGAGGGTTTGCGCTCGCTCGCAATGAAGCTCCTGGGTAGCCAGCTCTTCTTCGCGGGGGCAGGTGGTGACTGTAACGGCCACAGAGATCATGCCGTCTGCAAGGCGAGCTATCTCGATGTTATAGAACTGCACGTGCTCGGGATTAAATCCTGGTGGTAAGTGCAAGGGTGCGTCGAGCCTCATTTAATTTCTCCGTCTCGCAAGATCGACACCCGCCAATCGGATGCCGATCAACAAGACGGAACCCACTGAGAATTATACCATTCACGCTCCGAGCCGCACGTGAGCGCCTTTTCCACTCGTCCATTCGAGTGAGAGAACATCAGGGCTGGCCTGTAGTGATGCGCGATCGATGAACAGGAACTGATTAGAGCCGGTTCCTTTTGTCGCATGTTTGAGCGCGTCGATCATAGTGCCGATCCGCTCGGGGCTCGTGGTGATTGTAAGGACACGGAAATTACCGATGCCGAAGTGCTGTCCGTGAGAATTAGTTGGCCGGGAACCCGCGAGATAACCCAGAATTTTCTGATGAAAGGAAGTCTGGCGTGGATGAGAGCGCATGACGGGCATGGTGCCGCGATCCGCTTCCACAAAAAAATATGAGCGCTTTCGAGCTTCGATGTAGTCGAGGCCGAAGACTTTATCAGGGATCAGGGACAAGTCGTGCTGGATGCCGGCGTGCGTAATCCTCGCTGGTAACGCCCACGGGTTCTTGGCGCGACGCGTAGCCTCGGGTGCCGTAGCGAGAATATCGTAGGGTTCGATCAGGCGTAGATTGCCGGCGCGGCGGGTAGCGATCTCGGCTGACACCATGAGGTCGGCGATGAGGAGCGTGTGCTCGATGAATATTCGGCCGGCGTCGCGGTTCTTCCAAGTCCAATCGACCTTAGCACGCTGGCTTCCATCCAGCTCGGTGAGGATGTCTGCGCCTTTGTTTCCCAGAGCATAAACGAGCGGTGCGCTTCCGGCAGTCGCGTAATAGTCCAGCTGCGCACGTGGTCGATCGAGGTAGCCGTTGTGATAGAGCGCGGCGAGGCGTTCGAGGAATTTCTTAGTGGGGCGCTCAAGAAGCGCGATGAGATGCGTCGAGCGAAGAAAGCGATGTTTGGCGACATGCCGGATGGCCGCAACGTCATCCTCTGTGAGCCGCATCGGTGGCGGGTCATCCCTTCGGAAGCGGGCGCGTCTGGTCGTTCCTTGTCGCGATAGGTCGGGGCGAGTCGAGGCTTGCTGTGTGGTCTCCATAGAAACTTGATTACAGCTGCGGGCGGAAAAGAAAACGTCCGCTATGGTGTGCAATGGGCAACGAAGAGTTTGGATGGATTGCCATGCTCGAATAAAAAAAGTGTACCACGCCGCGCGCCTAGGCTCGGGTGCGTGGTCTCAGTGCCCGCCGGGCTGTTAATAGCGGTCAGCGAATTCGTCCGGCTCTTCGGTTGTCGGGGCGTGTGTTGTTGTATTCCCCGGAAGGTCCGATAATGGAATCGCATATTGATCACGCATCTCGTCACGAAGCGCTGTCTCCTCTTCTTTTGTCATGCGTTCCTTCCTTTCCAACTCGCGAAAAGGAATGCGTAAGGAGATAGCGTTCGCAGTGAAGTTGCGAACGTAGGCCGCGAATAAAAGTTTGGTCTGGCTCTCGATGAATTCGGGTGTGGTTCGCATATTTCGCGCGAGGGCATGAGCATCGCGATCGCTCACGCCTCCGGCGAATTTGATACTGGTATTGGCATGTAAGTTATCAAGTACGCCCTGCTTAAGCTGAGTAAGAAACTGATGTGCGACAATGATGCCGACTTTTTGCTTCCGGGCCTGTTCGAGAATCGTAGTAAAATTGCTGTCGTTTGCGATGTAATCCTGGCATTCGTCAATGTACACGAAGGTTGCTAGCCGCTTGTGTGCGGGTAGCGTTGCGCGTTCGGCCGCTGCCTGTGCGATGAGGGCGATAAAGAAGCGGCCGAAGACTTCCGTGCCGTTCTTTTTGAGCAAATCTTTCGCCGCGTTGATCAAGATCACTTTACCGCTATTCATTTCTTTGAAAATGTCGAGCTTACTTTTGGGGTGTGAAAACATTCGCTCGAATGTCTGATTTTCCAAGATGCCATACAGGCGTCGCATGACTTCTCGTTTAGTTTTAGTAAACTCGGTGGTGTTGAACTCAGTCTCGAAGAAAGAGCGAGCAGCGCCGTGAAGTTGGGAGATATGTTCCTTGTAGTTCTGATCTCCGCCCGGTTTCATTAATTCAAGCAAGGTGAGGACGGTGGCATTGGGGATTTGAAGAAGCGCTCTTGAGACAAAGCGAAAGATAGTCGATTGTTTGCTTGTCATTTCCGCGCCCAGGAGCGCGTCAAGAATGAAGTCATAGAGCTCGATGATGCTGTTGAGCAATCGCTCACGATCGAGCTTGGAATAAGTATCGAGCCGCTCTTTCCCTAATGCGAAAAGATTCAGCTGGACCGGGTATTCGATGTCTGTCGGATCGATAAGGCAGAGTTTGCCGTGTAATGGCTGTCCCTTGGCAAATAACTTCAGTCCGGCAATATTCTTAATGAGATCGCCCTGGCTATCGATAACAACAACGGACGCTTTGCCATTTGCCACTGCATCGAGATCACCGCAGATGAGCGATTGGAGCGTTTGAGTTTTGCCTTGTCCGGTTCCTGCGACAATCCAATGATGCTCGAAGCGAGCCTCTTCGGGCAGTATGAAGGGTACTGGTGTGAGAAGAAGATCAAGAAGCGGTGTCCCTTTGAGATAGGCTTCCACCAGCTCAATGGGCGGAAGCTCGGATTTGTTCGCCGTGATGAGACGTTTTTTACGGTCATCGTACGGCTCGATGCCGGAGGCGTAGCAGATATTTTCATAGAGCCGTTGGTGAAGAGAGGTGAAAAGTCCGATATCGTTATGCTGCTCAGTGCAGATTGTCCCGATGATGCGATCAACAACCTCTCCCGGGTCGCGATAGAGCAAAATGAGCGGTACGGAAAAACTGGTGCTGTCAGCGGCTTCAGGCATTGTCGGGAGTTCAGAGATGATCCCCCCGAGGACATTGCCGAGTGCAGTGGCGAGAATTTCGCCGACGCGATCTTGATTACCGAGAAAATATTCTTGCGCGCGAAGAAAACGGCGCAGATCAACCTGCTCTTTCATCGAAAGTCGAGCGATATCCCACTCGATTTTTGGTGATGAGAAAATTGTTGTTTCTAGTGAAAGTAATTCCTGCTGGCAGCGATCGAGTGCGGAAAGAATTACTGGGGATTCCGGTAACGTGACGACTTTCCCGATGAATTCCGCGATCACTCCGCTAACCCGCTCCACTGCGTCCGCGTTGGACCACGGGGACGCGGAGTACATAGCATGCACCCGGTTATAGAGCTCAATCGTGTCGGCAAGATCGCGCGCCGGTTCATCAGTGAAGCGGCGCAGGAAAGGCGTATAGGGTGACGGCGGTCGATAGGGGGGAAGCTTAGAACTCAACGATCTCCTCCCGGCCGTCAAACGTGAGAGCTATATCAAGATATGATTTGACTGTTTTGCACGCCTCAACGATCGCGGTTTCGGCGCCCATCAATTCATCGAGGTCTTTGCACTCGATATGCACGCCACTAATTAGACTATCGACTGTGACGCGCAGTGTCAGCGCTGCGGCGGCGGCACTTATTGAGGCTCGTGCAACTCGATACAAAATTCCAGCGGAACTAGCACCACGAGTTGCATCTGCATGAGCAATTGTTGCTTCGGTGTGGTGCCGACGCGCTGCACTGTCATACACGATGGCGCTACCTAATTTATATTTACGAATCAGCTCCGTGTCTTCGGCTTTGGGTTCGACGCGAGCATCAAGGGAGAAAATTACTTTGCTTCCCGTTATTCCAGCCGTGCGTTGTGAGCGGCGAATTTTGAGTTGCATGTTACCTACCTTTCGAGAGAAATGACCAAATTCAGTAGTGGATGGGGGAATTGTCGAAGAGTGAGGCGAGACAATTGACGGAGATGGAGTTGAGACAGCTACCTGCTCGGTTGGTGTTGATTCTGATTCTTGGGCGCGTGAAGGTTCGGAGCTGGCCCGTCGTGGGGCAAAGTGGGGTACAGCCCTCTCGAATTCAGAGATGATACGATCTAGCGGGCCGCCAGCATTTCGATGCTTCAATGATTTCAGGAAGGGTAGGTACTCCTGTGGAGTATCGTAGGCGTGCTTTCTTCCGGCGATTGTGAGAACCGGTTGTGTTTCCCATTTCCCTTGTTTGTCTTCAGTAGGGAGCCACTTCCAAGCTGTCACGTGCCATTGAAGCTGATGCCGTCGGTATGCGATCGCAGTGCCGAAGAGTGTAATTGCGCCCAATATCAAAGAGGCCACAAAAAGAGATTTATCAGAAATTTCATGCCAAGAAGCATTCCGAAAATACCAACCAAGAGCGATGAAGCCGTAGAGGGCGATGGTGCAAGAAAAACAGAAAAGTAGGGATCCAGTTGTATTTTGATCTGACGATGGTTTTCGTGTTTCGAAATATAGAAATATCAGGCGTGGTGAATAAAGGAACAGGAAGAACGCTGACAGGACCGCCAGCAATTGCATATTGAACTGAGCACTAATTCTCAGCGGCGCAATAAATATTTGATAGAGAATATCCAAGGAGCCCCCGCCCCGGAAACGAGAATATTTTGGAACGTCTACTTCTATTACGCAAGGGTGTCAGGCGATCCAGCAGAAAGAAAACGAGCAATCTGATTTTCGACATGTACGCGCGGCCGGGCGTGCCGGGCGCGGGTTCTGGCCTGTATAGCGGGTAGCCGGCCGAATGTGGTCGAGAGTGCCGGTAGCGTTTTCATGTAGTGGGCTCCAGTCGGACTGTCGCCGTACATGAGTTTGATCCACGTCGCGAAATTGGGAGTATCAGTGAGTGCTTCGTGATTATGAAGGCCAAGTTCATCGGCGATAAGCGGCGCATCTTCGGCCCCGAGACGAAAGGCGATGAGGGTGCCAGCATTGCCGATGACAGCTTGCCGCAAGAGTACCGGAAGTTGCCCAAGGAACTGATGCGCGAGTGCAAGCGAAAGCCGCCACTTGCGCGCCTCGCTTAAGATCGACGCGAAGCTATCGGTAGCAAAATTTTGGAATTCATCCGCATAGAGCGTGAAGTCACGCCGATTTTCTTCCTCGATGTCGGCCCGGCTTTCAGCTGCCTGTGAAAATGCAGTAGCAAGAAAGGCGCCGAGAAGGTGCGCTGGGGCTTCGCCAAGCCGTCCTTTTGATAGGTTCACAATCAGCACCCGACCGTTATTCATCAGGTGTGGAATATTTAGTGTGCTTCGTTGCTGGCCGATAATGTTGCGAATGACGGGTGGGGAAAGAAGCGCACCGATCTTGTTTTGGATAGGGGAAATCGCTTCGACTAAAAAGCGGTCGTGATATTCGGCGAACTCTCGAAGCCAAAATGCGCGGATGATTGGATCGCTGCATGTATTCGTAAGACGGGCGCGATATTTCTCATCAACGAGTAGACGCGGAAGCCCTAATAGGGTCGAGCCTGGTGTGTCGAGTAAAAGCCGAAGCGAATTATCAAGGATATATTCTAGCCGTGGTCCCCAACTATCGCCCCACAAGTGCCTGAAGGCCGAAACGATGTGAGCGGAGACAAGCGGGCGATGATCGGGCGCCACTCGCTCAAGCGGATTGAAGGCGATGGGGTGCGAAAGGTCGGCCGGATCGAAATAGAGAACGTCGTTGGTGCGATTGGCCGGAACAGCGTCCGCGACGGCGCGGGCCAGATCGCCGTGGGGATCGAGCAATGCAAAACCCCGGCCGGCGGCGAGGTCGGACATCATCAGATTGAAAAGCAGAGTGGATTTTCCCGTACCGCTTTTGCCGATCACGTACAGGTGCCTGCGGCGATCGTTTTGCGTAAGTGGCACGCCCTCGCCTGATGCGAGTGTGCCAAGCACACTATGTTCGTGATTGTATTGCAGATGATCCCCGTCCATGGGTCGGCCTCCGAGCCGTATCTGCACTGTGCGGGTGCTGACGTTGGCCGCGCGCACGGCGGCCGCCGGGACTACGTTGTGTGTGGACGATCCCAGCCGGGTGGCGGAAGCCGACCGCTAGAAGCGGTCGTCTACGAATTGTACCAGCCGGACAAGGGGACCTTGTCCACATGTCGGCGGGGGATAGGGGACACCACTTGCGAGCAATTTTTCCAATTTTCGAATTTCGATATCTCGAAATTGTTTTTTCAGATTATTCAATTCTGATTTTTGAAACGAGAAACTTTGCTTTCCGATTTCTCTTTTTCGATTTGTAAGCGCGTCACGATCTCGCTTCGGTAAGGTGAAAAGGGTCGATACTTGCCCCGCACGTCGGGGTCAGGCGCTGTTAGAACCCCGTGTCACGGGATGGGGCTATACTAGATCAGTCATTAGTTTCGCGAAGCGCCCGACCCCGCCCCTCTGTGCGAGGCCTACTAGTTTTTCACCATTGGCCGAGCATAGGTCGGCTGTTTACCAGCCGTACCAGACACCAGAGGGGCGGGGTCGGGCGGTGAAGCCCGACGTGCGGGACATAAGAAAACCGGTCGTTGCAAGATATTTGACATACAGGTACCGGGGGAAACGATGAGACCCCCCACATATCCTCCGGCCTACCGAGACGTGGGCTGATAACCCGGATAATTTCCGCTTGCAGACGACCGGGATAAGACAAAGGAGCTCTGCATGCTGGAAGAACCAGTCATTAAGAGACTGACGCTGTCGCGGTACCTAGTGCAACTCGCGACGCAGAACGCGCGGGCCGATCAAGAAGTAGCTGGGGCCGCGTGTATTAATTTGCTTCAAGATGCAATCGAGATTTGTCTATTGGCGGCGCTAGATCATTTAAATATCAAAGTGGCAGCTCGAACCGAAGTTGCCCAGTACCTCGACAAGATCAACGAAGCAATTGGTGATGAGCTTCCGTTCAGGAGGCGCCTGCTAGAAATAAACAAAGTTCGGGTCGCATCGAAACACGATGGCATCACTCCGAATCGGAAGGAACTTCAGGGATATGTCTCTGACGCTCGTAAATTTTTGGAACAGGCGACCAAAAAAGTGATGAATGTTGACTTCTGGTCCGTGAGTCTCACGGAGTTACTGGATGATAATGAGGCGAAAGGATTTCTGCTCGAAGCTCAAAAAGAATTCGATAGAGAAGACTATGAAGATTGTCTGATTTCTTGTCGAAAAGCTTTCTATGTAGAATTTGAAAGTTGGTACGACATTGAGAAAGACGATGGTGGACTTTTTGGAAGTTGGGCTCCGTATTACACGCGTTCAAAGGAATGGAAGGAAACCAATGTGAATACACCATTTGATTATATTGCTTTAGACCACGGTCGGATCGACGGAGACCTCACAAAGGAGGGGATCGATCACACTGCGTTTTGGAATGTTTGGCGTATGACGCCAAGTGTATATCGACATAAGGACGATGATGAGTGGCTGGTAAAACATGACCTCAATAAGATTGAAGAAGATGGCATAAAAGAGCGCGCGGGTTTCGTACTTGAAAATTCGGTAGCGATTTTACTTGCGCGCCAATCGAACAGAAGAATGATCAAGTGGGTGCGTTCTAATACTCGTTATGTGGTTACACTTCGGCACTCGAAGACTGTGGTCTACCGCAAGGCGGATCGGTCCGGACCAGTCAGCGCGACGACTCCGGAAGATTTGAAGGAAATGACCGTTGACTACTCGACGCCTGGATTGAAAGGCGACGGTCAGTACTGGAAGGTTCTGCATTATGACGGTAAGACGATAATAAGCGGATACGTCCCCGAGGAGGATTTGAAGTTTGGAGAATGAAATTATTTTGAAGTAATGTTGGTTAAGGAATATAGTAAGTGTCGTAAAATAAATATTGTGCGACGTTAAATAATGGCTCAACAGAGCCATGAAATAGTCGTTCCCTTTTTGAAACGTGTTAGTTGCCCAGAAATTGGTTTAGCTGGGTGGCGATTTTTTTGCGGCGCGCGACTAGAAAATCTTTGTATGACTTGATTTCCAACAATTTCAGATCAGTTGGAATAGCTTGCGCCTCGAACATCTCGGTTCCATGCTGGTCTATCAGCGACACGAGATATTTAGCTGGCTCCTTGTCACTGATTGCGCGATTTGTCTTACCACCGATGAATGCAAGGTTAGCGATATCATCAGCCTCACGCGCGGTGTGGATGTTCTTGAGCTGAGCCTTTGGAAATATATGATGGAATTGCAACCTGTGCTGCACACCGGAATGGTCGAGTGCGATGGTCAAATTCGATCGCCAGTCCTTCGCTCCCGCGTGGCGGAAAGCAAGGAACATCGTCTTGAAAAGTGAACTTCGTTGATTGCGTCCCTCTAACTCATCGGGGGTGATGTCGAGGCGTCCGACTTGGAGGCGCAGTCGATCAATGAGTTCCGGAACGCCGCCGCCGTCACGTATTGTTGCGAGGTCCTGGTCGAGAAGTGTCTCGCTAGAGCCTCGCGAATAACGCCCCTTTGCGTTAGCCAATAGCGCCCAATAACGAAGAGCTTTCGCGTCGGTGGGATTGATTTTATATCCGCGCGCTTGTCCTAAAAAAGCGACGGTGATGAGTAGAAATGGCGACGACAGTAGAGCAGGACTATCTATTCCGACATTGCTCTTTAGAAAATTCATAGCGAATTGCATGCCATCGCACGCTTTTTTCCATCCTGCTTGAAGTTGTTCCAGCTTAAGACGACCAACGGTTAAGAAACGCGATTGTCCGGTAGTAAAAACAATGAGGTTCCTTAAATGAACACCGAGATCAATATCGAACCCGAGCTTCTCACATTCTTTTTGAAAATCAAGAAATGTTTGGAGTGAATGACGCCATTTTGCAGTAATTTGGGCTAAAGCGAGATCGGAGCTTCGAAGTTTTGCACCTAATGAATTTACCCGAACGAAAATTTCTGTCACTTCGTCGTACGACAACTTTCGCTCTAGTACATCCATTCGATAAATATATTTCTTCACCGCACGCAAGCGAGCTAGGCGTTGGCTATATTTTTCATATCTCGGGTCTTCAAATCCAGTGATGCCGGCTTTCTTTAAAAACGGAGCATCTGAATCCGATTTAAACGTCGGATACTTTTACCCATTGCGGAAGCTGGCCGAGTTTCTTGGCTGCGACGACGAAGGTCATTTCATTGAAGCGCTTCTGTAGTTCGTCTTCAGTACTGTCGGTTTCGTCCTCGTGTATCTGATCTGTATCGTCCGAGTCGTCGTCATCCTCGCCATTTTCATCAACTTCGGTGACCACAACGAGCTTGTCCGGATGTTCCAAATTAAAAAGTAGCTCTAAAGGGCGGCGGCGACCGCGAACGGTGACAGGCTGACCGCGAATAACGGCTGAAAGCGACGTTAGTCGCTGCTGTCCATCAAGCAACAAACGAACACTGTGATACGGGTTAGTGGCCTGCTCCACTGCAAATTTTTGGAGCGGTACGTCTTCGTCTGTCTCCCAGAGCAGTATCGCTCCAGAGGGATACCCCCGGTACAGCGAATCTAATAAATCGCGGACGCGAGTGGAGCGCCAAACATATCGGCGCTGCATTTCCGGCAAGCGAAGCTCGCCGCGCTCTATCATCATCACGAGTTCTTCGACAGAGGCTTCTTGTTTAGCCATATCGTACTCCCCAACCCCCTAATAATAACGCCATAGCAATGGAAGCATAGCATGTGGCTTCGTGAGCTAAGTATTTTCAGGCAGAGCTCGCGCCTGCGCATATCCGCAAAATTCACAATCGTCGGGCTGATCCGGGATATTGTTACTCATCAAACAGTTTTTGAGATTGACCAGTGCGGCTTCGATCCAGTGATCGCTGCCAGTGTACGGCAAGAGCTTCACCGCAAATTCAATTCGGCCGTCGAACGCTTCTGCGTCTCGGCCGTTGCAGTAAACGAAATAACCCGTGTCGGACACGATTAGTCCCTGCTGGCGAACCAGCCACTGATACACTTCCATCTGTCGCTTATAGGCAGACTGCCACTCTGCGTCGATCGTTACCTCTCCGGTTTTTGCTGTCGCCTTGTAATCTACGACGATGATCTCACCGGCCGGATTGACCCACAAATCATCGACTGCGCCGGTGATCGTTAGATTGGTTGGTGCATGGAGTACTTGTACGCCCTTAAAATTCTCCCGCCATTCACCAATTTGCGGATGTTGGAATGGCACGGCTTCAATTCCGTACTGGCGCATGAAGGGATGAGCTGTTCCATTTACGCGGTGTACGTCGAATTCTTTTTTGAGCAGCCGATCGACGAGCGAATTGATGGTGAATGGCGGACCCGACGGCCGGCGAACACCAAGTCGGTGATTGAGAAAAAAGCATCGCGGACATTCGAGAAAAAGTTCGATGCCGGATCGGCTGACCTTGAACGGCTTTTCCGCAGCCGGGTCAAACAAGCCGCGCGATTTGATGGAAAATTCCTTTCTCATAATGAGGTGATCTCCTCCCCTATGCTGGCATTATAGGCCAGTTCGACCGAAATTGCGGGGACTCACAGCGGTGAGATGAATGTTTGAGATGAATAATGAGACGAGAAAAACTGCTCTCGTTTATTGAGACTCGGGCTCGTCATCACTACCGCCAGAAGTCAGCAAAGGAATGCTTTGGAGCGAGGAGCCGATCAGGCCTTGTAGATCGCCATACATTCCACCAGTATTCGAAATCACCTTTTGAATTTGCTTGTCACGTTTGGCCCAACGTCGTTCGGCGCTGCGCCGTTCTTCCTGAAGGTCACTCTGCATATCGACAAAGGCTTCAACGATTGCCTCGACCCGCTGTTTAAACTCGGGACCGGAAACATATCTATACATTACTTCCATCTTTTCATTTTTTCCGACTGCCGACAGTTTTGCCATCTCTACTTCAATTAACTGCGACCGCAAAGCTATAGCGAGTGGTAGCGCGCATTGCGGGCTGGTAACCCAAACGCCGTTGACTTGCTGAAAGTTTTTGCAATCCTTGGGGAGTGCTTCGCTTACAAGAATGGCGATATCCGCTTTCGCTGCTCGTTGATCGTCTTTCAGCTTGGCAATCCAGCTATCGCTCCATGCCTTTGTATGTTTGGATTCCCACAGGATTGATCCGCACGGATGTCCCGAATTATTGATAACCCTCTGATGCGCGTCTGCTCCACTAAAACCTTTTGGAACAGGCTCAAGCTGATCTGAGGGAAACGCACTAGAAATCAGCTGTTCTAGTTCAAGTTCGAGCACTTCGCCTTGTGTTTGCTGCGAGCCTTGTTCTAGTTTTCTTCGGAGCTCATCGTTTACCCGAGTGGCGTCCTGTATTTTTTTATCCTTCTCGGCATCTTTCAGGCGGTGAGTGTCCTGAAGTCTCTTCTCCGTTTCTTCTTGTATTTTCTGACGCTCTTCATCCATCTTTCTCGCAGTTTCGAGCTCAAGAGTCTTTTCCCTTTCTTCTAGGCTTCGTTTCTGCGCGCGCAATTCCAGCTCAGCCTTTTGCGCTAGCTCCAGTTGTTGATCTTTTTCAACCGCCCTTCGTTTCAAGTCCTGTATTTCAACACCTACGGACTGCCGGGCGCTCGCTTCGGCTTCCTTCAATAATTTGGTCCGGGCATTCTGGACCTGTTCTTTGACCGTTTGGTCAATTGTCTTTTCTTTGTCCGCAAGCTCGCGCTCCTTCGCTGCCATCTTTTTCTGCTGCTCAAGGGATTCGGACTTGAATTGCGCGCGAGTTTGGTCAGCTATTTGGTGATAAATAGCCTCCGATACGGGAATTTGTTGCCCGCAATTCGGGCACTTAATGCTGTCTAGTTTGTGAAGGTCATTTGTCATATTGCGATCGAGGGCGTGGATATTGATTATACCGAACATTTGAGCGAGTGCATCAGCTTCTGGGAGCTAACAGACCAGAGTATCGTGTCGATGCATGCGCCTTACACGGAGCCAACCACAGTGCAGGACTTCGCGCGGCTTTGGGTTTTTCCCATTCTTATAAGAATGAATTTGTACTGAGTATTATTATATGGGTCTAATTCACTGAGTCTCATTAATAGAGTACCGAGTGTTTTCATCCGGTCTAGAGCGGCTGATTTCACTCGGTCTAGACCGAGTGTTTTCGCTCGGTCTAAGGCTATTCATAGCTTCCTCGGTTTGAGGTTCAACTCGTAGATATTCGTCTTACCCTGCCCTCGGCGCTTGATGGTCAGCAGGCCGTTTGCTTCGAGCGATTTGAGGTGCCTCCGGACGTTGGTTTCGTGGAGGCCCATGTCGATACCCAAACGTATTTGCCCGGGAAAGCAAAAGTCGTTCTGCCAAGCATAGCTGAGCAACATGGCGAAGGCGAGCTTATCGCCAGAACTCAACTTCTTTGACTTGAGCAGAAAATTCGGAACCTGCGTGAAGCCCTTCGCTGTGGCGGCATCGGCACCCTTGAGGATGATGTTGCGGTCCTTGAGGATGTCGCCTATGTGCGTCGGCCCGTGTAGTTCCATACACGTGCATTATACAGCCTCCAGAGACGCCTCTAGGGCGTCTATCCCCTATCGGTTGATATCTTCGGTAGCTTCGATGACTAAATCGAGTCAGAAGCGGAAGTGAGAATACGCGGGGCTTTATGTCCATTCAAAAGCAGACATTTGTCCGTGCGCCGGGCATGTCCGCTAATAGCGGAAATCGCCCTCGCGCGGGTCGATTGATGAACGAGGCCGCCAACTCCCTACCGGTGGAAGAGCCGTACACAGCATCAATTTCAGACATGCTCATCGTTGACTTGACAGCGCGCGATATTCCCGCACCATAAGTCATTAATTAAATTGGAGAAATTAAATGGTTAATTATAAACGGAGCTTCTTCGCCCCCTCAAACAAAGGAAAAGCGGGCGAGGTTTTCGTTCATAATCTATTGGCCGGACACACCAAAGCTGAAAGGGATCAACAAGAAAGAATTGAGCGAATAACTCAGCTACTCAAATCGTATGGGCTTTTAGATCTTGATCCGCGCGCAATACTAGAAACTGCACGCGTTCGGTCTATTAGTATCGATCAAATTGAAAAGAAATTGCTGCTCCCGATAGCGGCTGAAAGGCAGGGCTGGTCCAAAAAGCAAAGGAAAGCTGCAACGGTCATTGGTTTTTTTGGGCGGCATGCTTGGTTTGGGGCTTTGCTCTTTCTTGTGTTCATTTGGTTGTTTGTCAAATTTCTCGATGTAACATTGAAGCCGTTCTTAGATGCTTTTTTTAAATAAATAGACGGATGAGCAGAGCGAAAAATATGACAAGCGGACGATTTTGGCGAGATAACATCGCAGGACAGAAAGGCGGAATTCTGTTGAAGATATTTTTGTTTCCTGGACTGATAATTCAGTGGTTGATCTACTTAACACCGGCTGGAAATTACGCAGATGTTCGCGGCCAGACAAGGAGAGCAAGAAGTCCGCTATTTACTTTTTTGTATGCCATCGCATTTTGGTTTGTTTTGTTGATGTGGGTCAGCGGTTTCTGGAGACCATAGTCTTCCGTTTGCTTTAGAAGGCGCACGGGAGGATAGCAGCACCGACAAGTATTCTCACCACATTTCAGCGATTATAGGGATCGCGATGGACGACACGAAAGAGCTTCGTAGCGATTTCTTCCAAGGTGATGTTGACTCAGTCGCACGCGCCCTCATAGGCAAAATATTACTTGTTAACGGGGTCGGCGGTATCATCGTCGAGACCGAGGCTTACGACGCAAACGATGAAGGATCGCATAGCTTCGGTGGAAAAATAACTGACCGAAACAAATCGATGTTTGCTTTACCGGGTACTGTCTACGTCTACAGGCTTCGTGGCTCTCAATGCCTAAATTTTGTTTGCGACAGTGGTAAGCGTGGAAGCGCTGTTCTAATCCGCTCGTTGGAACCTACAATGCAACTTGAAGCGATGGAAAGACTGCAGCCCGGCAAGAACAAATTTCAACTTTGCTGCGGCCCTGGCAATCTGTGCAAATCACTAGGCATTACCCGCGAAAAGCATGATGGACACTCGCTCGATAAGTTTCCGTTCGACTTGCAAGAGCGGATTGGGGCCTCTGATCCCCTTGTCGGAATTACTCCGCGCGTCGGACCGCCCAATGTGGCAGATAAGCTGCGGCGCTATTTACTCCACGGTTCAAAGTTTACAAGTAGATCCAGAAACCCACATAGCGAAAATTCGAAGGAGGGAGAACGGGTTAAACTTTGATCGGGTTAAACGGGGCATAGTCAAGCTATGGATAACATTAAGTTCTGCTCCATGGATGTTGAAATAATATTCGCTCACAAAAGGACTTGGTCAATATGTGCGGCTATTTTCATTTGGTCGCTCTGTTCATCAAATGCTCTAGCTTCGGGAAAGCTATATTACGGGAGCCGAATGGGCATGACAGTTACCGTCATTTCGATATCGGGCCTGAGTACAGACAATGCAGTTATTCGAACAAAGCATACTCGCGAAGATGCAATCTCATTTTGTCGAGACTACGTGCAGAAACTAACTGAAGATTGCATCAAAGAAGAATTAGAAACCCCCTTAAATGATTTCGTCAATGCAAATTGCACGACTGGCGAGTTTACCGATTTTCGTGGTGATCGGTATCAGTTTTTGGGCCCGAACCAAAAAAAGAATGACGAGATACTTGCTAAGTATCTAATTCGAAATTTATCGACTAATGAAATCGCAAACGGCTCCAGCGCAAGCGGCTATCCAACAAATATGTCGATATTTAAAGCTCTCTGTCCACGTCAAGCCCCATTCGATTTCTAATCTGGTGTAAGAATATGAGAATGACACGTTTGTTCCTCACAGCGTGTTACTTCGTCACTCTTTCAGTGATACGAGTAAATGCAGAAGCCGTCCCGCATGATTTCTTGGGGGTGTGGATCGCGGCAGGTATTTCTGAGAATCAATGCAAACCATCGGACTGGAAGGGGCCCGCCCAAAACGCAAATGATCGAATCACGAGGGTGACCCCGACAACGATTGAAGGTTGGGAACATGGATGCAAAATTCTTAATGCTCGCATTCCCGAATCTAGCATTGCCAGTCGTAGCATTGCTGATGTTTCTCTGCTGTGTAGCGGAGAGGGTATGACATGGCGCAGCAAACAACGATGGTTTGTGAAGAATATTGATCGTCGGAAGTTATTTCTGGCTATTGAAATAGAACGATCAGATGAAAGAGATGACTCAGGAAGGCGCACGAAATCGCGCATCAACTCCACGCTCGACGCCTATATCTATCTCGATTGCAACTAAGTCTTCTAGAGTGTGCTTTGGGTCATTAGCAGACATTACGGTGTGAGCTTGCGAGGTCCGCTTTACCCCAGAAAGCAGACATTGATGGACGGCTCATGCACGTTGGCTTTTATCTGCGTGCCTATGAGTCCACCCCCTAGGTGCCTAGGGCTTTGATCACGAGGCCTAACCATATGCGGCTATTCCGGGTCGAATTGACCGGTGATTTCCGAATGAGGGTCGACAGGCCTGCCGAGCAAGGGTGTCAGCATTTTTTGAAGCCCTGCGATGAGATGGTTAGTTTCGCGCGCACGCTCGGTAAGGTCTTTGATTTGGTCGTCTTTAACTGTGACTTGGCTTCGTAAAAATTCATTCTCCCCTTCCAGGCGTTCGATATAGCGCGTGTCTGCTGCGACAGGTCGCGACAGGTCGGGACCTATCGGAGGTTCCCATCGCTGCTCGTCGGGGCTCTCTTTCAATGCTGTGCTTTCCGCGACATGTCGCGACGTGTCGCGAATAGTCGCGGCGGGTTTTACTTCTTCGATGTAGGCGATGTGCTTTGCAACGGAGGCCGGAGCGATAAGAAACTTCTCACCAAAGGACGTCTCAATGCGCCGGCAATCCAGATGACCCTTGGCGCAATAGCGTTGGATGCTACGCGCTGTACGTGGATGCCCGGCGTGTTCGTACCGGGTCGCCGCCTCGTCGATGGAGAGGGAATATTCGCTGTCGGGGATAGTCGCGGCTGGTCGCGACAAGTCGTCTGTCATTGTGCGTATGATAACCCGGCTCGACGCACTTCTCGCCGGTTATCCCCATCTCACACTGCGAAAGGGGTGGGAATCGATTAAGATCGATAACCATACTGACCAGCTCGGGAGAGGGGTCTATGCCGGGTCAAAAAACGGGAGGTGGGCTCACCGCCGAAGAGAAAAGAATTGTTAAAGCGCTACTAGCCGAAGGATGGCGCAATCAAGATATCCAGGCGCTGGTCAATGTGGGGCGACCCGCAACGATCAATAGTGCCCGAATAACGGGTGTTAAAAAAAACGGAAGCATAAAACCTGCGACCGATGACGATGTTCGTTTCTACAAGAAGAAAAAAGAATCTTTCGATTGGAAAACAGGACTGAACCTATTTGATGACGAGCGGCTCATCCGTGCACGCGAGGCAATGATCTTAGCCGTGCAAGTGTTCAATAGCCCTTCCTGCTCCTTCAAGTCAGAAATATTTTCTGTTCTTGCAAATATCGCCTGGACATATCTTCTCCATGAGTTTTACACACGAAAAGGTATTGAGGTCGTTGGTGCTGACGGTAAGTCTTTTGCACTCAGCCAAATGCTGACGCGTCCGGATTGTCCCTTATCAGATGGGGTTAAGAATAATCTTGGCGCTATAAAACTCATTCGAGACGAAGTCGAGCATATGTTGATGAGACGAGGCGACGTGAAATGGTCGCCGCTATTCCAAGCGTGTTGCCTGAATTTTGATACAGCAATCTTAAAATTATTTGGCGAAAAACTGTCGCTTCAGAAGGAGCTGTCGTTTGCTCTTCAGTTCACGAAACTGGATATAGATCAGATTACAACTTTTCAGAATTACGAAATTCCCGAACAAATCGAAGCGCTGGATGCCCGTCTCGGGGAAGGATTAACCGAAGAGCAGCTCGCTGATTTAGAATACAAATTTCAAGTGATCTATACGATGGACAATGCCTCGAAGAGCAGTGCGGGGATTAAGTTCATTAAACCGGGAACTGATGAGGCTAGGGATGTAAAAAATGTTCTTCTCAAATACAAATTGGCTGATGAAGAGTATCCATACAAGCCTGGTACGGTAACGAAGAACGTAGCGAAAAAAAGTGGAAAGAAGTTTTTATTAAACAACCACACTCAAGCTTGGAGATTATTTAAAATCAGACCGAAGAAGGGGGTGAAACAACCTCAAAACACAAATAAAGATTACTGCATTTATCATCAGGCGCATTCGGACTACACTTACTCGGAAAAATGGGTTGATTTTTTATCTAATAAAGTAGCGTCCCCAGAGGAATTCGCGAAAATAAAAGCTGTGAAGTTATAGTATCCAAATACAAAAAGGGGCCGGTTGGACCCGGCCCCTTGCCCTTATCAAGAAGGAGAGTGCTATCGGCTAGCGATGCGCTCGTCTATCCAGTTCTGCACCTCTTCGGACAACCACGCTACTCTGCACTGACCGAGTCGTATCCGTTTCGGGAACTTGTCGGCAGCTTCGAGCCTCGCGATGTGAACGAAGCTGTACGGTATTCCGAATAAACTCTTTAGCTCTTTCTTGCTAACCAGTTTTGTAGTGGTCATTGCAAACCCCTGTTTGAGGGGCGTTGCAACGCCGCCAGTGAACTCGCTAGCGGGCGGGAGGATCATAGGATCAGATGGAGCCGCATAGCAACGTGCACATAGCAACACATAGGTTCACGCCACACGCCTAATTGGTGCCCCAAGGCGCGTCAGATGCTTTTCCCAGAGGGTAACTGCAGCCCGCATCTCATCTACATAGCGGTAACGGTTATAAATCGCGGCAACACCAGAGATCGTCCCATTAACGTGATTGAGAAGACGCTCGGTAATGTGAGGAGGTGTCGCTAGCGCGGCGTGTCCTGTACTGAACGTGCGGCGGAGATCGTGAAGCGTCCAGGGCGCCACGGCATCAAGCTGTTCATCAAGCTTCGCTTTGCACTTGCTCCATCCGGAAAACGGATTGCCGGGGGCACCGCGCGCGGGAAACAACAAGCCGTCCGACATCGGACAGTCTTCCAAAACACGTTTTGTGGTAGGGCCGAAGGGAAAGGTGTGATGGCGGCCATTCTTCGTGATTGAGGCTGGCAACGTAATAGTCTGCTTGTCGAAGTCTATCCAATCTCGGTGAAGGGCCGCGATCTCGCCACATCGTTGGCCACTGAGTATGAGTAGCTGCACGATGTGGCCGAACGGATAGCCGTAGTTCCGCGCTGCGCGATACACGGCGGCCAGTTCCTTGTTGTGGAGTACGCGATCACGTGCAGGTAATTTCGCTATTTGCATTCCTTCGAGGGGACTGTGCCTAAGGTAACGGCGGCTGACCGCCCATCGGAAGAATGTCCGCGCGACAGCTTGTGCATGGGATTGCTCGCGTGGAGTTCCCACGAGCTTGTCCGTAATCTTCGTCAACATTTCATACGTAATTTCATCAAGCCGCTCATGCTTAAACGTTGTAAGGAAATGGACATCAAGGATGCGCTGATAGTCGTGGGCGGTACGGGGTCTCTTGCGGGCGCAATGCTGGTCTTTGAAGAGCTGGTAAGCGTCCTCGAAGCGAATTGATTTTGCCTGATGCTGTCCGAGCGTGCGCTCAGCCATGAGCGCCTTCGCTTTGGCGCGCGCTTCGGCTAATGAAATGATAGGGAAGCGCCCGAGGCTGATACGCTCACGTCGAGCGCCAACCATCAATGTAAAGTTCTTCGTGCCGCCCGGGCTTACACGCAGCCCGAAATTGGGTAGCGTGGAATCCCAAAGCGTATATTGCGTGGCAAGGGGCTTTGCTCCCTTGATAGAGAGTTCGGTCAAACGGATTTTAGGCACGGTATAGTCTCCGGTAGCTCTGTTGTTGCTGCGTTTTTCAATGAGCAACGACGTTCAGGGATAAATCCAAAAACGTTCGCTGTCACAGGCACATAAGTGTTGCTATGTGCAGCAGCGCAGAGGGACAGGAGCGAGTTAGGAAACCGCCGCTCTATCCAGCTGAGCTACGGGACCGTCCGGTTTTATTTAGCACAAGGAAAACGAGCGCAATACGATCCCACCCTTTCAAGGATCGGCTCTAGGCCGCGTTCACGCGGTTGCCGCGGGCGATCTCTTTCTGGGCGTCGAATTCGCGCCGCCGGCGCCCGAGATCTTCGGGGCTCATTTGTGCGATGTTGTTGTAGTCGAGCTTCCACGACGGGTTCGCGCTCCAGCGCAACGGCGATTGCAGCGTGGTCTGTGCGCCTGCCGCCGATTCCAGCAAGCGAAGTGCCAGCTCAAGTGTCAATGTTTGAGAGCTGATATCGTGCGGTTTGCCGGCGGAATTACCGAGCGGGAAGTCGCTGAACAGAAACCGCGGCACCGCGGCGTGCTCCACGATGTCCTTGGCTGAGCCCATCACGACGGTCGGAATGCCGCCCGCCTCGAGGTGCCGCGCCACCAAGGCGACGGTTTGGTGGCAGACGGGGCAGTTCGGCACCAGCACCGCGGCATCGACGTTGTCGGCCACGCTGCGTGCAAGAATTTCCGGCGCGTCCGTCTCCATCGTGATGCGATGGCTGCGGTTGGTCGGTGCGCCGAAGAAGCGCGGCGCCACCGCGCCGATCCGTCCCGCCGAAGCTAACCGCAGCAATTGCGGCAGCGGAAACCAGGTGCCGCTGTCTTCCGCCGAAGTGTGGGTGCGATCGTAGGCAATGTGGGAAATTCGCAGGTCGTGCGGCTTTGCCGTGTCGCCGTTGTAAACTTGAAAGAATTTGGCGGCCCCATTGTACTTCGCGCCCGGCCCCTGATCGCCTTTGGCGGGATCGAAGGGTGCCGCCGTGGTGATTATGGTGACGCGCGATTGCGCCAACGGCTTTTGCAATGGCTGAAACGGCGCATCGACGTAATGCGCCCAGCGATAGGGCGTGGTGTAGCCGATCGCCTGGTAATATTCGCGCGTGCGCTGCATGTAGGGGATCGGCGCGTCGTGATCCGGCGCGAAGCCGAGTTGCTCGTCGTGGCCAGCGGTCATCCAGCCTATTTAGCATAGACGTATGTTCGCCGCATTGTAGGGCGCCCAAATCGGCCAAACGGGAACTAGTCTCGGATTTACGAATCTTCGCCGGAAAAATTGATGGTCCGGCACCGCTTGCCGAACGCCCGGCGGCGAAAGGCCTGCACGCCCGCCCAGAAGGTGGGGTTCTGTTTCACCACGCGTTTCAGCGACGAGGCCGTGGTGAGGACAAAGGCCGCCATTCCGCCGAGCGAAGTGAGCGGCAGAAGGGTGTCGAATAAAAGCTCCGGCTGCTTGCAGAAAACCGCCTTGTACTTCGCCTCGCCAATGCCGAGATCGAAGCTCTTGAAGCCGCGATCGGCCAGATCCGAAATCATGTGCTGCAACAAAACAACGCCGGGACTTTGCCGCGCATGCTGGCTGAGGGTGTAGGTATTGAACATCGTGGTGAAGCGTCCGCCGCTGCTGGTGCCGGCGAACATCGCCAACATTTGTCCGTCGGCTTCGAGCACATGCACTTCGATGAGCGGCCGGCCATTCGCCAAGCCGCGGTGACAGGCCTTGCGCACGAAGGGCTCGACGCCGGGTTGCTCGAATACGTTTTTCAAACCGAGCGCGCTGAAATGCATCGACTTCAGCTTGAAAAACTCGTTGAGGAAACCATCGACCTCGCCGGGGGCCGACGCTCTGAAATAGCGGTAGTTCGGCAGCTCCATCAGCCTGCGCTGTTTCGCTCGCAGCTTCCGGCGCATGCTTCCACTGAGCTGCTGATTGATCAGCTCCGTGCCTGGTGCGGATAGATCCATGCGGCGGCCGTTATTCGGCGATTGTGAGTGTGGCAACAACGCGAACGGATTTGTGACATCTCCCCATATTTTCGGCTGGTTGCGGAGGAGGATGAGGTCAAACTCTCGGCCGTCATCGGTCGCCTGGCGAAAAGTTTTGCGGATGTCCATGGCCGTGATCGTCGCGGCCGCGTCGCGCCGCCACAGGCCGAAATTGAAATTAACGTGATTCGCTCCAAGGAACTGGAGCGTGCGTACCAGCCCTTTCTTGACCTTTCCAAACGGCCACAGAAACAGCGGCTGTCCGGCGGTGTCACAGCCAACCACGATGAATGGCATATAGCCCGCGCGTTGACCCACGTTCCGCTGCCAAAGCTCGAGCAAGTCATATTGCTGATAGGGCGTCGCAGCGGCGTGCTCGCGCTCGAGCCAGCGCCAATGGAATTCGGCGGCCGCGAAATCCTCGAACACATGCACATGCGCGATTCGGTCCGACCCGGCTAGCCGGGTGGACGATTCGTGAAAATCGCGCGGTAAAGTAAGGTTCATACGCCAGTTCCGTTATTGCTAAAGCGCCGTTGCTTCGCTTCGGCCCGCGCCCAGGCTTCTCGCCAAGGGGTGCATGCCGAGCCGGCGGCTGACGATCAAAAACAACGTGATCGATTCGGCGACGAGCGCGATCGATGTGGAAATCGCGGCACCCGAGATGCCGAAGTGAGGGATGAGCATCAGGCAGCCGATGAAATTCAGTGCGAACACGCAGACATAGACCAAGGCGCAGACTTTCTGCTCCCCCAGCATATTGAGGAGGCGGTCGGCGGGCCCGACGGCCGCGCGAGCGAGGAGACCGACCGAGAGGATGAACAGCAGCGAATAGCCTTCGGTGAATACGGCGCCAAACAGATAGAGAATCGATTTTCCCAGCAACAACACCAATGCGGTCATCAAGAGAGAAGGCCAGAAGGTCCAGCGAACGGAATCGGTGTAGAAGGCCGCCAATTGCCGGCGGTCGCCGGCAACGTGAAGTTTCGTGAAGTTATGCGCGGCCGCGACCGCGACCGAGTAATAAATAAATCCGACCAGGGCGAGAACTTTGGTTGCCGCGAAATAGATCGCGACTTCTTGCGGCGAGCGGAGTGCCTGCAGCACGAGCACGTCGACATAAGTGAGAAGAAAGAAGAAGCTGCCGACCATGAATATCGGCAACGAGATTCTGAGCCACTCCTTAAAGTCGTAGGCCGCGGGCCCTTGCTTGATTTTGGTCGCGAGTTTGCGGCGCAGGATCAGGTATTGAACTATCGCCGTTGCCCAAACGGCGATGAGCGAGGCCGCCATTGCAATCACGGCGTCGGCGGAGAACCCGGCGAAATAAGCCGCGGCTACGAGCGCGAGGATCACGATTTGCCGAATAATGTAGCTCGGCATCAGCGCGAGATTGGTCCAATCGTAGGAGCGCGCGATTCCACCTTGCACCAAGGCCAATCCATAGAGCGGCAGCAAAAGGCACGCGAGATAGAGCGGCAGCACGATTGTCTCGCCGATCCACGGCTCAAGTGCTCTGATCGCAATCGCGGCTACGGCCGCGATCATCGTCGCGAAGCCAAGCGCGAGCCAGCGGCTGCCGCGAATGAAACCGCGCAAGAGATTGAAATTCTTCGTCCCCATATAGGCGGGGATAAAGCGTTGCGCGCTTGTTTCAAATCCGAAATCGATGAAGCTGCCGATCAACAGAACCCACGTCCAAACATAGGCGTAAATTCCGAATTCGTGCGCGCCCATCCATCTAGCCAGGAGCACCTGAAAGGGCAGCGCCATGGCGCCGCTTGCCGCCCGAATGAGAAATGCGGTCCCTGCGGAACGCTGCGCGCGCGAACGGTCGCTGCGATCGTAAAGCGCGGCTTTTAGCGCGCTCATTTTCTGCCGCAAGAATGCCAGCGAAGAGGGCGTCAAGTCTTTGCGATATGTCGCTTTCATCATGAGCGCGAACTCGCGCGCCTCGACGGCAAGCGCCGGGTCAACGCGCGCCATGCGGTCAGCGGCAAATCGAAAAGCGCCGGCAACGGATCGTCCTTGCCGAACGTGGCGAATGCGATCGGCCGGCGATAGGAGCGCAAATAGTCGTTCAGTGTGAGCGTGCCGGCGAGGATCCCCGCGATCGCCGCTAAAATATCTCTCGAGAGATACACCCAACGCGCATCGGAATCGGCGCGGATGCGATCAACCTTTTCGCCCATCGCGACCCGCCAAAGAATGTAGGGGAAATCGACGCCTGCGAGGGCGCCGAGCGAATTCCATGTCCAGGTGCGCGCGTTCACGTCGAGAATTTTGTATTGTCCATCGCGGGCGTCGAATTTGAATTCGATTTCGGCGATGCCGCTATAGTGGAGAGAGTTCAGAAACTTGGTGGCGGCTTCTTCGACCTGCGCATTGTGGATCGTCTCCACAAAAGTGCTGGTGCGGCCGAAATCGGTTGGATACTGCCGCGTACGCCGAGCGACCATGGACGCAATCGGAGAGCCACGATCCCACACGGCAGCGTATGAAAATTGCGCCGAACCGCCGCCGGGGATCAGCTCCTGAATGACAATATGGTCGTGGCCGACGGCAGCGACGGCCTCGTCATATCGGCTCAACAAAGCGGCGCGATCATCGACGCGCCAGGCCTTCGCGAGCGTGAATACGTTTCTGCCTTCCTTGACCGCTGGTTTCAGAACGAGCGGAAAGCGGCAATCGAGGTTCTCGACTTCCCGCCGGTCGCGCGGCTGATACGTTTTCGGATGATCGATGCCGAGCGTGGCCGCGCGCTGGTACGTCAGCGTTTTATCGAGCGCCCATTGCGCGACGTCCCAAGGCGGCGTGACGAGGCGAAATACCTTGGATAGCTCGGCGTGGTTTTGCGCAACCAGCTGTACTTCCGGGTCGGCGGCGGGAAAGAGAACCCATCCCCTCATGCCGTGACGATCGGCGAGTTTAATGAGATCGGACGCCGCGCCTCTCTGCTGCGAGCCGGCCCACGAAAGGCTCCGGCTTGTGTAGCGCGAAAATTTCGCGATGGGGTTGCTGTTATCCGTGATGAAGCAGACCGGAATGCCGCGCCGCCCCAAGCTCCGTGCGATCCCCAAGCTTCCGCAATCGCCGGCCAGAATGATCGTGCCATATCCGCGCGCCGCGGTGGAGCGCGCTCCGGTCGCGGCAATGCCGGCGGATTCGAGAGTAGGACGAGAAGGCGAGAGCGCATTCGCCGGCGGCGAAATGAGCTCTGCTTTCGCTCCGGGTCTAACAGGAATCATTGTTTCGGCCATTTGCGGAATCGGCGTTGTCGGAAAAACCGGTTCAAGGAATGGTAGTCGAGCCAGCTTTCGGAATACTTTCCGAGTCTTCACATTCTCTAGGAGAAGGGGGCTCGGTTCCCGCCAAATGCTCGCGTAGCGTTAACGCGGCGGGATTTTCGTAGGGATGGCGTTAACTATGATCTACAAGCTCGTATAAAAGCCTGACCGGGAGCGCATAAAGATGATCCAATGCAATGCCACCGCGGTCGTGATCGGTGCCGGCGATTATATCGGGGCCGCGATTGTGCGCCGGTTCGCGGCCGGCGGCTATAAGGTTTTCGCCGGACGAAGAAACGGCGACAAATTTGCGCCTCTCGTCGCCGAGATCGAGAAGGAAGGCGGCTTTTGCGCCGGCCGGACGCTCGATGCGCGCAAGGAAGCAGCGATTGCCGAGTTTCTCGCCGAGGCGGAGCGCACGGCCCCTCTCGAGGTGTGCATTTTCAACATCGGCGCCAACGTCAATTTTCCGCTGCTCGAAACGACGGAGCGTGTCTTCCGTAAAGTATGGGAGATGGGTTGCTATGCCGGTTTTCTCACCGGGCGCGAGGCGGCGCGCCTGATGGTTCCGCGCGGGAAGGGCTCGATTTTTTTCACCGGCGCCACCGCGAGCATGCGGGCCGGTATCGGCTATGCGGCCTTCGCCGCCGCCAAATTCGGATTGCGGGCGGTGGCGCAAAGCATGGCGCGCGAATTCGGGCCGAAGAACATTCACGTCGCGCATCTGATTATCGACTCGGGCGTCGATACCGCTTTCGTGCGCGAGCGCCGGGAGAAACGCGGACTGAATGCCGCCGGCGAGCCGGACGAATTGATGAATCCGAAATCGATCGCGGAAGCCTATTGGTTTTTGCATCATCAGTCGCGCGACGCGTGGACGCACGAACTCGATCTTCGCCCCTATCGGGAGACCTGGTGAGGCCATGGACGCGGTTCAATTTCACTTCGATTTCGGCAGCCCCAACGCCTATCTCAGCCATAAAATTCTGCCAGGAATCGAGCGCCGCACGGGCGTAAAATTCGACTATGTACCGATCCTGCTCGGCGGCATCTTCAAGGCGACGAACAATCGCTCGCCGGTGGAAGCATTCGCTGGCATCAAGAACAAGTACCAATACGAGAAACTGGAAATGAATCGCTTCATCGAGAAGCACGGGCTCGACCATTTCCAGATGAACCCATTCTTCCCCGTCAACACGCTGACATTGATGCGCGGCGCGGTGGCGATGAAGATGGACGGAGATTTCGCCCGCTATGTCGACGCAGTCTTTCATCACATGTGGGAAGAGCCGAAAAAGATGGATGACCCAGCGGTGATCCGCGCGGCGCTTGACGAATCCGGTCTCAATGGCGGGAAATTGCTAGAGCGGACGCAGGACCCGAAGGTCAAGGAGGGGCTTGTCCGCAATACGGAAGAGTCGGTTGCGCGCGGCGCCTTCGGCTCGCCCACGTTTTTTATCGGCGACGAGATATTCTTCGGCAAGGACCGGTTGGGCGGCGTGGAAGAAAGAATTGTTGCGAAATCGGGAAAAGCCAAAGCGTGAGGGGATCCGTGCAAGTGCGGAGCATTCGTTGTACGCTCGGATCGAGCCGGATTTTCAACCCGAAAGGTGGATCAATGTCTCAGGTGACCTATCAAATCGTTCAGCACGACAGTGGTTGGGCCTACAAGGTTGACGGCGTTTTTTCGGAACCTTTCCCTACCCATGCGGCCGCTCTCGCCGCCGCGAAGAAAGCCGCGCAAGAGCAGCGCGTTCCCGGGCAGACCCACGTCATTGAGTACGAGGATGAGAAAGGTAAATGGCGTACCGAAACCGCGTCCGGAAGCGATCGTCCTTCCACTTCCGTCAAGGACAGCAAGTAACGAGCTTCGTCGCCAAGTCTGAACAATCAACCGTTGAGCATTGCCAATGCGGCTCTGCGGTCTCCCGGTTTCAGCTTAACGAACAGCGCGCGCGCATTCTTGATATCCCGCTCGCTGCCGGTGTCCGCGGCCAACTGCAGGGCCACCGTGGTCGGATGACTTTTGCCGCAGATGAAGATCAGGGCCTTTGCAAGCCGCGCCATCGCGGCCTGGTCGATTAGCGTTTCTTCCATTCGATGCTCTTTTCAAAGTAGCGGGTATTCCGGCGCGTTCGGCGGCCGGTCTCGTGTAGCACAAGCGAATCGCACCCACATTGCAATGCACCTATTATCCTGCAGTTATTGCAGGGACTTGGAGTGCGGTCACACGCCGCAAAATCGCCGCCTTGAGGCCGTTTCTGGGGCGGGCAATAGGGACTAGGCGAGGGCGCGCGTGGTTCGGGGTCGTGCGGTTTCTTTGTTGGCGCTCGCGGCACTCGCGAATTACGCCGCCGATGTCGCGCGAGCCGATGCATGGCCCGCCTGTGCCCGTACCAACATAACTCCGGCGTCTTATGAAGCTGCCGGCGCCCGTGATGGCGCCACGCTTCGGCTCGCCGATGGCCGCGAGGTGCGGCTCGCCGGCGTCATCGCCGCGAACGATCTCGACGGCGATCAAGCTGCGGCTACGCGTGCGACCGCGGCGCTCGACCGCCTTGTCGCCGGAAAACGCATCCTGCTCTATTCTCTTTCGGATGCGGCCGACAGGCATGGACGAATCCGCGCGCAAGTGGCACTCGCCGATGAGGACGGAGCCTGGGTGCAAGGGCTCCTCGTCGCGAACGGAATGCTTCGCGTCGGGCCGGAGGCGGGCGAGCCTGCCTGCACCGAGCCGCTGATCGTGCACGAGCGCGCGGCGCGCGCCGCGAAGGCCGGCCTTTGGACGGAGCCGCGCTTTTCGGTCGAATCGGCGGCCAATCTTGCGGCACTGAACGCAGCGATCGGGCGTTTCGCCGTGGTCGAGGGCTTGGTTACCCGTATTGGCGAGACCCCGAGCCGCACCTATATCGATTTTGGACGGCGCTACATCGAGGATTTCACCATTATTATCCCGCGCGAGGCACGGGCGGAATTCCGCGCCGCGGGGATCGATCTCAAGGCCCTTCGCGGCAAACGAATCCGCGGGCGGGGCGTTCTATTCTCTTCCGGCGGGCCGGCGATTGAGGTACGTAAGGCCGCCTCGATCGAGATCATTCAGGGCAGCGGCACATGAGTGCACGCGAAAGGCAGGAAGGTTGTCACGGGTTGCGGGCCGCGATCTCGATCGCGGCCTTGGCACTTGCGCTTTTTGCCGCCTCCTGCGCGAACGGCGATTTCGATCGCTACGGCCTGTCGGAAGCGTCCGCCGCCCGCGACGATGTGGCGAGCACGCTGCCGCCCGAGCAGCGCAAGGAGCACGAGCGCCTCATTGCCGCTTATGGCGGCGTCTATCATTCGCCCGAACTCGAAGCGCTGATTTCCCATACCGTGGATCGGCTGGTGGCCGCGTCCGAGAAGCCCGAGTTGAAGTATCGCGTGACCCTTCTCAATTCGTCCGCGATCAATGCCTTCGCGCTCCCCGGCGGCACGCTCTATGTGACGCGGGGGCTGGTGGCGCTTGCCAACGACACGTCCGAACTCTCCTCGGTGCTCGCGCATGAAATGGCGCATGTGATCGCGCGCCACGCCGCCATCCGCGAGGATCAAGTGCGCCAGGCGATGATCGTGAGCCGGGTGATTTCCGACGTGGTCAGCGACCCCGATCTCGGCGCGTTGGCACTCGCGAAAAGCAAGATTTCGCTCGCGAGCTTCTCGCGTGGGCAGGAGTTGGAAGCCGATGCCGTCGGCGTCGGCATCTCGGCCCGCGCCGGCTACGACGCCTTTGGGGCTTCCCGTTTCCTGACCTCGATGAGCCGTTACGCCACGATGCGCGCGAGCCCGGCGGGCCAGCCCGGCGGTGGGCGGGATCAAATCGATTTCATTTCGAGCCATCCCTCGACGCCGGAGCGTATTTCGATCGCGGTCGCGAATGCCAGCCAATATGCGACGCCCGGAAGCGGCGACCGGGAGCGGAAGGAATTTCTCGATGCCGTCGAGGGGCTCGTCTATGGCGATGACCCCAAGGAGGGGTATGTTCGCGGGCGCAATTTCTTGCATCCGAACCTCGGCTTCAGCTTCACCGCGCCCGAGGGCTTCACCCTCGAGAACACGCCGCAGGCGGTTCTGGGTGCCACGGCTTCGGGCCGGGAGGCGCTCCGTCTTGACGCCGTGCGGGTGCCGACCACGACGCCGTTACAGAATTATCTCGCCTCGGGCTGGATCGACGGGGTCGATCAGGCCTCGGTTGAGCAGCTGACCATCAACGGCTTTCCGGCGGCGAGCGCGATCGCGCGCGGCGATCAATGGTCGTTCCGGCTTTATGCCATCCGCTTCGGTAGCGACGTTTACCGGCTGGTATTCGCGGCGCGCGATATCACGGCGCAATTCGATCAGGCGTTTCGCGTCTCAGCCATGACGTTCCGGCGCGTGGCGGTCGAAGAGGCAAAGAACGTCAGGCCCTTGCGCATCTCGGTCGTGCGCTTCGGCCTCACCGACACGATCGAGAAGCTGGCGAAACGCATGGCGGTGCCCGACCGTCAGCTCGAGCGTTTTCTCGTGCTGAACGGGCTTGAGCGCGACGCTAAGCTCAAATTCGGCGATCGGGTGAAGATCGTCGTTGAATGAATTTCGAAGCGCCGGTAACGAAAAAGGCCGGGCGTTTCGCCGGGCCTTTTTGACATTCGCATTCTGAAACGGTTTAGGCGGCTTCTGCTTCGTCGCCTGCCTCGTCGCCGGTCTTCGGCGTGCGGCGCGGGCCTTTCAGGAGGTTCGCCTCGATCTGCTTCGCAGCTTCAGTCTCGGTAATGTCCTCGACTGCCGAGAGCTCGCGTACCATCCGGTCAAGTGCCGCCTCGTAGAGCTGACGCTCGCTGTAGGACTGTTCCGGCTGGCTTTCCGAGCGGAACAGATCGCGCACGACCTCGGCGATCGAAATCAGATTGCCGGAATTGATCTTCGCTTCATACTCTTGGGCGCGGCGGCTCCACATGGTGCGCTTGACGCGCGCGCGGCCCTTTAAGGTGTCGAGCGACTTTTTCACGATATCGGGACCCGCAAGCTTGCGCATGCCGACGGCCGCCGCCTTAGAGGTCGGCACCCGCAGCGTCATCTTGTCCTTGGCGAAGGAAATGACGAACAGCTCGAGCTTGTTGCCCGCGATTTCCTGTTCCTCGATCCGCACGATCTGGCCGACGCCGTGCGCCGGATAGACGATATGCTCGTGCGTGCGGAAACCCTGACGGCTATGCGCGGCCTTCTTGACCGGTGCCGGCGCCGCGGCCTTTGCCGCAGCATGGACCTTCGAGGGATGGGGACGGCTTTTTGACACGTTTTGACCCTTTGCCTTTGTTTTCGCGCGCTTTTGTCCCATCGGTGGATTCAACCGATAATAGACCGTTCCGCATCCACCCCTTTCGAGGTGAAGGCGACTAAGGAACACCGCGACGTAGGCTTCAGTTGCGAGATGGAAGGCTCCAAAGGAGCGCTCGTGGCCGGCGTTTCGTTCGATGATTATGGCAATATAGCACAAATTGGCCAAAAATCAACGGGTTGCGGCAGCGCGGCAGAGCGGAACGCGAAGCAAGGTTAAAACCGGGAGGGCCGATCGGCGATAATTTTTAATCGCCCGTGCCAGGTTTTGGGGAGAATTGCGCTTCTTTGCCAGTTTTACCTTCCCATTCCTTGGCATCGGCGGGCGGATCGCGCTTCACGGTGATATTGGGCCAGATCTTCACGTATTCGGCATTGAACGCCAGCCACTTTTCGAGCCCGGGCACGGTATCGGGCTTAATCGCATCGACGGGACACTCGGGTTCGCAAACGCCGCAATCGATGCATTCGTCCGGATGAATGACGAGCATGTTCTCGCCCTCGTAGAAGCAATCCACGGGGCAGACTTCGACGCAATCCATGTATTTGCATCGAATGCAGCTATCGTTGACGACGTAGGTCATTGGTCTGTGGGGCGTTATATGGGAAGTGGAGCGGCCTAGCGCACGC
The DNA here is from genome assembly GCA_003135415.1 of Hyphomicrobiales bacterium. Lineage (GTDB taxonomy): Bacteria > Pseudomonadota > Alphaproteobacteria > Rhizobiales > Xanthobacteraceae > Palsa-892. The sequence continues at coordinate 74,320 of PLBP01000015.1, forward strand.
TTTTCCGCTTCGCAAGCAAATCGGAGGCGATTGCCGGCGACTTCGAGGGTTCGATCTCTTCGTAGAGCCGCCGGGACGTCGCCGGACCACCGCGCCGCTCGGCAAAATCGATGATTCGCAACACTTTGACCGAGCTGGGGCGGGCGATCGTCAAGATATCGCCCGGGCGCACCGCAAGAGCGGGCGCCTCAATTCGCCTTCCATTGACCCGAACATAGCCTGAAGCGGCGAGTTCGGCCGCAAGCGAGCGTGTTTTCACGAGACGTGCATGCCATAGCCAGCGATCAAGACGTTGGCGGCTTTCTTCCGGCAAGACTTCAGCTCTCGTTCTTCTGTGCTGCTTCAAGGCGAGCCTTCAACTCGAGGAGTGCTGCGAACGGCGAGTTGGGATCGATCGGCCGTTCGCGAACGCGCTCGCGCGGCGGACGCTGGTCGCGATCGGGGCGCTGCCCGCGCGTGGCGTGCCGTTCGCGTTCCGGGCGTTCGCGCTTGTGTGATTTATGCCGATGCCGCTCTTCTCGTTTTCCCTCGGGCGCGCGCGGCTCGCCCGCAGGCTTGGCGGCATCCGCCGTCACGGGCGAGACGGAAACTTGCGGAGCACGGCGCTCGCGTTCTTGCCGGCGCGCTGGTCTCCGCTCTTCCCTCGGGCGGCCCGGACGCCAGACTTCGATCATGGCGGATTCCGAGAGTGCGGTCGCAGCCAGGGCCGGGGCCATTTCGGTTGGCTGAAGCGTGGTTTCGCCCGCCGCTTGCGCGATCGTTTCACTGGCGGGTTCATGTTCGGTCGGCGTAGCGGCGCCTTCCGGTTCGGGAAGAGGATCCGCGACTGCAATCGTTTCTTGCGGGGATTCGACCGTCGCTACGACGGCCGCTTCATCCGGTGTGGGCGTTTCAGCCGCAACGACCTCGGGCCTGGCTTCCAGCGGCGGCGCGGGACGCCGCTCCATGCGATAGCCCAGCGCGCGAAGGATGGCGGCAAAATCCTCACCGGCGCAGCCCACGAGCGAGGTCATCGCGACCGTCACGGTGAAGCCGCGGCCGTCGGCCGTGCCCGCGGGCTTCTCGCCCGGCATGCTAGGCCGCCAGGAAAGCGCCGGACGAATGAGGTCGGCAAGCCGCTCCAGAATATCAACCCGGAGCGCGCGCGATCCGCAAACCCGATAGCCGACGGCGCGATAGAATGGTTTCGCGATTTCGGAATCGATCGGGATCGAGGTGCGCCCGCTCGCCGCAAGCGCGGGAAGTTCGGATATTCCCTTTTGGCCGAGACCGCCGTGTTTCAGGCCCCACAGCAAAAGACTCAATGCGCGCGGAGCCGGCTTTAACAGGAGCGGCATATAGATGTGATGGGCGCCGAAGCGAATGCCATGGGCGCGTAGCCCCGCGCGCGCGGTCTGATCGAGGCCCTTCACCTCATCGGCAACCTTTTGCCGCTCCAAGACGCCGAGCGCCTCGACGAGTTGGAAGGCAACGCCGCGCGCAATGCCGGTAATCTCCTCGGACTTGCCGAGTGCCACGAGCGGTCCGAGCAATTTCTCGATATGGGTCTTTAGCCAAAGCGTGAGCCGAACTTCGACGCTGTCGCGCGCCGGGCCCGTCAACTGCTCGTCGGCGAGAATGCGGAAGCGCGGCTCGATCGCATTCTCACCCGCGATCAGGCGCGCGACCGGCTCGCCGGTCCAACGGATCGCACCGTCGGAGGCGAGCACGAATTGCCCGTCGGGAGCATCGGTAAGCCGCTTCGCACGCGATTCAATTTCGCTCGCCAGCACCTTTTGCGCGGCTCCCCGCAGGGCTTTTGCATCGGGTTCGCTGGAAGAATTCGCCGGTGCGAATTCGAAGCCGGAAAGATGGCCGATGACATGGCCCTCGACGACCAGGTCGCCCGTCTTGGTGATTTCGGTTTCCAATATCGCGTTCTCTCTCAGGCGCCGCATAAGGACGCTGGTGCGCCTGTCGACGAAACGTTGGGTGAGGCGCTCGTGCAAGGCGTCGGAGAGCCTGTCCTCGACACCGCGCGCCACCCCTTGCCAATGCTCGGGATCGTCAAGCCAATCCGGCCTGTTCGCCGCGAAGGTCCAGGTGCGGACCTGCGCGATGCGGTTCGAGAGCGTGTCGATGTCACCATCGGTCCTGTCGGTCTGCGCGACCTGTCGCGCCATCCAGTCGGAGGCAATTCTACCCTCACGCATGAGGAATCCATAGAGGGTCGTTACGAGTTCCGCATGTGCCGCCGGCGCGATCTTGCGGTAGTCGGGAATTTGGCAAACCTCCCACAACCGCTCGACGGCGTCCGGGGTCTTCGCCAGCGCCGCGATCTCGTCCTCTTTTGCCACCCGCTCCAGCACCAGCGCGTCCTCGGCCATCGGCGCGCGCGTCAATCCGTCCTCGCGCGGGGTCTCGGCCAGGCTTTCGAGAAGTGCCGTGAGCGAACGGAAATTGAGTTTGGCATTGCGCCACTGCATGACGCGCACAGGCTCGAAGTTGTGGCTCTCCAGCCGCTCGACGAGTTCGTGATCGAAGGGAAGGCAGCGGCCGGTCGTGCCGAAAGTTCCGTCGCGTGTGGCGCGCCCCGCGCGCCCCGCGATCTGCGCCATCTCGGAAGGGTTAAGCCGGCGGAACTGATAGCCGTCGAATTTGCGGTCCGAGGCGAAGGCGACGTGATCGACATCGAGGTTGAGACCCATGCCGATAGCATCGGTCGCGATCAGATAATCGACGTCGCCGGATTGATAGATCTCGACCTGGGCGTTGCGCGTACGCGGCGACAGCGCGCCGAGGACGACGGCGGCGCCGCCGCGCTGGCGCCGGATCAATTCGGCGATCGCATAGACCTCTTCCGCCGAGAAAGCGACGATCGCCGAGCGGCGCGGCAGCCGCGTGATCTTCTTTTCACCCGCGAAGTGGAGTTGCGAGAGCCGCGGTCTTTGCACGACGTCGATTCCGGGCAACAGCCGCTCGATCAGTCCGCGCACGGTCGCGGCGCCGAGCACGAGCGTCTCCTCACGGCCGCGGCGGTTCAGCATGCGTTCGGTGAAGACGTGGCCGCGCTCGAGATCGGCCGCGAGCTGCACTTCGTCGATCGCGACGAAGGCAACGTCGAGATCTTGCGGCATCGCCTCGACGGTGGAGACCCAGAAACGTGCCTTCGGCGGCTTGATTTTCTCTTCGCCGGTGATCAGCGCTACCGCATCGGCGCCGACCCGCTCGACCGCCCGGTTATAAACTTCGCGCGCGAGCAGACGGAGCGGCAAGCCGATCAAGCCCGAGGAATGGGCGAGCATCCGCTCAATGGCGAGATGGGTCTTGCCGGTATTGGTGGGCCCGAGAACGGCGGTGACGCCGCGGCCGCGCTGGGCGGCCGGAACGGGCGGAAGTTTCATCAGCATCGGATCTCGCCCATGGGCTCGTTTGGGAATTTCTGTATCATATTGTGACGCTTCGACCCGGTTCTTGAGACCGTTGTGAAGAAGTTGGAACGCGTCCCGAACGAAACGCGCCCGAATCGCTGACTCGGCACGAGTCCATCTTCGTTCGCATCTAGATGTTGGGCTTCAGCCTAGAAGCGCCACCATGGCTGCTCCGAGCGGCGCAAAATTCGATCGAATTCTGCAACGAGCGGTTAATTTCCCCGTTCTCGCGCGAACGGCGCCGAATTGCTACCGGGCGGTGGGGCTTGCCGCTTGTTTTTCGCGCGCCTCGGCGGAAAAGGTTTCGGCTTCCACGAGGACAACCCCAACGAGCGTCACGATCGAAACCCGGATCGGAAAGAGCACGCGCGTGCCGGCGACGGGCGCGAGCCATACGAAGATGTTCTTGTTGTCTTCCATGTATTTCACTTGCAACCGCGACGCCCGGTGGCCCGCGATTGGCCGGTAAGCGACGCGGCAAACCAGCATTGGCCCATTATAGCCGCTCACGTTTTTCGCGGCCTCGGTGCGCTCGTAGGAAAACACGAGGTCGTAGCGTTGGCGGCCGTCGAAGATCGAAATGGTGCGGTTGCACGAATCGTGCGCCAGCAAATCACCGTTGCCGGGAACCGTAATCACCGCCGCGCTCATTGGGTCGACCACGCCCTGGCGATGCTGCTCGGTCACCGGGACGCGGTCCTCGGCCGGCGCCGTCGGCGGCGAAACGGCGAATTCCTTCACCACGTTGTTCGCGAGCGAAATGCGGATTTCCTCCGCCTTCTTGTCGGTTTCGGAAGTGGAAGAATAGGTCAGCGGTGAGACCTTGCCGTTGACGAAATTGCCGCGCGCCGAAACCGAGCCCTCGCCCTTCGACACCAGGCGGGCAAGCCCCGTTACCTTGGCGCTGCCGGCGGCGGCATAACCCTCGTCCGTGATGTCGACGATGAGCGAGGCCTTGCCGATCTCGAGGCCCTTCATTTCGGCGAGCGCGGCAAGTGAGGCCTTGTAGCGGACGTCGAGTCGCGCCTCCGCCCAAGCAGGCGCCGTCGCGGCGAAGAGTAGAAGCGTCGCGGCGGCTCTGATCACGGTGGGGGCTTGCATGATGTTCGAACCTTCCGGTGGGCAGAAGTCGCAGTGGCCGCCGATCCCGGTCTAACTTTATCGCATGTCCGGCGCCAGCATGCTGAAATTTCGGGTGAGGCCTGAATGCGTCGGAACTGTGGCCCGGCTGCTTGACGCTATCTCGTCGGGCCCCTAAGAAAAGCGCCGTTCCGGCGAAGCCGGAGTTCATCGGAAGGTTCGATCATGTCGCGGCGCTGCGAACTCACCGGCAAGACGGTACTCGTCGGTCACAAGGTGAGCCATTCCAACATCAAGACCAAGCGGAGGTTCCTTCCGAACCTCTGTAACGTGACGCTGCAGAGCGATGCCCTCGGGCAGCGCGTGCGGTTTCGCATCAGCGCCAACGCATTGAAATCCGTCGATCATCGTGGCGGTCTCGACGCGTTTTTGATGAAGGCGCGCGATAGCGAGCTTTCACCGAAGGCCCGCGATCTCAAGAAAAAAATCGCGAAAAAGGTCGCGGCCCCCGCGAGCCAATCCGCCGCCTAGCCTCGGTCGGCTCAGGGACAATTCAAGCGACGCGTTTGCGTGGGCCCGGCCGGCTTGGAGCCGTCTGCGCTTCTTCGAAGAGTTCGGCGAGCTTCTCGGTCATCGCGCCGCCGAGCTCCTCGGCATCCACGATAGTGACCGCGCGCCGGTAGTAGCGCGTGACGTCATGGCCGATGCCGATCGCGATCAGCTCCACCGGCGAGCGCGTTTCGATATCGTTGATGACGTACCGCAAATGCCGCTCGAGGTAGTTGCCGGGGTTCACGGAGAGCGTGGAGTCGTCGACCGGCGCGCCGTCTGAAATCATCATCATGATTTTTCGGCTTTCGGCCCGGGCGAGCAGGCGCCGGTGGGCCCAATCGAGAGCCTCGCCGTCGATGTTTTCCTTGAGCAAGCCCTCGCGCATCATCAGCCCGAGGTTCTTGCGCGCGCGCCGCCAGGGCGCGTCGGCGGACTTGTAGATGATATGGCGCAAGTCATTCAGGCGGCCCGGGTTGACCGGCTTGTTCGCGGCGAGCCAGGCTTCCCGCGACTGGCCGCCTTTCCAAGCGCGCGTCGTAAATCCGAGGATTTCGACTTTTACTCCGCAGCGCTCGAGGGTGCGCGCGAGAATGTCGGCGCAGGTTGCGGCAACCGTGATCGGACGGCCGCGCATCGAGCCGGAATTGTCGAGCAAGAGCGTCACCACCGTGTCGCGGAAATCCATATCGCGCTCCTGTTTGAAGGAGAGCGGCTGGAAGGGATCGATGATGATGCGCGACAGCCGCGCGCTATCGAGCATTCCTTCCTCGAGGTCGAAATCCCAGGCACGGTTCTGCTGGGCGAGCAGACGCCGCTGCAAGCGGTTGGCGAGCCTCGCCACCACGCCCTGCAAGTGCTGCAACTGCTTGTCGAGATAGGAGCGAAGCCGCGAAAGCTCCTCGGGGTCGCACAATTCCTCGGCGCCGATTGTCTCATCAAAGCGCGTCGAGAAAGCGCGATAATCCGGACCGCGCGGCTCGTTGGAAAGCGGATGCCGCGGCCGCCACGGCTCGCCGGCCTCGCGCGAATCGCCTGAATCCACGTCTTCCGGCCGCTCGGCGGAAGGCGCTTCCTCGCTCTCGGCCGCGGCGTCCGACGTATCGTCGGCGGCAAGCTTGGAATCGTCGGAGGCAGCACTTTCGCTCGCGTCGTCGCGCTCCGCGCCGCCTTCCTCGCCGGCCTGGTCTTGCCCCTCCTCCTCGTCGTCGGAGTCTTCTTCATCGCGATCCGAAATCCGTTGCTCCCCCATGTCGAGCGAGGACAAGAGATCGTGCACGATCTCGCCGAAGGCGCGTTGGTCCTCGACCTCGTTCGAGAGCCGCGCGAGATCGCGCTCGGCGCGTTTTTCGATGAAGTCGCGCCAGATATTGACGAGTTTGCGGGCGCCGGCGGGCGGCTGCTCGCCGGTCAGCCGCTCACGCACGAGCATGGCGAGCGCTTCCTCGATCGGGGCATCGGCGCGATCGCTGATCTCGGCGTAATTACCGCGGTGATAACGGTCCTCCAGCATCGCCGACAGATTCGAGGCGACGCCGTTCATGCGGCGCGCTCCGATCGCCTCGACGCGGGCCTGCTCCACCGCTTCGAAGATGGCTTTGGCGGTTTCGCCCTCGGGTAGCAGGCGGCGATGGATCAAGGGGCTGTGGCAGGCGAGTCGGAGCGCCATCGAATCGGCGTGGCCGCGCAGGATCGCGGCGTCGCCCTTGTTCATCCGGCGGGGCGGCTCGGGCAGGCGGACGCGGGTTTGCGAGACGATGGGCTTTTCGGCGGCGAAGCCGACCTCAAGCTCGGGCTTGCCCGCGATCGCGCGCAGGCACGCGGCGACCGCCCGCTTGAAGGGTTCGGCAGGCGGCTCGGCGCTTTTGTTTTTCGTGGTATTCGAGATCGACATTTCAGCTCAGCGCAACATTCACCGTCGACTCGGGCAAGTCGCGGCCGAAGCAGCGCTGATAGAATTCAGCCACGATCGGCCGCTCGAGTTCGTCGCATTTGTTGACGAAGGTCAGCCGGAAGGCGAGGCCGATGTCGCCGAAAATCTCGGCGTTCTCCGCCCAGGTGATCACCGTGCGCGGGCTCATGACGGTCGAGAGATCGCCGTTAATGAACGCCGAGCGGGTCAGATCCGCGACGCGCACCATCTTCGAGGCGATGTCGCGGCCTTCGGGCGTGCGGTAATGCCGTGCCTTGGCGCAGACGATTTCGACTTCCTTGTCGTGCGTCAGATAGTTGAGCGTGGTCACGATCGACCAGCGATCCATCTGGCCCTGATTGATCTGCTGGGTGCCGTGGTAGAGGCCGGTGGTGTCGCCGAGGCCGACCGTGTTCGCGGTCGCGAACAGGCGGAAAGACGGGTGCGCGCGGATCACCTTGTTCTGGTCGAGCAGCGTGAGCTTGCCCGAGACTTCGAGCACGCGCTGGATCACAAACATCACGTCCGGCCGGCCGGCATCATATTCGTCGAAGCAGAGCGCGACATTGCGCTGGAGAGCCCAGGGCAGAATGCCGTCGCGAAATTCCGTGATCTGCTGGCCCTCTTTCAGCACGATCGCATCCTTGCCGACGAGGTCGATACGGCTGATGTGGCTGTCGAGATTGACGCGCACGCAGGGCCAGTTTAGCCGCGAGGCGACCTGTTCGATGTGGGTGGATTTGCCGGTGCCGTGATAGCCCGCCACCAGGACGCGCCGGTTATGGGCAAAGCCCGCCAGAATCGCGAGCGTGGTGTCGCGATCGAAGACGTAATCCGGGTCCAGATCCGGCACGTGCTCCTCGGGCGCGGAAAAGGCCGGGACCTCGAGGTCGACGTCGAGACCAAAAACCTGGCGCACCGATACCTTCATGTCGGGCACGGGGGCGATCGTGTTCATAGCGTTCATTCGTCACGTCCGGCCGCTGTCTCGGCGGGTTCGATTGATGACCGAAGCAGAGGATCAGGAATTTAGCAGAAGCCGACGCTCTTGAGATAGTTATAGGCTTGGATGATTTCCCGAAGCCGATCCTCGGTAGAGCGATCCCCACCATTCGTGTCAGGGTGGTGAATCTTCACTAACTCCTTGAAACGAGACTTGATTTCAGCTCCCGGGGCGCTGATTTCAAGGGCCAGGACCTCAAATGCCTTACGTTCCGCATTGCGGATAGTGCGGCCTTCGGGGACCTCCGGCGCGGGCCGAGCCGCCCCACCGACCTCTTCGAAAAAGCGAAAGGGATCGTGCCAGCGCGCGCCCTTGGAGCCTAAATCGGCCTCACGGGCAGTTCGTTCCTCGGCCGAGGGAGCAGCCCGCATGCCCATGCGCCAAGTTGGCCGGTGGCCGGTCATGGCGTCCTTCTGATAGGCCGAAACCGCGTCGTCGCCCATGCCGGCGAAATAATTGTAGGTGTGATTGTATTCGCGAACGTGCGCGAGGCAGTAATTCCAGTATTTGCCTTCGTTCCCGCGCCCCTTGGGAGCGCGATGCGCGCCCGGCTGTTCGCAACCGGGCCATTCGCAACGCGGACCATCGGTTTTCGCACGCCGCGTTTTGTTGGGCTTTGTCCGCAAACGGTCGAAAAAGGGTGAATCGAGCTTCATGATTGATATTATGGGCGTGCGATCGTGGCGGCACAAGGAAGCGCTGTTTTCTTTATAATCGCATGCGATTGACAACTCATTGACGCTTGACAGGCGAAATTTCCAGGCAGCCCGCATGAACACGCTCGACCGAATCCGAAGCACGCTCGCGCAAGGCCTCGCTCCCGAGCGCCTCGAAGTCATCGACGAGAGCGGATCGCACGCGGGTCACACCGGCGCCGTGCCTGGCAAGACGACGCATGTGCGCGTGCGTGTTGCGTCGGCGGCTTTCAGCGGCAAGAGCAGGATCGAGCGGCATCGGCTGGTGAACGATCTTTTGGCGCCCGAGATTGCCGCCGGCTTGCATGCGCTCGCGATCGAGGCGCGGGCGCCGGGCGAATGATCACGCCGCCTGTTCCGCGGGCTTCACCTCGGGGCGTTTCAACGGCGTGATCTTCAAAGCGGTAATGCGGTTGCGCGTCTTTCGCAGCACCCGAAAACGGAAGCCGTGAAAGGTGAAGGTCTGCCCGGGCTCCGGGATCAGCCGCGCTTCGTGGATGACAAGGCCCGCGATCGTGGTCGCTTCCTCGTCGGGCAAATTCCAGTCCATCGCGCGGTTGAGGTCGCGGATCGGCACGCCGCCATCGACGGTGACCGAGCCATCGGCCTGCGGGCGCAGCCCGCTCACCGAGACATCGTGCTCGTCGGAAATGTCGCCGACGATCTCCTCGATGATGTCTTCGAGCGTGACGAGCCCCATCACCTCGCCATATTCGTCGACGACGAGGGCGAAATGGGTCTTGCGCCTGCGAAAGGCCTTGAGCTGATCGGCAAGGCTCGTGGCGTCGGGAACGAACCAGGGCTCGAGCGCGATCGCCGCGATATCGATCTTGCTTTCGTCGCCGCCCACGGCGTCGAGTTCGCGCAGCAAGTCCTTGGCGTGGATCACGCCGACGATGTTTTCGGGCGTGCCGCGCCAGATCGGCAAACGCGTGTAAGCCGAGGCCAGAACCTCGCTCACGATCTTCTCGGGCGTATCGTCGGCGTTGATCGTCGCCATCTTGGTGCGATGGATCATGACGTCGGAAACTTCGAGCTCGCGGAGGTCAAGCAAGCCGCCGAACATGTCGCGGTCGTCTTTTTTGACTTCGCCCTCGCGGTGCAAAAGATCGACCGCGCCGCGCAACTCCTCGTGGCCGCTAAGCACGTTTTCGATGGTGTCGAGCCTGAGACCGAAGAGGCGCAGCAACAAGCCGACGATTTTCTCGATCGCGATCGTGATTGGCGCGAGCAGCTTTACGATCCAGTAGATCGGCCGCGCGATCATCAGAGAAACCCGATCGGGATGATTGATCGCGATGGTTTTCGGCATGACCTCGGAAAACACGACCACGACGACCGCCATGATCACGGTGGCGTAAAAGATGCCGACCTCGCCGAACCACAGCAGTAGAATCCCGGTCGCGAGCGAGGAGGCGACGATGTTGGCGACGTTGTTGCCCAACAGAACCGCGCCGATCAGCCGCTCGCGCATTTCCAACAGGCGATTGACGATCTTCGCGCGTTTGTCGCCGTTCCGCGCAAGCGCGTGCATGCGCGCGCGCGAGGAAGCCGTCAGTGCGGTCTCGCTGCCGGAGAAAAAGAAGGAGGCGAGCAGACAGACAATGATCGCTGCGATCGAAAAAATCTCAAAGGAGGCCATGGTGAACATCTAGGGATTGCTCCGCGCTTCGTCGAGCGTCGCGCGAACCGCCTGAATATCAATGCCTTGCGCGATCTCCGCCTTGCCGATGCCGCGCGCCAGGATGAATACGAGGGCGCCGGCGCGGACCTTCTTGTCCTGCGCCATCAGCGCGAGCAGCGCATCGGTGCCGGGCAGCTCGCCCTTGATCTCGGACAGCTTTGTCGGCAGACCAATGGCCGAGAAATGGGCCGCGACGCGCGCGGCTTCCTCGGGGCGGCATAGGCCGAGCCGGTTCGACAGGCGAAACGCCAGCACGATGCCGATCGCGACCGCCTCGCCGTGCAACAGGCGCTCCGAATATCCGGCCGCGGCTTCGAGCGCGTGCGCGAAGGTGTGGCCGAGATTGAGGAGTGCCCGCTCACCGGCTTCGCGCTCGTCGCGGCCGACGATCGCGGCCTTGGCGCGGCAGCTGGTCGCGACCGCATGCACGCGGTCAGGACCGCCCGAGAATACGTTCTTCCAATTCTTTTCGAGCCACGCGAAGAACGGCTCGTCATTGATCAAGCCGTATTTGGCGACTTCGGCGTAACCGGAGCGGAATTCGCGCGGCGAAAGGCTGTCGAGCAAGTCGGTGTCAGCGATCACCAACAGGGGTTGGTGAAACGCGCCGACAAGATTTTTTCCATACCGCGTATCGATGCCGGTCTTGCCGCCGACGGAAGAATCGACCTGGGCGAGAAGCGTGGTCGGTATCTGCACGAGATCGACCCCGCGTAGCGCGGTCGCGGCGGCGAAGCCCGCGAGATCGCCGACGACACCGCCGCCGAGCGCGAGCACGAGATCGCCGCGTTCGATCTTCGATTGCAGCATGGCATCGACGACGCGTTCGTAGGTCGGGAAGTTCTTCGAGCTTTCGCCCGGTCGCATCATGATCGGGATGGATTCGATGCCGGCCGCCGAGAGCGCCTGCCGGCAAGGATCGATATAGAGTTTTGCCACGGTCTCGTCGGTGACGATCATGGCCTTGGCTTTCGGCTTGACGCGCGCGACGCGCTTACCCGTCTCCGCGAGCAAGCCGCCGCCGATCGCGATGTCGTATCCGCGTTTCCCGAGGTCGACCCGCACAGTGACGGGCGCGGCCGGGGAAGGCGCCTTGCCCGGTACCGCGGTCATGGTTGCGCTCCAACCGGCGCCACTTTCGCGTCTGTCTCGGACAAATTCTTGGCAAGCGCTTTCACCATCACTTCCACCACCGCCTCGTGCGGCACATCGAGCGAGGTGACGGTGATGTCGGCTTCGGCGTAAGTCGCTTCGCGCTCAGCGAGGAGGCTTTTCAACACCGCCTCGGGATCGGCCACGCGCAACAGCGGCCGGTCATTTTTCCGCTTCACCCGGCGCAACAGAAGATCCACTTCGGCCTTGAGCCAAACGGATACGGCGCGCACGCGGACAAGCGCGCGCGTGTCGGAATTGACGAAGGCGCCGCCGCCGGTCGCGATCACTTGCGGGCCCTTGTCCAGAAGGCGCGCGATCACCCGCGCTTCGCCTGCACGAAAATAGGGCTCGCCATGCTGCGAGAAGATGTCGCCGATCGACATACCGGCGGCGGCCTCGATCTCCTGGTCGGCGTCGATGAATTCGAGCCCGAGATGCTGGGCTAGCCTCCGGCCGATGGAGCTCTTGCCCGAGCCCGGCATGCCGACGAGCACGATCGAACGTGTGCCAAGACGCGTGCGCAACGCGCTTGGCGCCGTCGCCGGCGGATCGTTTCTGGCGGTGCCTTGCATGATCGTTTAGCCTGCCTTTTGGCGGCGGAACCTACACCAACGCGGCGCGGGGGCAACGGCGCTTGCCAGAAACCGTTAAATGTTCCTACTTATGAGAAGGGGCGCGCTGAAGCCGAGTCGGATCGGGAAATGCCGAGCCTCATCAGATTTCTCTTCGTGATTGGCGTGATTACCGGCGTGGTTTACGGCGGGCTGTGGTCGCTTGCCCATCTGATCGAACCGAAGCCGCGCGAAATGACCATCACCATTCCACAGGATCGCCTCTCCAAATGACGTCGAAACGGGAAACCGAGCGAAACACGCGTGGCCGCGCCGCGATCGAGCTCTTTCTCGACATGATCGCGACCGAGCGCGGCGCCAGCAAAAACACGATCGAGGCGTATCGCCGCGATCTCGACGACTACGCTGGTTTTCTCACCGCGAAGGGAAGCGGTATTGCACGCGCCAGCACCGATGACGTGCGCTCTTATCTCGCGACGCTCGTCAAGCGCGGCATGGCGGCGAACACTTCGGCGAGAAAGCTTTCGGCCATCCGCCAGCTGCATCGCTTCCTCTATGCCGAAGGCAAGCGCAAGGACGATCCCGCCGCCGTGCTCGAAGGGCCGCGGCGCGGCCGTGCGCTGCCCAAAGTGCTGTCGGTCGAGGAAGTCTCGCGCCTGTTCGAGGCCGCGCGCGGCGCGGCCAAGAAGGCGGCCGAGCATCGCGCGGAATATTTGCGCGCGCTCCGCCTCGTTTGTCTGCTCGAGGCGCTATACGCCACCGGCTTGCGCGTCTCGGAATTGATCGCGCTTCCCGCCGCGGCGGCGCGCGCCGAAGGCGGGACGATCATCGTGCGCGGCAAGGGCGGAAAGGAGCGGCTGGTGCTGCTCGGGCAGGCGGCGCAGAAGGCGATGCGCGACTACCGCAAGCTGCTCATTGAGGCGAAGATCGGCGAGACGCGCTGGCTGTTTCCTTCTTTCGGCGATAGCGGCCATATCACGCGCCAGCACGTCGCGCGCGAATTGAAAGAACTCGCTTCCGCCGCCGGCATCGATCCGCGCAAGATGAGCCCGCACGTCTTGCGGCATGCCTTCGCGAGCCATTTGCTCGCGAACGGCGCCGATTTACGCGTGGTGCAGGCGCTGCTGGGTCACGCCGATGTCTCGACCACCCAGATCTATACGCATCTCCTCGACGAGCGCCTGAAGAGCCTTGTGCGCGATCTGCACCCGCTGGCCGAGGATTAACGAGAGCCCTCGGGCGCGCTTTTCCTTCCGCTTCTCCCTATCCTTGACTCTGACCCATGCGCGCGGGCAGCTTCCGCCGCCGCGACATATCCGGTCGCAAAGTCTTTTCATGCGCACCTATCTCGATTTCGAAAAGCCCGTTGCGGAACTCGACGCCAAGATCGAGGAATTGCGCGCGCTCGTCGCTGCGGGCGAGGGGGTCGCGATCGGCGACGAGATCGGCCGCCTCGAAGGCAAGGCGAACCTCGCGCTCAAGGGCCTCTACGCCAATCTCACGCCCTGGCAGAAGACGCAGGTCGCCCGTCATCCGCAGCGGCCGCATTTATCCGATTACGTCGAGCACCTGTTTACCGAATTCACGCCGCTCGCGGGCGACCGCAAATTCGCCGAGGACGCCGCGATCCAGGGCGGTTTCGCCCGCTTTCGCGGCGAAAGCGTGTGCCTGATCGGCCACGAGAAGGGCTCGACCACGGAAGAGCGCATCAAACATAATTTCGGCATGGCGCGGCCGGAGGGATATCGCAAGGCGGTGCGGATCATGGAGCTCGCCGACCGCTTCGACATCTCGGTGATTGCCCTCGTCGACACCGCCGGCGCTTATCCCGGCATCGACGCCGAAGAGCGCGGCCAAGCCGAGGCGATCGCGCGTTCGACGGATGCTTGTCTTGCGCTCGGCGTTCCCAACGTCGCGGTCATCATCGGCGAGGGCGGCTCCGGCGGCGCGATTGCGATCGCGACCGCCAATGTCGTGTTGATGCTCGAGCATTCGATCTACAGCGTGATTTCTCCCGAGGGCGCCGCGTCGATTCTCTGGCGCGACACCGCCAAGGCGCAAGAGGCCGCGACCAATATGAAGATCACCGCCCAGGATCTCTCCCGGCTGGGGGTAGTGGACGTCATCGTGGCGGAGCCGACAGGGGGTGCGCATCGCCACACGGCTGCCACGATTGCCGCCACCGGCGAGGCGATCGCCGGAGCCCTTGGCGGTCTGAAAGGCTTATCGCGCGAGGAAATAAAGGCACGCCGGCAACAAAAATTCCTCGCGATTGGCCGCAATCTTTGAGGCTTGAGGCCGATTCCCGGCCGTTCACGATGGCCGGAACAAAGGGCTTTCCGCGCTTGCGGTAACCCCACGTCAAGGGTAACGATTTAGTCAATCATGGCGGGTGATTTTTACGGGCTCAGGAGTATCGCATTGGGCCGTCCCATGTATTTCCGTTTGCGCGCCGCGCTGATGGTCGCGGGCTGCGCGCTTGCGCTCTCGGGATGCCTCCCGGGCGGAGGCATGCTGGTCGGCGAGAAGGCGACGCGTCCTCTTTCCAACGAAATGGTCGAGACCATCGAGCGCAAGGGAATGGCGAAGGAAACGCCGATCCTCGTTCGCATCTTTAAGGAAGATTCGGAACTCGAAGTCTGGAAGCAGACGAAGGAAGGTCAGTACGACCTCCTCAAGACGTATCCCATCTGCCGCTGGTCGGGCGAGCTCGGCCCGAAGGTGAAACAGGGCGATCGTCAAGCGCCCGAGGGCTTCTACATGATCTCGCCCGGGCTGATGAATCCGAACTCGGCTTATTACCTCGCCTTCAACATGGGATTTCCGAACGCCTTCGATAGAGCGCTTGGCCGTTCCGGCGCGAACCTGATGGTGCACGGCGATTGTTCTTCTTCCGGCTGCTACGCCATGACCGACGACCAGATCGGCGAAATCTTCGCGCTTGCGCGCGAGTCGTTCGACGGCGGCCAGCGCGCCTTTCAGGTGCAGGCCTATCCGTTCCGCATGACGGCCACGAACATGGCGAAGCATCGCGACAATCCGAACATGGCCTTCTGGCGCATGTTGAAGGAAGGCAACGATCATTTCGAAGTGACGCGGCAGGAGCCGAAAGTCGAAGTCTGCGACAAGCGCTACGTGTTCAATGCTATTCCCTTCGACCCCGCGCAGTCGTTCAATCCGCAACGGAGCTGCCCCGTTTACGATCAGCCGGTTGAAATCGTCGAGGCGGTGAAAGCGAAACGGGACGCCGACAACAAGGAATTTTCCGCGCTCGTTTCTCGCGGCGTCAAGACCGCGCCGGTTCTCACCTATCGCGATGGGGGGATGAATCCGGTGTTCGCCGCGAAGTTCCCGGAGCGCAATCCGCTGAACGATCAACGCGCGGTTTCGCTGCCGTCCAATCCGCAAACGGCACCGGAGGCGGCGCACCCGGATGTAACGTCCTCGACGCCGAAAGACGCGCCGATCGTTGCCGCGAAGGAGACGGTGCCGACGTCGTCGGGCGATCCGCGCAAGACGGCGAGCGCGCCCGCGCAGCCAAGCCGGCTCAGCAAGCTCGGTGCTTGGCTTGGGATTAGCCGCAAGAGCGACGATCAGAAACAGCCGGCGAATGCCGGTTCTCAGCCGAAGGTGCAGCCGGTGGCGCAGCAGCCTGCCCCGCATGATTCGCCGGCGGCCAAGGCGATCCCGGCTGCAAAACCCGCGCAGGACGCCGCTCCCGACACCGGCACCATGAAAGGTGCGACGCCCATTCTGGGCGCGGGCGGCCTTTCCTACCGTTAAAATCCGTTACGTATCGAGAAGATCACCCCGCGGGGTGGACGGCGCTTTAGCCTAGCCGGCCGTGGCAGTGCTTGTATTTCTTGCCGGAGCCGCACGGACACAGCTCGTTTCTTCCTACTTTGCCCCAGCTCGCGGGATCGTTCGTATTGCGCGAAACCGGATTCGGCGAGCTTGCCGCCATCGCGGACTGCGTCTCGATCTGCGCGGGCGCGAGCGACAATTCGTCCTCACCGGTAAGCGGGTTAACGTGGTGCGCCTGCATGGGCGGCAATGGCTCCATCGGCGGCGGCTGGCTCATGACTTCGACGCGCATCAGCCGGGCGGAGACCGCCTCGCGCAGGCGAGTGAGCAGCGTGTCGAACAGGCTGAAGGCCTCCGACTTGTATTCGTTCAGCGGATCGCGCTGACCGTAGCCGCGGAGGCCAATGACTTGGCGCAAATGTTCGAGCATCACGAGATGCTCGCGCCACAAATGGTCGATCGTCTGTAGAAGAACCGATTTTTCGACATAGCGCATGATGTCGGCGCCGTATTTAGCGACTTTGCCGGCCATGTGCTCGTCGGCCGCGCGCGCTATGCGCTCGCGCACCTCTTCCTCGGCGATGCCTTCTTCCTTCACCCACTCGTCGATCGGCAGCTGCAAGGTGAGGACTTCCTCCACCGACTCCTTCAAGCCCTTGGCGTCCCACTGCTCGGGATAGGCGTTCTCGGGAATATGCTTACCGACGAGATCCTCGATCACCGAATAGCGCATGTCGCCGACCGTGCTCGAGACATCCGCTTCCTGCATCAGCTCGATGCGCTGCTCGAAGATGACCTTGCGCTGGTCGTTCATCACGTCGTCGTATTTCAAGAGGTTCTTGCGGATGTCGAAGTTGCGCGCCTCGACCTTGCCTTGCGCCTTTTCGAGCGCCTTGTTGATCCATGGATGAACGATCGCCTCGTTCTCCTTCAGGCCGAGCTTGGTCAGCATGTTGCCGAGTTGATCCGACCCGAAGATGCGCATGAGGTCGTCTTCGAGCGAAAGGAAGAAGCGCGAGCGGCCGGGATCGCCCTGGCGGCCGGAACGGCCACGCAGTTGGTTGTCGATGCGCCGCGCCTCGTGCCGCTCAGTGCCGAGCACGAACAGGCCGCCGGCGGCGAGCGCTTTATCCTTCAGCCGTGCGACCTGCGCGCGGATTTCGCCGGCGAGGCGATCGCGTTCGGCGTCCGACACGTCCTTGATTTCCTGCTTGATCCGCATATCGGCGTTGCCGCCGAGCTGAATGTCGGTGCCGCGGCCGGCCATATTGGTGGCGATGGTGATCGCCCCGGGAATGCCGGCCTGGCCGATGATGTAGGCTTCCTGTTCGTGGTAGCGCGCGTTCAAGACCGCGAACACCTTCGACTTCGCCGCGCCATCGTCGCCGCTATAGAGCGTGGCGAAGGCGTCGGGATCGGAGAAATCGTGTTGCTCCCAGCCTTCCTGGCGGAGCAATTCGGCGAGGCTTTCGGACTTCTCGATCGAAACCGTGCCGACGAGCACGGGCTGGCCGCGCTCTTTACATTCTTTAATCAGCTCGATGATCGCGCGGTATTTTTCATTCGCCGTCTTGTAGACTTCATCATCTTGGTCGTCGCGCACCATCGGCCGGTTGGTCGGGATCTCGATGACTTCGAGCCGGTAGATGTCCATGAACTCGTCGGCTTCGGTGAGCGCGGTACCGGTCATGCCGGCGAGTTTTTTGTACATGCGGAAGTAATTCTGGAAGGTAATCGAGGCGAGCGTCTGGTTCTCGGGTTGGATCGCGACGTGTTCCTTCGCCTCAAGTGCCTGATGCAGGCCTTCCGAATAGCGCCGGCCCGGCATCATGCGGCCAGTGAACTCGTCGATGATGACGACCTCGTCGTTCCGCACGATGTAATCGCGGTCGCGCTGGAACAGCTTGTGCGCGCGGAGCGCCTGATTGACGTGGTGGACGACCGAGACGTTTTCGATGTCGTAGAGATGATCCGACTTCAGGAGCTCGGCATTGCGCAGCGCCTGCTCCATCCTTTCCATGCCGACCTCGGTCATGGCCACCGAGCGCTGCTTCTCGTCGACCTCGTAATCGGACTTGTCGAGCGGCGGCACGAAGGCGTCGATGTTGTTGTAGAAGTCGGAGCGGTCGTCGAGCGGGCCCGAAATGATGAGCGGCGTCCGCGCTTCGTCGACCAGGATCGAATCGACTTCGTCGACGATGGCGTAGGAATGTCCACGCTGCACCATCTGCGACAGCTCGTACTTCATGTTGTCGCGGAGATAATCGAAGCCGAGTTCGTTGTTGGTGCCGTAGGTGACGTCGCAGGCGTAGGCCTCGCGCCGCTGATCGTCGTCGATGCCGTGGACGATGACGCCGACTTTGAGGCCGAGGAATTGGTAAATCTGTCCCATCCACTCGGAGTCGCGGCGGGCGAGGTAGTCGTTGACGGTGACGACATGCACGCCCTGGCCTGCGAGCGCGTTCAGGTAAACAGGCAGTGTCGCGACCAGCGTCTTGCCTTCGCCGGTCTTCATTTCGGCGATCGCGCCTTCGTGCAGCACCATGCCGCCGAGCAGCTGCATGTCGAAATGGCGCTGGCCGAGGGTGCGCTTTCCGGCTTCGCGGACGGTCGCGAAGGCGGGAACGAGAAGATCGTCGAGGGAGGTGCCGGCGGCGATCTGCCGGCGGAATTCCTCGGTGCGCCCGCGCAATTCCTCGTCGCTGAGCTTCTCGATCTCGGGCTCGAGCGCATTGATCGCGTCGACCAAGGGATAATAAGGCTTTAGGCGCCGGTCATTGGCCGAGCCGAAGAATTTACGGGCGAGCGCGCCGATCATACCGAGGTCCAAGTCGCGCGGGTTTCGGAGAAGTTGGCGGAGAGATATGGACCGCTCTAGGCCTTGTCAATGTAGCCGATTTCTGATGAATGCAGCCGATTCTGAATGGCCTTGCTTCGGACACAGGCTTGCGCCACTTTTCGGCCGCGCCAAACCGGCGTTCATCCAGGGATTTTGCTATGCTCTTTCGCCGATTGCCGCTACTTGCGATTGCCGCTTCTTTTATTGCCGCGACCCCGCAGCTTGCCTTCGCCGAGGCCGCCAATGATCCGGTGCTCGCGCGCGTCGACGGGGTGGAAATTCACCAAAGCGACCTCGCCATGGCCGAGGCCGATATTGGCGGCAGCCTTCCGCCGGTGCAAGGCGACCAGCGGCGCGACGCGTTGCTCTCCTATCTCATCGACATCAACGTGCTCTCGCGCGCGGCAGAGGCAAAGAAGATCGATCAGGCGCCGGCATTCCCGCTAAAGATGGCCTTCGCGCGCAAGAAAGTGCTGGTCGAAGCTTTGCTCGAACAGGAATCGAAGTCGTCCATCAGCGATAAAGACATCAAGAAATTCTATGACGAGAATTTGAAGCCGCAGAACGAGGTGCACGCGCGCCACATCCTGGTCGAGACCGATGCGCAGGCGAAGGACGTGGTCGCCAAGCTCAAAGGCGGGGCGGATTTCGCGCAGCTTGCGAAGGAAGTGTCGAAAGACCCCGGCTCCGACGGCGGCGATCTCGGCTACATCACCAAGGACCAGGTCGTTCCCGAATTCGGCGAGGCCGCCTTCAAGCTCGAAAAGGGCAAGATTTCCAATCCAGTGAAGAGCCAGTTCGGGTGGCACGTCATCAAGGTCGAGGACAAGCGCGAGCGCAAGCCGCCTGCCTTCGATACGGTGAAGGATCGCATCAAGGTCGTGCTGGTGCAGAAGGCGAACGAGGACCTCGTCACCAAGGCGCGTCAAGGCGCCAAGATCGAGCGTCTGACCGAGAGCACCCCGCCGGCCGCCGGCGATAAAAAACAGTAATCCTTTCGTGGGGACGGTTTCGCCGCTCGCACCCGCCGCGGTTCCGGGCCTGCCGCCGCTTGCCGGCGTGAGGTTAGCCACCGCCGCAGCCGGCATTCGCTATGCCGGCCGCACCGATGTGCTGCTCGCGCTTTTCGATCCTGGCACCAGCGTCGCGGGGGTGCTGACGCGCTCGAAATGTCCATCGGCGCCGGTCGAATGGTGCCGCGAAAAATTGAAAGCGGGGAAGGCCCGCGCGCTCGTCGTCAATTCGGGCAATGCCAATGCCTTCACCGGAAAGAACGGGCGCGAGGCGACGAGATTCACCGCGGCCCTCGCGGCACGGGCGTCGCAGTGCAAGCCAGGCGAGGTTTTTCTCGCCTCGACCGGCGTGATCGGCGAGCCGCTCAAGGCCACGCAATTCGACGGCGTGATGGACGGCCTTGTCGCCGCCGCCAAGCCCGGAGCGTGGTTGGAAGCCGCGCAGGCGATCATGACTACCGACACATTCCCGAAGCTCGCCACGGCAAGTGCGAAGCTTGGCAAGGCGACGGTGCGCATCAACGGCTTCGCCAAGGGCGCCGGCATGATCGCCCCCGACATGGCCACGATGCTTGCCTTCGTCTTTACCGACGCCCCCATCAGCGCGTCCGCGTTGCGCGCGCTGTTGAAAAGCGAAGTCGACGATACGTTCAACGCGGTCACGATCGACGGCGACACTTCGACTTCGGATACGCTGCTTCTGTTCGCGACCGGAGCCGCGGCAAAATCGGGCGCCCCAAGGATTTCAAGCGCGAGCGACGGGCGGCTCAAGGATTTTCGCCGGGCGCTGCACGGTGTGCTGGCCGATCTCTCCGAGCAGATCGCGCGCGACGGCGAAGGTGCCCGCAAGCTCGTGCGGATTACGGTCAAGGGTGCCGTTTCCAAAAAATCCGCGCGTCGCGTCGCGCTTTCGATCGCGAATTCTCCGCTGGTAAAAACCGCGATCGCGGGCGAAGACGCGAATTGGGGCCGGGTCGTCATGGCGGTCGGCAAGGCGGGCGAGCCCGCCGAGCGCGACAGGCTCGCGATCTGGTTCGGCGATATTCGTGTCGCGGCCAAGGGCGCGCGCGATCCCGCCTATGACGAGGCCGAAGTGTCCGCCTACATGAAAGGCCATGTGATCGATCTCACGGTCGATCTCGGCCTCGGGCGCGGCACCGACCGCGTGCTCACTTGCGATCTCACCAAGGAATATGTCGCCATCAACGGCGATTACCGGAGCTGAGCCGGTGCGCCGAGAGTTTCGCCCGTGAAGCTCGTGCTCGTCGCCGCCTGCGCGTTGATCGATTCCGACGGACGCGTGTTGCTCACCCGCCGTCCGGCCGGCAAGCCGATGGAAGGCCTGTGGGAGTTTCCGGGCGGCAAGATGGAACGAGGCGAGCGGCCCGAGGACACGCTGATTCGAGAGCTCGGGGAAGAGCTCGGCATCGCCGTGAGTGAGGATTGTCTCGCGCCGCTAACCTTCGCCAGTCACGCCTACGAGGAATTCCACCTTCTGATGCCGCTCTATGTCTGCCGGCGCTGGCAGGGGATCGTGGAGGCGAGGGAAGCGCAGGAAATCGCCTGGGTGCGGCCGTCGCAACTAAAGAATTATCCGATGCCGCCCGCGGACAAGCCGCTGATCCCGTACATTGTCGAGCTGGTCGCAACGCCAGCAAGATGAAAGTCGAGCAGGGCCGAGGCGCGGTACTCCTTAGCGCGGCCGGCGTCCGGTTTTTTCGCCAGCGGACTGCTCGCGCGTGCCGAGCGCGTCGGCAAGCCGCATTTTAGCCGAGCCCGGTTTCAACGGCTTCTGCTGACTCTCGTGCGGCGCCCAGGCCGAAAGCCACATCACATCGAAGGTGGCGCGGAGACGCCCGTCCGGATCGGCGAAGCGCTCGGCGTAAATTTCTTCCGCGCGGGCAAGAACCGCGCGTCTCAATGGTTTGTGGCTACGCTCGGCGAGCGCGTTGGCCGCACCCATGCGCCGCAAATCGCGCAACAGCGCGCGCGCGTTTCGGTAGCGCACGGTCATGCGCTCGACATCCGTCACCGGCAGCGCGAAGCCCGCGCGCTGCAGGAGAGAGCCGAGCGTGCGCACGTCAATGAATGGCGAGACGCGTGGGCTCGCGCCCCCCGCCATCTCGGATTCGGCGATAGCGAGGCTTTCCCGTAATTCACCGAGCGTTTCGCCGCCGATCAAGGCGGCGAGGAAAAGCCCGTCGGGTTTCAGCGCGCGACGAACCTGCGCAAACGTGCCGGGCAGGTCGTTCACCCACTGCAGCGATAAAGCCGATACGACGAGATCAAGCGTCTCGTCCCCGAACGGTAGCGCCTCCTCGTCGGCGGCAACGCGCGGTAAGCGAGCGACACGAAAGCCCACGAGCGGCTCGCTAACAATGACGCAGTCGATCTGGCCGCTTTGTTGAAGTGCCGCCGCGAGCGCATCGCCCGGCGTGCCGAGATCGAGCGCGAGCGCGAAGCGCCGTTTCACCGCAGAAAGGCGCTCGACCAACTCCCCCGCCGTCGCATCTAAGAGAAATGTTTCCGCCCCCTCTCGCAGCGCCCGGATGCGGCGGGTAAGCACGAGTTTGCGGTCGAACAGGCGGGGGGCGGCCATGGTGGTGACGATCATGGACGGAGCGCGTACTCTCTACAAATGACCATCGCCGAGACCGAAGCCGAAACGCCGGGTCCGCGCCGTTCGATCGGGAGCCTGTTCGGAAAGCTCGGCCGTTTCGTTGTCGATGTCATTTTGCCACCGACCTGTCTCGCCTGCCGGACGCCGGTGGGCGAAGGAGGCGGCCTTTGTCCGCAATGCTGGATCGGTGCGGGGTTTATCGAGCGGCCCTATTGCGAACGGCTCGGCACGCCGTTTCCGAGCGATTATGGCGGCTCATTGATTTCGCCCGCGGCGTTGGCTGAACCGCCGGCCTATGGGAGGGCGCGCGCGGTTGCGCGCTATGGCGACGTCGTTCGCGACCTTATGCATATGCTCAAATATGGTGACCGGCTCGATCTCGTGCATGCGTTCGCGCGCTGGATGACACGGGCGGGTGCCGAGCTTCTCGCCGACGCCGATGTGCTGATGCCGGTGCCGCTCCACTGGACGCGGCTCTGGCAGCGACGGTTCAATCAATCGTCCGCGCTCGCTCGTGCCGTATCCAAATTTTCCGGCGTGCCGGCCACCGATCATCTGCTCTCGCGTGCGCGGGCGACGCCGCCGCAATTCGGTCTTGCGCGCAAGGAACGCACCCGCAACGTGCAAGGCGCCTTCGAAGTGCCGAAGGCGTCTCGTGTCGAAGTGAAGGGCAAAAAGCTCGTACTCGTTGACGATATTTTGACCACGGGCGCCACGGTCGACGCTTGCACCAAGGCTCTTTTGCGGGCGGGGGCGGCGCGCGTCGATGTCTTAGTGCTGGCACGGGTTGTCGATCAGGCTTGATCGACCCTATGATGCGACCAGCATTCGAGGGAAAGCCCATGGCGTCCTCCAGGACATTTCGTGCCGGCCTGATCCAGCTCCGCGCTAGCCGCTCGGTCGAGGCGAATATCGACGCCGCAGCGAAACTCGTGCGCGAGGCGAAGACGAGTGGCGCCGACTATGTGCAGACGCCCGAGATGACGAATCTCATGGAGCGGAACCGCAAGGCGCTCTTCGCCACCATCGTCGAGGAAGAACGCGATCCCGCGCTCGCCGCTTTCCGCGAGCTCGCGCGCGAACTGAAGATCTTCTTCCATATCGGCTCGCTCGCGGTGAAGGCGACATCCGAAAAGGCCGCGAACCGCGGCCTGCTCATCGATCCGCAAGGCGAGATCACCGCGCGCTACGACAAGATCCATCTTTTCGACGTCGAACTTGCGGACGGCGAGAACTATCGCGAGTCGAACACTTATCGTCCCGGCGACACCGCGATGCTCGCCGATCTTCCGTGGGGGCGGCTGGGCCTCAGCGTTTGCTACGATTTGCGGTTTCCCGCGCTCTATCGCGCGCTAGCGGAAGCGGGCGCCGATTTCATCGCCATTCCTTCCGCCTTCACGAAGCAGACCGGTGAAGCGCACTGGCATGTCTTGATGCGCGCGCGCGCGATCGAAACAGGCTCGTTCGTGCTCGCCGCGGCGCAGGGAGGCGTCCATGAAAATGGCCGCAATACATTCGGCCATAGTCTCGTGGTCGACCCTTGGGGGCGCGTGATCGCCGAAGGTGGCGTTGAGCCCGGCGTCATCATGGCTGAAATTGATCCTGCACTTGTTGCCGAGGCACGTGGACGCATCCCCTCGTTGCAGCACGGCCGGCGGTTCGAGGTGGCACCCGTCGAAAAGCCGCGGCTGCATCTCGTCGGCAAAGCATCTTGATCCGCTACAGCCTCGTTTGCGCCGCCGGCCATGAGTTCGAAAGCTGGTTTTCGAATTCGAAAGCCTGCGACACGCAGATGAAACGCAAACTTGTCGCCTGTCCGGTTTGCGATTCGACCAAGGTCGAAAAGGCAATCATGGCGCCGTCGCTTATTTCTTCGACGCGTAAGCCAGATCAGGCGCCGGATGCCGGGCGTCAGCCGGCGGTGCTTCTCTCTGACAAAGATCGCGAGACGCGGGCCATGCTGAAATCCTTGCGCGAGCATGTGAAGCAGAATGCCGAGCATGTCGGCGGACAATTTCCCAAGCTTGCGCGCGAAATGCATTACGGCGAAACCGAGAAGCGCTCGATCTACGGCGACGCTAAACCAGAAGAAGTACGTTCGCTCATCGAGGAAGGTGTGGAAGTGCAGCCGCTGCCGATCCTGCCGGAAGACCGGAACTGAACAGCCGCCTCAGTGCGTCCATAGTAGAAACGCGATTCCCGCCACCACGAGCGCGATTCCGATGATTTCCCGCGGGGTGCTTTTCTGGTCGAAAAGCCGGCGCGAGATGATTTGCGCGAACAGCACTTCGATCAGCGCGAGCGTACGCACATTGGCCGCGGTCGTCAGCGCGAAGGCGAGAAACCAGAACTGCGATCCGGCAGCCCCCATGAAACCCGCGAACAGCGACGGCCGCCATTCGCGGATAATCGCGAATAGGCTCTTGCGATCGAACAGCGCGAGATAGACGGAAAGCAGTGCGGTCTGGATCATAAGCCCGATCGCGAGCGAGAACGTCGCGGCCATCACGAAAGATGGCGCCTCAAGCGATAGAATCGCGCCGCGAAAGCCGACGGCGGAAATACCGAATAGGGCAGCCGCACCGATCCCGAACAAGAGGGGTCGGATCGACGCGGAAGCCGCGCCCTTCGCCCACGACATCATCATCACGCCGATCGTCGCGACGAAGATCGCGAGCACGGTGTGCGCGTTCAGCCGGTCGCCGAGAAAGACGAAGCCGAACATCGCGACGAGCACGGGCTCGGTCTTGAGATAGGCGGTCGTGACCACAAAAGAGCGCTCGTTCATCGCCAAGAGCATCAGCGCCGTTCCGCTGATTTGCGTCACCGCGCCGAGCGTATCCCAGGCGAGAAAAGCGGGGTTTGGGGCGGGCAGCGGTTTTCCGAGCCAATAGGCGACGCCGGCGAGAAACAGAATTCCGAAAGGGAGGCCGAAGAGAAACCGCACGAGTGTCGCGCCGACGGTGCCGACGATGCGCGTGAGCTCGCGCTGCATGGCGTTCCGCGCCGTCTGCCCGATCGAGGCGATGACGGTGAAGACCGCCCAGAGCCAGCCCGCCGCGATCATTCGAATTCTCCGTTCGCTTGGCGGGGAGTTTTAAGTGCGCCTTTTCTCGGCCGCGAACATGTAATTCACGTCCATGTCGTCGGAGCGGCGCCACTCGTCGCGGAAAAGGTCGTATATGATTCCGCTTTCCTCGGCGATTGCGAGGCCACCCGCTTTGAGCGCGGCTTCGAGCTCGCCGGGGGTGACGAGTTTTTCCCAGCGATGGGTGCCGACGGGAAGCCAGCGGAGAACGTATTCGGCACCGACAATGGCGAGTGCGAAGCTCTTGAGGGTGCGGTTGATGGTGGTGACGATCAGCAATCCACCCGGCTTCACCAGTGCCGCGCAGCGCCCGATGAAGAAATTCAAGTCGGAGACATGCTCGACGACTTCCGAGGCGATCACGACATCGAAGGCGGCGGGCGTTCCGGCCAGCGCCTCCACGGTCGTCGCGCGGTAGTCGATCGCGAGATCGCTTTTCTCCGCGTGTAGTCTCGCGACCTCGATATTCTCCCCGGCCGGATCGATGCCGGTGACCTTGCCGCCGAGGCGCGCGAGCGGCTCGGATACGATCCCGCCGCCGCAGCCGACATCGAGAAACGTCAATCCCGTCAAGCAATCGAGCGCCTTGGCATCGCGGCCGAACTGCGCGCAGGCCTGATCACGAATAAAGCCGAGCCGTACCGGATTGAACTTGTGCAGCGGCGCCATCTTGCCGCGCGGGTTCCACCACTCGTCGGCGAGCGCCGCGAACCGGGCGACCTCGTCGCGATCAACGCTCGTACGCTCTCCTGCCGGGGCTTTCACCATGCACGTGTTCTTAGCGCCTGACAGCGTTGCGGGCCATAGCGAGCGCCTGTATCTATACGCGCCTTCGCGGGGAAGAGGCTTCTCTACCCGCGTTTGTCAGGGATACGCGCGCCACATGGCCCGGCTCGTCATGAAATTCGGCGGCACTTCGGTCGCCGATATCGAACGCATCCGCAACGTCGCCCGCCACGTCAAGCGTGAGGTCGACGCGGGGCACGACATTGCGGTCGTGGTCTCGGCGATGGCGGGCACCACCAATCAGCTCGTTAACTGGTGCCGTGAGGCATCGATCCTGCACGATGCGCGCGAGTACGACACCGTGGTGGCGTCCGGCGAACAGGTCACGTCCGGCCTGCTCGCAATCGTCTTGCAGGAAATGGGGGTCACCGCGCGCTCCTGGCAGGGCTGGCAGATCCCGATTTATTCCGATGGCGCGCACGCGGGCGCGCACATCGTCGGCGTGAACGGCGAGGAATTGATCAAGCGTTTCCGGGAGCGGCACGAGGTCGCGGTCATTTCCGGCTTCCAAGGCATTCACAAGGAGTCGGGCCGCATTACCACCTTCGGCCGCGGCGGCTCCGATACAAGCGCGGTCGCGATCGCGGCGGCGATCCATGCCGACCGCTGCGACATCTATACCGACGTCGATGGCGTCTATACGACTGACCCGAATGTGGTCGAAAAGGCCAAGCGGCTCGAGAAGGTCGCATTCGAAGAGATGTTAGAGATGGCATCGCTCGGCGCCAAGGTCCTGCAGGTTCGCTCGGTCGAACTCGCGATGCAGCAAAAGGTGCGGATGTTCGTGCGATCGAGTTTCGAGGATCCCGAGAAGCAGAAGCTCGACCGGCGGAACGAGCCGATCGGTACGCTCATTTGCGATGAGGAGGAGATTTTGGAAAGTCAGGTCGTCACCGGCATCGCCTTCTCAAAGGACGATGCGCAAATCTCGATCCGGCGTCTTGCCGACAAGCCCGGCATCGCGGCGTCGCTATTCGGGCCGCTGGCGGAAGCGAACATCAACGTCGACATGATCGTGCAAAATATTTCGGCGGATGGCTTTACCGACATCACCTTTACAGTGCCGGCGGTCGATTATGAGCGGGCCAAGCAAGCGCTGAAGACGGTCCAGGTGGCGGTCGGTTTCAAGTCGATGGAGGGCGCCGCCGATGTGGGAAAGGTCTCGATCATCGGCGTCGGCATGCGGACGCACGCCGGCGTTGCGGCCCGTGCCTTCAAGGCGCTGGCGGACAAGAGCATCAATATCCGCGCGATTTCGACCTCCGAGATCAAAATCTCGATCCTGATCGATGCCGCCTATACCGAGCTTGCGGTACGGACTTTGCATTCGCTATACGGACTCGATCGGTAGCGCGCGGGAAAGCACTCGTGCGTTTCCTGTAACCTCCAGCCGGGCCGCGCGGCGCCCGGGAAGGGATGCGGCCCATGCGTGGCGCGCTCGGCGGTCCGCGCGTACTTCTGAGACGGCTCCGCGAAGTGATGGCGGAGCCGGTCAGCGCGCAGGAACGCCTCGACAAGATCGTGGTGATGATCGCCGCCAACATGGTGGCGGAGGTCTGCTCCGTTTACGTTCTGCGCGTGGACGGGAGCCTCGAGCTTTACGCCACCGAAGGGTTGAGCCGGAAGGCCGTGCATTTAACCGTGCTGCGCGCGGGTGAGGGTCTCGTCGGCCTCGTGGCGAAAGAGGCGGCGCCTTTGAATTTGCCCAACGCGCAGGCGCATCCGGCCTTCTCCTACAAGCCGGAGACGGGCGAAGAAATTTATCACTCCTTCCTCGGCGTGCCGGTTCTGCGCGCCGGCAACACGCTCGGCGTTCTCGTCGTGCAGAACCGCGCGCACCGGACCTACAGCGAGGAAGAAATCGAGGCGCTGCAGACGACGGCGATGGTGCTCGCCGAGATGATCGCCTCGGGCGAATTGACGGCGCTCGCCAAGCCCGGCGCCGAGCCCGCCGCTCGCCGGCCGGTTCATGCGAAAGGCGAGACGCTCTCCGACGGCATCGGGCTCGGCTATGTCGTACTGCACGAGCCGCGCGTCTTCGTGAAGAATTTCATCGCCGACGACTTGCAGAAGGAGCAGCAACGCCTCGATCAGGCGATCGACACGCTGCGGGCGACAATCGACGTGATGCTTGAGGAAGAAGGGGTCGCGCGCGCCGGCGAGCACCGGGACGTGCTCGAGACCTATCGCATGTTCGCGCACGATCGCGGCTGGTTGCATAAGATGCGCGAGGCGGTCATGACGGGCCTCACGGCGGAGGCGGCGGTCGAGCGCGTTCAATCCGACACGCGCGCGCGCATGATGCGCCAGACCGATCCGTTCCTGCGCGAGCGCCTGCACGATCTCGACGATCTCGCCAACCGGCTGATGCGCGAGCTTCTCGGCGAGGAGAATGCGCCGAAGCGCACGGAGCTGCCGGAGAACGCGATTTTGGTCGCGCGCAATATGAGCCCGGCGGCGCTGTTGGATTACGACCGCACGCGGCTGCGCGGCGTGGTGCTGGAAGAGGGGGCGCCGACGAGCCACGTGGCGATCGTCGCCCGCGCGATCGGGGTGCCCGCGGTGGGGCAAGTCGCGAACGCGGTCGGCCTAGTCGACCCCTTGGATGCGATCATCGTCGATGGCGACGCAGGCGAGGTTCACGCCCGGCCAATGCCGGATCTTGAGCGGGCCTATGCCGAAAAGGTGCGGCTCCGCGCGCGGCGGCAAGCGCAATACGCCGAATTGCGCGACCGCCCGGCGGTGACCAAGGACGGCGAGCGCGTCAATCTCTTCATCAATGCGGGCCTTCTCGTCGATCTTCCGCACATCAGCGAGACCGGCGCCGACGGCATCGGTCTCTTTCGCACCGAATTGCAATTCATGGTGGCGGCGACCTTGCCGCGCGCGAGCGAGCAGGCGCGTTTTTATCGCTCGGTGCTGGACGCCGCCGGCGGCAAGCCGGTCACTTTCCGTACGCTCGATGTCGGCGGTGACAAGCTTCTGCCCTATATGCGTAGCATCGAGGAGGAAAATCCCGCGCTCGGCTGGCGTGCCATCCGGCTCAGCCTCGATCGTCCTGGGCTGCTGCGGAGCCAATTGCGCGCGCTGCTGGAATCGGCGCCGGGTCAGGAGTTGCGCATCATGTTCCCGATGGTCGCGACCGTCGCCGAATTCGATCAGGCCCGTGCCCTATTGGAAAAGGAGCTCACGCATTTGCGGAGGCACAAACACGATTTGCCGGAGACGATCCAGGTCGGCGCGATGATCGAAGTGCCCTCGCTCCTTTTTGCGCTCGACGACATTCTGCCTCGCGTCGACTTTCTTTCGGTCGGCTCGAACGATCTCGTGCAATTTCTGTTCGCCGCCGACCGCAGCAACGCGCGGGTTTCCGGCCGCTTCGACCCGATATCGGCGCCGGTGCTGCGCGCGCTGAAACAGATTGTCGAAAAGGGCCGCGAGTACAACAAGCCGATCGCGCTCTGCGGCGAACTCGCATCACGGCCGCTGGAGGCGCTCGCGCTGATTGCCGCGGGTTTTCGCACGCTTTCGCTCTCGCCCGCCGCTATCGGGCCGGTAAAGGCGATGATTCTGGAGCTCGACGTCGGCAAGGCGGCGGCGGTTCTTGATCCGCTGCTCACGCACAAGGCGGGCAAGGCATCGATCCGCGAACGGCTGAGCGCCTTCGCGGCGAGCGCCGGCATCCCGGTCTGAGCGCCGCCCATGTTGCCCGCTTCGAGATTGGATGCGCTGCTCGCCCGCCATGCGGCGGTGGAGAAGGAGCTTTCGACCAACCTCGGCCGCGACACTTTCGTGAAGCTTTCGCGCGAGTTCTCCGAGCTTACGCCGGTTGTCGAAAGCGTGCGCGCGTTGAAAGAGGCGCAGGCAGAGCTTGCCGATGCCGAGGCGCTTCTCGCCGATCCGAACACCGAGCCGGGAATGGCGCGGCTCGCGGGCGATGAAAAATCCGAACTCACGCGCCGGGTTACCGCGCTCGAAGACAAATTACGCGTAGCCCTGATTCCAAAGGATACGATGGACGAGCGCGACGTCATTCTTGAAGTCCGCGCCGGCACCGGCGGTGACGAAGCGGCACTTTTCGCGGGCGATCTCTTCCGCATGTATGAACGCTACGCCGCGTTGCAGGGTTGGAAAGTCGAACTTGTTTCGGCGAGCGAAGGCGCGGTCGGCGGCTACAAGGAGGTGATCGCAGCCGTGCGCGGCAAGGGCGCCTACTCCAAGCTCAAATTCGAATCGGGCGTGCACCGCGTGCAGCGCGTGCCGGATACCGAGACTTCGGGCCGGATTCATACGTCCGCCGCGACGGTCGCGGTGCTGCCGGAAGCGGACGAGGTGGACGTCAAGATCAATGACGGGGATCTGCGGATCGAGACCATGCGCGCGGGTGGCGCCGGCGGCCAGCATGTGAACAAGACCGAATCGGCCGTGCGCATCACGCACATCCCAAGCGACATCGTCGTCTTCGTGCAGGACGAGCGCTCGCAGCATCGCAACCGCGCGCGCGCAATGGCGATTCTGCGCTCGCGGCTCTACGATATGGAGCGGCAGAAGCAAGACGCGGCGCGTGCCGCCGAGCGGCGTGGACTGGTCGGGTCGGGCGATCGCTCGCAGCGCATCCGCACCTATAATTTTCCGCAGGCACGCGTGACCGATCATCGCATCGGCCTCGCACTGCATAAGCTTCCACTCATTCTCGAAGGCGAAGCGCTCGGCGAATTGATCGATGCGCTGGTCGCCGATCATCAAGCCAGGTTGCTATCCGCGGAAGACGGCGCATGAATATCCGTCTTGAGGTAGCGAAAGACATGCGAGCGGACCCCGAGACATCGATTGGCGCGTTACGCCGATCGGCGGCGGTGCAATTACGCGGCGGCGGCGTGGAGTCCGCCGAATCGGATGCGCGAATTCTTCTTGCTCATGCGCTCGGCACGGAAGATGCGGCGATCCTTGCCCAGTCCAAGGCAAATGCGCCCGCAGGCGCCCGGCACAGGCTCGAAGGCTTTGTCGAACGCCGGCTCGCCGGAGAACCGATTGCGCGCATCGTGGGACGAAAAGAGTTCTGGAGCCAGTCATTTCGTCTTGGGCCCGATACGCTCGTGCCGCGCCCCGAAACCGAAACCGTGATCGAGGCGGCGCTCGCGGCTTTTCCAGATCGAAACGCCCCGCTTCGCGTGCTCGATCTCGGCACAGGCTCGGGCGCGCTGCTCGCCGCCATCCTGGTCGAGCGTCCGTGCTCGTCCGGGTTTGGCATCGATCGCAGCGAGGGTACGCTTGCCGTTGCGCGCGCTAATCTCGAGGCGCTTGATCTCGGTGCGCGGGTCGCTTTCGCGTGCGGCGATTGGGGTGAAGCGCTGAACGCGAAGTTCGACCTCGTCGTCTGCAACCCGCCCTATATCGCCGCGCATGAATTCGCGCGGCTTTCGAGCGAAGTGCGCGATCACGATCCGCGTCTGGCGCTCGACGGCGGCGCCGATGGCTTGGATGCTTATCGCGCCATTGTTTCGGGTCTTGCTCGATTGCTTCACGCCCACGGTGTCGCGGTTCTCGAACTGGGACGAGGACAGGAAACGGCGGTCGTAAATCTGACGCGCGATGTAGGACTATTCGTTGCCGGCCCCGGCCGCCTCGATCTTGCCGGAATCCCGCGCGCATTAACGCTTCGGCCGCGGCCGTAAAAAAACGCTTGGAAGGGGGGCCGATCCGCATTAGTGTCCGCCTTGGATTCGACTTGGCATAGGCCGCAAGCTACAAGTCAGCGGCGTATGGGGACCGAAAACGGTTCCAGAATCGATCCGCCTGGCGAGGATGCCGGCGAGACCTCTGGGGTCAAATATTTCAATCGAAGTTCGCAAGGTGCGCGGATAGCGGCTACCGATATGCGAAGCAAAAGGCGATCGTCCGTGCCGGGGCGCGGAAAGAGAGACTTGCGCTTGGGCGCGAATGGACTCTTGAATTGACAACCATGGAACACTTGCGCGACGCAGTCGCGCGACTCAAGAAATGCAATTCGGCGAAAGCGGGATTGGCGTGCCGTTTGCTCGAACGCGGATGGCGAGAACGAAATAAGCGGCTGCTTGCCGCGGAACAGAGAGACTTTCGAAAATGAGAAACGGTCAACAACAGAAGCGCATGCGGGGCCGCAATCGCAATCGCGGGCACAATCCACTTACCCGCGTTTACGAATCGAACGGCCCGGACGTGAAGGTGCGCGGTACGGCACACCACATTGCCGAAAAATACGTCCAGCTCGCGCGCGACGCCCAGTCCTCGGGCGATCCGGTAACGGCGGAAGGTTATTTGCAGTACGCCGAGCATTACTTCCGCCTGATCGCCGCCGCGCAGGCCCAGTTCGCGCAACAAAATCCGCATCAACCGCCGCAGCCGCCTTATCAGCGTCCGGACGACGAATTCGACGATGGGGATGACGGAGACGAAGCGGCACCGGGCAACCCGAATGCGCAGCCCTACGCCGGCGGCGCGCCGGTCGCGCAGCAACAACAGCCGCAGCAGCATCAGCCGCAGCAGCATCAGCCGCAGCAGCAACATCGGCCGCAACCGCCTCAGCCCCAGCCGCAACCTAATTTCCAAGGTTACCCGCAGCAGCGCGGCGGCGGCGAACAAAATACAGGCGCCTTGCCCGCCTTCATCACGGGCGGCGGAGGCACGCCGCAAGGCAACGGCTACGACAACGAACAGGGAGACCGGGGCGGCCGCTATGGACGCGATCGCAACCGAAATCGAAACTTTCGCCCGCAGCAGGGCGGGAATTTCGAGCAGCGCGGCGGCCCTCAGGGTGAGGGACAACACCAGCCTGCGGCGGCGCCCGCGCCCGATCAAAATTCCGCTCCGGCGGAAGGTGGACCTCCGGCCGGGCAGCGCGATCCCAGCGAATAAGCTTCAAGCTGGAATTTCGACCGGATCGCCTTCCGCTATTTTTCCCGTAGCCGTGACCTCGGCATAAATGCCGAAGTCGACGTTGCCGCGGCGGCGCAATAGAATTTCCGGGACGTCGATGTCGCGGAGCGCCGTCTCGGGGTTTACTTCGGTCGCGGCGCAACGCTCGGTGCGCTTGACGATTTTCAACCGCGCTTGGCCGATTGCGAGCGTCTTTCCCACGAGGTCGAATTCCGACCAAGCGGGCAGACCCGCGAGATATAGATTCGCGCGGAAGCGCAGCGGGTGCACCTGTTGGCCGAGGGCGCCGGAAAAATCCTCGACCGTATCGAGATTGATGATCGAGACGACTTTTTTGGCGAGATCCGAGAAGCTGTGGCCGGGCGCTTCCAGAATACGAAAAGCCCCGCGTCTTTCCGAGGCCATCGAGGTCTCGAAAAAATTCTCGATGGCAGCCCGCCCGTCCGGCGTCCTGAGATCGCCCGCCGCCAATAATTCTCCATCGCGCTCGATCGAGAGCATGGTCGTTCCGTCGTTATAGTGGGCGGAGAACGCCGCTAACCTCGCATTGCGCATCAGGCACAAGAACTTGATCTTGGGCATCCATTGCGGCGCTTCTCGATCGAAGCCGGAAGGGCCGTTTTCGATGGCATAGAGCCGGTCACCCGCGATCACCTCGCCCGCGCGCAAGTCGGCGGACGGCAGGCGCTCGGGCGTGAGCCCCTTGACCGGATAGCGGTAAATCGAAGCGAGGCGGATCACGGTTTTTCTTCGCTGTTGAACATTCTTTTTGCAAGCTCGTTATGCTTCGATAAAGAGGTTTCGGGCGACGACGAAAGCTCTTGCCGTCCCATACGGCCAATACCCATATTTGGGCCGGCGGGTCGCCTGCGGGGACCCGCCAAGGAGCGCCTTCGGCGGCCTTTGGGAGATATCGATGGATTTCGAGAAATATACCGAGCGCGCCCGCGGGTTCGTGCAGTCGGCGCAATCCCTTGCTTTGCGCGAGGGGCATCAGCAATTCGCCTCCGATCATCTGTTGAAAGTTCTTTTGGACGACCCGGAAGGGTTGGCGGCGGGCCTGATCGACCGCTCGGGCGGGCGCTCGCGCGAGGCATTGCGCGAGGTCGAGGCCGCGCTCAAGAAACGCCCCAAGGTCGAGGGCGGGGGAGCCGGCCAGCTTTATCTCGAGCCCTCGCTCGCGCGCGTGTTCGACACCGCCGAAAAGGCTGCCCAGAAAGCCGGCGACAATTTCGTCACCGTCGAGCGATTGTTGCTCGCGCTCGCCATCGAAAAGAATTCCGACGCCGGCAAAATCCTTGCACAGGCGGGTGTGACCCCGCAAGGCTTGAACGCCGCGATCGAGGCACTGCGCAAGGGCCGCACGGCGGATTCGGCCACGGCCGAAAACGCCTATGACGCGCTCAAGCGCTACACGCGCGACCTCACCGAAGCCGCGCGCGCCGGCAAGCTCGATCCGGTAATCGGCCGCGACGACGAAATCCGCCGCACCATTCAGGTGCTGTCCCGCCGCACCAAGAACAATCCGGTGTTGATCGGCGAGCCCGGCGTCGGNNAAGACCGCGATCGTCGAGGGCCTTGCCACCCGCATCATCAACGGCGATGTGCCGGAAAGCCTCAAGGACAAACAGTTGCTGGCGCTCGATCTCGGCGCTTTGGTCGCGGGCGCGAAATATCGCGGCGA
>PLBP01000016.1 GCA_003135415.1 Hyphomicrobiales bacterium
ACCACTCAGTGGGGGCCGATCACTCGTTGACAGGCCGTAACCCCGCACGCGATGTCCATTCGTGGCACTTCGCCATATTCGCTGCATTTCAGCGCTTCGGTCGCTATTGGCACAACGCTACAGTCTGTCCTGGGGTGTACAACGGTCGCTATCGGGTGGAAAGCGGACCTAGCACGGACATCGCGAAAATGATGCGAATGACTCTTAACCGTCATTGAGCCAGTCTCAAGCTTATTGTTAGAAACTTTCTGGCGATAAGTCTCAGGCAATCGTGAATGTCCAATAGGTCGTAAAGATTTATTGTGCTAGATCTTGAGTCGTCTCTTTGATGTTTGATGGAGGAATTTATGGCGAAGCGAAGACCGCGTGCTTGGACGAAGAAAGACGTTACCGAGCTTAAGACTCATTCGAAATCCAGAACGCCAGTTTCAAAAATCTCAAAAATGATGAAAAGAACCGTTGGAGCCTTGAGACAGAAAGCCCAGAATCTCGAAATAAGATTGGGCCATCGAAGATAGGTGGATTAAGTTAGGTAGTTGCTGAAAAGTTCTGCCTTGGCACTTCGCGACAATTCGGACCCATGCCTTGAATGGTCGCTATCGGAGGCATAGCGGACAAAGGCCGGCATGGGCGCTGAATGGGTCGGTAGCGAATGACCCAAAGCGGACATTCGTTGGCTTCGCAGCCCGCCTCTGGATTCCGAGGAATCTGCCGTGAGCTATCTTGAAGGTGCACCAAGACTGCGAAGCGCCAAGCCATTCGGCGTGTGCCCAGCCTCATGCAAGGAGCAGCGTTGCCGAGAAGAGGGCGCAACGCTACGGGCAGCGAACATATGAGCCGATGACATAGCCGTCCGGGACCGCACTGGTCATGAGTGCGACGGAAAGCCAGATACGTCCATCATTGTCTCGCTTTTCGTCGCCTCTGAATACTAGGATCATGTCCCCATTGCGCGCCGTCGCAACGATCTCCCCGTTTGGTTGCAACCGAATGTTCAGCGGCGTCCCGGTGGGATCAGCAACGCGGCAAATCACTGATGTATCGGCACGCGCTGGAATAAACAGAGCGGCGAAAATAAATGCGGCAAATATCATGATTTTGTGCATAAAGATTTCTCAGTTTGATCGGCCACATTCCCACGCGTCCTGTTTGCTTGGAAAGAGGTTAAGGTCTACGAAAACCGACGCGACAAGATCCCGCTACGATGGTTCTCTGGAGATCTGATCTCATGCGAATCTACGCGACTCTCGCTCTCACTGTTTTGACAATGGCCGCTGCAGTGGCGCAAACCGGACCCGTGAAGCGGATCACCTGGAGCGAATTGGCGGCAGATCCGGGGCGTTACATGGGTCAACAAATTGAAATTGCCGCCGCATATTGCGCCCAGGGTGGCGCCTCCGGGGACAGTCCGGGCTACCAATGCTCGACTGATGGCGATGTTTACATAGCAACGCTCGCATTGTTGCCGGCCAGCGCGAAGGAGAAGGTCGATGCAAATTGCGGCGGCATGGATTTTATCGAACGCAGTTCATTCTGTCGGGCGCGTATCCGATTCACGCCAAGTTCCTTTGGAAAATCGAATGACATCGACCCGCCCAAGACGGTTCTCCTTGTCAATACGGCCGAAGTATATCTGACATTTTAGACGACGAGCTTTAAAAGGTGCCATTACGCCTGCCCAGTGATTTTGTTTTGACCCAAATCGGTGTTTTGGCATTGCCGCTTAGATTACTTCAACGATTCGCTTTGTTCGGATTTCGCACATCTTCCAGCCGTTGGAGCGCGAAGTCGAGATTGTTCTGCGTTGTCTCCCACACGCGCGGCACGCGCTCGCGCGTATTTTCGAGCAGCGCCCCGCGATAGGCCGCGATGGCCTCTTCAAGCCGCGCCGGGTTGTTCTGGCGCCTGCCCAGACTCAATAGAGCGTTGCCGAGACTGTTCTGCGTATTGGCCCATAGGAGGGGCACGCGTTCATGGGTGTATTCGAGCAGCGCCGCGCGATAGGCCGCGACCGCCTCTTCGAGCCGCGCCGTGCCGCTCTCGCGCTCTCCAAGAGATGAAAGGGCGTTGGCGAGACGTCACCACGACCCACCGCAATGCGGTGAAAAGCAAACGGCTCATGGCACTGAACAATAGCTGCCGCGAAGCGCAAAGGAATAGAAGGAGAAAATCAATTGTGTCGCTCGCATGATGGGCGAACCTGGATTACTGCGGCAAGAAATGGGACGCGATAACCGGGCCCAAGAACTTCAGTTCGTCGCGGTCGCCTTTATCCACTCGATATACTTGCCGAGTCGCGTATAGACTCCGTGCAACTTGGGAATGCCGCAACCTTCGCCCCAGCTGACTATCCCGACCTGGATCGGCTTGTTGCCGAGTTTCGCGACCAACGGCCCCCCGCTATCGCCCTGGCAGGCATCGTGCACTAGCTCTGCTCCAGGGGGTGGATTGGCATCGCCGGCGCAAATCATTGTGTCATTCACGATCTGGCCTGCGTTGGCCACAATCGCGTCGTGAACATTCTTGATCTTGCTCTCGTCGATCCGGAACAGGCGAATAATATCCAACATCGATTTGCTATCGTCGAGGTTTGCCGCTCGATTCTGAAAGAGGTTGCTGCCGCATTCTGCGCGATCGACCATCTTGATTGAGGTATAGCGCAAATTCTTCGAAAGCGAACCCTGCTCGGTGGTTCCCCACCCGATGATCGTCAAGTCCGTGCCTGCGGCTTCGAGTGTGGAATCCTTTGTCGAATCGATCAGATTGATCTTGCCGAACTTAATCTCCTTCTTCGGTGCGCGTTCCAGCTGCAACAGCGCGACATCATTGTCTTGAAAAGTACCGTTATAATCTGGATGGCGGTAAACCGATTTGACCGGAATGCGATCGCCATTCGTGAAATTGACCGAGCCAGCATAAATGTGAAGTTCGGTCGGCTTGAATACTTCGCCGCTTTTATAAGTCACACAATGGGCCGCGGTCAGCACCCAAGTGTCCGAAATCAGAGAACCGCCGCATTGGAGGCTGTTGAATTCTTCGCCCTTTTTTGCGTCGGAAAAGATCAAGGCCACCTGAAAGGGAAATGCGCCGGGCGGCGCGTCCTGGCCGAGGTAGACCTTCTCGTGCGACGATCCGCGCTTCGACGGCGGCTCCTTCATCCCTTCGGCGCTGACCGACGCGGCGAAGATCGCCACAATCGCCAGCGCACCCGCGGCGGGCGCCACGCTAGATATTTTCATGTTCATAAATCTTCCCTCCCCAATCTGGCGATAAGCTC
This sequence comes from Hyphomicrobiales bacterium, assembly GCA_003135415.1. Taxonomy (GTDB): domain Bacteria; phylum Pseudomonadota; class Alphaproteobacteria; order Rhizobiales; family Xanthobacteraceae; genus Palsa-892. Next base: position 3,278 of record PLBP01000016.1, read on the forward strand.
ACCACCGAAGCTCTTTCTGCGTCAAGGCCAAGTCGGTTAGGAAGGAAGCTTGACGGAGTCTGCAATGTCGCACCCCGTGGCCGCCAGTTTGCAAGCTCGATTATGGCGTAATTCGCGCCGACTGTTGTCCGCTCTTGAAAATATGTCAAAAGACATACCTCAAGTCAGACCACTTCAGTGGAGGTGGATCATGATGAGAAGGACGGTGAGTCTCGCAGTTTAGGCCTGACTCTGCGGCCTCTGCCTATACTTATCGATCTTTGCAAAAGCGGATTGTAGAGGTATTGTCTGTCCTTCTTCGGAAGGGAGAAATCCATGCGCAGCACGCCATTCATTCTCGCCGGAATATTCGCATCATTAGTCTTCGCCAATGCCGCTGTGGCGCAGACAAGCAAGGACAAGACAAGCAAGGCCGAGCGTGCCGCGCCTGGTTCTCAACGTTCATCAGAGGAAACATGTCAAAGTGGGATTCTCTGCGGCGGGACACATTTTTGCTGCCCGTCCGACACGCCAAATCTTTGCGTAACGCTCACGCGTAATGATCCTGGTGGACAGGTTGCTGCAGGTTGGTCTGGTTGCGTGCAGCCGAAAACCCAAGAGTCGTGGAAATTTTGGTCCGATGGCTGTCAACCAGTCTGGCTAGAATGCAAGGGACATTGATGTCGCGCTCGACGCTACGGTGCGAAATCAACATCTCAAAACGAAGCTTCAGCTGAATTCAAAGCCCCGGCGTCGTCCGGGGTTTTTTTTAGGCCGCCTCAACTGGCGGCAAATTCTATCGTTCAAAACGTGTGCGCCATGTCTGCTTTTGGCACTTAGCGAACGAGCAGGGTCCAGAAATCTGAAACTCCGCTTCGATGCCGAATGCCCGCCGCTTGGGTCCCTGCGCCCGTGAAGAGCCCAGCTACTCCGAGCGCCTTTGACGATCATCCCCAGAGGGGGCGGCGTCCCGCCCTCGGACATTGGCACCTGTGACATTCCGTGACACGAATTCGTGTCACAGGTCACAGACGGTGTCACACCTGTCACGCGACAAAGAGCGTGTTACCGGGGTACAAGTTGTCACAACACGAACATGTCGCACGCGACCGCGCCGCCGCCTGCAAACGCGCCGCCCACGATCATCTGTTCAGCGCCGTGCGGGCGAGGATCGAGGCCGCAACGCCCGCCCTCGATGTAGCCGCGCCCACCAGACCTGCACTGAGTGAACTGATGCAAGCCGCGGAATAGGAACGGCCGGATTTTGGCCGTACAAATGGCCGGATCGTCATGAAGATCAACGCTCTTCACCGGGAAATTGACGCGCGAGGGCGACGGGCGACTCAAGATCGAGAGCCGGCTTTGGGATGTGGCTCGCGGTGAGCTTCTGTTCGGCCGGCAATATCGCGTCCTGCCCGAGCACTGGCGCCAAATCGGCCACATCATCGCGGACATGATTTACACCCGCCTCACGGGGCGCGATGGCCGCTTCGAGGCGGACAACCCGGAATAAGGCGCGTCACGGAAACCCATGCGGCAATTGAGCCCGGCTAAGGCATTTCCAGCGGCATCAGGTCGCGCATAATTTTGCAATAATGATAAGGGAAAAAAGCTACGGTTCGGCGGTTGCAAGCCGTTTACCGGTTCGCGATAAGCTCCATCCAACACAAGCGCGGAATCGCCGAAGGCAATCATCCAATGAACAACGTCGTTTCGCGTAATCACTGGCTCGCTTCCGGCGCGTTGCTCGTCCTCGTTGTTTCCGGGGTTGCCGCGAGCGCGCAATATTACCCGCCCGCGCCTTACGGTTATAATCAATATCCGCCGGGCTATCGCGGCGGCTACGGCCGCGGCTATGACGGCCGTTTCGATGACCGCAACCAATATCTCCGCAACCGCCCGCCGCTCGCGCGCGAGTTCGACGGCGACACGCCGGTGCGGCCGAGGAAATCCAAGCCCGAGCGCTTCGACGAGCCGAAGAACGTCGCGAACAAGCCGAACGACAAACCGCTCAAGGGCCCCTATCATATTGTCGTCTCGATCAACGCGCAGCGCGTGTCGCTCTACGGCGCCGACGGGCTGATCCGCACCTCGAGCGTCTCCACCGGCATGCGCGGCCATCCGACGCCGATGGGCGTCTTCACCGTCATCGGCAAGGAGCGCTTCCACCGCTCCAATATCTACAGCAACGCGCCGATGCCCTTTATGCAGCGCATTACCTGGTCGGGTGTCGCGCTGCACGAGGGCGTGCTCCCAGGCTATCCCGCTTCGCATGGCTGCATCCGCATGGGCGGCGGCTTCGCCGTGTTCATGTGGGGTACAACGAAAATCGGCTCGCGCGTGATCGTCACCGAAGGCGAGCCGGCGCCGGTTTCGATTTCGAGCCCGAAGCTCTTCACGCCCCTGCCCGCGCCACGTGCTTTCGCTACCGCCGCGGCGGCCGGTAACGGAAAGGCCACAATCACCGCCGCGAAGAGCGCGGTGCGCGCCGCCGACGAGCCCATTCTTCTGGTGCTGCAAAACGACGCGCCCGACCAGGCTGCGCAAACGCCGTTCACCAAGCCCAAGATCGACGCCTATCGCAACGGGCCTGTCTCGGTATTCGTGAGCCGCAAGACCGGGAAACTTTACGTGCGCTACGACTACGAACCTTTGTTCGAGGCGCCGGTCCAGATCAAGAATCCGGACCGGCCGCTCGGCACTCATGTCTACACCGCGATGGAGGCGACGGATTCGGGCATGCGCTGGAGCGCGATTTCAATCCCGACGCCGGTGAAGGGCGAGCCGGTGGCGACCAAACCCGGCAAGCGAGGCGAGCGGCAAACCGCGGCGCTGAACGAAACCGACATCTCGCCGGAATCGCGCGAGGCGCAAAGCCCGCTCGCGGCACTCGATCGCATCGAGATGCCGAAGGAAGCGCTCGAGCGCATCTCAAGTATTCTCTCGGTCGGCTCCTCGCTTACGGTCTCCGACTACGGCATCAGCGAGGAGACGGGGCGGGAAACGGATTTTATTATTCTGACGAAGTAATTACTGCGTCCCGAACTTATATGTCGCGCCCGCGCCGGCGTAGAAATCGCTCGAGGGCGAGAACTTGACGGCAGGCACCGTGCCCGCCGGCGGCGTCGTGAGGCCCGGCGCCTTGGTGTCGTAGTTATTGACGCCCGCGAAGGTGTTGAGCGAGAAATCGGTGAGCGGGGCGTCCGGCAGCGGCTTGTAGCTGAGTTTCGCTTCGGCATTGCCGACGCGGGGGATTGTTCCGCTGTTGACGGCGGCACCATCGATCCCCGTCAGCGTTGCGTCGCGCTTCGCTACGCCATAGCTGCCGCCGACGCCGAAGGCGAGTTCCTTGTTGAGATCGACTTTCGAGTCGAGCCCAACTTTGGCGCCGGTACTCTTCCAGTCTAGCGTTGAGGTGCCGGGATTCGTTTGCACGAAATCCTGATGGCTATTGTTCGAAAATACCGAAACGGAGGGAGTAAGCGTGAGCTGCTCTTGCTTGTAGTCGGTCGCGGCTTTTACGCTGAGCTCACGGCCTTCATAGTCGATCGAGGAGAGCGAATTGCAATTGGTGCAGCCGCCGAGCGTCCAGCCGTTCAAGAGCTGCGGATTGTTGAGGGTCGCCGACGGCGTGAGGCTGGTGCTGGCCTTGGCGGAGGCGCCCCCCATTTCGACGCGCGCGTTGGATCCCCATTTGTCGGAATAGCTGCCGCCGGGAAGCACGTAGCCGACGGCGCCGCGCATCACCTCGGTCGTGGGCGCGGTCGATGGATTGAGTGCATTGACCTGATCCAGGCCCGGCACCGGCATCGGGGTGTCGCTCCCGCTCGGGGCCGTCGCCGGCGGCTTCAGCGCGGGTGCGTCGCCCCAGATGTAGAAGCGGCCCTGCGACTTCACCACCGCACCCGGCGGCGGATTGATCGCGATGTCGCGCACGCCCGGCGGCAGGTCCGTCGGCGTGTTCACTGGCGATTCTTGCGCCACAGCCGAAGCGGAAAGCGCGAATAAAACTGGAAGGGCGGCGATCGCCGCAAGCTTCTGATCTGTCATGACAAACACCGCACCCCAATTCAGAAGCCAGCGACACTCACATCAAGATGCGGCAAAGGTTTGACGGCGGACGTTTACGAGTGTGGCTAAGTTATAGGCGGAACTCGCCTTTTCGTATGCGAGCATAGCGCCAAGCCCACGCGCGATGGTCGCAGTCGCCTAGGCGCGTTGCTTGCGAAAAGCGTTCTTGTTCTTGACTTTGTCGCCGGCGAACTCGAGCAAATCGCAGCCATGCGTGGATACAACCTTGCCCTCGGCATCCTTGGCGATAAAGGTCCACTCGAATGTGCCGCGGTCACCCGCGACAAAAACTTGCAGATCCTCGAATCTTCCGTCCGGGAACTTGTCGAAAAAGGCCGTAACACCTTTCCGCACTTGTTGCCGCCCTTTGTAGCTCGCACCGAACAGTTCCGAGCCGAACGAGGCGTGATATTCGCACTCGTCAGCGAAAAAACTCAGGACCTCGTCGACATCGTGCGAGTTCCACGCCGCTCCGAACTCGGTCGCCCGTTCCAAGGTCATCTTCGCGCTCATGACGGCTCCTGTGTCGGACCTCTAAAATAAATTATGCGGCATAACGCTAGCGCCGATCTCTTGAACGGGAAAGCACCAAGTCCAACGACCAGGTTATGCGGCCCGGCAATTCGACGGCGCAGATGCCGAGGTAGTGCATGCTGGCGATACCGGCGCCCACGATGCCGCCTCCAAGCGGCGCGCCCCAGCGCGCCGGACTATGTAGCGCTCATCGCCACCGACGAGATTTCGCATAACGTCGCGGGCGCCGCCCAAGGCAGCAAGGCGGTCGTCGCCGTCCTGGAAGAAGTCGCGGGCGCCGTCAGCAAGACCCGCAGTTCGGCTCAAACGGTGCTGAAAGCTTCCGAGTCGGTCGAGACGGCGGCCGATAATTTGCGGGAAAAGGTGGAAACCTTCCTCGGGGGTCGCGGTTTAACGCCCGATCACTCGATCGTCGGAAAAAATGTAGCGACGAAGTGGAAGCCGGCGCGGCGCGGATGAAACCTGGGGCCTGATCGTCGGCCCCGGCGTCGTGTTCGCGCTGCAAATATATTGATCGAGCGACTATAATCCAGTGCGCAGAGCCTGCGCATTACGCCCGTGAGGAGAGAAATAATGATGGCCCGTCGTCTCGCCGCGCTCGCCGTTTTAGCGTTGTTGGCATTTGTGCCGGCTGGTTTACGGGCACAGAACCCGGCCGGGAATGAAGCGCCGCTTTCACAGATACAGCTGAAGAAGATCAACGATTTCCTCGCCGCCCGGGGGCGAGACCAAGACATTGGCGAGGTTGTCTCTAAAAAATTGGGCCTTTCCACCAAGGTAATCAAGCAACTCGCTATCAAAGATAGAGCGGGAAACGTCCACGCTTATCATCTACTGCCGAATGGCGGGATGCTTTTCGCTTTTATAATCGACACAACCGCGTACAACTACCGTCTCGATCCTAACTTCAAAGTCATTGCCTCGGTTGCGATGACCGACAACGCCCCTTCCGAAGTCAAAGAGCCCGAGACGGGGGCGAGAGCCGAACTCGTCATTTGGGCGCGCTTTGCCGATCAGCTTGAGCCCTAAATTAAAGCATTTGGGCTCCGGCTATTCGCCGAAGCCCATTTGTTTTCTCAATCCGCGATCGAAGCGATCGACCGCTTATCTCCTTCTGCGCTTCGAGCCCCAGCGGAGATGAAACGTCCTCCACGCCCACAGCACAATCAGCGCACCCACCGCCGCGGCGAGCAGCCGAATGAGCCCGGTGTTACTCGTTATGTTCACGAGCCTCGCCAAAGCATATCCGGTGTACGAGCCCGCTACGCCGACGAGAGCGCTGGTGATGTAGCCGTGCGGCGAGTGCGTCCATTCCTCGTAGAGCCAGCCGATGATGGCGCCAATCACGATGATCAGGATCAGCGTGACGATTGGATCCCCGAGCCATTTTTCAAGATCGTTCATAGCCTTCTCCGTTTCGTAGCCGACCGAGACGATCGGTTTTTTGCCGGCCGCCATTCGTTGGGCGGCCAGGGCGCGATGCTAGTGGAGAGCCGGTGCCAGCGCCAGCGCTGCCGCAGCACTCCTCCCGCGAATTAGGGGGGCGCTATGCGGCCTGCTAGCCCCGGCAGGACTGCAAGTACCTCTTCCTCATCTCGCGCTCTTCCTCCGCCGCTCCGTACGGAGCCGTGATGCACCAGCCGTAATGAACGCGATAGTCCGGCGACCAACGCGTGCCCATCAATCCCGGCCTGCAGGCGGGGTTCTCACGGGCGGCCTGCACCTGGCGGACCGCGGCGGTCGAATAATTGGAGCAGAAACCCGGGTCCGCTGCGAAAGCATGCGAAGCGAAAACCGTCAACGAAATACCCAGCAAAATGAAAAAGGTGCGCATTTCTTCCTCCCCGAGGCCCGGCACCGAAGCGATTCCCAGAATACAAGCCGAGAGCGGGACATCAATTGCCAAAGTGTCTCAGGCTAAATCTCAATCCTGCGCGGCCCTATTCCGTGAGGTGAGACGCCGGGCGAGTACCTCGGCACCTCTCGGTTTGCTATCCTCGCAGTCTCTGCCTACCCCAAGGTTCGCCGCCATGGCTACGCAGCGTTTGTCGATCCTGCCCGCGGCCGCCACGGCCTACCGCGACCTTTGGCGTGTGGCTCGCGATGCGCATGCTCGTCATCGTAGCGCTGCTCATCTTCCTCGCGACCAAAGCGGCGGAAGATTTTGTTCCGTTACGCCCGTGGAACGGCTTCGTACTCTATTTCTTTCTGGATTTCGCTGTGGACGCGGTTCAGATTTTCTTTCTCACGCCGTTCATGATTGCGGTTTATCGCTTCATCATTCTCGATCAAGTGGCGGCGAGCTACGCCCTCGATCCGAGGCGGCCAGAGTTCATCCCTTTCTTCGGCTGAAATCTTGCGATGTCGATCATCACCCCTTTGGCGTTTTCGCTACTCGAAATGTTGCCGACGATCGGCGTGTCGGCAATCCCTGCGATTACTCTTTCCCTCATCGCGTATATCGCGATGCTCGTCGCGTCGACGCGGCTGATCATTCTGTTCCCCGCGATCGCGGTCGATGCCTCTGGCGCGAGCGCTTCCAATGCGCTTGCCAACACCAAAGGGCATGCCTCTCAAATTTTTATTATTTTAATGCTGACTTTGCTGCCGTTGGTGGCGCTCGCGATCATCGTTACATTAATGCTCGGACCCGGCGTGCGCAACGCCGGTACGCCTGTCGCAATCGCTCAACTCGCCGTGGGCGCCATCTTAGAAACGTTCGCCATCGCTTTGTGCGTGGCAATCGCCGCGCGCGTCTTTCAGGCGCTCGCCGATCGCGTATTGCGCCCGGCGTAACGGCGGCGGTGGGCGCCGCGTTGACGCCAGTCACGCCCAGCCTCGACAGCCTGCTCAACGATATTTTGGGCACGCTCGGTATCGGCATTGGCGAAGCAGATGTATGGTGAATGGCGTGCGTTGCGATGGCGCGGCGCTGGTAAATTGAGCCGCCATTGCGGCGCTTGGGACTCAAAAAACTCTCCGCTTGCGCTCTGTTTGAAATAGGCGCCACATTGAGCCGAAGGTTGTTCGGGCTCTCGCCGAACCAGAAAAAACACGAATATGGCTTCAGGTATTGCTTATCGCGAGCGCGCGGCGGAATGCATTCGCATCGCTGGGACTCTCATCGACGAGCGCATGAAAGCGGTGTGGGCAAAATTGGCGGCGGAGTGGATCGTGCTCGCCGAGCAGATCGAGCACGGCAACGAAGTGTTGGAGCAGACGGCGAAGAAATAGCGCCAGCCAAAGCCCGCGATCGTTCTGGCGGCCTCGGTCGCTAATGGGCAGCCCCGTTATCTGCAGAAGGGAGATGCGACGATCTCCCGGACGCGGTGGCGGAGATGCAGCCCGCGCCCGTAAAACGTATCAACGCTGAAAAGAGTACCGGAATTGGCGGCGGCGTTTTGGGGAAGCCTCATTGGCTCCGAATGCACTTCCGTCAACAGCAATGGCGACTCATAAACGAAGAGAGCAGCCACAATTGCTGAAAGAATAATTGAGCGAAGAATGTTCATTGCTTTTTTCCGACGCCGCTCATGCGGAACGCATTCGATCAGCTTCGGTTCCTCCGAAACTTTTTATTTGATGAAATGCCAGATCGCATCGAGGCCGGGCACGTCTACGATGCCGTCTCGGCATCGACCTCGAATTCCAAGATCACGGAACCTTCGCCGAGCACATGCGTTCATTCATCGATCCCGGCCCGATAAAAAATTACCCGGACGGCGATCACGCACCGGGAAAAAGGATACTCGATCATGCGTAAAATTTTCATCTTCGGTATTGGAGCAGTATTCGCAACCTTGGCCACCCTTCCCCTAGCGGCGAGTGCGCAAGAAGAGAGAACCCTCACCGGCGCGGCAATCGGCGCAGGCACGGGTGCTGTCATCGCAGGACCTCCGGGCGCGGTTGTTGGCGCCGTTGTGGGCGGCCCCCGCATCTCGCATCAGCGCTTGTGCTGGATGGATGATGACGGTGATCATCGCTGCCGTTCGAACTAAGAAAGCATTGCTTTAGGCGAAGTTTCCCGCTCGACAAATTCCGCCACTCGGCCTTTCGTGGCCGCGCAGTGGGGCTTTGCGCCATCGGACGACGCGCGCTACGAACATGTCGAGGTCGCGGTCAAAGACGCGTTTGCCGCCGCCCGGCGGCAAGTCGATGATCTCGCGCCGAAAAGCTAGTGCGCCGCGGTGTCATTGATGGATCTCGTGAAAGGCGCGTCAGGAGCGAACAAAATGCCGGAGAAAAACACCGCGTTGAGCCGGGAGTTTATCGCGCAGCAACGCAAACGTCTCGAATCGCTGCGGAAGCAGATTCTGGGAGAAGAAGAGAAGGCGATCGCGGACGAGCGGGCTTCTCAGGAAGACCGCGGTGACGGACAGCAGGACTCGGGCGAGCAAAGCATAGACTTGGCTCAACGCGAGATATCCCAAGGGCTACAGGACGTGGATAAGCGGCGATTGAGCGATATCGAACGGGCGCTCCAGAAAATAGAGGAAGGCACTTACGGCTTATCGGACCTCGGCGGCGAGCCGATACCGAAGGCGAGACTCGAGGCCACTCCCGAAGCGGTCCTTTCGGTCCAGCAAGAAGAGCAACGAGAGAAAAGGAATCGCCGATAAGCGCCGATGCGCTTCGCATCACTTAGTCATGCGCGCGGACATTGGAACATAAGTGATGCATGAGCCGTTCCTTTCTTACGCATCGTCCAACCGTACTTAGAATCCAGAAGGAAAACGCTCATGTTCTCAAAGATCACACTCGCGCTCGTTTGCGCTTTAGCCATCGGTACCATCGGTACCGCGACGACAGCTTCGGCTCAGTACCGTGGCTATGGCTATTCCGAGCCGACATACGGCTACGGCATGGAACGCCAAGCTTATCCTTACCGGACCGTCGCCCCGGAATATCGCTATCAGGCCGAGCCCGTGGACCAGGGCTATTACGTCGAGGTCCCGAGCTACGGATATTGGCAAAACCGGCAGCTGATCAATCGGCATACCGGCGAACAGTAAGAAAAGAAACTTCCGACTTATCCTACGAGCCCGGCATTCCAGCCGGGCTTTTTTTCGAAGCTGATAGCGAAGCTCACAAAATCCGCGGGCCTGGTCAAAATTGACCACACTTGCCGCCAAGCGAGCAGGAACCAATGGGTTCTATCCGAGTTGCCTAACTACGCCGTGTAATAGGAATTTTTTCAAATCCGAAAATTCGGAAAAGGTGGAAACCATGACCTCAATGGCAGGAAAGCTCACGCTCGTAATCGCCGCGGCCGGAAGCCTCAGCATTGCGGCACTCTCGCCCGCATCTGTTGAAGCGGGTGTCATCGGGCGTCCGATGCTCGCCGCTGCAAGCGAGACCTCGGACATCGTGCGGGTTGTTTGTGACCGCCGCCTATCGAATCTGTGGAGTTGCAATGACGACCCGGTCATTTGGGATCGCCGCGACATGCGAGTCCAGGAGCGCCGTGTGCCAAGCTCGAAGCGTTACGCTGCTCACCCGTGCGATCACTCCTATGAAACCGCGCGCGACGGCTCGCGCTGCGGCAACCGCGCCGCCGATCGGAGACCCGGCGGAAGATAGGTCATTCGCAGAATCCCGATTGGAGTTAGAGAATGAAAGCATCCTTGAATGATCCGTTACGCCATTGGAATTTAAAAACTTAGGAGAAAAATCATGTCGCTCGGAACTATCCTCGTTATCATCCTTATCATCTTCCTGCTCGGCGGCTTTAGCGGCCAATTCGGCGGGTACGGTTACGGCTTCGGTCACGGCGGCATCGGTGTCATCGGCGCCATCTTGATCATCATTGTCGTTCTCATGCTGTTGGGGCGGCTCTGATTTAGCGCCGCTTGATCGCTCGCTTGCTGCCTAGGGTTAAAAAATCAGCCGCACGAAGAATCAACGAAGAGCTGGGAGGATGCGGCGCAAGTTGCCGTAACCATCGCATCGAAGTCTGTTCGCAATATTAAATCGATTTATATCAAAAATATGGAAGCGTCCGTGTCGAACGGAAAGATCGAAAACTATCGCATGAATGCCAAGATATCGTTCGTCCTTGACGATTGATCGCCGGCAGTCCCCGCGCGTGAAAAAAATGCAGGGCCCGGCCGCCAAGCCGGGCCCTTCGTCGTTGGAGCCGCCCGGGTGATTCTATTTGCATTGGACTTGGTAAGTCGTCCGGCTAACCAATGCCCCTATAAGTGCTTGAAGTGCGGCCATGTCCTTGCAGTTGAAGTGACGGTCATGAAGCCTTAGATTAGTTCCTGCAGAATCGGCGAAAAACAAAAATTGCGTATTTCTTGGCCGGTTCGCAATGTCTGCTAGCGGACATTGCCAGAAGGCAATTCGGCGGGATGGCGATGGGGAAAAATCAGAAGATTTCGTTCGATCCGAAAGTGTTTCTGTCAAAAGTAGGACGCGGAAGAACCGTATCCGACTATTCAAAGAATCAAATCGTCTATTCGCAAGGCGCTTCGGCCGATTCTGTCTTCTACATTCAGTCCGGCAAGGTGAAGATCACCGTGCTCTCCGAATTGGGGAAGGAGGCCGTGGTCGCAATTCTGGGGCCTGGCGATTTCTTCGGCGAAGGATGTTTGGCAAGACAAGTGCGGCGTCTCGCGACAGTCAGGACCCTGACCGAGTGCGTGATTGCGCGGATGGCAAAGGTAAGCATCACCCGCCTGATCCACCGGGAGCCGGCATTTGCCGAGCTGTTTATCTCGCACCTGTTGGCCCGAAACGTCCGGGTGGAGGAGGATCTGGTCGATCAATTGTTCAATTCGAGCGAGAAACGCCTGGCACGGGTCCTTCTGCTGCTGGCTAATTTTGGTAAGGAAGGCCTGCCGGAGCCGATTATCGCGAAAATCAGCCAGGAGACGCTTGCGGAGATGATCGGAACGACGCGATCCCGCGTCAGTTTCTTCATGAACAAATTTCGAAAATTAGGTCTTATTCATTACAAAGGCCAAATTGAAGTTCACCCCTCGTTATTGAACGTGGTTCTGCACGAGAAACCGGAAATCCGAACCTGAAACGAGCGGGCCGGCGCTTTTTTTGTTGGCAGAATGGTACGCGACTTCTAGCCATAAGGTTACGGATACTTCGGTCCCCAAAATACTTAGGAGTCACTCGCGCTCCATAGCGTTTCGAGAGCAGCTGGTTCCAATTCTGAATACGTCGAACAATAAGAATTGCAAATGACAGAGACGCTAGACAACGGGCGGAATCCTGCGGCGCGCATAGCGCAAGCCTAAAGGAGCGGCCAACAGCGCGCGCCAATCGACTAGTGGCACGAGCCGCGCGACAGCGATCATTGCTACGAATGTCGCGATCCAAACCATGCGTGCGCCGTAGCGGTCGTGCGGGCCGGAGAACACGCCGCACACAAATGCATTGGCGAGCACGCCGAGAAAGATCGTAGCCGCAAGTGGCCCGAGATCGCCAAGATCGCGCCGGCGATAGGCGAAGAGGAACAGGAAGGGCAAGAGCGCCAGCGATGCGAGCGCGAGTGGCTCATGAAGCAGGTTCAAATTTCCGAAGTACAAAAAGCCATAGCGCTGCAGCGCCGTGTGGGAAGACGCCATCACTTGCGGAAACAGCCGCTCGATCACCCCATACGTATCCCAGACTTGCATGACGAGGCCGTCGCCGGTCTTAACCATGGCGAGTTGCTGGGCAGTGGCAAGCAAGGCGGTTGCGATGTGCTGTGTCGGATATTGCACCAGGCTCTTTGCTGCGATCGCCGTCATCTCGGGTCCGCCGTAGAGGAATCCACCGATTCGGGCGAAGGTGCCGTCGGGCTCGTCGTCCCAGAGGAAATCGTCGCCGGTCGGCGGCAGGCGATAGCGATGCGTGCAGAGTTTGTAGCGCTCCTCGCCCATGGGACAATTTTCGACGAGGAAACGCTGCACGATGCCATCCTGGACAAGCCGACTGAACGGGAACGCGATAGAGCCCGGCGTCCAGGCAAGCTCGCCGGTGACGGCGAAGTTCGCGCTCAGTGCCAGGGGTATGCCGAGCACAACGGCAAATGCTGCACGTCGCAACCCAGCCCAGGGGAGGAATTCGGAGCGGTTGAGCAGCCTGATGGCCGCGAACGTAGCCAGCAGAATGAGCAGCACTGCCAGCGTCGCGTTGTGGCTCGCGGCGGCAAATGCCACCACGCCTACGAGCCCGATGCGTTCCCAGCGCGCCAGCGCCTCGGTGCGAAATACGAGGAGGTAGAACGCCAGCACCGATAGCCCAGCGAAGAGATCAGGCATCAATTGTCCGGCGAGCCAGGGCAACGCGGTCGCGACCGAGAGCAGCGCCACGAGCACGACGAGTGGCAACGGCTTGCCGCCGAGCCCGTGGCTCTTCAGCGTGAGGACCACGGTCCAAACCGTCAGCGCCGATTGAGCGATCACTACCGGCCAGAAATTTCCGAGCACACCAACGCTAAGCCAAAGGCCATAGGCTACCGAGCGGCCGGCTGCGAGCGTGCCGTCGAACGGGCGGGCGAGATAGCCGCCAGTGTCGAAGAACAGGAACGGGAATCCGTTCCACAGCGCAGGAACAAGCAGCAAGAAGACCGCCGCGGCGAAAGCGCCGACGCGAAAGACTGCTCTCATGACGATGGCACGGCTCCAATACGCAATCAATTTCTCTCAGCGCGAGTTCGCCCGAACGAATGCCGGCTCGGGCGATTTGCCCACTGTTTCTTTGCCAAGACTTGCTCGCTTCGGCGCGGCTTGGGGCGTTTTCTTCTCAAAGGTGGCGTGAGTGATCGACACCGTCGTTCCAAGCGACCCGCTTACAATCTCGACCTGAGCATCGAGTTGTTGCGCGAGCGCTTTGACAATGGTCGTGCCGAGTCCGGTTTTTGCTTGCGCAAAGACGCCCGCCAGCTTGCCAATCCCGTTGTCGGCGACTGAAAGCTTCCAATCCGTTCCGGCGACTTCATACACGATCGTTACGTGACCGCCTTTTGTATCCTGGGGGAATGCGTGTTTGAGAGCGTTGATCACGAGTTCGGTGACGATCAAGCCGAGGCTCACAGCCTGAGCGGAAGTTGCCGTGCCTTCACCGAACGTCGCTTTCAAGAAGATAGGCCGATTGTCGCCGATCAACGAAGTTTCTAGGGTCTCGCAGAGCTTCGAGAGATAGGGCGCGATTTCAATGGGCCCCCCGGCCCCGGAAGCATGCAAATGTTGCTGCACGGACGCAACCGACATAACCCGCTTATGCGCGTCTTGCAGATGCTGACGCGTCTCTTCCGATTGCACCGACTTCGCTTTCAGCAAAAGAATGCTGGCGATGATTTGAAGGCTGTTGCCGACACGATGCTGCATCTCATCGAGCAGCACGTCCTTCTGCCGCAGTAGCTCGTCCTTTTCGCGCTCCAATGTGAGCTTCTCGGTGATATCTTCGATGCCGAGCAGAATCGTCGTGTGGGAACCTCCCTCATAGAACACCTTGCGAGCGTTCAAGCACATGGTGCGGCGTCCGAGACCCGGAAAGTCATGCTCGACTTCATAGTTCTCCATCACGCCGCGCTCGGGCACGATTTTTTCCAACAGCACGCGAAGCTTCGGAATATCCCATTGACCATCGCCCAGATCGTAAAGCAGCTTGCCTTGGGTATCGTCGCGATTGACCTTGAATTTCAAATAGAAAGAGCGGCTCGCGGCGATCACGCGTAGATCGTGGTCAAGCACGATGAGAGGCTCACGGACTGTATCCACGATCGCCTGCGTGAGCGCGGATGCGTTTTCGATGCCGGTGAAGCTTTCGATGTGAGCCAAGTTCGCTCTCTGAGCCCCGGCTTCCAGGAAAAGGAAAGAGACCGCGGCTCCTGCCATCAGAGTCGGGGTCTACTGGACGTTGCGGTGGGGGACGGAGTCGGGGCGACGCGTCCAGCACATAAAGGTTAAAACCTGTGGCAACGCCGCGTCTGTATAATATTGATCACTCGTTTTCGCTGCGTCTGGCGTCGGTTAAGAAAGTAAAAAAACTGAGCCGGACTTTATTCGAAAGGCGGAATAATTGTTCGATTACATCTTCTTAGGGCTTCCCAGCCACTGCCCTGATCCGGTTTCACGGCTTCTTGGCACACCCGCATCGATGGATTGAGGCACGTCCGCCGAACGCGTATTTTTCGCGTCAAGCAATCTGAATGTTTTGTCATCGTAAGTCGTCCAAACGAACGTAAGCAAAATGATTACGGCGCCGACTCCGAGCAAAACATTTTGCGCCATCTTGCTGCGCGGTTTGTAATCAAGTCCGTAAAGGCTTCGAGACAATGGAGCACCTTGGATCATTTTAGAGGTGGTGGATATATTCGGCTGAGGGTTCGTCAACGCACATCAAAAATCGCTGCAAATTCAGCATAGATTTCGTCGCGACGATGCGTCTGTACAATATTGGTCACTCGTTTCCGCCGCGATTGATGATGGATAACAAAATGAAAACCCGGCAGTTAAAAGCCGGGTTTTCTGTCGTTAAGGCCGCCTTTTATAGGATTACCAGCGCCCGCCTCGCCGGATCAGCCTCATGATCACGAGCAGGATAATGGCGCCGATGGTGGCGGCGATGATCGCGGCAACAATCCCAACGCCGAGATGAATGCCGAGGCTCGGAAACAACAAACTTGCGATGAAGGCGCCGATGATACCAATGACAATGTCGCCGATCAAACCATAGCCTGTGCCTTGCACGATCTGGCCCGCGAGCCAGCCGGCGATCGCGCCAACCAACAAGATGACGAGCAGACTTTCACCAGACAGATTCATGACGGTTTTCTCCCGGTCCACGTTTGCGTATTCAAAAAACGGCTGGGAAACGTCCAGCAAGGACAAGCTAGAGCGCATGATGCCTGCGCGTCTGTATCATATTGACCACTAATTTTCGTCACGTCTGACGGCCTGCACGGCCGAAGATTATTTCTTGATCGGCTGAATGCTTTCCACGATCGAGGTCATCGCGGCGGCGTTGGCTTTCATGCCCTCATCCGAACCGTAATAAAGCACGGCCATGAAATGACCTCCCGCCTTGATCTCAACCAACGTAAAGCTCGCCACCTCCCGGCCGGACGTTATGGCGAAGGTGAAATCGGTCGCGTCGAGGCCGTTGATCTTGCGGCTCGTCTGCTTGAGCGATGCGCGATCGATCTCGATACCGCGCGTCATGAGGATCTTGAATGCTTCTTCCGCGGCGGCCGTTGCATCCGCCCCATCCACCGGCTCGACCAGCACGTTGAACGTACGCACTTCCGTCACGCCGCCCTCGGCTCCGCGCAGCGTGTCCACGGGCTCCAGGTTATCGGGAATAGTGACCGTCACGCTACGGCTGTTCGACGGCAGGGAAAAAGTATGTGCGGCCGCGAACGACGGAAATAAGCAGGCGGCAATCAAGGCGAGATTCCGGATCCAATAGGACAAGCTGTTTCTCCGCTTCAATTCGTGCGCGATCCTCGCGTGTTGCGGGACTCCTCAAGACAATGAGCGAGTTGCGAAATGCATAGTCAAGGATGAAGATGACGCGCGCGTGCTGTCCGGCAGAACGCTGATATCCCAAAACTACGTCCATGGAACTTTTGGCGCGCGCGCGTGTTGTCTCTCGCTAACGGCTACGGCCATTCTCACGGCACGTACCGTCCACCAGGGGCGAGTGCGATGTCCTTCACGACAAGATCTAAGATGGCGCAAATGGCGATAGGAATCGCCATTTTTTTCGGCTGCGCCACGCATGCCTTGAGCCAATCGGCGATCAGCTCCGAGCGGCAGGGCGGCGGTCCGCCGTCGGCGCGGCCCTTGAGCCCGCCCGCGGCGCCGTCGGAAACCGGCCCCGCGCGCGTCTATCTTCTGCGCGGCTGGATGAATGTTTTCTCCTTGGGCATGGACGAGCTCGGGCAAAAACTCGCGCGCGAGGGAATCCCGGCGAGCGTCCGCAATCACGTTGAAGAACAAGAGATCGTGTCAGAGATCGCGGCCCGCTCCCGGGCGGGCGATCGCCGCCCCATCATCCTGATCGGCCATTCACTCGGCGCCGATGCGGCGATAATGATGAGCGAGCAGCTCGGCCGGCAGGGCGTGCCGGTGGCGCTTGTCGTTCTCTTCGATGGCACGCAGCCGATGGCGGTCGGCGAGAATGTCGCGCGCGTGCTGAATATTACGCAGCACGTGGCGATAACGCCCGGCCCCGGATTCCATGGCGAGCTTGAAACGATCAACGAGAGCGGGGACGCGAGCGTCTCGCACACCACCATCGATAAATCGCCGCGCCTGCAGGCCGCGGTCATCGACAAGATCAAGACGGTAGTCGTTCAGGAAGAACAAGGGGGACAGGCAAGCGCGCCGATTGCGAACCCGCCCATTGAGATATCTGCTAAGCCCGAGTCTCGCCTGTAACGGGCGCTACCAAAGGAGCCAAGCATGAGCATACTCGGACTAATCCTAATCGTTATCTTGGTTTTATTCTTGTTCGGCGGCCGTAGAGGCTTCGGCCGCGGCTACGGCTATGGCTACGGCCATAGAGGGATGGGCGCGCTCGGCATCATCCTCGTCATTGTGGTCATTCTGTTGCTGCTCGGGCATCTGTAAGCGCAAAGCCCACAGCTACCCATATTTGAGTTTATCGACTGTGCGCTCTATTCCGGCGTGTGCTCCGCGCACGATCGCCGTTGCGCCCCCTCGCCCGCTCGTCTAATTTCATTTTCCATTCGCATCCCAGCCTGACATTTCGCCCATGGACTTCCGCAAAGACATCATCGAGGCGATCGGCCACACGCCTCTGATTCAGCTGTGGCGCGCGTCGGAGGCGACCGGCTGCAACATCCTCGGCAAGGCCGAGTTCATGAACCCGGGCCAATCGGTGAAGGACCGCCCGGCGCGGCACATGATTTTGGAGGCGGAGAAGCGCGGCGAGCTAAAACCCGGCGGCCTCGTGGTCGAGGCCACCGCCGGCAATACCGGCATCGGGCTCGCGCTCGTCGCCAACGCGCGCGGCTACCGCACCATCATCGTTATTCCGGAAACGCAGAGCCACGAAAAGAAGGACGTGCTGCGGCTTTACGGCGCCGAACTCGTGGAAGTGCCGGCGCTTCCCTTCAGCAATCCCAACAATTACCAGCATGTCGGCCGGCGCCTTGCGGATAAGCTGCGCGAGACCGAAAAGAACGGCGTCTTGTTCGCCGATCAGTGGAACAATCTCGACAATCGCCAGGCGCATTATCTCTCGACCGGCCCCGAAATCTGGCAGCAGACCGAAGGCAAGGTCGATGCTTTCATTTGCTCGGTCGGCACCGGCGGCACGCTCGCCGGCACCTCTATGTTCTTGCGCGAGAAAAAGCCGAACATCGTGATCGGCTGCGCCGACCCGAAGGGTGCAGCCATGTATAATTTGTTCGCGCATGGCGAAGCGAAGGTTACGAGCGGCGACTCCATCGCCGAAGGCATCGGCCTCGGCCGCGTCACGCTCATGGTCGGCGATATCAAGGTCGAAAAACCTTACATAATCCCCGATGAAGAAGCGGTACCGGTGATCTTCGAGCTGCTTGAACACGAGGGCCTATGCGTGGGCGGCTCGACCGGCATCAATGTCGCGGGCGCGATCCGGCTCGCGAAAGAACTCGGCCGCGGCCACACTATCGTGACGATCCTCGCCGACTATGGAACGCGCTATCAATCGAAGCTGTTCAATCCCGCTTTCTTGCGCGAGAAGAAGCTACCGGTGCCGGCCTGGCTCGAGGGCAAGAAGCCGAAGCTGCCGGACGTCTTGCAGAAATAGAGGCTTTCATGGCGAACGCTCCAAAACCCCTCTCGATTTCGGCCGCAATAATCTTGGCGGTGATGGCGTGGCCCGCGATCGCGCAAGCGCAAGCGGCCTTGATGACCAAGTTGAAAGACTGCCTGTTGATCGAGGACGGCTATAAGGAGCGCCTCGATTGCTATGACGCGGTCATCCCGCCGGATCCGAAGCCGAACGCGAAGAAGCCGAAAGCCGTCACCGAGTGCCGCTTCCTGAAAGAGCAAGACGAGCGTCTGGCTTGCTATAACGGCTTCGTCGCGAAAAAGAGTCTCCCGCCGCCCGCGACAAAGCCACCGGCCAAAAAGAAGATGATGCCGCCGCCGATCCAATAGGAAAATCCGCAACCTGCCGCCGGTAGAAAGGCTTCACCGGATATACCGTGATACCGTCGCCGAAATTCGAGTCGATTCAACGCTTAAGCCCGCGAAAGCTCGCGAACTGATTCAGGGGCAGGCCCATGAGCAAACCCGCGACCGCCACCAGCCGTTGGCTCATCTCGACCGACTGGCTCGCTGAACATCTGCGCGATCCCGCCCTCGTCGTCGTCGATGGCTCTTGGTATCTGCCGGCGGAAAATCGCGACGGCTTCGAGGAATATCTCGCAGCACATATTCCGGGCGCGGTCTTTTTCGACATCGACGAGATTGCCGATCATAGCCGGGGCCTACCGCACATGTTGCCGCCGCCGCACGTGTTCGAGCTGCATATGGCGCGGTTGGGGATTTCGAACGCCAGCAAGGTCGTGGTCTATGACGGCGCCGGTCTCTTTTCAGCGCCGCGGGTGTGGTGGACGTTCCGCATCTTCGGCATGGAGAACGTGTTCATCCTCGACGGCGGCTTTCCCAAATGGAAAGCCGAGAAAAAACCGGTCGAGGCCGGTATGTTCACGCGCGAGCCCGCGCATTTCACCGCCGCGATGAACGAGGGTATGGTCGCCGACCTCGAGCTCGTGAAGAAGACGCTGGTCGATCGCTCGGCGCAGGTAGTGGATTCGCGCTCGGCCGAGCGCTTTCGCGGCGAGGCGCCAGAGCCGCGGTCCGGCGTGCGTAAAGGCCACATGCCGGGCAGCCTGAACCTTCCCTCCAGCAAGCTCGTCGAGAACGGCGCGCTCGCCTCGCCGCAGAAAATTACCGTCGCGGTCACCGAGGCCGGCATCGACCCGTCGCAGCCGGTGATTACGAGTTGCGGCTCGGGCGTGTCGGCGGCGATCCTGTGGCTCGCGCTCGACTCGATCGGCAAGGAGCCGCAGGCGCTCTATGACGGCTCGTGGAGTGAATGGGGCGCGAACGAAGAACTACCGGTGGCGACGGGACCGAAGTAAGGCGTAGTCTCCGGGCGAGGGGGCAGCGATGATCTTCCGCCAGCTCTTCGACAGCGTATCGGGCACCTATACCTATCTCCTCGCGAGCCGCCGCGGCGGCGAGGCACTGATCATCGATCCGGTGCTGGAAAAGGTCGAGCGCTACCTGCAGCTCGTCGCCGAGCTCGATCTCAAGCTCGTCAAGGCGGTCGACACGCACCTCCACGCCGACCACATCACCGGCCTCGGGACTCTACGCGACCGCACCCATTGCATCACCGTGATGGGCGAGATGAGCAAGGTCGACGTGGTGTCGCTCCGGGTCGCCGAGGGCGACAAGCTCGCGATCGAGGGTGTTTCGCTCGACGTGCTCTACACGCCCGGCCATACCGACGATTCCTACAGCTTCCTCTTGGGCGATCGCGTGTTCACGGGGGATACGCTCTTGATCCGCGGCACCGGCCGCACCGATTTTCAGAACGGAGACCCGCGCGCTCAATATGAATCGATCTTCGGAAAATTATTGAAGCTGCCGGAAGAAACGCTTGTATTCCCCGCGCATGATTACAAGGGCGAGACCGCATCGACCATCGGTGAGGAAAGACGCTTCAATCCGCGCCTGCAGGTGAAGTCGATCGACGAATACGTCGATCTCATGAATAATTTGAAACTTCCCAACCCGAAGATGATGGACGTAGCGGTGCCGGCCAATCTGCATGTCGGGCTGCACCAAGAAGAAGTCGCCAAGCGCGGCTGGGGTCTTTCGCCCACGCAGGCGATGAAGCTATTGGGTCGGCCTGGCGTCGCGCTTGTCGATCTCCGCGAGACGAGCGAGCGCGACAAGCACGGCATCATTCCCGGCTCGCTGCACGCGCCCTACCCCGACCTCGCACGCAACGTACAGCCCGGCGGCAGGCTCTACGTGCTCGCGAGCAACGAAGATAGGCGGATCGTCTTCTATTGCGCCTTCGGCGAGCGCTCGGCGATGGCGGTGCAGGCGGCGCAAGACGCGGGGCTTCTCAGCGCCTGCCACGTCGCCGGCGGTTTCGACGCCTGGAAAAAGGCAGAAGGCCCGGTCGAGCGCTAACGTTACCCTTCAACTTAGTCCCCATGTTTAATTTGCGAGACGGAACGCTCTGATACTACGATGCCGCCGCTTGCCGGATTATCCGCAAGCTGGAGGGTTTGCTGGGCATGCCTCGCGCAAAGCACAAAGCTACGATCTTCGGCGTTGATACACCCGCAACCCTGCTAAGCCGCCGTCTCTTTCTGCTCGGCGCCGGCGCTACGCTCGCGAGTGGCCTGTTTCCGCCGCCGGCGATGGCGAACGTACCGCTCGCCTATGACTGGAACGCCGCGCCGCTCACGGACAACCGGGCGGGCTTCATCGAGTGGATGCAGAAACAGCGGGGCGAAAACCCCAAATATCTGGGCCAACGCTGGGATCGCTTCCAGGCGCTCCTCTCCCATCACGATGTCTGGGATAAGCGCGACATGCGCGCTTATCTGCTGACGCCGCGCGAGGAATTCGTCACCAAAGCGAACCTCGAGCGGGCGTATGAGTGGCATTATCTCGATATCGGTTACGGCGTCACGATCACGGGTCCGCATTCGGTTGCGCGCATGACCAATTCCCTCGAACTGCAGCTCGGCAGCAAAGTACTCGAGATCGGTACCGGTTCGGGCTACCAGTCCGCGTATCTCGCGAACCTTACCGACAAAGTATTCTCGATCGAGATTATCAAGCCTTTGGCCGAGCGGACGCGCAAGCTTTACGACACGCTGATCGAACAAGGCTATAGCGAGTACAAGGGCATCACCACCAAGAACGCCGATGGGTATTATGGCTGGAAGGAAGAGGCTCCCTTCGACAAGATCATCGTCACCTGCGGGATCGACCACATCCCGCCGCCGCTCCTAGAACAGCTAAAACCAAACGGCATGATGGTGATCCCGGTCGGACCGCCGGGCATCCAGCACGTTCTGAAGGTCGTCAAGCAGCAATCGGCCGATGGCTCGTTCACCGTCACGCGTGCGGATATCTATAATGGCGGAACGCTCTCATTCGTGCCGTTCACGATGCTGCAGGGCGGCGCGATCAGCGGAACCCATAACGGCCATTGATGGGGATTTCGCCTAGCTCTTAAGCCGGTAGCCCGTTTTGAAAATCCACCAGATGGCCGCGAGACAGAGCACCAGGAACAGGATCGTCATGCCGACGCTGATTCCCACATGCACGTCGGCGATCTCGTAAAAGCTCCAGCGAAAGCCGCTGACGAGATAAACCACGGGATCGAACAGCGTGACCGTCCGCCAAAACGGCGGCAAGATGCTGGTCGAGTAGAAACTGCCGCCAAGGAAGGTGAGCGGCGTGATGATCAAGAGCGGCACGATTTGCAGCTTTTCAAAACCATCCGCCCAGATTCCGATAATAAAGCCCAACAGGCTGAAGGTCACCGCGGTCAGCACCAGGAAGGCGAGCATCCAGAACGGGTGCGCGATCTCGATCGGCACGAAAAGGGCAGCCGTCGCCAAAATCAGCAGCCCGAGCAGGATCGACTTGGTCGCGGCAGCACCGACATAACCCAGCACGATCTCGAGAAAAGAAATCGGTGCCGATAGTAATTCGTAGATCGTGCCGGTGAATCTCGGAAAATAGATGCCAAACGAAGCGTTCATCACGCTTTGCGTCAATAGCGTCAGCATGATCAGGCCCGGCACGATGAAGGCGCCGTAGCTCACCCCTTCGATCTCGGTAATGCGCGAGCCGATGGCGGCGCCAAACACCACGAAATAGAGCGAGGTGGAAATCACCGGCGAGACGATGCTTTGCCACAACGTGCGCATGGTGCGCGACATTTCGAAGCGATAAATCGCGTTGACGGCTTGCCAGTTCATTGTCTTTTGCTCACGAGGCCGACAAAAATATCCTCAAGCGAGCTTTGCGTCGTGTGGAGATCCCTGAACCGGAGTCCCGCCTTGTTGAGATCGCTCAATAGCGCCGTGATCCCCGTGCGCTCACCCTGCGTGTCGTAAGTGTAGGTGAGTTCGCCGCCGCCGGGCGCGAGCGTCAGATCATAGGCGGCGAGCCCCTCGGGTACCGCGTCGAGCTTCTTTTGCAGCTCGAGCGTCAATTGCTTCTTGCCGAGCTTGCGCATGAGTTCGGCCTTGTCCTCGACCAGGATGATCTCGCCATGATTGATCACGCCGATGCGGTCGGCCATGTTCTCGGCTTCCTCGATGTAGTGGGTGGTCAGGATGATGGTGACGCCGGAAGCGCGGAGCGCGCGCACCACCTGCCACATGTCCTTGCGGAGTTCCACGTCGACGCCGGCCGTCGGCTCGTCAAGGAAAAGAATTTTCGGCTCGTGCGAGAGCGCCTTTGCGATCAACACGCGGCGCTTCATGCCGCCGGAGAGCGTCCTGATCTGGTCGTCCTTTTTGTCGAGGAGCGAGAGCTCCGTCAGCACCTTCTCGATATGCGCGGGATTTTTCCGCTTGCCGAACAATCCGCGGCTGAAGGACACCGTCCCCCATACCGTTTCGAACGCGTCAGTGGTCAGCTCTTGCGGCACGAGACCGATCATCGAGCGAACGGTGCGGTAATCCTTTAATATGTCGAGGCCGTCGACCGAAATATCACCGCCGGATCGATTGACGATGCCGCAGATGACGTTGATCAGCGTCGTCTTGCCGGCGCCGTTCGGGCCTAGCAGCGCAAAAATCTCGCCGCGGCGGATGTCGAGATTAACGTCCTTCAACGCCTGAAAACCGGTGGCGTAGGTCTTGGAAACGTTCGAGACCGAAATGATGGATTGCATGGGAGAGTGCATGGCGGGCAATAGTGTCTCGAACCAGGTTGGGGATGGCAGTTCTAAAGCGCGAAAGGATGCGGCTCGGTCGCCTGACCTCGCCGAATCCTCAAGCCAAGTCTGCAATGTAAGGCTTCAAAAGCGATCCGCAACGCAGCTCAGTGAAGAATCTGCGACAGGAACAACTTGGTCCGCTCGTGCTGCGGGTGGGCGAAGAACTCGTTCGGCTCGTTCATCTCGATGATCTGGCCCGCGTCCATGAAGATGACGCGGTTCGCTACCTGGCGGGCGAAGCCCATCTCGTGGGTGACGCAGAGCATGGTCATGCCGTCATGGGCGAGCTGCACCATGGTGTCGAGCACCTCCTTCACCATCTCGGGGTCGAGCGCCGAGGTCGGCTCGTCGAACAGCATAATTTTAGGGTTCATGCAGAGAGCGCGCGCGATCGCGACGCGCTGCTGCTGGCCGCCGGAGAGCTGGCCGGGATATTTGTTCGCCTGCTCGGGGATTTTTACGCGCGTCAGATAATGCATCGCGCGCTCCTCGGCCTCCTTCTTCGGCATTTTGCGCACCCAGATCGGCGCCAGCGTCAGGTTCTCCAGGATGGTGAGATGCGGAAACAGGTTGAAATGCTGGAACACCATGCCGACCTCGCGGCGGACCTCGTCGATCTTCTTAAGGTCGGCGGTGAGCTCGACGCCGTCGACAACGACGCTCCCCGACTGATGCTCCTCGAGCCGATTGATGCAGCGGATCATTGTCGACTTGCCCGAGCCCGACGGCCCGCAGATCACGATGCGCTCGCCGCGCGCGACCTTGAGGTTGATGTCGCGGAGCACATGAAAATCGCCGTACCATTTATTGACGTTGGTCATTTCGACCGCGGCGGAATTTTCAACCATCTCCATTCTCCTTAGTGACGCTTGCCGGCGGAAAGCCTGCGCTCGACGAACATCGAATAGCGCGACATGCTGAAGCAGAAAATGAAGTAGACGACGGCGCCAAAGGCAAAGCCGGTGAACAGCGTCGTCGACGTCGACCAGTTCGGATCGGTGAAGGCGGCGCGGATTTGCCCCAAGAAATCGAAGATCGCGACGATCAAGACGAGCGTTGTGTCCTTGAAGAGACCGATGAAGGTGTTGACGATGCCGGGGATGACGAGGGTCAGCGCCTGCGGCAGCACCACCTGCCCCATGGTCTGCCAGTAGCCCAAGCCGAGCGCCGCTGCACCTTCATATTGGCCTTTTGGAATTGCCTGCAGGCCGCCGCGCACCACTTCCGCCATGTAGGCGGCGGCGAACAACGCGACGCCGATCAGTGCGCGCAACAGGCCGTTGATCGAGAGCCCGCCCGGCAGGAATAGAGGCAACATATAGGTCGCAAAGAACAGCACCGTAATCAGCGGCACACCGCGCCAGAATTCGATGAAGACGATCGAGAAGGCTTTTACCGCCGGCAGCTCAGACCGCCGGCCGAGTGCCAACAGAATGCCGAGCGGCAGCGACACCACGATGCCGGTGACGGCGACGACGAGCGTGACGAGAAGCCCGCCCCAGGCGGGGGTTTCGACCGGCACCAAGCCGAAATCGAAATCGCAAGCAAGGAGCGCGAGCCCGAGGAGAAAGAGCAGGAGCGAGGCCATCCGCGCCACGGCGCGCGGGTTGCCGCCCAAAAAATGCGCGATTGCCGCCGTTAGCGAGACAATCAACACGGATGAAATGAGATAGTCGAGCCAGAAGCTCGCGGTGAGCCCCATGATTTCCCAGGGGGGCCCGACGAAATAGGCGAGCGGCACGATCCGTCCGATGATGAACTGGAAGAGGCTAAAATTTCCGCCGGTCAGCAGCACAAAAGCAACGATCGGGAAAACACCGAAAAATAAAATCGCGTTCAGCCGCTTGAAAGGAGCGCGCGGAATGAGTAGCGGCGCAAGCAGAAGCGCGCCGAGCGCGAAGACAGCATTCGGCCGCCAGCGCTCGGCAATCGGATAGAAGCCGTAGATAAACTGGCCGAACTTCGCCTTGACGAAGGGCCAGCAGGCGCCGCTTGCATTGACGCAGGCCTCGCGGTTGTCGCCGGTCCAGACCGCATCGATCAACATGAAGCGCACGAGCGGCGGCACGATCAGCAGGATCAAAAGGACGCTCAAGATCGTCATCGTGATGTTGAACGGGCCGGAGATGAGATGCTCGCGCGCCCAGCCGATTAATCCGCGCTTCGCCGGCGGCGGCAGGTTCGCCGCCAAAAGCTCGCGCCGCACGAACGGGCCGATCCCCGCTTCCGCCGCGATATCGCTCATCGCTCCACCAACGCCACTCGGCGATTATAGAAATTCATCAGCCCCGAGGTGATGAGCGAAATCGCGAGATAAACGGCCATGGTCAGCGCGATGATCTCGATCGCTTGCCCGGTCTGGTTCAGCGTCGTGCCCGCGAACAGCGCGAAGAAATCGGGATAGCCGATGGCCACCGCAAGCGAGGAGTTCTTGGTGAGATTGAGATACTGGCTGGTGAGCGGCGGGATGATCACGCGGAGTGCCTGCGGCACCACCACAAGCCGGAGCGTCAGCCCCGGCGGCAAGCCCAGCGAATAGGCGGCTTCGGTTTGGCCCTTGTTCACGGCGAGGATGCCGGCGCGCACGATCTCGGCGATGAAGGCCGCGGTATAGGTCGAAAGCGCCAACAAAAGCGCGATGAATTCGGGGATGATGCGGAGACCCGTGGAGAAGTTCAGCCCCTTCAGTTCGGGCAAGTCGAAGCGGATTGGCGCGCCGAGCACGAGATAGACGAGAAGCGGCAGACCAAAAATCAGCGCAAGCGCCGTCCGTCCCGCCGGATAAATCTGCCCCGTCCGCATTTGGCGGGCGCGCGCCCAATAGCGAACGATCACGGCGAGCGCGAGTCCCGCGAGGAAGGCGATTCCGACCGCACCGCTTCCCTCGTTGAAGATGGGCTCAGGCACCACCAGGCCGCGATTATTGACGAAGGCGAGACCGAAGAAAGAGAAGCTCTGGCGTGGGCTCGGCAAGGTCGAGAGAACCGCGAGATACCAGAACAGGATTTGAAACAGGAGCGGCAGGTTGCGGATCACCTCGACATAGACTTCAGCGACTTTCGCGATCAGCCAGTTCTTCGAAAGCCGCGCGACGCCGA
Organism: Hyphomicrobiales bacterium; assembly: GCA_003135415.1. GTDB lineage: Bacteria > Pseudomonadota > Alphaproteobacteria > Rhizobiales > Xanthobacteraceae > Palsa-892. The sequence continues at coordinate 29,911 of PLBP01000016.1, forward strand.
CGAGAAACCCGAGGGCGGTCGCGAACACGATGCCGAGGCCGGCGACGAGCAGCGTGTTGAGCAAGCCGACGACAAAGGCGCGGCCATAGGTCGAGGTCTCGCTATAGGGAATCAACGTCTGCGAGATGCCGAAGCCGGCGGTATTGTTCCAGAAGCCGAGACCGGTCGCGATTCTTTGCGCCGCAAGGTTGGCGCGCGCGTTCTCGTAGAAATACCAGCCGGCGCCGATTACAAGGACGAGAAGGGTTGCCTGGATGAAGATCGAGCGGGCGAGTGGATTGGTGAGAAGCGAACCTCGCTCCCGCGGCGCGCGCTCTGCGATATCGACCATCCGGCTCGCCTTCTCGGGGAGCGGTGAATGCCGCCCGTCAGCGAAGACGGGCGGCGCCTATGGCTTCAGCGGATCGGCGGCGCGTATTGCAGCCCGCCCTTCGACCACAGCTTGTTCAAACCGCGCTCGATCTTGAGCGGAGAATTGGCGCCGACATCGTTCTCGAACATCTCGCCGTAATTGCCGACGGCTTTGACGATGCGGACGACCCAATCGTTGGTGAGGCCGAGGCTCTCGCCGGAATTGCCCTCGAGGCCGAGTACGCGCCGTATTTCGGGCGACGGTGACTTCATCATCTCGTCGACATTGCCCTTGGTGATGCCGAGGTCCTCGGCGTTGATCAGCGCGAAGAGCGTCCACTTGACGACGTCGAACCACTGGTCGTCGCCGTGACGGACCGCGGGCCCGAGCGGCTCCTTGGAAATGATTTCCGGCAGCACGATGTGATCATTCGAATTGGCGAGCCGCAGCCGTTCGGCGTAGAGGCCGGAGGCGTCGGTGGTGTAGGCGTCGCAGCGGCCGGCGTCGTAGGCCTTCACCGCTTCGTTCGCGGTCGCGAAAGTCACGGTCTTCAACTTCATGTTATGGGCGTGGAAGAAATCCGCCAGATTGAGCTCGGTCGTGGTGCCCTGCTGCACGCACACCGAGGCGTCGCCGAGCTCGAGCGCCGAGTTGACCTTGAGCGCCTTGCGCACCATGAAGCCCTGGCCGTCGTAGTAGTCGACGCCGGTGAAGTTGAGGCCGAGCGAGGTATCGCGCGAACTGGTCCAGGTGGTGTTGCGCACCAGCACGTCGACCTCGCCGGACTGCAGCGCGGTGAAGCGATCCTTGGCCGACAGCGGCACGAACTTGACCTTGTTGGCGTCGTTGAAAATCGCCGCGGCGACAGCCCGGCAGACGTCAACGTCGAGGCCGGTCCATTTGCCTTGCGCGTCCGGTAAGCCAAAGCCCGCCAGCGTGCCGTTAGCGCCGCAATTGAGCATGCCGCGATCGGTCACCGCCTTTAGAGTCTGGCCGGACGCGCTCTGCGCGCAGACGACGAGGCCAAGAGCGAGCATACTGGCGAAACGTTTCATGACGCGACCTCTTAGACGCAAATTCGGTTACGNNTCGAACCACTGGTCGTCGCCGTGGCGGACGACCGGACCGAACGGTTCCTTCGAAATGATCTCGGGCAGGATCATGTGATCGCCGGAAGCCGCGAGCTTGAGCCGCTGGGCGTAGAGCTGGGAAGAGTCGGTGGTGAACACGTCGCAGCGGCCCGACTCGTAGGATTTCAGCGTCTCGTCGGCGGTCGCGAAGGCGACGACTTCGTACTTCATCTTGTTGTTGCGGAAATAGTCCGCGATGTTGAGCTCGGTGGTGGTGCCGGTCTGGGTGCAAATCGAGGCGCCCGAAAGCTCGAGCGCGGAATTCACCTTCATCGACTTCTTCACCATCAAGGCCTGGCCGTCGTAATAGCTGATGCCCGCGAAGTTGAGGCCCATCTTGGTGTCGCGGTCGAGCGTCCAGGTGGTGTTGCGCGACAGGAGATCCACTTCACCCGACTGCAAGGCGGTAAAGCGGTCCTTGGTCGAGAGCGGCGAGAACTTCACCTTCTGCGGGTCGCCAAAGATCGCCGCCGCGAGCGCACGGCAGAAATCGACGTCGAAGCCGGTCCAGCTGCCCTTGTCGTCCGGGCTCGAAAAGCCGGTGATGCCCTGGCTCACCCCGCACTGGACGAAGCCCTTCTGCTTGACCTGATCGAGGGTCGCGGCGGATGCGGCCGAGGCGAGCACATCGAGGCTCGCTGCGAGAATGAGTATCGAAACAATACGCTTCATGGAACAACCTTTCCTGTTTCGGGCGTGCCGCGGAGCTTTTCGGCGCTCAGTGGGGTCGAGTTCTTCGCCAATTCCACGCCCCCGTACCGCCCATCACAGGTCAAGAACGAAGGCGGGTCAAGTGTTTACGGCCGGCCGCCTTGACGGCGCCGCGGCGGGCGGCGGATAGAAGGTGCGCGGGGGCTCCGGATGGCAAAAAACGGCGAGCGCGACAGCAAAAGACGCAATTTCCGCGTCGCGACCGAGGTCGTGCTCGCGGGGCGAACGCCGTCCGCCTTCGAAGGCTTCGTCAACACGCCGATCTTTCGCGGCTCGACCGTGCTGTCGCCCACCATCGATCAGTATCTAGGTAAAAAGGGCCGCTACACCTATGGCCGGCGCGGTACGCCGACGACCGATGCGCTCGCAAGCGCTTTGACCGCGCTCGAAGGCGGCGCCGGAGTCGTGCTCACGCCGTCGGGTCTCTCCGCGATCACTACGGCGCTGTTTTCGCTGCTGAAAGCAGGTGATCATCTCCTCGTCACCGACAGCGCCTATTTCCCCACGCGCCATTTCTGCGACACGGCGCTGGCAAAGCTCGGCGTCGAAACGGCCTATTACGATCCCCGCGTTGGCGGCGCGATCGAGAAACTGTTCAAGCCGAACACGCGCGCGGTTTTCCTGGAAGCGCCCGGCTCGCTCAGCTTCGAGATGCAAGACGTGCCGGCGATCGTGCGGGCGGCGAAGCGGCACGGCGCCGCCACGCTCATGGACAACACCTGGGCAACGCCGATCTACTTCAAGCCGCACGAATTCGGCGTTGATCTCTCGCTCGCCGCCGGCACCAAATATCTCGGCGGCCACGCCGACGTTAATCTCGGCTGGGTGTCGGCGAGCGAGAAATTCTTCCCCGCCCTCAAGGACGTTCACGGCACGCTGGGCCTCTGTCCCGGGCCGGAAGATGTGTTTCTTTCGCTGCGTGGCCTCCGCACGCTTGCGGTGCGGCTCGATCGGCACATGGCATCCGGACTTAAAGTGGCAGGCTGGCTAAAATCACGGCCGGAAGTGTTGCGCGTGTTGCATCCCGCGCTCGACGACGACCCGGGCCATGCAATCTGGAAGCGCGACTTCAAGGGCGCCTCGGGCCTCTTCAGTTTCGTCTTGCAGCCGGATTATTCCGCCAAAGCCGTTGCCGCCTTCATCGAGGCGCTCGACCTCTTTGGTATCGGCGCCTCCTGGGGCGGCTTCGAGAGCCTGGCGATACCCTTCGACTGCACGAAGTTGCGGAGTGCCACGAAATGGGCGCCGGGCGGCCCGGCAGTGCGCCTGCACATCGGCCTCGAGGACAGCGACGACCTTATCGCCGACCTCGAACGCGGGCTTTCGCAACTCGCACCGTCTTGAGGTGCGCCTTCCGCGCCGCTCTACTGCGTCGCTCATGCTCCTTCAAGATGAGGTAGAGATTGCGCACGTAGACGAACACGCCGAAGGCCTGACCCAAGATGAATACCGGATCGCGGCGGTAGAGCGCATAGGCAAGCAACAACAAGCCGCCCGCGATCGAAAAGAACCAAAACGCGATCGGGATGACGCTCCGCCCCTCTTTTTCGCTCGCAATCCACTGCACCAGGAAGCGGCCGGTGAACATGAGCTGGGCGACAAAACCGAGAATGACCCACCAATCAAAATTGATGACAAAAATTTCGTACAGGAAATTCCCGACCGTGCGTTGCAGATCAATCAACATCTGAAGGTACCTCCGTCACTTCCGGTACGCGGCGGCGGCGCCGGATCAACCAGAACACACCTGTAAGATCGAGTATGCCGATCCACAGCCGGTTCCACATACCGTAGTGGCTTTTGCCATGCGCACGCGGACGGTCCACAACCTCGACATAGGCGACGCCGTAGCCCTCGCGCTTGACCAGCGCCGGCGTGAAACGGTGGAGTGCGTCGAAATAGGGCAGCGCCAGATAAACGTCGCGGCGGAAGGCCTTGAGCCCGCAGCCGGTGTCGAGTGTGTCGTCGCGCAATACGGCAGCGCGCACACTGTTGGCAATCGTCGATTGCAGGCGCTTGAAACCGCCCTTGCGTTTGAGGCGCTGGCCGTTGACGAGGCCGACTTTCACCGGCGCGGCTTCGAGCGCGATCAAGAGCTTGGGAATGAACGAAGGATCGTTCTGCCCATCGCCATCGAGCGTCACCACGACCGGCGCGCGCGCGGCGCGCACACCGGAGCGCACCGCCGCGGATTGCCCGCAACTCCGCGTGTGCTTGATCTGGCGGAGCCAAGGACGCGTTTTGCCGAGTTTGCGCAGCACCGCGCTCGTCTCGTCGCTCGATCCGTCATTGACGAAAATCGCCTCGAAGCGGCGCCCCTTGAGCGCCGCCGCGATTTCGTCGGCGAGCACGGGAATGTTCTCGGCTTCGTTATGAACGGGTACGACGATCGAAACGTCTGGCGCGATATCCGCGAGCGAACTTCTTTCTACAGGCACTCAATTCCTCTCAAAGATTTCTCCGCCGCGTGCATAAGGCCACGCCGGAACGCGCCCTCATAGCGTGGCAAGCACCGGAGCGGCAAGTGCGGCTTAACGACCGATGCAGAACATGGCTTTTGGCAAGATAATTCAAACCGCGCGCGGCTACTGGGAATCTTTCGGCATGAGCAAGAGAAAGCTCAGGCGCTTTCCGTCGGAATAATTAAAGCCGGCGACTTCGCCGATGCGCCCATAAGTGAGCCCGATCGCGGCGGCGCGGTCGGCGAAAGCAAGCTCCTCGCGGCTTTCAACGAAGGCCAGGCGGCAACCGCCGAGCCGCAAAAAATCGGCCGCGCCGGGCCCGTTCACAAGTTTCGTTTCGGTGCCGGCAAGGAACACCATGCTCGCCTCGTGGAAGGTCGAGGCTAGTTGCGGGTTGGGACATGGGGAGGCGCGCGCGGCATCGACGAGAAGCGGCGACATGAATAGCGCGCGTACGCGCGGCAGCGTGGAATAAGCCGCCCATTCGAGTGCGGCGGAGGCGAGCACGGCGATCACCAGCGCGCGCTCGGCGCCCTTGCCCACGAGCCAACGCCAGGCTGCGAAGGAAAGCAGGATCGAAAGGATCGCGAAGAAAATGAAGGTGCGACCGAACTTCCCGTCGAACTGGTAAACCACGACCACCAGTCCCACCACCGCGAGCGTGGTCACGATCGGCCAGAACCAGCCGCCGCGATACACATGCCGATCGGCGGGCACGCCGCGGTCGAGCGCGAGCGCGATCAGGATGGCGGCGGCGGGATAGAGTGGCAACACGTAATGCGGGAGCTTGGTGATGACAAGCTCGAAGGCGACCCACGCCGGAACGAGCCAGGCGAGGAGAAAGCGGATCGCGGGATCAGCCCGGTTCTTCCACGCATAGGGAGCGGCGAGCCAGGAGAGTTGGGCAGCCGGAAAGAATGCGAACCAGAACAGCAGGAAATAGTAGCCGGGCGGCGCGCCGTGGCCCTCGGCACCGTGGACGAATTTTCCGAAGAAGTCGGTGCCGATCGACTGGCCGTAAAAATTACCCTCGGTCTTGTAGAGGATCGCGACGAACCACGGCAGCGTCAGCGCAAGCACCCAGAGCAGGCCGGGGATGAATTTCAGCCGCGAGAGCCAACGCGCCGAGCGATCGGCGACGACCAGGGCAATCGCGGTCAAGGCGACGACGCCTGGAATGATCGGGCCCTTCAACAGGATCGAGGCGGCGATCCCGGTCCAAAAAATCGCCGCGAGCCGCCATTGCCGCGCCGGCGGTATTTTGTCGCCCAGGAGATAAAAGCGCGCGAGCGCCCCTTCGGCCGCGAGCGCGCTGACGAGGAGCGAGGCGTCGATGGTCGCGATCCGCGCCTCGACGCCGAGGATGAGCGAGCCCGCCATGGCGAGCGCCGCGAGCAACGCGTATCGCCGCCGCACGAAGGCGAGCGCCGCCCAATAGGTGAGAAGCACGCTGGCAAGGGCCGCGATCAACGAGGGGATGCGGTAGAAAACGATGCGGGCGCGCGCGTTCTTGAAGCCAAGCTTCTCCGCGGCACCGACCGAAGCCGCCTGCAGCCAATAGATGCCGATCGGCTTGCGGTAGCGCGCGAGGTCCTGAAAGCGGATATCGATGAAGTCGCCGCTCTCGAACATCTGTTTGGTCGCTTGCGCGTAGCGGCTCTCGTCGCGGTTGGTCGGCGACAACGAGTTGATGCCCGGCAAAAAACAAACGAGCGAGAAGGCGACAAGCGCGAACGCCGCACGCCAATGCGAGACCGTCACGAAATCGATCAAGGCGGCAAGCCGTCCGGAGAAGTCAAATTTGGGAAGTTCGTCGCGCATTCGGGTCGGGTGCCGGAAAGAACGTGGCGTTCGCGGGTGATGGCACCCTACAGAAGCCTCGTTGTGGATGACAAGCGGTGGTGGCGGCGATCAGAGCAGCAAGTTGGTCGCCAAACAGAAAACGCCGACGCAGAAAAACCAGATCACGTCATAGGTCAGAACCTTGGTTCCTTGGGGACCGGGCTCGAGCGCCGAATTCTGCGGATCGGCGGGGTCGTAGGTGACTTTCACCTTGGCGCCGGCGGAGTATTTCTGGGCGAGCGCCTGCATCTCTTTTTCGTCGCGGCTCGTAATGACGCGATATGCGATCCGCTTGCCGGTCTGGTCGTGGCCGTTCGCCTTGAACGCATATTCCACGAAAGGCGCAAAAACAGGCCGCCATAGGCCGAATTTTCTCACCGAGTTTGCAGTGATTTGTCCCGGCGCGTTCGGCCACTTGAGGCTCGCCGCGCCGCTCCGGCACTCGCGCAAGCGCACGAACATAAAATAGATCGCCCCGCCGACCGACACGACGCCGGCTATAAGCCCAATCAGTTGCACCATGGCCGAGCCCTATCCCACGCGTTTGGATTGAACGGAACGCCGCGAGCGGGGGCAATATCACGCGGCGCGTCGAAATAGCACGCGAAATCGGCGGCAACCAGCGCGCATTCCTTCAAGCAGGCCCTTGAAAGCAATGCCAAAAACCGACACTCTGCCCCCTCGTTTAACGTCATTGGGGGACTATCGGCTGACGTGCCATAACGGGGTGTCCTGAAAGAGCCGGGACGGCGCGGTTTCGCGCCCAAACATCCTCTAAAACGCCAGCCGAGCATTCTGGAGTCGTTGCCATGAAGCCAGCGGTACTCATCGTCGGCGCCGACAAGGGCGGTGTCGGCAAAACGACGATCACGCGCACGGTGCTCGACTATCTCGCATCGAAGAACACGCTCGCGCGCGCGTTCGACTCCGAGTTTCCGCGCGGTACCCTCAAGCGCTTCCATCCCGACGTGACCGAGATCGTCGATGTGACGCAGGCGCCGGACCAGATGAAAATGCTCGATACGCTCGGCACCAGCGAAGTAAAGGTCAGCGTTATCGACATCCGCGCCGGGCTGCTGTCGAGCACGCTCAAGGCCTTCACCGATGTCGGCTTCTTCGACGCGGTGCGCGCCGGCGAATTCAACTTTCTCCTTTTCCACGTGCTCGGCCCCTCGATCTCCTCGCTCGACGAGATCAACGAGGTGATGCCCTATACCGGCGGCCGCAACTACTTCGCGGTGAAGAACTTCATCAATGAGACGAGCTTCTTCGAATGGGATCCGGCGATCTACGACAGCTACTTCAAGCAGGCGAAGGGCGCGGTCGACGTCAATATCCCGAAGCTGAACGAGATGGCGTTCGAACAGGTCGAGCTTTCGGGCGTTCCGTTCTCGACCTTCGTCAAGAACAAGAGCGCGCAGGGACACAACGCCAACTATTCGCTGGTGTTGCGCGGCTACGTGCGGACCTGGCTCAACAACATCTTCAGCGAATACGATCGCGTCGGCCTGATCGATCGGCTCACCGACCGCACACCAGGCTGACCCGAAAAAATAAGCGGGGGGACTGCAGGCTCGACGGACGAGGTATCGCGCGGCGATGAAGAGCTACACCTACATCATCGCCTCGCTGCACGCACGGACCGGCAAGACCCTCTTGGCGCGGCTCTTCGCCGACAACGCGATCTTGACCGGCCAATACCCCGAGATCTTCGACACCGATGCGACCGAGCGGAAACTCGCCGCCTGTTTCCCCGGACGCGCGGTCGTCACCGATCTCGATCGCGTCACCGACCAGATGAAGCTCTTCGACACGTTGACCGCGCCCGCGGCGGTGCCGCGGATCGTCGATGTCACACACCGGGGTTTTCGCAAGTTCTTCAAGCTGATGCAGGAAATCGGCTACGCCGCCGAGGCACGCGCGCGCGAGATCGAGCCGGTGATCGTCTACATCCCCGACCGCGAGATGGAGAGCTACGAGCAGGGACGGATCCTGCGCGACCATTTCAAGGATTGTCACTTCATCGTCGCCGAGAACGCGCTGATCGGAAAGCCGGACAGGCAAGTGCAGCAAAGCGATCATTACAAATCGCTGATGGCGCACGAACTCAATCTCTATATTCCATTACTCGACCCGATGTTTGCGAGCGTCGTCGATGATCCGAAGCTTTCGTTGAGCGACTTCATGGGCGAGACGGCGGGCGAGCGGCGCCCACCCGGCGAACTTTCACTTGCTTATCTGTCGTTAGAGGCGCGCGCCTCGATCGGCGGTTGGCTGAAGGGAATGTTCGGTGAAATCCGCCGGCTCGGCGAAGTTATTAAGCTGCGCGCGGACCTCTCATTCAGACGGCCGCTCTAGGCGAACTTCGCCGCGGTCCGCTATTTCAGTTGCGCGAGTTCTCCGACGCCAGCCCGGGCGGCGGCGCTTTTGAACAAAGTATTCATCGCATTGTCCAATTCTCCGGTGCGGCCTTCGAGCGCGCGCGAGAATTCGAGCACGACCTTCGCGGCATCTTGCGTGCGGCGAATGATTTCGCCGACGCTGTCGAGCGCTTCGGCGACGGTAGTCGCGTTCGCGGCGGCGCTCATCGCGCTTTCGGCGATGCTCGCGGTTACCGCCGCTTGCTGGTCGACCGAGCCTGCGACCGCTTCGGCGATCGCGGCAATGTCGGAAATGGTGCGGCCGGCGCCCGCGATTTCGTCGACCGAGCGGCGGGTCGCCTCTTGAATGACGCCGATCTGACGGCCGATCTCGTCGGTCGCCTTCGAGGTTTGCGTGGCGAGCGCCTTCACTTCCGAAGCCACCACCGCGAATCCGCGTCCCGCCTCGCCCGCACGCGCCGCCTCGATGGTGGCGTTCAGCGCCAGGAGATTGGTTTGCGAGGCGATATTGGAAATGAGGCCCACCACCGAGCCGATCTTTTCGACCGCCTCGTGCAACGAGTGCATGGCGGCGTTGGTCCGCTCGGCGCCGCAGACGGCTCCGTGCGCGATTCCCGCGCTGCGCGTAGCCTGGCTGTGCACCTCGGCGATCGAAGCCGACAGTTCTTCGGTCGCGGCGGCGGTCTTCTCAACATTCTCCGCGGTGCCCGCCGCCGCCTCCGCCGCCTTCTCCGCCTCGCCGCTCGCGCCGGCGGCAAGCGCCGTGAGGTGGTGCGAGGTCTCGCCGAGCGAAGTAACGACGCCCCCGATGGCCTGACGTACGCCTGCGATGGTGCGGTCGAACTCGCCGATCGCGGTATCGAGTGCGTCGCCGCGCGCCTGCGAGCTTTCGAAATCAAAGCGGTTGTAGCAAGAAACCGCGTTCGCCATGTCGAATAGGAATAGGCGCGTCGCCATGTCGTTCAACCGCGCCGCCCGCATGGGATTAAAGCGATAGCGCCGCGCGGTGACCGAGAAGAATTTCGATAAAAACGCCCGCATCTGGACGCCGCGGTTGCGGACATCCTGACCCATCGACAGTTCCGCCTGCATGCGCGCCTCTGCATCGGCAAGGCAACGCTCATCGAGCGGCTCGCAAAAAATTTTTCTGAGATAGCCGGTCCAGACGCCGGTGCCGCCCTTGAAGCCTTTGGTGCGCTCGGGCGTAATTTTCTTTGTCGAGGAACCGAGCTCGCGCAGCGCGGGATCGAGGATCGGCTCGAGTAATTGCCAAATCTCGGCGCGTGCCGCGATGACTTCGGCGTCGATGGCGTAAAATTCAAACCGCTTCTGCAGTTGGGGCGAGATCGTCATGATCGACGCGACAGCCGTTGCCAAACCTTTCAGCAGTAAGCCGAAAGACGGTTGACGGGAGCTTAAGGCATCGGGACTCGGCCCGACCGCTCTGCGGAATAAGCGCCTGCGGGGTTAAAAACGGCGCCAGGCCACGCCACTCGAACCCTCAAGATTTTCGAATATTCCCGGGCGACCTAGGGAGTTCCGCTCGCTTCTGCGGCGATCATGGGGGCGACCTTCAGACCCGCCGGACGGCTGACATTCGCCGCCGCTAGTAGGCTTGAGTAGCGCTCGTAATAGCCGGTGAGCGTGAGGCGGGACTCGACGACCTCTTCCGCGGCGACGGCTTCCGGCAGCGCGAAAGAGAATTCGATCGCATCGCCCCAATAGAGCTTCGCATAGTCACTGTCGCTGGCGGCGAGCTTATTGTTGTCGGGCTTGAGCACGAGCGTTTCGCCATTCGTAAGCGAGATCGCAAGCTCCGCCTGATCGATATAGGCGATCTCGGGCTCCCGCTCCTCGAGGCGGAAACGCGCGCGGAAGCCTTCGAACTTTCCGGTCTCGGAATACTCCAGTTCTTTGCCCTTGCCTTTGTGCAGGACCTTGCCGTGGTCGGCCCAGTCGCGCGCATCTGGCTCCCAAGAAAGCAGGTAGGGGCAGGAGCCGGAGCCGCTCGAGATCGTGAGGTCAAGGTCGTTTGAATCAGCTGGCGCCAGCGCGACCCGTTTTCCGTCGACCATGACGCCGTTCAAACTGAGTTCGGGCCCATAGATATAATCCTTGAACGCGGGTGCGCCAAAAGGCGGCCGAATGCCTCTCTCAAACTCGCCTGTGTGACAATACGGCGCGGTCGCGGGCGACGACAACGAGCGTGGGGGCGGGCCTGGGGCCGACCCCGCAGCTCGCGCTCCGCGATGCGCTGGCCGCGTGTGCCGACAATAAGGGCGAAGACTGCGAATTAGAGCGTGTCACCTGCACGCGCTAAGCCGCGCCAAATGCTACGTTGGCCATACCGTTCGAAATTACCGATGACCAAGGCCAATTCCGCATGCATCAGCGCGTAGCCGCGAAAGCCCCGACCCGCGGCATTGTCAGCGGCTCGCGCCAAATCGATTCCGGCGAACTCGCCCTCGCTGCTCGGCGCATGGCCGGAGGCCTTGCCGCACTCGGCGTGGGCCAAGGCGATTGCGTCGCGGTCCTGATGCGGAACGACATCTTCTTCCTGACCGCGTCCTATGGCGCGATCGCGCTCGGCGCCTTCGCGGTGCCGGTCAACTGGCACTTCAAGGCGGCCGAGGTCGGCTACGTTTTGCGCGACAGCGGCGCCAAGGTGCTGGTCGCGCACGCCGACCTTTTTCGCGCAGTGGAGGGGGTAGTTCCACGCGGGCTTGCGGTGCTTGCGATTGAGACGCCGCCGGAGCTCATCGCGGTCTACGGCATCGACCCCGCCGACGCGCAAGTTCCTGATAACATTTACGATTTCTCGAAATGGCTCGCCGCGCAAACACCGTATGAGGGGCCGCCCCCGCCACCGACGCTGAGCATGATCTACACCTCCGGCACCACCGGGCACCCGAAGGGTGTCAAGCGCCAGGCGATGGGACCGGAAGCAGAGAAGGCGATGGGCACCATTCGCAACCTCGTCTTCGGCATGGAGCCGGGCTGCCGCACGGCGGTGACGGGCCCGCTCTACCACGCGGCGCCCAATGCCTTCGGTTTGCGCGCGGGCAAGATGGCGGAGCGGCTCGTGTTGATGCCGCGCTTCGAGCCGGAAGAAATGCTTCAACTGATCGAGCGCGAGCGGATCGACACCCTATTCATGGTGCCGACGATGTTCGTGCGGCTCCTCAAGCTTCCCGAAGCGGTGCGCCAAAAATACGATGTCTCCTCGCTCCGCCATGTGGTCCATGCCGCCGCCCCCTGCCCGGCCGAGATCAAGCGGGCGATGATCGATTGGTGGGGGCCGGTGATTTACGAGTTCTACGGCAGCACCGAGTCGGGGCCCGTGACCTTCGTTTCTTCCGTCGAGGCGCTGAAGAAGCCGGGCACGGTCGGCCGCGTCGCCCCCGGCGCGGAAATCAAAATTCTCGACGACGCGGGCCGCGAACTCCCGCCGGGCAAGATCGGCGAGATCTATTCACGGATCGCCGCCTATCCCGATTTTACCTATCACAATCTTCCGGAGAAGCGCCGCGAGATCGAGCAGGACGGCTTCATCACCTCGGGCGACGTCGGCTATTTCGACCAAGACGGATATCTGTTTCTGTGCGACCGCAAACGCGACATGGTGATATCGGGCGGCGTCAACATCTATCCCGCCGAGATCGAAGCGGCGCTCGANNACATCTATCCCGCCGAGATCGAGGCAGCGCTGCTGACGATGCCCTGCATTGCCGATTGCGCCGTGTTCGGCGTGCCCGACGACGAGTACGGCGAGACATTGATGGCGGTGATCGAGCCGGTGAGCGGCGCCTGCATCGATCTCGCGCAAATCCGCGCGGAGCTGACGCAAAAGCTCGCTAACTATAAAGTGCCGAAGACGATCGAGCTCCGCGCGGAGCTGCCGCGCGAGGATTCGGGAAAAATCTTCAAGCGCCGCCTGCGCGA
>PLBP01000011.1 GCA_003135415.1 Hyphomicrobiales bacterium
CCGTTGACGATGTTGCCCCATTGATCGGAGCCCCCCATCTGCAAAATGCAGCCGTGGCGCTTGTACAATTCGACGAAATCATAGGCCTGCAAGACCATGTAGTTGAATTCGAGAAACGACAATTCCTGTTGGCGCTCGAGCCTGAGCTTCACCGNNTCCTGCTGGCGGTCGAGCCGCATTTTCACCGAGTCGAAGGAGAGCATGCGGTTGACCGAGAAATGCCGGCCGACGTCGCGCAGGAAATCGATGTAGTTGAGTTTGTTCAGCCAGTCGGCGTTGTTCGCCATCACGGCGTCGGTGGCGCCGCCGCCAAATTTGAGAAATTTCGAGAACACCGCGCGGATGTTTTTCAAATTCTCGTCGATGATCTGGTCGGTAAGAATCTTGCGGCTCTCGTCCTTGCCCGAAGGATCGCCGACGCGCGTCGTTCCGCCACCCATCAGCGAGATCGGCTTGTGACCGGTCTTTTGCATGATGCGCAGCATCATGATCGGCAGGAGCGAGCCGACATGCAGCGAGGGCGCCGTGCAGTCGAAGCCGATATAGGCGGTGATGCTTCCTGCCTTCGCGCGTGCGTCCAATATCTCGGGCTCGGATACCTGATGGATATACTCGCGGGCCGCGAGTTCGCGCAGAAAATCGGACTTGTAGGCCGTTACTGTCATCGGTGTGGTAGGGAATGTTGTTCGGCGTGATAAGCGCGCTGGTGTAACAGGTCTTTTCCGGGATTGAAACGCACGCCATGAGCTTTCTCACCGCCATTGGCTTGATGAGCGGAACTTCGCTCGACGGCGTCGATGTGGCGCTGATCGAAACCGACGGCGAGCGTATCAAACGCCAAGGGCCGGTGGGCTACCGGCCTTATTCGCCGCAGGAGCAATCGCGATTGCGGCGCGCGCTCGCCGAGGCGGTGGCGCTGGCCGATCGCACCGCGCGGCCGGGCGTATTGGCCGAAGCGGAAGCGCTGGTCACGCGCGTCCACGCGGAAGCCGTCGAAGATTTCGTTGCAAAAAACAAAATCGAGAAGAACAAGGTCGCCGTTGTCGGCTTTCACGGCCAGACCGTTCTGCATCGCCCGCGCGAACGGCTGACCGTGCAGATCGGCGATGGTGCCGCGCTTGCGAAGCGGGTCTCGTTACCAGTCGCTTACGACTTCCGCGCCGCGGACGTTGCCGCCGGCGGTGAGGGCGCACCGTTCGTGCCCGTCTATCACCGTGCGCTGGTGGGAAATCTCGATGTCCAGAGGCCAGTAGCGGTGGTCAATATCGGCGGCGTCGCCAACATCACGTTGATCGATGGCGACCGCGATCCGATTGCCTTCGATACGGGACCCGGCAATGCGCCGATCGACGATCTGGTGCGCGCGCGCACCGGTGCAGCTCACGATCTCGACGGAAAGCTCGCGGGGAGCGGCCGAGTGGATGAAGCCATCGTCGCGCGCGTGCTCGCCGATCCGTTCTTTGCGCTAAAGCCGCCGAAATCGCTCGACCGCGCGGCGTTCGCGTCCTTGCCACTGGCGAGCCTGTCGATCGAGGATGCCGCCGCGACCGCGACCGCGGCTGTCGCGGCATCCATTGCCCGCGCCCTCGATCATCTGCCCAAAAAGCCCGCGACGATCGTTATCGTCGGCGGTGGCGCCCGCAATGCAACGCTGATGTCGATGTTGCGCGAGCGTCTGGGCGCTACGGTGCTTCGCGGCAGCGATGTCGGCTGGTCGGCCGATGCGATCGAAGCGCAAGCCTTCGCCTATCTTGCCGTGCGGACGCTGAAAGGATTGCCGCTGACCTTCCCCACGACGACCGGGGTGCCGCTCGCGATCACCGGCGGCGTGGTGGCGATGCCAAAATAATAAAGCATGATCCCGAAAAGTGGGAACCGGTTTTCGGAAAAGATCATGCTTCAGTAAAATGTTAGGGAGGCGCGGCGATCCTAAAACAAAAAGTTCTAAGCCGCGTCGTCGGCCTTTGCCTTCGACCGCGGCAGCCGCCGGTCGAGATAATCGTTCACGACTTCCATCAGATCGTCGACCTTGCCGTCAAAGAAATGATTGGCGCCTTTCACCAGCTGCTGCTCGATCACGATTCCCTTTTGGGTCTTGAGCTTTTCGACGAGCTGGTGAACGGCCGCGACCGGAACCACCGCATCCTTTTCGCCGTGAACGAAAAGGCCCGATGATGGGCAAGGCGCGAGAAAGGAAAAATCGTATAGGCTCGCGGGCGCGGCGATCGAAAGAAAGCCTTCGACTTCGGGACGGCGCATCAAAAGCTGCATCCCAATCCAGGCGCCGAACGAGAAGCCCGCGATCCAGCAGGCGCGCGCTTCGGGATTGGCCGCCTGCGCCCAATCGAGCGCCGCGGCCCCGTCCGAGAGCTCGCCTTGGCCGTGATTGAATGAGCCTTGGCTGCGGCCGACGCCGCGGAAGTTGAAGCGCAGAACCGAGAAGCCGCGATGGGCGAACGCGTAATAGAGATTGTACACCACTGGATTGTTCATCGTGCCGCCGAACTGCGGATGCGGATGCAGGATGATCGCGATCGGAGCGTTGCGCGTGCGGCCGGGGTGGAAGCGCCCCTCGATTCGTCCGTCTTCGCCGGTGAAGATTACTTCGGGCATCGTCTCTCCTCGCACGGCGATCCGTCGCACGGACCAAGGCTTCCGATCGGATCAGCAGGAACAAGCGGTACTTGGCTTGACTCGCTGCCGCGATCGGCCATACAGTTTAGAATAATTCTAAATTAGGGTAGCACCCTGAAGCGCCTTGCGAAAGCGCAGACGTAGGTAATAGGTGCTGTCCTTCATATGGCGAAACGGTATTCGTTTGCAAGCAGAAACGCTTCCGTTGAGGCAGACCATGACCGACCGGATTTATCTCGACCACAACGCGACATCGCCCCTGCGCCCCGAAGCGCGTGCGGCGATGACGGCTGCCTTGGCGGATACCGGCAATGCCTCTTCGATCCATGCCGAAGGCCGCGCGGCGCGCGCCCGCATTGAAGCAGCGCGCGAAGCCGTGGCTGGGCTTGTCGGGGCCGAACCCGCCGCGGTGACCTTCACGAGCGGCGCCACCGAAGCGGTCGCGTTGGCACTTTCGCCCGAGATGGAATTGTCAGGGCGTCCCGTGCGCTGCGACGTTTTGCTGATTTCCGGCGTCGAACATCCGGCGGTGCGCGCGGGCGGCCGCTTTCCGGCTGAGCGAATCGAGATCCTTCCGGTCGATCGCGAGGGCGTAGTCGATTTGGCCATGCTCGATACGATTCTCACGCGACACCGCAATGGCGGAAGGCGCGCACTTGTCTCCGTGATGGCGGCGAACAACGAAACCGGCGTGATCGAGCCCTTGCGAGAGATCGGTGCCCGCGTTCATGCCGCCGAAGGCGTATTTCATACCGACGCGGTCCAGATTGCCGGCCGCTATCCCTTTGGCCTTGAGATAAGCGGCGCCGACCTTATATCCATTACGTCGCACAAGCTTGGCGGGCCGCAAGGCATCGGCGCCTTGATCGCGCGGGACGCCGATACACGGCTTCCCCCACTTTTGCGCGGCGGCGGACAGGAGCGCGGCGCGCGCGCGGGCACCGAGAATGTCGCGGCGATCGCGGGCTTCGGCGCCGTTGCCGCTAGCGCCGGGATGATGCTTGCGGAGGAGGTCGGCCGGCTCGCGGGACTGCGGGACCGTTTGGAGGATGGCTTGCAAGATATTGCGACGGAAGTAGTTATTCTGTCCGAGAGCGCGCTCCGCATACCGAACACCACTTGCTTCGCGGTGCCCGGAGTTGCCGCCGAAGTCGCCGTGATCGCGTTCGATTTGGAAGGTGTGGCGCTGAGTGCGGGATCGGCCTGCTCGTCGGGCAAGGTTGGGTCCTCGACAACGCTCGCCGCGATGAAGATAGAGCCTGAGCTAGCGCAGGGCGCGATGCGGGTAAGCCTGGGCTGGAATTCGACCAAGGCGGATGTTGCGCGCTTCCTGGAAATTTTCGCTCGCATTTACGCCTCGCTGACGGAACGGAGCCGGATACAAGCCGCCTGAAGTTGCATCCAATCCACGGCCTTTGCAGCCGTTGCGATGAGGAGAGTTTGGAATGCCTGCTGTTCAAGAAACCGTCGAGCGCGTCCGCTCCATCGATGTCGATCAGTACAAATACGGCTTCGTCACCGATATCGAGTCCGACAAGGCGCCGAAGGGCCTTTCCGAAGACACCGTCCGCTTCATTTCGGCGAAGAAGAACGAGCCGGAATGGATGCTGGAGTGGCGGCTCGAGGCCTATCGCCGCTGGCTCACATTGAAAGAGCCGACCTGGGCGCGCGTGAAATACGGCCCGATCGACTATCAGGATCTTTATTATTATTCCGCGCCGAAGAAGAAGCCGGGGGTGAAGTCGCTCGACGAGATCGATCCGGAAATTCTCAAGACCTACGCCAAGCTCGGTATTCCGCTGCGCGAGCAGGAAATGCTCGCTGGCGTCGAGCGCCCGAACGTGGCGGTCGATGCCGTGTTCGATTCCATCTCGGTCGTCACCACCTTTAAGGAAGAATTGAAGAAGGCCGGCGTTATTTTCGGCTCGATCTCGGATGCGATTCGTGAGCATCCCGAACTCGTCCGCAAATATCTCGGCTCGGTGGTGCCGATCACCGACAACTTCTTCGCGACGCTGAACTCGGCGGTGTTCTCCGACGGCTCCTTTGTTTATATCCCGAAGGGCTTGCGCTGCCCGATGGAGCTTTCCACCTATTTCCGCATCAACGAGGCCAACACCGGCCAGTTCGAGCGCA
>PLBP01000008.1 GCA_003135415.1 Hyphomicrobiales bacterium
TGATCCTCGAAGCGCTTGGCGAGTTCCTCGATGTTTTCCGGCGGCCAGCCTTCGATCTGCATGCCGAGGTGGAGGCCCATCGTGGCCAAGACTTCCTTGATTTCGTTCAACGACTTGCGCCCGAAGTTCGGCGTGCGCAGCATCTCGGCTTCCGACTTCTGGATGAGGTCGCCGATATAGACGATGTTGTCGTTCTTCAAGCAGTTGGCGGAGCGCACCGAAAGCTCGAGCTCGTCCACCTTCTTCAACAGCGCCGGGTTGAACGGCAGCTCCTGCATCGCCGGCGCCTCGATCTCGCGGCGCGGCTCTTCGAAATTGACGAAGATGTTGAGCTGGTCTTGCAGAATGCGCGCAGCGAAGGCGAGCGAGTCTTCCGGCGTGATCGAGCCGTTGGTCTCGATCGTCATCGTCAGCTTGTCGTAGTCGAGGATTTGCCCCTCGCGGGTGTTTTCGACGCGATAGCTCACCTTGCGCACCGGCGAGAACAGGCTGTCGACCGGGATCAACCCGATCGGCGAATCTTCGGAACGGTTGCGGTCGGCGGGCACATAGCCCTTGCCGGTCGTGACCGTGAATTCCATCCGGATCTCGGCGCCCTCATCGAGGGTGCAAAGGCCGAGCTCGGGATTGAGGATTTGCACATCGCCGACCGTCTGAATGTCGCCGGCCGTCACCTGTCCAGGGCCCTGCTTCTTCAACACCATGCGCTTGGGGCCGTCGCCTTGCATCTTGAGCGCGATGTCCTTGATGTTGAGCACGATGTCGGTGACGTCCTCGCGCACGCCCGCGATCGAGGAGAACTCGTGCAGGACGCCGTCGATATGCACCGAGGTCACCGCCGCCCCTTGCAGCGAGGAGAGCAAAATGCGCCTGAGCGCATTGCCGAGCGTAAGACCGAAGCCGCGCTCCAAGGGCTCCGCGACCACGGTCGCGGTGCGCTTGGGATCGCCGCCGACCGCAACCGCAAGCTTCTCGGGGCGGATCAGCTCCTGCCAATTTTTCGGATTCACGAGCGTATTCATCAGTCATCCTTCGCGTTCCGGCGCGGTTTCTCTCCGCGCCCCCGCCCAAGCCGGCGGGAAAATGAATCTCCGGCACCCAAACAAGAAATGGGGCCGTACTCGAAACTTCAGACGCGCCGCCGTTTGCGCGGCCTGCAACCGTTATGCGGAATCGGCGTAACGTCGCGGATCGACGTGATGGTGAAGCCCGCAGCCTGCAACGCGCGTAGCGCCGACTCACGGCCCGAACCCGGACCCGCCACATCGACCTCGAGCGTGCGCATGCCGTGTTCCTGCGCCTTGCGCGCGGCGTCTTCGGCCGCGACCTGCGCGGCGTAAGGCGTCGACTTGCGCGAGCCCTTGAAGCCGAGCGAGCCCGCCGACGACCAGGCGATGGTGTTGCCCTGCGCGTCGGTGATCGTGATCGTAGTGTTGTTGAAGCTCGCGTTTACGTGTGCCACGCCCGAGACGATGTTCTTGCGCTCGCGGCGGCGGACACGGCCTTCGCGCTGCTGCGGGGTTGCTGCGGGTGCTTCCTTGCTCATAACTGGTCCTTTGCGAGCCGCCGGGCGATCAGCCCTTTGGCGCTACCTTCTTGCCGGCGATCGCGCGTCCCTTGCCCTTACGCGTGCGCGCATTGGTGTGGGTGCGCTGACCCCGCACCGGCAGATTTTTACGATGACGAAGCCCGCGATAGCAGCCGAGATCCTGCAGCCGCTTGATGTTGAGCTGCACCTCGCGGCGAAGATCGCCCTCGACCTGATATTCGCGGTCGATCATCTCGCGGATTTGCGAAACTTCCTGGTCGGTGAGCTGGTTCACGCGTCGCTCGGTCGGGATCTTGAGCGCGGCCATGATGTCCTTGGCGCGCTTCTCGCCGATGCCGTGAATGTACTGCAACCCGACCTCAACCCGTTTTCCGGTCGGAAGATTGATGCCTGCGATTCGCGCCACGTCAGAACTCCAATTGCGGCCCGGAGGCCGTTGTCTTCGCCAATTCCTGCCCGCGAGGCGGCTATTCCGATGCACAAAAGCGACGCCCGGCCCTCCGGGAGAGGTCCGGCATCGTCAAACGTCCGACTGGATGGCGTGTATTTAGGAAACCGGGCGCCATCCGTCAACCTCCCACCGAAACGCGCTCTTGCAGTGCCCGTTCGATGTCCGCCTCGACCTTGTCGACGCCCTGCATGCCGTCCATGGCCAAAAGCGAGCCCTTCTGATGGTAATAATCCGACAGGGGGGCGGTTTGTTTCCGGTAATGGGCGACCCGCTGCTTGAGCACGACCGGATCGTCGTCGGCCCGCGCCGTCTGGCCCTTGGCCTTGGTCTCGCGGATCCGCTTCTCGATGCGGTCGACCAGGATGTCCTCGTCCACTCTCAGTTCAATTACGCCGTCGAGCTTGAGCCCGCGCTCCGAAAGCAGCCGGTCCAGGGCTTGCGCCTGTTTCACCGTGCGCGGAAAGCCATCGAGGATGAAACCGTTCTTCGCCTCCGGCGCGTCGATGCGCTCGGCGATCAGCGCGACCACGAGATCGTCCGGAACGAGTTCGCCGCGCGCCATGATATCCTTCACCTTGAGGCCGAGCGGACTGCCGGCGGTGACCGCGACCCGCAGAAGATCGCCGGTCGAGAGCGGAACGATGTTGTAATGGGCGACGAGGCGCTCGGCCTGCGTGCCCTTGCCCGCACCGGGAGGCCCGAGGAGCACGAGCCTCATCGCCGGCTTCCTCGCAGCTTCGACTTGCGGATCAATCCTTCGTATTGGTGCGCCAACAGATAGCCCTGCACCTGCGCGACCGTATCCATCGTCACGCTCACCACGATCAGGAGCGACGTTCCGCCAAAATAAAACGGCACCGCCGCGTAGGAAACCAAGAGTTCCGGCAACAGACAGACGATCGCGAGATAACCGGCACCAATCACGGTGATACGCGTGAGCACGTAGTCGATGTATTCCGCCGTGCGCTCGCCCGGACGAATGCCCGGAATGAATCCGCCGTGCTTCTTCAGATTGTCGGCGGTCTCCACCGGGTTGAACACGATCGCCGTATAGAAGAACGCGAAGAAGACGATGAGGCTGACGTATAGAAGCATGAATACCGGTCGGCCGTGGCCGAGCATGGTGGTGAAGTAGCTCAGCCATTCGGGGCCCTTGCCCGCGCTGAAATTCGCGACCGTGGTCGGCACCAGCAAAAGCGATGAGGCGAAGATCGGCGGGATCACGCCCGAGGTATTGAGCTTGAGCGGCAAATGCGAGCTTTGCCCCTCGAACATCTGATTGCCGATTTGCCGCTTGGGATATTGGATCAAGAGCCGCCGTTGCGCGCGCTCCATGAACACGATGAAGGCGATCACGCCGGTCGCGACCACGACGACGGCGAGGATTAACCCGGTCGAAAGCGCGCCCTGCCGGCCCAACTCCAGCGTGCCGATGATCGCGCTCGGAATTCCCGCCACGATGCCCGACATGATGATGAGCGAGATACCGTTGCCGATACCGCGCGAGGTGATCTGCTCGCCGAGCCACATCAAAAACATGGTGCCGCCGGTGAGCGTGATCACGGTCGAGATGCGGAAGAACCAGCCGGGATCGATGACGATGTTGCCGGAGCCCTCGAGCCCGATCGCGATGCCATAAGCCTGGAAGGCCGCGAGCACCGCGGTGAGATAGCGGGTGTATTGGTTGATGATCTTGCGGCCCGCCTCGCCTTCCTTCTTCAGCGCTTCGAGCGTCGGCGAGACCGTCGTCAACAGCTGCAGGATGATCGAGGCCGAGATGTAGGGCATGATGTTGAGCGCGAAGATCGCCATGCGCTCGACCGCACCCCCGGAGAACATATTGAAAAGCCCCAGAATGCCCTGGCTCGCATTCTTGAAGGCGTCGGCAAAGGCATCCGGATTGATGCCGGGCATCGGAATAAAGGTGCCGACGCGATAGACGAGAAGCGCGCCGAGCGTGAACCAGATGCGCTTCTTCAGGTCCTCGGCTTTCGCCAAGGCGCCGAAATTGAGGTTAGCCGCGAGTTGTTCCGCTGCCGAGACCATGTCCGCTCCCGCTGCCGCCCCTCGCCCCTATATGGGGATTAGCTCTGCGCTTCGCCGCCCGCCGGCTTCGCGGTCGCGGCTTCTTTCGCTTCCTTCGCCTTCGATACTTTCTTCGATTTCTTCGATTCTTTCGCCGCTTTGGGCGCGTGTTCAGGCTTGGGCGGCGCCAAACGCTTGACCGAACCGCCGAGCTTTTCGACTGCCGCCGCCGCCGATTTCGAAGCGCCATGCACCTCGAAGGCGAGCCTTGTCTTGAGCTCGCCGCCGCCGAGCAACCGCACGCCGTCCTGCGCGCGGTTCAACACGCCGGCCGCGACCAGCGCCTCGACCGTCACCGGTTTTCCCGCGTCGAGCTTGCCCTTGTCGATCGCGGTCTGTACGCGGCCGAGATTCACTTCGTTCAAGTCAAGGGCGAAGATGTTGGTGAAACCGCGCTTCGGCAGGCGGCGGTAGATTGGCATCTGGCCGCCCTCGAAGCCCTTGATGCGCACGCCCGTGCGCGACTTCTGGCCCTTGACGCCGCGGCCGCCGGTCTTGCCCTTGCCCGAGCCAATACCGCGTCCGACCCGCTTTCTGAAACTGCGCGAACCCGGGCGATCCGCGATCTGATTGAGTTTCATTGAATCCTCACTTGCCCTCGACGACGCGCACGAGGTGCTTCACCTTCGCGATCATGCCGCGCACCTCCGCGTTATCGGGAAGAACGCTCTTGCGGCCGAGCTTGTTGAGCCCGAGCCCGATCAGGGTCATTTCCTGAATCGGCGGACGGCGGATCGCGCTCGAAGTCTGTTCGACCGTGACGGTCTTTCCGCTTTTATTCATCGGCTCAATCCTCAGTCGGTTGCTTCGGCGTCGACTTTGCCGCGCCGCGATTGCAGCACAGACACCTTGAGGCCACGGCGCGCGGCGACCGAACGCGGGCTGTCTTGCAGGCTCAACGCGTCGAAGGTCGCGCGCACCATGTTGTAGGGGTTCGACGAGCCGAGCGACTTCGCCACTACGTCCTGCACGCCAAGCGTCTCGAATACGGCGCGCATCGGACCGCCGGCGATGATGCCGGTGCCGGCAGGTGCGGCGCGCAGCTTTACGCGGCCCGCGCCATGATGACCTTCGACGTCGTGATGCAGCGTGCGGCCTTGGCGCAACGATACGCGTATCATCGAGCGCTTGGCGGCCTCGGTCGCCTTGCGGATCGCTTCCGGAACCTCGCGCGCCTTACCGTGGCCGAAGCCGACGCGGCCCTTCTGATCGCCAACGATCACGAGCGCGGCGAAGCCAAAGCGCCGTCCGCCCTTGACGACCTTGGCGACGCGGTTGATGTGCACGAGCTTGTCGACGATCCCGCCGCTGTCGCGCTCCTCGCGCTCACGCTCGCGCCGCCGCCCGCGCGGCCGGTCAGATCCCGGTCCTGCTCTCTCGCCTTGTGCCATCGGCTCTCGTCCTTCCTAGAATTTCAATCCGGTCTCGCGCGCGGCGTCGGCGAGCGCCTTGATACGTCCGTGATAAAGATAGCTGCCGCGGTCGAACTGCACTTCCTTCACGCCCTTGGCGACCGCGCGTTCAGCGACGCGCTTGCCGACGGCCTTCGCCGCCTCGACATTGGCGCCGGTCTTGCTGCGCACGTCCTTTTCCATGCTCGACGCCGAGGCGACCGTGACGCCCTTGGCGTCGTCGATCACCTGCGCATAGATGTGCTTCGACGAGCGGAATACCGAAAGCCGCGGCCGGCCATAGGCCACGCGTTTCAGCGTGTGGCGCACCCGCGCCGTTCTACGTGCTCTGCGATCAGCCATGACTCATCCTCGTCACTTTTTCTTACCTTCCTTGCGGAAGATGTATTCGCCCGCATATCTAACGCCCTTGCCCTTATAGGGCTCGGGCGGGCGGTACTCGCGGATTTCCGCCGCCACTTGTCCGACCTTCTGCTTGTCGATCCCGCTCACGACGATTTCGGTCGGCTTCGGCGTCGCGACCGTGATCCCATCGGGAATGGGATAAATGACCTCATGCGAATAGCCGAGCGCGAGCTGCAAATTCTTGCCCTGCGCCGCCGCGCGATAGCCGACGCCGGTGATTTCGAGCTTCTTCTCGTAGCCCTTGGTCACGCCGGTCACGAGGTTCGCGATCATCGCGCGCGACATGCCCCAAATCGCGTTGTGGCGCTTGGTTTCGCCGCGCTTCTCGACGGTGATGTTGCCGCTGTCGAGCTTGGCGCCGACCTCTTCCGTGAGAAGGAGCGAAAGCTCGCCCTTCGGGCCCTTCATCTTCACGCGCTGGCCCTCCACCGCGGCGGTGACGCCGGAAGGAATCGCGACGGGCCTTTTGCCGATTTTCGACATGAACTCGCTCCCCGATTCCTCAAAACACCGTGCAGAGAATTTCGCCGCCGACGTTCTGCTCGCGCGCGTCGTGGTCGGCCAGCACGCCTTTCGGCGTCGACAGGATAGCGACGCCGAGGCCGTTATTGATGCGCGGCAGATTTCGTACCGACACATAGACGCGCCGGCCCGGCTTCGAGACGCGTGCGATCTCGCGGATGACCGGTGCACCGTCGAAATATTTGAGCTCGATCTCGAATTCAGTGCGGCCGTCCTTGTGCTCGGTCTGCGAAAAGCCGCGAATGAAGCCTTCCGTTTTCAAAACTTCGAGCACGCTCGCGCGGAAGTGCGAGCCGGGCGTCGACACGCTCGCCTTGTTTCGCATCGCGGCGTTGCGGATGCGCGAAATCATATCGCCGATAGGATCGTTCATCGTCATGATCGATCCTCCTTACCAGCTCGACTTCACGAGGCCGGGTATCTGGCCCGACGAGCCGAGTTCGCGGATCGCGATACGCGACAGTCTCATTTTGCCGTAATAGCCGCGCGGCCGGCCGGTGATCTCGCAACGGTTACGAACGCGCTCCTTGGCGGAGTTGCGCGGCAATTGCGCGAGTTTCAATACCGCCGCGAAGCGGTCCTCGATGGGCAATTTCCTGTTCTTCACGATCGCGCGCAGACGCTGACGCTTGCCCGCGAATTTCTTCGCGAGCCGCCGCCGCATCTCGTTCTTCTCGATCATGCTCTTCTTAGCCATTTCCTGCTCCTTCTGCTCCGCGTCTGAAGCCTTCGCCTCACTGCCGGAAGGGAAAGTTGAAGGCGACGAGAAGCGCGCGCGCCTCGTCGTCGGTCTTCGCCGTCGTACAAACCGTGATGTCCATGCCCCAGATTTCGGCCGCCTTGTCGAAGTCGATCTCGGGGAAAATGATGTGTTCCTTGAGGCCGAAGGTGTAGTTGCCCCCGCCGTCGAAACTCTTCGGATTGAGCCCGCGGAAATCGCGCACGCGTGGCAGCGCGATGTTCACAAGCCGGTCGATGAATTCGTACATGCGGCGGCCCCGCAGCGTGACCTTGGCGCCGATTCCGATTTTCTCGCGCAGCTTAAAGTTCGCGATCGCCTTGCGCGCCATCGTCACGACGGCCTTTTGGCCCGCGATCAAAGTGAGATCGCCCGCGGCCGAGATGACCTTCTTTTGGTCGGAAGCACCCTCGCCGAGCCCCATATTGAGCACGACCTTCTCGATCGCGGGAATCGCGAACGGATTGGAATAGCCGAACGTCTCCGCGAGCTTGGGGCGGATGACCTTCTCGTATTCGGTCTTCAGGCGCGGGATGTAATTGTCAGCCATTGATCTGCTCCCCCGAACGCTTGGCGACCCGGACCTTGGTGCCGTCGCTCAGGATCTTGAATCCGACCCGCGTCGCCTTGCCGCCCTTGGGGTCGGCGAGCGCGATATTCGAAATGTGGATGCTCGCTTCCTTCGAAATGATGCCGCCTTCTTGCTTCGCGGTCTGGCGCTGATGGCGACGCACGATGTGGACGCCGCGCACCACCGCGCGATCCGCGGCGCGATGAATCTCGATGACCTCGCCGGTGCGGCCCTTGTCGCGGCCGGCGATCACCACCACCTTGTCGCCCTTCCTGATTTTCGCGGCCATCACAGCACCTCCGGCGCGAGCGAAATGATCTTCATGTGGTTCTTCGCGCGCAATTCGCGCGGGACAGGACCGAAAATACGGGTACCGACCGGCTCCATCTGATTGGTGATGAGCACGGCGGCGTTGCGGTCGAAGCGGATCACCGAGCCATCGGCGCGGCGGATGTCCTTGGCGATCCTCACGATCACGGCCTTCATCACCTCGCCCTTTTTCACACGGCCGCGCGGAATCGCTTCCTTCACCGAGACGACGATCACGTCGCCGATCGTGGCGTATTTCCGCTTCGAGCCGCCGAGCACCTTGATGCACATGACACGGCGTGCGCCGGAATTGTCGGCGACGTCGAGGTTGCTTTGCATCTGAATCATGGCATCGACCTTGTTCTTGGCCCGGACCGGAAAAGCGGGACGGGCTCACTTCCAAATTCGCTTCAGCTCGCCTTCTTCTTTTTGACGAGCTCTTTGTTCTCTTCTTTTTTCAGCGCCTCGGCATTCCCGCCGCCCAGTACGATCCAGCGCTTGGTCCTCGAGATCGGCTTGTGCTCCTCGATCTTGACCAGATCGCCGACCTTGCAGGCGTTACCCTCGTCGTGCGCGTGATATTTTTTAGAGCGCCGCACGGTCTTTCGCAACAGCGGATGCGTGAAGCGGCGCTCGACGAGCACCGTCACCGTCTTGTTTTGTTTGTCGCTCACGACGACGCCTTCCAGCACGCGCTTCGGCATAACCTGACCTCACTTACCCTTCTTTTTCGCCTTGGCGGCGGGCTTCGCGGCCGCCTTTTTCACGGCCGGCTTGTTTTTCTCCTTCGCGGGCTTTTGCGCCGAAGGCCTCGCGGCGATCGTCTTTCCGGCCCTGCGCTCGGTGGCGATGGTCAAAAGCTTCGCGATGTCGCGGCGCACCGCGCGCACGCGTGAGGTGCTCTCGAGCTGGCCGGTCGCCCGCTGAAAGCGCAGGTTGAACTGCTCTTTCTTGAGCTCGAGAATCTTATCCTCGACCTCGTCGGGTGACATTGCACGCACATCGCCGATCTTCATCGCTCTACCCTCACCCGATGCGCGCTACGAAGCGCGTCCTGATCGGCAGTTTCGCGCCCGCGAGCCGCATTGCCTCGCGCGCGGTTGCCTCGTCGACGCCGTCGATTTCGAACATGATGCGTCCGGGCTTCACCCTCGCCGCCCACCATTCCGGCTGGCCCTTGCCCTTGCCCATGCGCACTTCCGTCGGCTTCTTCGAGATCGGCACGTCCGGAAACACGAGAATCCACACCCGTCCCGCACGCTTCATGTGATGGGTAATGGCGCGGCGTGCCGCCTCGATCTGGCGCGCGGTGACACGCTCGGGCTCGAGCGCCTTCAGCCCGTATTCGCCGAAAGAAAGCGTAGTGCCGCCCTTCGCGGTGCCGTGGATGCGGCCCTTGAATTGCTTGCGGAACTTGCTGCGCGCTGGTTGCAACATGATTCTATACTTCCGTTATTCCTATGCCGCGTCGCGCGGGCGGTGACGTCCGCCGCCGCCGCTCTCACTCTCGGCGAGCCGCTTGTCTTGCGCCATCGGGTCGTGTTCGAGGATCTCGCCCTTGAAGATCCACACCTTCACCCCGCAGGTGCCGTAGGTCGTGAACGCCGTGGCGGTGCCGTAATCGACGTCGGCGCGGAGTGTATGCAAAGGCACGCGGCCCTCGCGATACCATTCCATGCGCGCGATCTCGTTGCCGCCGAGCCGGCCGCCGCAATTGATGCGGATGCCTTCGGCGCCGAGCCGCATCGCCGACTGCACCGCGCGCTTCATCGCGCGCCGGAATGCGACGCGGCGCTCGAGCTGCTGCGCGATCGATTCCGCGACGAGCTTGGCGTCGACCTCGGGTTTGCGGATCTCGACGATGTTGATGATGACTTCCGAGTCCGTCATCTTCGCCACTTGCTTGCGCAGCTTGTCGATGTCGGCGCCCTTCTTGCCGATGACGACGCCCGGGCGTGCCGAGTGAATCGTGACGCGGCACTTCTTGTGCGGGCGCTCGATGATGATCTTCGCCACCGCCGCCTGCTTGAGCTGGGTCATCAGGAAGCCGCGAATCTTGATGTCCTCGTGCAGGAGCCGGCCGTACTCGCCCTTGCCCGCGAACCAACGCGAGTCCCAGGTGCGGTTGATGCCGAGCCGCAAGCCGATCGGATTGACCTTTTGACCCATCAGGCTTTTTCCTTCTGCTTTTGCGTCTGCTTCTGCTCTTGCTCACGCACGATGATGGTGAGGTTCGAAAAGGTTCTGAAAATGCGCCCCGACTTGCCGCGACCGCGCGGCGTCCAGCGCTTGATGACGAATGCCTTGCCGACATGCGTCTCCGCGACGACGAGGTCGTCGACGTCAAGATCATGATTGTTTTCGGCGTTGGCGATCGCGGATTGGAGACACTTGCTCACGTCGAGCGAAATGCGCTTCTTCGAAAATTGCAGATCGGCGAGCGCGGTCGCGACCTT
>PLBP01000001.1:0-79321 GCA_003135415.1 Hyphomicrobiales bacterium
AGTCACGCGACCTTCTGGCGGGTATTCGTACTTATCCTTGACGTGCCAACACACGTTGCCGCTACACACAATTGCCGCCGACGCGCTTGCCATGGTGAAAGCTAGGACACCCGCGCCCATTACTGCACCGAAGATTGTTTTGCTTATTGTCATTTCGATCCTCCATCCTCTACTTTCGAGTAACAATGCGGATCAAGATAAGTTCCAAATCAGTATGTACGGGAAAACTTCCAACGTCGTGCACCCGACATAATGGAAACCGGGCTTCTATTGTTTGCTCCGTGAGAATTATTGCGACCGCTGAACGCTGTTTGCCTCAGTGAGAGTCGTGAAGCGGAGTGGAAAGACTAAGAGCTATTCGCCTCATTTAAATAATGGCAGCGTTCGCGGAACGATTTCGGTTCGGGTGGATTAAGTCTCCAAGTAGCCGCCCGGCGATCGCAAGACCCCCGTCCCCCCGTCGAACAGGGCAGGCAAATGACCCCGGCACAGTCCCCACTGTGTCCGGGGTTTTTATTGAGGCCCGTTTTAAATTTTGTGACAATTCGATACACCACCGGGCGACAAAAACATGAAGGCCGAGCTGCAGTTCCTGGCCTTTCCGCGAAAGGCTACTCAGTCCTCGTAGGACCTTTCAAGTCTAGCCCCGTCGCAACCGGTGAACGATAAGATGGCGGCGGAGCAGCAGTCTTGTCAGCAGTGCCGCCCGTCCAGCCCGTAGAGCCCATGCCGCCGGGTTCAGTACCCGATCCAGCTCCTTGTGCCTTCGGCGTCGCCGGTTGTGCCTTCGGCGTCGCCGGCTCGCCAGACGATTGAGCGAGAGCTTGGCTGGCCGGAAGAAATGCCATCAAAGCGATGATAAGTGTGACCTTTGCCATGTCTTTACTCCGCTAATCGCAAGTATCGGCGACAAAATTCAGAAAAGTTATTTACCGCCTGAGACCTTCGGCAATTCAATTTTTATAGTGGAAGTGTTATTTCCCAAATTTCCAGTAGCAAATAAAATACCCCCGCCGACTACCAGAACAAGGAGTGCACCGATCAGAACACCGGCGATGCCCATACCACCATTGTTGTCAGCCATTTGTTTTCTCCCGCGACCGACGTGCGGCCCTATGTATTTAATCCCGATATCCTTGGAAAGTTCCATTGACGTACCCGCCTCTGTGCCCAGCTCCACGGTACGTGCCGCTTTAGCGGCATCGCATGTCTGCTTCTGGCACTTAGCGGACGTGTGAGAACCGCCGGTAGATGTCCGCTATCGGGGGTAAAGCGGACATTAGTGCGCACGACGTAAGGCGCTAAAAAACGAAATCCGCGGTTTGCAAATTGCCCCTAACCAATTGCGTTCTATTTTTGCCACCCGCCGTCGGCGAGCGCCTTCTCAACGGCATCGCCGGTCTGAGCGATCGAATTCGGGGACGTGAATATCGTGCTTTGCGGAGTGGCGAAGACTTCCTTCGCGCCCGCGACCCGCGGCAAACGGCTGGTATCGAGCGGGCCGTCGGCGGTGTCGGAATTGAAACATCCAGCCAGAAGCAGGCCGAGAAGGCATACGAATAAGAATGTGCGCGCAATTCCATCCCGCACGTTGCCCTGCATGGCACTCTCCGCTGATCTGGTTGTATCTGAAAGGCAAAGCTCGTCACAACCGCCCCTTTATCCGGACGGCGCGACGCATTCGTTGAGTAGCTAATAGAGAATGCGGGTCGATTCTGTGACGTGCATCACAAAATCCGACTTGGATGAGCTTGCTTGCGGACGCTGCACCCAGCGGGCATATTCGCGCTCAACCTATTCGGACAGTCGTTGGGCGATGCGTAACGCAACGCGTGGAGGCGAAGCGATCAGGAACCGACGAGCGAGCGCGGTACGCGCCAGCATATGTTTTAACCCTTCATTAGTGCATCGGGCCGAGGCTCTGGAAATCTCGCGGCTTCCAGAATAATCGCAGCCCAGCCATGGACATTTTGAATTATATTCTCGGCGGCTTTGCCACCCCGCTGTTAAGCCTCTTCAATCCTCACTTCGGCCTGAGTATACCTTATCTGCTGTCATCTCTCGTAGTGGTGATGGTGGTTTACGTCGCCTCCCGCCGCCGCGCGCGCAGAAATATCGTCCGATTTCTCCACTATGCGTTTCCGGCAAAGCTGCTCCTGCATAGCTCCGCGCTCCTCGACTATCGCTACTATGTCATCAACGGCCTCGTACGCGTGTTCATCTATGGCTCGCTGATCGTCGGCGGTGAAGTATGGAGCCGAGTATCGATCGCGGGCCTCACCGGCATTTTCGGCCCCGGAGCGCAGAACGCCACCGCGAGCT
Organism: Hyphomicrobiales bacterium; assembly: GCA_003135415.1. Lineage (GTDB taxonomy): Bacteria > Pseudomonadota > Alphaproteobacteria > Rhizobiales > Xanthobacteraceae > Palsa-892. The sequence goes on from PLBP01000001.1 coordinate 2,323, forward strand.
ACGCCGTCGCTGCACTCGTCACCATTACCTTCGTCGTCGCCTTCGATCTCGCCTATTGGTTCAACCATTGGCTCCTGCACCGCTTCGCGTTCCTGTGGGAGTTTCACAAGGTTCATCATTCGGCCGAGGTGCTAAATCCCTTCACCGCCTTTCGTTCGCATCCGGTCGAGGATTTGATGGCGTTCAACATGATCTCGCTGGCGACTGGAGTGTCCTATGGTGTTCTCGTTTATGTGTTCGGTGCGGGCGCGCAGGAATTTTCGCTGTTGCAAATGAACATCGTGATGTTGGTCTACTACCTGACGATTTTTCATTTGCGGCACACGCATGTGTGGTTGCCGGTGCGCGGCGCGCTCGCTTATGTGATCCAGAGTCCGGCCCATCACCAGATCCACCACAGCGTCGAAGCACAGCACGCGGGCAAGAACCTGGGCTTCTCGCTGTCGCTGTGGGATTGGATTTTCGGCACCCTGTTCATCCCCGAGCACGAGCGCCGGCTGCGCTTCGGCATCGGCAAGGAAGGGCAGGAATTCAACTCGGTAGCGCGGCTGTACGCGATTCCCTTCGTCCAGATTGCGCGAAGCATCGGACGCAAGCTGAACGTTCTCCAATCCTCCCCGCCTCCTGCATGACGTACCGGGGCGCCGACTCTTATGTTGCCACTTTGCAGATACTTTGTAAGATTTCCAGGGCGTTTGAAGAATGGCAGCCGGTTATGAAATCCGCTCGCCGTTGAATCGATTTCTGAACAAGTCGGCGTAACGATTCGAAATGACTCAAGAATTCCAAAATTCTAGGACGACGCCCGCTTAATGCCGGCGCTACGCCCGGGGCGGCCTGGGGTGAAACCTCCTCACCGCCAGGAAACCAAGCACGATGAAGATCGCCATCACAACGAGCTGCGCAATCAGAAAAGGCGGCTCGGACTGCGTCGGTGCCAGCGGCTGCAAGAACGGCAGCTTCAGAAAAGCCTGCACGACCCCGACGAAAACATTCAGATAGAGAGCTACAACCGCGCCGATGACGTAGATCCAGCGCCAGGATCCCGCCAGGCGATAGGCATAGATCGCGAGGATCGCGGCCGCTAACGCCGCCAGCGTTATGATGCCGACGATATGCGACGGCAAAACATGATCGCGTGGAAAAAAGAACCCGCTCACACAGGTCAAAACCGTGGTAGCGAGAAAAAGCATAGTCCAGCCGCCGCGTCTTTTCGCATCGAGCATGCCCAGCAGTACGACTATTCCGGAGGCAATTCCGATCAGGCTCAACACGGTATGCACCAACGTAAACGTCGATATTGACATCCCCAAAATCATGGCAATCCTCCCTGCGAAGATCGCTAAATGCTACGATCTTGCCTCGGAAAAGGGAACATCCGTATAAATCGACTCGCAGAATCGCGTCTGGAATTCGTTCTGGGCGTCGAAAATTGTGCTGATGTCGAGGCGGCGTTAGTCGCTTGCCGCAGCCTATAGGGCATCTGTCTGTGAACTTATTTGTCGCCGATCGCTTCGATCTTCGGGCACCCGCAAAAAAAGCATGGAGTTCAAGCAATCGCTAAGCTAGTCTTCCAGCCGCGCCACTCAGTGGGGCCGATTCATTAGGTCTACCCATTCATTAGGTCTAAAGAGAGCTGCAATCGCAGTTGAACAAACCTTCACTGCAAGTCATCAGAAAATCGGAGTGCACGAAATGAATTTTTACGCTGCTATTAAGTCGGCCTTCAGCCAATACGCAACATTCAGCGGCCGCGCCAGCCGATCGGAATTCTGGTTTTTCTATTTGTTCTTGGTGATTGCGTCTTTCGTTGCAGCCAGCATTGATGCTCTCGTTCTCAACAATCAAAATTCTTATTTGACGTTGATTCTGTTTTTAGCCACTTTAATTCCGCTCATCGCTATTACAACCCGTAGACTTCACGATACCGATCGGTCTGGTTGGTGGCAGCTTTTACCGTTCATACCGCTTGTCGGAGCGATTATCCTCATCATTTGGCTGTGTACGGCCAGCACCCCGGGAAGCAACCGATTTGGAAGCAATCCGCTATCAGGTCGCGCCTGACATCCAGATCTATCCGTTCCACGAGCCTTAAGCCTTCACCACCAATCGCGCCGTATTGTCGAGACAAACCAGTAGCGGCCGCGACCCCTAAAAATATTCGTCAGTCGCCTTGCGCGCTCCTTGCCAGTGACCATAATCGTCAATGATCAAAACACCGCCGGAAACGAGACGCGGATAGAGGACTTCAAGTTCCATCTTTGTCGATTCGTAGAAATCGGTATCAAGCCGCAAGAGCGCGATCGATTTGGGTAAATTTTTCTGATCGCGCAACGTCTCTTCGACCTTGCCTTTGACAAAAATCACGCTCGAATCGATTAGGCCGTTCGCACGAAAATTCTCGCGCACGTCCTCGAGCGAGGCATAGCACCATTCGCTATGCGTGGGTTTTCGATACTGGTCGTATAGCGCGACCGCCGATCTTCCGTCATGCGCAATGTCCGCGTCCGTCGGCTCGGACATTCCCGCGAAAGTATCGAAAAGATAGTAATCGCGGCGCAGCGGCGATTTTTCGCAAAGCGCCTTCGCCAATAGCACGGCCCCGCCGCGCCAGACCCCGCACTCGACGATATCGCCGCCGATCGCACGGTCGTTTAGATAGCGGATCGCCTGGAGAAGGGCCGCTTGCCGAAGTGCCCCGGTCAGCGTCAAATCGTCGAAGCGATGAATGAGAACGGCGTCATCGTAGGGCATGTCCGGGAAATATTTTTTATACTATTTGAAATCGAAGGCCGCTCGCCCGTCGAATTTTTGGTTGAAAATAATCCGCCTGAGCGCGCGTTTGCCCAAACGAAACATCCGACGAGCATTCATTTTAGTGAGTTCCCAATACAACAATGAGCGCCGGAATATTCTCGACTGCTCCGCCCTCGCTCGTAACCGCGTTTGGTCTTGTTTTCAACGAATATTGACCCCTGCGGCGGCCCCGCCTTACTCTCTCGAATAAAAAGTGATCGGCCGTAGCGCCCGAAGGCTTTAGCGCCGTACCGGTTGCGTGCCGCCCGCGGCACTGGAGAGACCCGCGGTCGTATCGCGTGCCCTGTGCTTGTTCAGTTCGGCGAGCTTCTGGATCAGATCCTTCGGCAAGCTCGCGTTCGGATTGGGCGTGTCGAGACCGACGAACTTCGCGACATCCATGCCGAACGAATTGCAATTATACGTCGTGCCGTGCCACGTTTTATGTTCGGACTGCAATTGTTTGATGTAGGGGACGAGCCGGTTGTACTCGGCCTCGGTCAGCGTCACGCAATAGTGCGCCGTCATGAATTGCTCGTCGACGTCGCCGTCGCTCGGCCCCGTTTCCGCCGGCACCGGGAACCATAGCCCCATCGAGTAAGCGGCACTGTCGCCTTTCGGATGCAAGCCCGCGACCTTGTAGCTCGCAAAACGGTTGCCCTCGCCAAGCTTGCCGTACAGCACGAAGGTGTGGCCGAAGCTTTGCGCGCCACGCGAGCGAAACTCGACGAAGTACGGCTTGCCGGGCGAGCGCGCGTCCTTGCAGCCGTTCGAGGTCACCGGATACTTGATGTATTTGGTTTCGGGCTGATCGGAATAGGGATTGAGCATCCGCCCGCCATTCGCGCTGGCGACGACATTTGTGGTCGGCAAGGCGTTGGCGGTCTGAGTCGCGCCGGAAGCGTTCGGCTTGGGATTCGGAACCGGCGCTGATGCGATCGGCTGAGAATTCTGCTTGACCGCGGGCGCAGCCCCCGCGCTCGGCGCCGTGGGCGCGGTCGCAGTCTGCTTTGCCGCAGGCGGCTTCGCGGTTGGCGTCGTAGTGGGCGCTGTAGTTATGGTCGTGGGTGGCGGTGCGAAGGTCGGCGCTGGATTGGCCTGAGCGGTCTGGGCGCGCGCGGCCGGTACTTCGAGGCCCACCACGAGCGCGAGCCCACTCAAGCACAACAAGACTGCCAGACTATTCCACACCGCGTTTTGCACGGTTAGCTTCCTAGCCATGAATTGGCTCCACGCCAAGGAGCAAAAAGCATCGCGCCTCGTCGAATAAATTCGCCGAGGCGCAAAATGCTCAACTAAAAGAAACAAAAAAGCCGGCTTGCGCCGGCCTTTTCGTAACTTGTTGCGTCAGCCCTTGGCGACGACAGGCGCCTTACCAATCGGCGCTTTGCCTGCACAGCCAGCGGCGCTCAACAGAGCGAGAATGGCGGTGGTTGCGATCAGAAACTTCTTCATTGGAAGGCCCCCTAAGTGTGACAGTCACATACAGAACGATAACGCGTACTCTCATCCGGAAACTACGTCAGTAAGCCTGAATTAACCATGAAAATAACGCCTTTCCGGCAGATTGTCGGGAGGTGTTGCACCACAGTCACACTCGGTCTGCAAATCCCTGCAATCTCAAGCCGCCGGCCGTCCACAGGCCCCCAGCAAAACGGGCCTTTACTGCCCCAATGACTGGTATTCTAGAGGGGTGGATGGGCTTGCAGCCGGCCTCGTTGAGGCCTGTCCGCGCGCCGCCATAGGGCCGCCCGATCCCGAATCGGCAGTGATGGGCGGATTGAGCGGCGTGCGCGTCACGGGCAGCACGGAATCGAGCTTGGCGGACGCGCCCGCGAAGGGCTCCGGCTTAGGCAGGCTCGCATTCGTCGGGCCGGAGACCGGCTTCGACGACGGCGGGAAAGTATTGGCGGCGGGAGCAGCGGCCTGCCCGGCAGCGCCTCCCCTTTTCACGACCGCCACGATCTTGTTCACGACCATGGCATGCAGGCGCGGCGTCTTGTCGATGCTGATATGGCCGATGCTTTCATCCTTGCTGACGTCGACGTTCGAGAGCTCGCCACGGAAACCGGACCCGCGTCTCATATAGGCGTAGTCGCGTTGCGTAATGTTCATCACGCTGGCGACATTGCCGCTGGCGTTAAACGAGCGAGTACCGTCGAACGGAACGATGAGCGCCACCGGCACACCCTTGGTGCCGAGATACTCGCCCATCAACATGACCGCGTCGGCGCCGAGCGAATGACCGATCAGGATGATCGGGCCATGATTGCCCGCTTTGTACTTGGCCGCGATCGCCTCGGCGACTTCCTGCCATTCGCTGTGGTTATAAAGGCTCGCCGCCACGCCTGCGCGCTCGATCTTTTGCGCGAGATCGTCCATGCCGAGCGAGAAAATATTCATCAGCCCGTGAAACAGGTAAACGTGCGCGGGACCGGTTCCCAAAGGTTTTGCCGCCAGCGCCGCTGCCTGCGCCGGGGGCGGAACCGGCGCGGGAATCGGAGCCGAGACGCTCGCCGGCTTCTTCGGGGCGATGATGTTTTGGGCGGCGGCGGAAAGAGAGTGGCCGAAATAAAGAAGGCCGGCCAATCCGATAGCCACGCATGCGGAACGCAATATCTTCATCGGCGGCTGCCAATCGTCCGTTTTGTGGAGGGAAGCAGGCCCACCGCCCCCGCCTGGTGAGTGGGTTGGTTGTACCCGATATTGCCGTAGCCTGAACAGCCCGCTGGCTTTTTTTTCTTCCTGTGGCTTTGATACAACAGGCTAGAGTTTCCCCATTACCGATTACCCTATGACAAAAGCAATTCATGCAATGACCGCGGCGGAATTGTCCGCCGCCTATGCGGCAAAGAGACTATCGCCGGTCGAAGCGGCCGAGACATTGCTCCACCGGATCGAGACGCTCGATCCCAAGATTAACGCTTTTTGCCTGGTCGACCGTGAGACCGCGGGCGCTCAGGCACGCGCGGCCGAAGCGCGCTGGCGGAAAGGCACGCCCCTCTCCCCACTCGACGGCGTGCCGATGGCGGTGAAGGACATTCTGCTCACTAAGGGTTGGCCGACGCTTCGGGGCTCCCGCACGGTCGACCCGAAAGGTCCCTGGAATGAGGACGCGCCGACGGTCGCGCGGCTCAAGGAAGGAGGCGCGGTTCTCCTCGGCAAGACGACGACGCCGGAATTCGGCTGGAAGGCTTCGACCGACAGCCTGCTCACCGGCGTCACCCGCAACCCGTGGAACACGCAGAAGACGCCGGGCGGCTCGTCCGGCGGCTCAGCAGCGGCAATTGCCGCGCGCCTGGTGCCGCTCGCGCTCGGCACCGACGGCGGCGGCTCGATCCGCATTCCTTGCTCGCTCAGCGGCCTTTGCGGCCTGAAGCCGAGCTTCGGCCGCGTCGCCGCCTACCCGCTTTCGCCCTTCGGCACCGTTGCCCATGTCGGACCGATGGGCCGCACCGTCGCAGATCTGGCATTGATGATGAACCTCTTGGCGAAGCCGGATGCGCGCGATTGGCACAACCTTCCCTACGACGCGAAGGATTACACCAAGGAGCTTGAAGCCGGCCTGCGCGGAAAGCGCGTGGCGTTTAGCCTTACCCTCGGCGGCAAGCCCAAGGTCGTGCCCGAGATCGAGGCGCTCGTGAGAGCCGCCGCCAAGTGGCTTGAGACGCTCGGCGCCCATGTCGAAGAGGTTGATCCGCCGATGGCGGAAGCCGGAGAAATCTTTCGCATCTTGTGGTGGGCGGGAGCGGGTTTCGCGCTCGGCGCGCTGCCGGAAGAAAAGAAGGCGCTGCTCGAGCCCGCGCTTCGCCAGATTGCCGAGGAAGGTGCCAAGATTTCGCTTCAAGGTTACCTCGACGCCAATGCCCGCCGCGGCGTGCTCGGCAGCCGCATGCGTGGGTGGATGCAAAGCTATGACTTCATCGTCACGCCGACCGTCGCCATGCCCGCCTTCGACACCGGCAGGCTGCATCCCGACGACGGCGCCGGGAACGACTGGCTCGATTGGACGCCGTTCAGCTATCCCTTCAACCTGACGCAGCAACCGGCGGCGAGCGTGCCGTGCGGATTCACGAAAGACGGATTGCCGGTGGGGCTGCAAATTGTCGGCAAGATGTACGACGATTCCGGCGTGCTTGTAGCGGCGCGCGCCTATGAAGCGGTGCATCCCTTGGCCGACAAGGCGCCCCCCGGATTCGAATAGCCGCTTGCCGCCTTCTAGCCGCCCCGCTCCAGCACTTCGCGGATTTTCGCGGCCAGACTCTCTTGCGTCAGCGGCTTCTGAATCACATCGACGCCAGGATTGAGCCGGCCTTGATGCACGATGGCGTTGCGCGAATAACCGGTCATGTAGAGAATCTTGACGTTGGCCTGTCGCGCCGCGATTTCATCCGCGAGTTGACGGCCATTCATGCCGGGCAGCACGACGTCCGTGAGCAGCAGGTCGATTTTATTGCCGTGCTTCTCAAAGATATCGAGCGCTCCGCTCGCGTCGCGGGCGTCGAACACGCAGTATTTCAAACCGCGTAAAATCTCCGTCACATAGGCGCGAACCTCGTCGTCGTCCTCGACCACCAAAATCGTTTCGCCGGCCGCGGCGTCTCCTACCGAGACTTCCGCTTCGGCCTCCTCCCTCGCCTCCGAGAAGAAGCGAGGCAGATAGAGCTTGACCGTCGTGCCCTCGCCGGGCTCGCTGTAAATCGTCACATGGCCGCCCGATTGCTTGACGAAGCCATAGACTTGCGACAGGCCCAGCCCCGTTCCCTGCCCCGCGCTCTTGGTCGTGAAGAATGGCTCGAATGCCTTGTCCGCGATCTCCGGGCCCATGCCGGTGCCGGTATCGGTGACGGCGATCTGAACGTACTGTCCGGCCGAAACGTCGGCGTATTGGCGCGCATATTGTTCGTCGAGAAAGGCATTGCTCGTTTCGATCGTGAGCTTGCCGCCATTGGGCATGGCGTCGCGCGAATTGATCGCGAGATTGAGGATCGTGGCTTCCAACTGAACCGGGTCGGCCTCGATCCGCCAAAGACCGCCGGAATTCACCACCTCGACTTCGATCGTCTCGCCGAGCGATTGGTGGATAAGATCCTCCATGCCCCGCACCAGCCTGTCGGCCTTGAGCGGTTTCGGATCGAGCGGCTGCCGCCGAGAGAAAGCAAGGAGCCGCGAGGTCAGCGACGCCGCCCGGCGCGCGCCTTGCATCGCGTTCTTGACGAACCCCTCTAGTTTCGAGCCGGCCTTGAGCGTCTCCGACTTTAGCTGGCGCTGGGCAATATCGAGATTGCCGATGATGACGGTAAGGAGATTATTGAAATCATGGGCGACGCCGCCGGTGAGCTGGCCGATCGCTTCCATTTTCTGTGCGTGACGAAGTGCGTCCTCCGCCTCCTCGCGGCGTTTCGATTCGGCGTAGAGACGGCGCGTGCGCTGCAAGGTCAATGCCGTGATGCCGAACAGGAACGCGGTGGCGGGTATCCCGAATATCAGGTGTGCCGCCATCCCCGACAGCCACTCGGCGCGCACCACCGACGTTTCGATCCCCGCGAGCAGATAGACCGGATAGCCGACCAGCTTGCGATATCCGATCCGGCGTTCAATGCCGTCGAGCTGCGCGACGACAGTGTATTTTCCCGACTCGGGCGAACTCACGATGCCTTGCCGCAACGCCGCCCTCTCGCCGAGGCGGTCGGGAATTTCACCGCTGACCGGGTAGCGCGCCAGGAAAAAGCCGTCATTCCTGACCAGGGCGTAATAATTCGCTCCGCTCGAGTTCATGCGTGCGTAAAAATTCTGAAAGTCCTGCGGCGATACCGATGTCTCGATGACGCCGTTGAATTCCCCGCTCCCAGAATGACGCCGGCGGCTTAGGCTGAAGAACGGCTGCCCGTCGCCGAGCCGCGGCATTACGATCTCGCCGACATAGCTGCCGACGTCGGTCGGACGATGCGCCCGGAAGTAATCGCGATCGGCAAGACTCATCGCGACCGGCAACGGATAGGTAAAGCTCGTGACCAGCGCATCGCCGGTGCGCCCGATCACCCAGATCGATTCGACAACCTCGAGCGCGTCCTCGAGCTTCTTCAAGCGAAGATGCAGGTCCTGCTCGTTGCGTTTGATCTCCGCGTCCGGGAGGTCCCGGATCATGTCCTCGACGGCGACGGTGGTGAATTCGACCGATTGAAACATCTTCAGCGCATGCTCGTGCAGGATTTCGAGCGAGCGGTCGATTCGCTCGTCGGCGGCCTTGAAGGTGCTGCGATAAGAAAGCGAGGCGGCGTAAGCGAACAACGCCAGCGGCAGCAGCAACGAGGCCGCCAGCAGGACCTTCAACATCCTTATTGCGGCGTCTTGCGTGGATTGCATAAGCCAAACTCGCCCGGCGGCGTTCTCATTACACCGTGCGCCGAATCGCGCCGAACCGAGGTTGCGATTATCCGGCGGGCGGAAACTATTGCGAAACTATGTTTATTATCGGCCGGGCGCGGCTACAGCCGAATGCGGAGCAGGTGAGCGATTTCACCGACAATCCCGCGGCGGAACAACAGCACGCAGATGACGAAAATGACGCCCTGGATGACCGTCACCCATTGCCCGAAGCCGGCGAGATAATTCTGCATCGCCCCGATGACGAAGGCGCCGACGACCGGCCCGAATACGGTGCCGAGGCCGCCGACGAGCGTCATCAGCACCACCTCGCCCGACATCGTCCAGTGCACGTCGGTGAGCGAAGCGAGCTGGAACACGAGCGCCTTGACCGCCCCCGCGAGCCCCGCGAGCGACGCCGACAGCACGAAGGCCACGAGCTTGTAGCGCTCCGTCTTGTAGCCGAGCGAAATCGCGCGATTCTCGTTCTCGCGGATCGCTTTCAGTACTTCGCCGAACGGCGAATGGATGATGCGATAGACGAAGAGGAACGAAGCGATGAAAATGACGACGACCAAGGCATACATCGTCATCGTGTTCGAGAGATCGAATAGGCCGAACAGGAAGCCGCGCGGTACGCCCTGGATGCCGTCCTCGCCACCGGTGAACGGTACCTGCAAGGCAAAGAAATACATCATCTGCGCGAGCGCGAGCGTGATCATGGCGAAATAAATGCCCTGGCGGCGGATCGCGAGCGCGCCCGTGACGAGGCCGAGCACGGCGGCGGCGGCGGTGCCGGTGAGAATCGCGAGCTCCGGCGGCAAGTGCCACACCTTCGCAGCGTGCGCGCTCACATAAGCGGCCCAGCCGAAAAAGAGCGCGTGGCCAAATGAGAGCAGGCCGACATATCCGATCAGGAGATTGAACGCCAAGGCGAACAGCGCGAAGCAGAGTGCCTTCATCAAAAACACGGGATAGATGAAGACCGGCGCCACGATAAAAAAGCCGGCCATAATGACGAATGCGATCGTCTCGCTCCAGGCCGAAGCCCTGACGAGGGGCGCGCCGATCGGCTCCGCCACGTTCGCCATCACGCCGTCCTTCCGAACAGACCGGCCGGCCGGATCAAAAGCACGACCGCCATGATCACGAAGATGACCGTGTTCGACGCCTCGGGGAAAAATACCTTGGTCAGGCCTTCGATTACGCCAAGCCCGAAACCGGTGAGGATCGCGCCCAGGATCGAGCCCATGCCGCCGATCACCACCACGGCGAACACGACGATGATGATGTCGGATCCCATTTGCGGACTGACATTGTAAATCGGCGCCGCCATCACGCCCGCCAGCGCCGCAAGCCCGACGCCGAAGCCGTAAGTCAGCGTGATCATGCGTGGTACGTTGATGCCGAAGGCGCGAACCAGCGTCGGATTCTCGGTCGCCGCGCGTAAATTCGCGCCGAGCCGCGTCTTCTCGATCACGAACCAGGTACCGAAACAAACGACCAGTGAAGTGACGACGACCCAGGCGCGGTAATTGGGCAGGAACATGAATCCGAGATTTTGCCCACCCGAAAGCGACGGCGGCAGCTGATAAGGTTGACCTGAGGAACCATAGTAGTTGCGGAACACGCCCTCCAGGATAAGCGCGATACCGAAGGTCAAAAGCAGGCCATAGAGGTGATCGAGCTTGTAGAGCCATTGCAGCATCGTGCGCTCGATCACGATGCCGGAGAGCCCAACAAGGATCGGAGCGATGACCAGCGCGGGCCAGTAGCCGAGGCCCGTTAGCTGCAAGAGCAGATACGCCGCAAAGGCGCCGAGCATGTACTGGGCACCGTGCGTGAAGTTGATGATATTGAGCATGCCGAAAATGACGGCGAGCCCGAGACTGAGCAGCGCGTAAAACGAGCCGTTGATCAGCCCGATCAACAGCTGGCCGAACAATGCTTGCGACGGAATTCCGAAAATCTCGAACATGCGGGACCGCTCGGCGGTTCGAGGGGCGGGATCAATCCCGCCCCTCGCAACGCTTCGTCAACCGATCAGCCGCTCACCAGCGGGCAGCCACCGCCCTTGAGCGGACGGAAGGCCTCGGCCGCCGGGATGGTGGCGCGCAGATTGTAGAAATCACCGGGATATTTCGACTCTTCCGGCTTTTTCACTTCGAACAGATACGCATCATGGATCTTGCGGCCATCGGCGCGGATCGTGCCCTTGCCGAACAGCGGGTCGTCGGTCGGCAATTCCTTCATCTTGGCGACTACCGCTTTGCCGTCAGCCGAGCTTTTCAAGGCGCTGACCGCCTTGAGGTAGTGCGTCACGGCGGAATAAACGCCGGCCTGTACCATGGTCGGGAACTTGCCTTGCCGTTCCTGCTGCCAGCGCTTAGTCCAATCGCGGTTGGCGTCGTTGGCGTCCCAATACCACGTCTCCGTCAGCGTAAGGCCCTGGGCCGTCTGCAAACCCAGCGCGTTCACGTCGCTCGCGAACACGAGCAAGCCAGCAAACTTCTGTCCGCCTTTGACAATGCCGAACTCGGCGCCTTGCTTGATCGAGTTGATGGTGTCGCCGCCGGCATTCGCGAGCCCGATGATCTTCGCCTTCGAGGCCTGCGCCTGCAGTAGGAACGACGAGAAATCGTTGGTGTTGGTCGGATGGCGGACTTTGCCGAGTACTTTGCCGCCGGCTTTCTCGACGGCGGCGACGGTGTCGCCTTCCAACGCATAGCCGAAGGCATAGTCAGCGGTGAGGAAGAACCAGGTATCGCCACCGGTCTTCACGATCGCCGTGCCAGTGCCGTTGGCGAGCATCCAGGTATCGTAGGTCCAGTGCACGGTGTTCGGCGAGCACTTGTCGCCGGTGAGTGCCGAGCTCGCGGCACCCGAAACGATGAACACCTTGTTCTTCTGGTTCGCCACCTGACTGACGGCAAGCGCGACACCGGAACCCGGTACATCGACAATCATGTCGACTTTGTCGGTGTCGTACCATTGCGTCGCCAGCGACGAGCCGATGTCGGGCTTGTTCTGATGGTCAGCGCTGATCAGCTCGACCTTCAAATTCGGATTGACCTTGGCGAAGTCCGCGATTGCGAGCTTCGCGGCCGCGACCGAGCCCGGCCCGCCGATGTCGGCGTAGAGGCTCGACATGTCGCTGAGCACAGCGATTTTGACGGTCTGGGTTCCTGATTGCGCAAAGGCCGCGGCTCCGCACATCAGCAGCGCGGCTGCGAATGCAAACTTACGTGCATGCGTCTTCATCGTTTTTACCTCCCGATTATCGAGGGCCAAGGCGGCCCAAAGTCATACTCCTAGGTATTCGTGTAGCTTTTCGAGCTTGGCGTCCAGTTCCGAGTTCTTGAACCGCTCGACCACCTTGCCGTGCTCCATGATGTAGTAGCGGTCGGCGACGGTGGAAGCGAAGCGGAAATTTTGTTCAACCAAGAGGATCGTAAACCCTTGGCTTTTTAGCATTTGGATGGTCTTGCCGATCTGCTGGATGATAACCGGGGCGAGGCCCTCTGTCGGCTCATCAAGAAGTAGCAGGCGGGCGCCCGTTCGCAGGATGCGGCCGATCGCCAGCATCTGCTGCTCGCCGCCGGAAAGCTTGGTTCCCTGACTCCTGAGCCGCTCCTTGATATTCGGGAAAAGCTCGAAGATGCGGCTCGCGGACAGCCCCCCGGGCTTGAGCTCCGGCGGCAGAAACAGGTTTTCCTTAACATCGAGGCTCGCGAAAATTCCGCGCTCCTCCGGGCAAAAGGCGATCCCGGCCTTGGCGATCTTATCCGATGTGAGCTTGATCAGCTCCTTGCCCTCGAGCCGCACCGAGCCCGTACGCTGCGGGACGATCCCCATCACCGATTTCAGCGTCGTGGTTTTGCCGGCGCCGTTGCGGCCGAGAAGCGTCACCACTTCGCCCGCCTGAACCTCGAGGTTCATGCCGTGCAGGATATGCGACTCCCCGTACCACGCTTGCAGGTTCTCGATCGCGAGCAAGGGCGACGCGGTACGCTCAAGCATGGCCGACCCCCAAATAGGCTTCGCGCACTTCCGGATTGTTGGAGACCGTCTGATAATTTCCCTCGGCGAGCACGCGCCCGCGCGTGAGCACAGTGATCTTGTCTGAAAGGTTCGAGACGACGCTGAGATTGTGCTCGACCATCAAGACCGTGCGATTCGCCGCCACCGTCTTGATCAGCTTGGTGATGCGGTCGATGTCCTCGTGCCCCATGCCGGCGGTCGGCTCATCAAGCAAAAGCATTTCTGGATCGAGCGCAAGCGTTGTGGCGATCTCGAGCGCGCGCTTGCGCCCGTAGGGCAGCTCGACCGCGGTCCAGGCAGCGTAGGGCGCAAGACCGACGTCATTGAGCAGCGCCTGCGCACGTTCATTCAAGCCGTTCAGTACATTTGTCGAACGCCAAAAATCGAACGAGTCGCCGCGCTTTTTCTGCAGCGCGATGCGCACGTTTTCGAGCACGCTCAGATGCGGAAACACCGCCGAAATCTGGAACGAGCGCACAAGCCCGAGGCGCGCCACATCCGCGGGCTTCACCGCCGTGATGTCCTCACCCTTGTAGCGGATCTTGCCGCGCGTCGGGCTCAGAAACTTGGTGAGGAGATTAAAGCAGGTGGTCTTACCGGCGCCGTTCGGCCCGATAAGTGCGTGGATCGTGCCGCGCTCAACCCGGAGGTTCACTCCGTTGACCGCCACGAAGCCCGCGAATTCCTTAGTGAGATCCTCGGTTTCGAGGATGATCTCGCTACCCATCCGACGCAACTACTCCCCCTACCCACCCCCATTTACGGCGGCGACGGCCGGATCGTCCAGTGCCTTGATCGTGATATCGGCTTCAGGGACAGGAAATAGCCAGCGCCTTAAAATCCCACCGCGCCTGGCGCGCGGTCGCCGGTCTCACCACTCCCGCTCCCGCGCTGCATCGAGCATCCGGCGGCATTCGCCGAGTTCATTGAGCGTCGCTTTCAAGAGACGCGTGGTCTCCGGCGCGAGTTTCCCAGATAGCGGCGGTGGATTTGCAGCACCACGCAGCGATTTTTCGTCTTCGATCACCGGCCGCACCAACGGCTTCGAGGTCGGACCCGGGGCGTGCTTTCGCAAAAACGGCGGAAGCTCGTCGTCGGCGGCCGAGGTGGCCTGCGGCCGCGACGGCAGCGGTACTTCGACGACGCGCGGCAATTCCGGCGGCTCCTTGCGCGAGCGCAGCGACGGCAGCAGATCCATCAACCCGCCGAGGCCGCCCTCGCCGTGACGTTCGCGTCCGATGGCGGGGTGGCCGGAGTCGACGAGCGCCGGTTGGTTGCGCGCCTCCTCGCTTTCGGCCGAGTGGCCAATCGCCTGCACATGGCGCACGCCCTGCTCACGCAGAATCTGCTGCACGCCGCGGATCGTGTAGCCCTCGCCGTAGAGCAGATGCCGGATGCCGCGCAGGAGGTCGACGTCGTCGGGGCGATAATAGCGCCGGCCGCCGCCGCGTTTCAGCGGCTTGATTTGTCCGAAGCGTGTTTCCCAGAAGCGCAGCACATGCTGCGGCAAGTCGAGGTCCTCGGCGACCTCGCTGATGGTGCGGAACGCGTCTGGTCCTTTTTCCACGTCCGTTCCCGTTCCTCGGCACGCGTCAACGCTTCTTGCCGTGAGCCTCGCCGTTGATGCGGCTCTTCATGATGTTCGAGGGTTTGAACACCATGACGCGTCGCGGTTCGATCGGTACTTCCTCGCCGGTCTTCGGGTTGCGTCCGACGCGGCGGCCTTTGTTGCGCACGATGAACGAGCCGAACGACGACAGCTTCACGTTCTCACCGCGGGCGAGACAGTCGGAGATTTCATGCAACACCAATTCCACGAGCACGGCTGATTCGGTGCGAGAGAGTCCAACCTTTTGATAAACTACCTCGCTCAAATCCGCACGCGTTAACGTCCTCCCAGCCATCGACGCCCCCAGCGATTTTGGCTATGCAACTATCCTTCTGAATTTCAAACGATATTCGCCGTTCGCGGCCCGGTCAACCGACTTCGCTACCGCGCGGGTGCGGGCTTCAGAAGCGCGAGCGCGGGCATCACCAGCGTACGAGCGCGGAGGCCCAAGTGAAGCCGCCGCCCATAGCCTCAAGCAGCACCAGGTTCCCCGATTTGATCCTTCCGTCGCCGGCCGCTTGTGCAAGCGCGAGCGGAATCGAGGCGGCAGAAGTGTTTGCGTGACGATCGACGGTGATCACGATCTTCTCGGGCGCTATCCCGAGTTTTTTTGCACTGCCGTCGATGATACGCCGATTGGCTTGATGCGGCACGAACCAGTCGATGTCGTTCGCTCCATAGCCCGTGGCACTGAACGCGGCATCGACGACGTCCGTGATCATCCCGACCGCGTAGCGAAATACCTCACGACCCTCCATGTGCAGATGGCCCGTAGTTCCGGTCGTCGAGGGTCCGCCGTCGACATAAAGTTTCTCGCGATAGCGCCCGTCCGACCGAAGTTGGGTGGTGAGCACGCCGCGATCCTTCATCGTGCCGGGCTGCTCCTCCGCCTCGAGCACGAGCGCGCCGGCGCCATCGCCAAATAACACGCAGGTCGTGCGGTCGGACCAATCGAGCAGGCGTGAGAAGGTTTCCGCGCCGATCACCAGCGCACGCTGAAAGGAGCCCGAGCGCAAAAAGAGGTCGGCAGTCGCAAGCGCGTAGACGAAACCGGAGCACACGGCTTGAACGTCGAATGCAGCACCTTTCAGAATTCCGAGCTCGGCCTGGATCGTCACCGCCGTCGCCGGAAAGGTCTGATCGGGCGTCGAGGTCGCGAGCACCACGAGGTCGATCGCATCCGCGCTCATCTTCGCATTGGCGAGCGCGGCACGCGCGGCGGCAATCCCGAGGTGCGAGGTGTATTCGCCTTCTGCCGCGAGATGGCGCTCGCGGATGCCGGTGCGCTGCTGGATCCAAGCGTCGTCGGTCGCGACTTTGCGCGAGAGCTCTTCATTCGTCATCACGCGGGCCGGGAGATACGCGCCGACCCCGCGCACGACGGAGCGCCGGACGGTCATGATGCGGCCTGCATCGGCAGGGATGACTCCGCCCGCCGCTCACGCGCGATGCTGCTCGCGATCTTCGCGGTCAATTCGTGGCGCACGATGTCGTAGCCGGTATCGATCGCGGAGGCGAAGCTTTCGGCGTCGGCGCCGCCGTGGCTCTTCACCACCACCCCGTTCAGCCCCAGGAAAACGCCGCCGTTCACTTTCTTCGGATCGACTTTTTCGCGGATCACGTTGAAGGCATCCCGCGCGAGCAGATAGCCGATGCGCGCGCGCCATGTGCGGTTCAATGCGGCGCGCAGATATTCGCCGATCTGGCGCGCGGTGCCTTCCGCCGTTTTCAGCGCGATGTTTCCGGTAAAGCCCTCGGTCACGATGACGTCGACCGTGCCCTTGCCGATGTCGTCCCCTTCGACAAAGCCGCGATAATCGAGCTCCTGCAAATCCGTCTCGCGCAGGATGCGGCCTGCCTCGCGCACTTCCTCGATGCCTTTGATCTCCTCGACGCCGACATTGAGAAGCCCAACGGTCGGCCGTTCGAGATCGAACACAATGCGCGCCATCGTCGCACCCATCACCGCCATGTCGACGAGATTCTTCGCATCCGCGCCGATCGAGGCGCCGAGATCCAGCACCACGCTTTCGCCGCGCAAATTGGGCCAGATCCCCGCGATCGCCGGACGGTCGATGCCGGGCATCGTCTTGAGGCAGAATTTCGCCATCGCCATCAGCGCGCCGGTGTTGCCGGCGGAGATGGCGACATCCGCCTGTCCGTGCCGCACGGCATCGAGCGCGAGCCACATCGAGGATTTGCGGCGCCCATGACGCAACGCTTGGCTCGGCTTGTCGTCCATGCGCACCGCAACGTCGGTGTGTATGATGCTCGCCGCGACCTTAAGCTCCGGGTGATGATCGAGTAACGGCGAGATCGCCGCCTCGTCGCCGACCAGCACGAATTTGCTTTCCGGATGGCGATCGAGCGCGATCGCGGCCCCCGGCACAACCACGGACGGGCCGTGGTCGCCTCCCATTGCATCAAGTGCGATTCGAACTGGTTTCGACATCGGAGTAGAAGAGCCCCTTGGCGCAGCCTTTTTGATTGATCGGGGGCCAGCGCCCCTTCGTTGCGCGCGACAATAGCCATTCGCGCACTCAACTCAACAGCCGGAATGACGTTGGAAAATCAATCCCCTTGACGGCCTTTTTGCTTGAGCTTTGCAAGTGCCGCGAAGGGCGAGGAAGCCTCGTGCCCTGCGGCCGCGTCCGGCGGCGCGAACACGGCGCCGGGGCGGCGCGGATAGGGATCGACGCCGAGCGCCAAGAACTCGGTGACGAGCGCGCCAAGATCGACAACACCGTCCCGAATCACGTCCGTGAGATCAAGCTCGTCCCCGCCATCTTCGGCGGTAGCGAAATCCGCGGCGCTCTCCGACAAGAAGCGGAGTTCAATCTGTTCGTTCACCGCATTATCGAACGGCTCAAGCGAAACGACGCAGGTTTGCCGCACCGTCGCGATAAGATCGCCCACGACCATGACGCCGCCATTGCCGTCGGGTGTCGCTTTCACCTCGGCGACAAGGGCGGGCACGGCGATGACGCCTGCATAATGCGCGAGCGCCACGCGTTCCTTCTCGCTGGGAACGAGCTTCAATACGGCACCCTCCGCCGGAAGATCGTCTACCTCAAGGGGGTGGCTCCACGCCGGATCCGGTTTCATCGGCTCTTGTTTCATGCCCGCACCTCGCCCGGATCGGGAAAGGCAATCGCGCCGCTTTCGATCTCGCCGGCCTTCGTATCCGCAAGTCCCTTTGTGGCGTGACGAACATAGCGGGCGAGCCGCCGCGCGCCGGCTTCCGTGTTTTTGTTTCCGGCGTACACATTGCGCAAAAGTGCCGCGGCCAGTTTGCCGTCGCCGGCATCGCGAAGGGCCGTGTCATAGACGCCGGCGCGGCCATAATAGCCCTCGGCCATCGCCTGCATCTTGCGCGGCACCGAGAGGTCGCCGACGCCGAGTTCTCGCATGTTCGCGTCCATATCCTCGATGAAGAGATCAAACATCTCTTGTCCGTGTACGCGCGCGATCTCGCCCGCCTCTGCGAGTCTTCGGAAAACAAGGTAAACATGCAGGACGACCATGTCGAAGCGCCCCTCAACCGTGTCCGGCACGCCGTAATCTGTATAGAATTCGGGGGTGCGCGCCTGCGCCACGATCGCGCCATAGAGGCGACGGATGTTGCCGTGAGGATCTTCCCGGAATCGAAGCCGTTGAAACATGGCGCCTGCCCGATGATGTTTGCCGCTCTTTTAGCGCAGGATATAGCCGGCCCGCATTGCTTTTCGAGCTTTCGCGGCGTAGGGGAACCCTATCCTCAAGACAAGTCCATTGCCCGAGGCGATCAGTAGATGCGTCGTCCTTCCGCCCTTGGCCGAAATCGCGTGCGCCGCTCTATTCGGATGGCGGTAGCGCTCGGGCTTTCCGTATCGCTCGCGGGTTGCTTCACCGCCACGTATCAGCGCGGCTACCTCCTCGACGAAGCGGCCCTCGCCCAGGTCCCGCAGGGCTCGAGCCAAGAGCAGGTTTTGCTCGTGCTCGGCACGCCCTCGACGGTGGCGACGGTTTCCGGCGAGACGTTTTATTACATTTCGCAGAAATCTGAGCGTACCGCGTTCTTGAATCCGGAAATCACCGACCAGCGGGTGCTGGCCGTTTACTTCGACCAGGCCCGCCGCGTCGAGCGCATCGCCAATTACGGCATGCAGGATGGAAAAGTGTTCGACTTCATCAGCCGCACGACGCCGACCGGCGGGCAAGAGTCGAACATCATCAAGCAGATTCTCTCCAGCTCCACCTTCACGCCGAAGCTGCCGCAATAAAACACCGGCGGCCTTTTGACCCGCCGGCGCGTAACGTCCTTCGCTCTTAATGCGCGAGGACGGCGAGCAACAATAGCGCCACGATGTTGGTGATCTTNNATCATCGGGTTCACCGCCGGGCCCGCAGTGTCCTTGTAGGGATCGCCGACGGTGTCGCCGGTGATGGCGGCCTTGTGGGTTTCCGAGCCCTTGCCGCCATAGTGGCCGTCCTCGATGTATTTCTTGGCGTTGTCCCAGGCACCGCCGCCCGAGGTCATCGACACCGCGACGAAGAAGCCGGTGACGATCACGCCCAGGAGCATCGCGCCGACCGCCGAGAACGCCTGGCTTTTGCCCGCGATCCAATAGACGAGGAAATAGACTACGATCGGCGACAGCACCGGCAGGAGCGAAGGGATGATCATCTCTTTGATTGCGGCGCGGGTGAGCAAATCGACCGCGCGCGAATAATCCGGCCGGTCGGTGCCCTTCATGATGCCGGGCTTCTCGCGGAATTGGCGCCGCACTTCTTCCACGATGGAGCCTGCCGCGCGGCCCACTGCCATCATGCCCATCGAGCCGAAGAGATAGGGCAAGAGACCCCCGAACAAGAGGCCGACGACGACGTAAGGATTCGAGAGCGAGAAGTCGAGATTCACGCCCTGGAAGTAGGGGAAGCGGCTTGCATTCGAAATGAAATAGTTGAGGTCCGACGTATAGGCCGCGAACAACACCAGCGCGCCGAGGCCGGCCGAGCCGATGGCATAGCCCTTGGTGATCGCTTTTGTGGTGTTGCCGACCGCGTCGAGGGCGTCGGTGGACTTCCGTACGTCCTTCGGGAGGCCCGCCATTTCGGCGATGCCGCCGGCATTGTCGGTCACCGGCCCGAAAGCGTCGAGCGCGACCACCATGCCGGCGAGCGCGAGCATGGTGGTGACAGCAATCGCGATGCCGAAGAGGCCCGCGAGTTTAAAAGTAACAATGATGCCCGCGATGATGACGAGGGCGGGTAGTGCCGTCGCCTCCATCGAAACCGCAAGGCCTTGGATGATGTTGGTGCCGTGGCCGGTGATCGACGCGGATGCGATCGACTTCACCGGGCGATAATCGGTGCCGGTATAGTATTCGGTGATCCACACGATGAGGCCCGTCACCACTAGGCCGGCGACGCCGCACCAGAACAGCGCCTGGCCGGTGACGCTCACGCCGGTGGTGGTGGTGAGCGTGGTATCGAAACCGATCAGCCAGTAGGTCACCCCGGCAAGCCCCACGAGCGACAGCAGCGCGGATGCAATGAAGCCCTTATAGAGCGCGCCCATGATCGACTGGCTCGCGCCGAGCTTCACGAAGAAGGTGCCGATGATCGAGGTGATGATACAGGCGCCGCAGATCGCGAGCGGATAAAGCAGCATCGAATTCAACACCGGCGTGCCGGCGAAGAAGATCGACGCGAGCACCATGGTGGCGACCACCGTCACCGCATAGGTCTCGAACAGGTCCGCCGCCATGCCGGCGCAGTCGCCGACATTGTCGCCGACATTGTCGGCGATGGTCGCGGGATTGCGCGGATCGTCCTCGGGAATGCCCGCCTCGACCTTGCCGACGAGATCGCCGCCGACGTCGGCGCCCTTGGTAAAGATACCGCCGCCGAGCCGCGCGAAGATCGAAATCAGCGAAGCACCGAAGCCGAGCGCCACCAGCGCATTGACCACGACGCGGTCGTCCGGCCCGAAGCCGAGATAGCGGGTAAGCACGAGGAAGTAGCCGGCGACGCCGAGAAGCGCCAAGCCCGCGACCAGCATGCCGGTGATTGCGCCCGACTTGAAGGCAAGCTCGAGACCGCCCGCGAGCGACTTGGTCGCCGCCTGCGCCGTGCGCACGTTGGCGCGCACCGAGACGTTCATGCCGATGAAGCCGGTCGCGCCCGAAAGGATCGCGCCGATCGCATAGCCGATCGCCACCGGCCAGCCGAGGAAATAGCCGACCACGATGAACACGACGATGCCGACCATGCCGATAGTGGTGTACTGGCGCTTGAGATAGGCCTGCGCGCCCTCGCGGATCGCGGCCGCGATCTCCTGCATGCGCGCGTTGCCCGCATCGGCCGAAAGCACGGAACGGGTCGCCCACACGCCGTAGACAAGCGCAAGCACGCCGCAAGCGATGATTACCCACAATGCATTCGTAGTCGCGGTCATGAATCCCACCCGGTTGTTTTCTTTATGGAAGGCGGGTGGCGTAAGGCCCCCCGATGCGGCGCGGACCTTGCCAAAAACGGGCTGGCGACGCAACGCGCCGGAGCGAAATTTTCGCCGGTCCTCACACCTCAGAAGTGACTGAAGGACGGTTGTGAAAGCTCGATCGGACGGTTGTCGGGCCCAAGGATTTCGACGTCAGCGCCTGCGCTCACGGTGCCGATTTCGCTCAAAGCGATTCCCGCGGCCTTGGCGGCAGTTTGCAGGGCGGACAGCGCCGCGGGCGAAACGGCCGCGAGGATTTCATAATCGTCGCCGCCGGTGAGCACAGTTTTGAGTAGCGCCGGTTCCGTTGCCACCATCTTTTGTGCCGCCAGAGAAAGCGGCAGACGCTCGGTTTCGATTCGCGCCGAGACGCCGGAGGCCGCCGCAAGCTTCATCAGATCGCCCGCGAGGCCGTCGGAAATGTCGATGGCGGCACTCGCACGGGTGCGCAAGGCGCTCGCGAGCGCGACCCTCGGCTCGGGCAACAAGTAACGCCCTTGTAGATGCGCGCTTTCCTGCGGGCTTAATCCAGCGCGTGTCGCGCGAGCGGGCTCACGGCGTACGGCGAGACCAAGGGCGGCGTCGCCGATTGTCCCGGTGACAACGATCCGATCCCCTGCCCGCGCGCCTGAGCGTTTCACCATCGTGCCGTGCGGGAGAGTGCCGAAGGCAGAGATCGATACGCTCAAAAGACCCGGCGTGTGATCGGTGTCGCCGCCTAAAAGCGGACAGCGATAGGTCTCGGCATCGGCGCCGAGTCCCTTTGCGAAGGATGCAAGCCATTTTTCGTCGGCCTTGGCGGGAAGCGCCAAGCTCAAAAGAAATCCCAACGGCTCGGCGCCCTTGGCGGCGAGATCAGAAAGATTGGCGCGCAATGCCTTCCGCGCCACGGCGTCGGCCGGATCGTCGGGGAAAAAATGTACGCTTTCGATCACGCCGTCGGTGGTGAGCACGAGGTCGGCGCCCGCGGGCGGCGTGATTACCGCGGCGTCGTCGACGAGACCGAGCGCCGCCGGGTCGCGCGCGAGCGGCCGGAAGAAGCGTTCGATCAGCCGGTCCTCGCCGCTTGCCATCTCTCACTCCCCGGGGGCTTGAAACTCCGCCGCGCGGGTCTGCCGCGCAAGCTTGTCGAGCACGGCGTTGACCATGCCGGTTTCCTCCTGGTCGAGGAAGGCGGCGGCGACGTCCACATATTCGTTGATGACGACGCGCGCCGGTACATCGGCACGGTGCGCGAGCTCGTAGGCCCCCGCGCGCAACACCGCGCGCAGGATCGCCTCGACGCGCTTGAGCGGCCAGTTTTCGGTCAGCACTTGGTCGACGAGCGGATCGATCGTGCGCTGCTCGCGCACGGTCCCGGTCACGATGTCGCGGAAAAAGGCGGCTTCCGCCTTGCGGTATTGGTCGCCTTCGACCTCGTGCCCGATCCAGTGATTTTCGAACTCGGCAAGGATGCTGGGAAGCGGCGTCGCCACGATGTCCATCTGGTAGAGCGCTTGCACCGCGGCGAGCCGGGCGGCGCTGCGGTCGCGGGTTTTCGCCGCGGCCATCGCCTAGCGGCCGGCGCGGGCGCGGGCGATGCGCACGAGCGCGAGCGCGGCCGAAGCCGCGTAGCCGCCCACATTGCCCTCGGTGCGCCGCGCACGCGTCCAAGCCTGTTCCTCGGTATTCACGGTGAGGACGCCGTTTCCGAGCGCGATCCGGCGGGCGACCGCGAGGTCCATCAGGGCCCGCGCGCAATTGTGCGAGACGATTTCGAAATGCTCGGTCTCGCCGCGGATGACGCAGCCGAGCGCGACGATGCCGTCATAGGGCAGACCCGCATTGCCAGCGGCTTCCAGCGATATCGCCGCCGCCACCGGGATTTCAAGCGCGCCCGGCACCGCGATCGGATCGAACTTGACGCGCGCCATTTCCAGGCGCGCGAGCGCACCGGCGACCAGCTCGTCGGCGATCTCCTCGTGGAAGCGCGACTCGATCAAGAGAATACGGGCGCCGATGATCGGCGTTTCGTCCGGCAGCCGCTTTGGTTTTGTCTGTGCCATCGATTCTGTCCGAACTCCGGCCTTGAGCTACAGGGCCGGGCTTTTCTCCGCAAGCCGGGCGGCGTAGCGCGCCATCAGATCGACTTCGAGATTGACCTCGACGCCGGACTTGATTGTTTTCCAGTTCGTAACGGCGAGCGTGTGCGGGATGATGAACACGCCGAATTCCTCGCCCTTGACCTCGTTCACGGTGAGCGAAATGCCGTCGAGCGTAACCGAGCCTTTCGCGGCGATGAAACGCGCGAGCGCCTTCTGCGCACGCAACCGGATGCGCGCTATATCGCCGAGGTTTTCGCGCAAAGTGACCCGCGCAACGCCATCGACATGGCCAGTAACGATATGGCCGCCGAGCTCGCCGCCAATCTTGAGCGCGCGCTCGAGATTGATTTTCTTGCCGACCTTCCATTGCACGACGGTCGTGAGTTGCAGCGTCTCCGCGCCGGCCTCGACCTCGAACCAGCTTCCCTTCGATCCCCCGCCCTTGGCAACGACCGTCATGCAGATTCCGTCGCACAGGATCGAGGCGCCGATCGCGATGCTGCGCGCGGGATAACGGCTCGAAATGCGCAAGCGCTTGAGTCCTCGCGCGTGCTTCACCGAAGCAAGCACGCCGAGATCGCTGACGATGCCGGTGAACAAGCGCTAACTCCGAAACAGATGCATGAGGGTGTCTTCGCCGGCGGAACGCCGCTCGAGAAGCGCGAAACGCGGATTCTCCAAAAGCGCCGACAGCGGCATCGCTTCAAGCGCCGGGATCGCATCGTCGCCGAGCGTCTTCGGCGAGCGCACGATCACTGCCTCGTCGACAAGATTGGCGCGGAGAAGTGCTGCCGAAAGAATCGGGCCGCCTTCCACCAACACTCGCGTGATCTCGCGCGTCGCGAGCAGCCACAGCGCCTCGCCGAGATCGACCTTTCCGCCCGCGGCGGAAACGCGCATCACCTGCGCGCCGGCCGCTTCCAAGTCGCGTTGCGGATCGAGCGGGGCGTCGGGCCGCGCGACAATCCAGAGCGGAATTTCCTTCGCCGTCTTCACGAGCCGCGAGGAAAGCGGCGTGCGCAACAGGCCGTCGAGCACGATGCGGATCGGCGAGCGGTCCGCCATCCCCGGCAGGCGGCAATTGAGCATGGGGTCGTCGGCGAGCACGGTGCCAACGCCGACCAGCACCGCGTCCGAGGTCGCACGCAGCATGTGCGCCTCGTCGCGCGATCGCTTGCAGGAAATATCGGCGGGCTTCCTGCCCGCGAGCCCGGTCTTGCCGTCGGCGGAGACGGCGAGCTTCAAGATCACATGTACGCGTCCGTCGCGCATGCGGCGGATGTGACCGGCATGCGCGCGCCTCGCTTCCGCTTCGCCCGGCCCGACCGTCACCGCGACGCCGGCCTCGCGGAGCCGCGCGACACCCCTGCCCCCGGTCCCGGGGTTGGGGTCTTCGAGCGCGATCACCACGCGCTTGATGCCGGCCTTGATGATCGTGTCGGTGCAAGGCTCGCCGCGGCCGTGCGGCACGCAGGGCTCGAGCGTCACGTAAATCGCAGCACCCTTGGCCGCGACACCCGCGCTTCTCAGCGCTTCCGCCTCGGCATGGGGCCTGCCGCCGCGCGCGGTAAAGCCGCGGCTGACGACGATCGGCGCGCCCTCTTGCCAGCGCAGCACCAGCGCGCCGACCGCGGGATTGGGAAAGGTCTGGCCGAGATTTCTTCGACCGACCGAAAGGGCCGCCGCCATCAATCGCTCGTCCCAGGCTTTCGCGCCGGACGGCGAAGCGTCGGCCCTTAGCGGCAGGCTCATCCCGGGCTCTTCGCGCGCTCGGGTTCGGGCGAAAGCTCGTCGAGCACTTTCTCGAAATCCTTTGGCTCGCGAAAATTGCGATAGACCGAGGCGAAGCGCACATAGGCGACGTCGTCGAGCTGCTTCAGCCCCTCCATCACCAGCTCGCCGATCATCGACGAGGCGATCTCGTTTTCGCCCGTGCTCTCTAATCTCCGCACGATGCCGGTCACCATGCGCTCGATCCGCTCCGGGTCCACTGGACGCTTGCGCAACGCGATTTCAACCGAGCGCACCAGCTTATCGCGGTCGAAGGGGATGCGCCGGCCGTTGCGCTTCAGCACCACGAGCTCGCGCAGCTGCACGCGCTCGAATGTCGTAAAGCGGCCGCCGCAGGAGGGGCACACGCGCCGCCGCCGGATCGCGGCCGAATCCTCGGTTGGCCGCGAGTCCTTCACTTGCGTGTCGAGCGTGCTGCAATAGGGACAACGCATGATGCGCTCAGCGATAGATCGGGAAGCGCGACAACAGCGTCTTCACCTTTTCGCGCACGGCGCCCTCGACGAGCGCGTCCTCGTCGACGCCCTTTTGCGAAAGCACATTCAGCACCTCGGCGATGAAGTTGCCGACCTCCTGGAATTCCTTCACGCCGAAGCCGCGCGTGGTGCAAGCGGGCGAGCCGAGCCGGATGCCGGAGGTCACCGTCGGCTTTTCGGGATCGAACGGGATCTCGTTCTTGTTGCAGGTGATATGTGCGCGCTCGAGCGCCTCCTCCGCGACCTTGCCGGTGAGGCTCTTCGGCCTGAGATCGACGAGCATCAGGTGCGTGTCGGTGCCGCCCGAGACGATGGCGAAGCCATGACCGCGCAAATTTTCGGCGAGCGCCTTGGCGCTCTCGACGACGCTCTTCACATAGAACTTGTAGTCGGTCGAAAGCGCCTCGCCGAAGGCGACCGCCTTCGCCGCGATCACGTGCATTAAGGGGCCGCCCTGCAGGCCGGGGAATACGGCCGAGTTGATCTTCTTCGCCAGGTTTTCGTCGTTGGTGAGTACCAAGCCGCCGCGCGGGCCGCGCAGCGTCTTGTGCGTCGTCGCGGTGACGACGTGGGCGTGCGGGAACGGGCTCGGATGCGCGCCGCCGGCGACGAGGCCAGCGAAGTGCGCCATATCGACCATGAAGATCGCGCCGACGCCGTTCGCGATCTTGCGGAAGCGCGCGAAATCGATCACGCGTGGATAGGCGGAGCCGCCGGCGATAATGACTTTCGGCTTCACTTCGCGCGCAAGCTTCTCGACCTCGTCATAGTCGATGCGCTGGTCATCGCGCCGCACGCCGTAGGGAACCGCCTTGAACCACTTGCCCGACATGTTCACGGGCGAGCCATGGGTGAGGTGCCCGCCGGCCGCGAGGTTCAGGCCCATATAGGTATTGCCCGGCTTCATCGTGGCCATGAACACGGCCTGGTTCGCTTGGCTCCCGGAATGCGGCTGCACGTTGGCGAAGCCGCAGTTGAAAAGTTTTTTCGCCCGCTCGATGGCCAGCTGCTCGACCACGTCGACCCACTGGCAACCGCCGTAATAGCGCTTGCCCGGATAGCCCTCGGCATATTTGTTGGTGAGCACCGAGCCCTGCGCCTCCAAAACGGCGCGCGAGACGATGTTCTCCGACGCGATCAGCTCGATCTCGTTTTGCTGGCGGCCAAGCTCGCCGCGGATCGCCGCGAACAGCTCGGGGTCCGTCTCCTCGACGCCCGCCGAGAAGAAACGCTCTGAAGCGTCACGATCCCGCGTGACGTCGCTCACGGCCATGGTCGGCTCCGTTCACTTGAAGTCGGCGGCCCACGCCCGCGGCCGGCCGCTTCAGGGCCGGATAGCATACCGAAACCCTAAAATGAAGCGTATCCCGCCCCTAGGGGGCTCTATCGGTGGAGAGACGCCGCTTAAGCTTGGCGATGGCCAATTCCTCGAGCGCGCGGGGCGGCGTGGTCGCCGGCCCGAATACAATGACCTCGGTGCCAGTGGCAACGTCGACCGCCGCCACCCGGACCACGGAGCCCACGGGGCGCATCTCGATAATGACTTCGCCTGCCCCGGCCTTTGCGGTCATGGTGGCCTCGCGCGACTCGGTGGCACATGATGGGCTTCTCAACCCAGCCACACAATGCGCGCGGCCGTTGCCGCCGGATCGAGATTTTAGCGAAACATTCCGCGGAACGGCGCCGATAAAAAAGAGGCCCGGGCGAAGCCGGGCCTCGTGATTCATTCATCCCTTCCGCCATAACCCGGCGGATAGGACGGATAGCCGTAGAGCGGCTGGCGCGGAGGCGGCGGCGGAGCATATTGCGGCTGAACATATTGTGGTGGGCCGTAATCGCGATCAGCGTCGTAGCGCGGCCGATAATTCGGCTGCGGATATTGCGCCCGCGGATCGATGTAGCGCCGCTCCGGCTGCCGGTCACTTCGATCGTAGCGCTCGGCATAGCCGGGATTGTCCTGGACATTCGGGTCGAGCGCGGGCGGTAGCTGCTGTTCGCGCGCCAGATTGTTATTTTGGCGAGTGCCGGCATCAGGCCGCGCGAGCGCCGCCACTTCGCTCCCGATCAGCGTGACCTTGGTGTGAAGAACGCCGTCCTCTTGCACGAGGCCGTAGAGTGTTTCTGCGTTCGCCACCGACAGCCGCACGCAGCCGTGGCTAACCGGCCTTCCGAGATGCTGGGCGTCGTTGGTGCCGTGAATGGCGTGGCCGATCTTGGTGAAAAAAATCGAATACGGCATCGGCGCGTCGTCCCACTCCTTGGAAAAATGATCCGCCTCCATGCGGAAAGCGGTGAAGGCGCCCGATGGCGACGCATAGCCACGGCGCCCGGTTGAGACCGGCCAATTGTACAGGAGCACGCCGTCGCGCTTGACGGTCATTCGCTGCGCACTCTTGTCGACGATGACGGAGATTTCGGCGCGCGCGGCATTCGCGGCAAATACGGCGGCAGCTGAGGCAACGGCCAGAACGCGAACCAGACGCATCGTTACCCTCAAACGCGCGATCCTCGGCCCGCGCCTACTCAAGCCGCCGACGGGGAGGATAGCCGCGAATAGCGATTAGCGGCAATAAAGGCGGCACGAAAAAGGCGGGCGCAAAAAAGAGACCCGGGATGAACCGGGCCTCTTTCTTCCGCCTTTTTTCTTCAGCTTTGGCGTTTCCTCACAAGCGATAGAGAATCTGGTCGGTCCAGAAGCGCTCGAGCCGCTGCAGCGCCTTGTTCAGGACCTGCAGGTCGCCGGTGCCGATGCCGCCCACCTGCTCGATGGTGCGGACGTGTTTCTGGTAGAGTTCCTCGACGATCTTCTGCACTTCCCGGCCCTTTTCAGTCAGGCTGATACGCACCGAACGGCGATCGACCCGCGAACGGGAGTGATGCAGATAATCCATCTCGACGAGCTTCTTGAGATTGTAGGAGACGTTGGAGCCGAGATAGTAGCCGCGCGAGCGCAATTCGCCCGCGGTCAGCTCCGAGTCGCCGATATTGAACAACAACAGCGCTTGCACGCTGTTGATGTCCGATCGTCCGCGACGATCGAATTCGTCCTTGATCACGTCGAGGAGCCTGCGATGCAGACGCTCGACCAGAGTCAGGGCCTCGAGATAGGGCGTTTTCAGCTCATCGTGCTGATGCCCTTCCGGCATGGCGGCTTCCGCCGCACGCGCGAGATTTTTCATTTGACGCCTCACAAAATTTCCTGTGACGGCGGGTGTTTCTTCCCCGCTCTTGACAGCCTTTGTATCGAACACGCGCAAAGGAAGCTTTAAATTGGAAGATAAATTCTTCCTCACCGAACACGATTGACGATTGATTGACGGCGCGTGGCCGCTGCATTTGCGCGATCCCGTGTCCCGAAACGAGAGGCTCTCTGCCGCAATCGCGGACATCATCGTTATTTTTGTGTTGCGAAGATGCCGCAGCACTTCAGCCGCGGATGAAGCGAATGATGCCGGAAAAATCGCGCCCGCCCTCGCCCGCGCCGACATAACGATCGTAGATCCCGGCCGCTTCCGCGCCGAGCGGCGTGTTCGCGCCCGCCGACTTCGCCGCCTCCTGCGCGAGCTTCAAATCCTTCAGCATCATCGCGGCCGTGAAGCCCGCCTGATAGTCGCGGTTCGCGGGCGAGGCCGGCACCGGCCCCGGCACCGGGCAGTAGCTCGTCATCGACCAGCACTGGCCGGACGACTTCGAGGAGATGTCGAAGAGCTTCTGCTTGTCGAGGCCGAGCTTCTCCGCGAGCACGAAAGCCTCCGAGACCGCGATCATCGAAATGCCGAGGATCATGTTGTTGCAGATCTTCGCCGCTTGCCCCGCCCCCGCGCCGCCCGCATGCACGATCGTCTTGCCCATTTTTTCGAGGATCGGCTTCGCCTGCTCGAACGCCGCATCCGGGCCGCCGACCATGAAGGTGAGCGTCCCACCCTGCGCGCCGCCGACGCCGCCCGAGACCGGTGCGTCGATCATCAGCATTCCCCGCCTCTCCGCCTCGGCCCCGACCGCGCGCGCCGTCGCAAGGTCGATGGTGGAGGAATCGATAAACAGCGTTCCCTTTTTTGCTTTGGCGAGAATTCCGCCTGCGCCGAGATATACCTCGCGCACCTGCTGGCCGGCGGGAAGCATGGTGACGACGATGTCGGCCTCGGCCGCCTCGATGACCGATTTCGCCGCTTTGCCGCCGGAAGCCGCGAGCGCCTCCATTCCCTTCGGCATCATGTCGCTGCCCGCGACCGCATGACCCGCCTTCACGAGATTGAGGGCCATGGGTAAGCCCATATTGCCGAGCCCGATGAAGCCGATATTCGCCATGGGTTCCTCCCCTCGCAAATTCAGTCTTGTTGCTCGCGATACGCCATGAAGCGCGCCACGATATAGAACGCGACCAAAACGATTTCGAAAATCGTGAGCGCGATCATGAGCCCGGTGAGCCGGACGAACAGCAAGCCGGCGACAACCTGCGAGGCGACCGCGAACAGCCAAACCGAGGCACCCCAGGTCGAGCCGAGCCAGAGCGAAACCCCGGCAACGAGGTCGATCACCGCGAAGAACACCGTCGCCGAGCGCGCTTCGATCGGAAGCGCGTAGAACGTCGCCCCCATCAACAGCACGCCCCAGTGGATCATGCCCTTGATGATCATGAAGCCGCCGGCGATGCGCTGAAACAAAATGAGCCGCGCCTGCCCGGGTTTGACCTCGACGGAATCCGGCCCAATCGCGGCATCGAGCGGATCGGCCTGATCGTGGGCCTTGCCTTGGCTAGGATCCAGCGAGGTCACAGCGGCAACTCCTCGGCAAGCGGCGCGAAATGGGCTTCGACCATCGAGGCCGTAACCTCGGCAAGCGTTGCAGGCCTCCAGCGCGGCTTATTATCTTTATCGACGATCACGGCGCGCACGCCTTCATAGAAGTCGTGCTCGCGGATGATGCGTGACACGATACGAAACTCCGCTTTCATGCATTCCTCGAACGGCCAGTCTTTCCCGCGCCGCATCTGTTCTAGCGCAATCCTAAGACTGATCGGCGATTTTGCGCGAATGGTGGCGGCTGTCTTCGCCGCCCATTCAGCATCGGCCCCGCCCGCCTTTGCCGCTCGTTCGAGTGCTGCGAGAATGTTCTCGATGCCGGCGCCCGCGAACAGGCGGTCGATCACGGGCCGCCGTTTCATCACTTCGCCGTCCGCCGGCGGCTCGGCGAAGGCGGCGAGAATGGCATCGACCGATACGTCACCGCAAAGCGCCTCGGTGAGCTCCGCGAAGCGCGCGGAACGCACATGATGGGAGGCGACCCCCGCCGCCACGCCGTCCGCCGTCTTCAGGCGCTCACCGGTGAGCGCGCAATAAGTACCGATTTCTCCCTTCAATCGCGGCAGGAACCAGGTGGCGCCGACGTCGGGGAAAAATCCAATGCCGACCTCGGGCATGGCGAATTGGAACCGATCGCCCGCGACGCGATGCGAGCCATGCACCGAAACGCCGACGCCGCCTCCCATCGCAATGCCGTCGATCAGCGCCACGTAGGGTTTCGGATAGCGCTTGATCGCGGCGTTGAGGAGATACTCGTCGCGCCAGAACACGAGCGCCTCGGCGTAGCGTCCCGTACGGCCCCACTCGGTCACTTCGCGGAGATCACCGCCCGCCGAGAAGGCGCGCTCTCCATTCGCGCGGATGATAACGCGGGTGACGGCGGCGGCGTTCTTCCAGTCAGTGAGCCTGGCCGCGAGCAGCCGCACCATATTATGCGTAAGCGCGTTTAGTGCGCCGGGCCGGTTCAGCGTAACGATGCCGGCCACGCCCATCCGGTCGAACAGGATTTCGGTTTTCGCATTCATGCGACTGGCAGCCGGACAAGTTGGATACGAGGCGTCAATTCAACGCCCATATAAAAACGGCCGTCGCGGCGACACCCAAGGCGGTACGCACGGCATGAAGTCGTCCCCACTGCACAATCAAACCGCGCGTTTGCTCGTTCGCCGCTTCCAATGCAGTAGCCTTCAATTGATTATTCGTCGGCATGATAATGAATATCGTATACGGCCACGGCGCGAGGATCAGCGCGGCGCCCACTAACCAACGCCAGTCCCACGCCACGAAAAAAGCACTGATTCCCAATGCTCCGGCGATAAGCGCAAGCGAAGCCTGCATGATCGCGCCGCGATGATAGCTGGGCTTCCACTCGGTAAGTAGCGACTTGATATCGAGGGCAAGACGAGCCGGCTGTTCGACCACGTTCACATAAATCGCCGCGCCAGTGAAAATGGCCGATGCGGCGAGTGCAAGTTGTCCGACGAGCATGGCTCGCTCCTAGTTCCCCAACAGATCGCGGCTCACGATCACGCGCATGATTTCGTTGGTGCCTTCGAGAATCTGGTGCACGCGGAGGTCACGCAGCACGCGTTCGATGGGGAAGTCGCGCAGGAAGCCGTAGCCGCCGTGAATTTGCAGGCAGCCATTGACGATGTCGAAGCCGACATCGGTGGCGCGGCGCTTCGCCATCGCCGCAAAGCGGCGGGCGTCCGGCGTCTTCGCCTCGACCTTCATCGCCGCCTTCCACAACAAAAGCCGCGCCGCCTCCAATTCGGTGGCGTAATCGGCGATCTGGAAGCGGAGCGCCTGGAAGTCCGCGAGCCGTTTGCCGAATTGCTTGCGCTCGCGCATGTATTCGATCGTGCGGTCGAGGCAAAACTGCGCGCCGCCGAGCGAACAGGCGCCGATATTGATGCGGCCGCCGTCGAGCCCGGCCATCGCCACCTTGAAGCCGATTCCTTCCGGCCCGATGCGGTTCTCGACCGGCACGCGGCAATTCTCGAACATCACCATCGCGGTCGGCTGCGAATGCCAGCCGAGCTTGACTTCCTGCTTGCCGAAGGAAAGGCCGGGCGTCCCCTTCTCCACTACGATGCATGAAATGCCCGTCGGCCCCGCCCCGCCCGTGCGCACCATGCAGACGTAAATGTGCGAGTTGCCGGCGCCCGAGATGAAGGCCTTATTGCCGTTTAGCACGTAATGATCGCCCTCGCGCTTGGCACTGGCCTTGAGGCTGCCGGCGTCGGAGCCGGCATCGGGCTCGGTCAGGCAATAGCTCGCGCAATGCTCCATGCTGCAAAGCTTCGGCAGAAAGCGCTTACGCTGCGCGTCACCGGCGAAGCCGTCGATCATCCATGTCGCCATGTTGTGGATCGAGAGATACGCCGCGGTCGAGGTGCAGCCCTGTGCGAGTTCCTCGAAGATGATCGCGACGTCCAGCCGAGTAAGATTTGAGCCGCCGACGTCGTCGCGGATGTACATGCCGCCGAAGCCGAGGCTCGCGGCTTTTCGCAAGGATTCGATCGGAAAGACGTATTTCTCGTCCCACTCCTTGGCCCGCGGTGCGAATTCCTCGCGCGCGAACTGGCGGGCGGTCGCCTGAAAGGCGCGCTGCTCCTCGGTAAGCTCGAAGTCCATGCCGGCGTTTGCTCCCTGCAACAGGAATAGGCGGAGCGCCGGAAAGGCGTCAACGCGGCGGGCGACAAAGTGGAGCTCTTTTTTGGGCGTTTTCCTCCCCCTCGCCTCGCATCCACCGGCAGGATAGGATCGGAGCATGTCGATCTTCAGCCGCAGCGACCGTCCGGTCGATCGCTTCACGCCGCCCGATTCGAAGCAAGCGAGCGCCTCGAAGTACAAATTCGACCTCAAAATCCGGCCGCGCCGCAACCGCAAGGCCGAGTGGTCGCGCCGGCTCGTGCGCGAGAATGCGCTCACCACCGACGATTTGATCTGGCCGCTCTTCATTTGCGAGGGGACGAAGACCCGCGAGCCGATCGCCTCCATGCCCGGCATCGAGCGCCTGTCGGTCGACGAGGCGGTGCGCGAGGCCGAGCGCGCGCTGAAGCTGAAAATCCCCGCGCTCATGCTGTTCCCCAACACCGACCCGAAGAAGCGCGACGAGCGCGGCTCCGAGGCGCTGAACGAAGACAATCTCGTCTGCCGCGCGCTAGCCGCGATCAAGAAGGAATTTCCCGATCTCGGGCTCGCCGCCGATGTCGCGCTCGATCCCTACACCAGCCACGGCCATGACGGCGTTCTCGTCGACGGCGTGATCGTCAATGACGAGTCGGTCTATCTGCTCGCGCAGCAGGCGATTGTGCTGGCGCAAACCGGCGCCGACGTGGTGGCGCCCTCGGACATGATGGACGGCCGCGTCGGCATCATCCGCCGCGCGCTCGACAACAAGAATTTCACCGACGTGCAAATCCTCGCCTATTCGGCAAAATACGCCTCCGCCTTCTACGGCCCGTTTCGCGACGCGGTCGGCTCGAACGCGACGTTGAAGGGCGACAAGCGCACCTACCAGATGGATTTCGCCAATGGCGACGAGGCGCTGCGCGAGGTCAAGCTCGACATCGACGAAGGCGCCGACATGGTGATGGTCAAGCCGGGCTTGCCCTATCTCGACGTGCTGTGGCGCGTGCGTGAGGCCTTCGGCATGCCGACGCTCGTCTATCAAGTGTCGGGCGAATACGCGATGATCGAGGGCGCCGCACGTGCGGGCTGGATCGACGGCGACAAGGCGATGATGGAGAGCCTGATCGCTTTCAAGCGCGCGGGCGCCGACGCGATCCTCACTTATTTCGCGCCGCGCGCCGCCGAGAAACTCGCGCGCGAAGCCTGAGCCATGTTCGAACTCCCCCGCGCCGGCATGAACGGCGACCCGAAGCCGGACGCCTACGACCCCGGCAAAAATCCCGAATATTTCGAGGGGGTGCTGCCGCGCCGCATCGTCGCCTTTTGCATCGACGCGGTGTTGATCGTGGGACCCATCATCCTGCTCGCCCTTTTCATTTTCGTGTTCGGCCTCGTGACCTTCGGCATCGGCTGGTTCTTGTTCTGGATGCTCTCGCCCGTGTTCGTGATCTGGGCGATTGTCTATGTCGGGATCACGCTCGCCTCGCCCCATTCGGCCACGATCGGCATGCGCATGCTCGATCTCGAATTGCGCACCTGGTACGGCGGCCCGATGTATTTCCTGCTCGGCGCCGTGCATGCGGTCTTTTTCTGGATCTCGGTGAGCACGCTCTCCCCATTGATTCTCCTAGTCGCGCTCGTCAACCGCCAGCACCGGCTGGTGCACGACTTTCTCACCGGCACCGTGATGATCAACAATGCCGCACGTACGAACGCTCTCCGCCGCCCCGGCAATGCCTAAGCCCGCGACTTAGATTCGCCTTTGACGGCGGCTAAATACCGCGCGATGCTTGCCCATGGAGAATCCGGCGCCGCTCGCCGGACGGCCGCGGAGAATTGAACGACCGTGACCCAACAACCGCGCGACACCCCGCAGTTTTTCCTGACGAGCCCTTCGTCTTGCCCGTATTTGCCGGGCAAGCAGGAGCGGAAGGTCTTCACCCACCTCGTCGGCGAACGCGCGCCCGAGGTCAACGATATTTTGACGCAAGGCGGCTTCCGCCGCTCGCAATCGATCGCCTACCGGCCGGCCTGCGAGGCCTGCCGCGCCTGCATTTCGGTGCGGGTGCTGGCGCAGGAGTTCGAGCCCACGCGCGCTTTCCGCCGCGTGCAGGCTTCGAACGAGGATCTGGTCGGTCACGCGCGGACGCCGGCGCCCACGGCCGAGCAATACTCCCTCTTCCGCGACTATCTCGACGCCCGCCACGCCGATGGCGGCATGGTCGACATGACGGTGCTCGACTATTCGATGATGGTTGAAGACAGCCATGTACAGACCAAGCTCATTGAATACCGCCGCCGCGGTCCCGACTCGACGATGACGGGGCGCGGCGAAGGGCCGCTTCTCGCGGTCGCCCTCACCGACGTGCTCGCGGACGGGCTCTCGATGGTCTATTCGTTCTACGATCCCGAGGTGCCAGGCCGCTCGCTCGGTACTTATCTCATTCTCGACCACATCGAGCGCGCGCGGCGCATGGGGCTGCCGCACGTCTATCTCGGCTATTGGGTCAAGGGCTCGCCGAAGATGGACTACAAGCGCCGCTTCCTGCCGCAGGAGCGGCTCTCGCCCGACGGCTGGGAGCGGGCCGAGACGTAAGCGAAAAACTCCAGGCGCTAATACCGATTCGATCACACACTTGGCATGACGACGAGCGACTAGCCGGCAATTTAAAGCTCGCCATGCAGCCTCACGGAAAATACGTGAGTCGGCCCACGGTCCGCGTTGTAAGCCGGGTTCAGCAGCAACTGATAATCGAGGGTGAGTGTGGTCTGCTTGGCGAGCAAAATGCTGTAATACGTTTCCACCACCCGTTCGGTGCGATAATTCAATTGCCCATCGCCAACGAGGATGCCGAGCCCTCCCGCCGCGATGTATTCGCGGTGCTCTTTGGAGAGCGCGTTGATCGCGCCGCCAATGCCGATCGTATCGTCCGGCCGGCCCCACATCTTGCCCTTGACGACGACGCCTCCCGAGAGGCTTGCATCGATATCGGTGAATGACATGATCTCGTTGCGGCCGTCATTCCAACTCCAACGGCCGAACAGCCCGATGTCGCCGGTCAACGCCTGCTCGACGTTGAAAATGTAGCCGTATTTGATCCGGCCGCGCCGATCCTGCGCAATCGCGTCGGTCGGGCTGAGGCCGGGATTGGCCGCGGCAAGAAGAAGCGCATCGCGATAATCGCCGGAAAACGTGCTGTTCAGCCATGTGGTGATGCGAAGTTTTCCCGGTTGCGAGAACAGCGAGTAGCGCTGTTCGAGCTCGATGATGTACTCGCCGCGCTTGAACACCGCCGTGTCGAAATTGTTGGAGTTGGAGACATCCGGCACCATGAAATAGCCCGCGCGCAAAGCCCAGTTTTTCTGGTTGAGCTCGGCCGTCGCGCCGTAGCTAAGACCGATCTTGTCCGCCGAGTAGTCGAAAGCCCCCGCCGCCCACAACGACCAGTTCATAAATTGCGTGCGTGAATCGCTGGCATAGCTATTGCTGTCGAACAAATCCTTGACCGAGAACTTGCCGGCCTGCAGCGTCAGCCGCGAAACATCCGCCTTACCGGAAAGTTGGTTGGTCGTACTTTCGAGCGTTTCCTGCTCGCCGCCAAAGCCGAACGTCTGGCGCAGGAACAGACGCGACGTGCTGTAGCGCGGGAAAATAAACCCCGACTTTTGCGCCTCGCCATTCGGATAGCCGCCCGCCCCCGTCGTGTTGCTGAGACCAAAACCCTGAAACAGCTCCGGATTGTAATAAAGCTCGCCGCCTTGCCAGAGCCGGACGTTGAGAAAGGCCGACGCGCTGAATGTTTCGCGGCTCTGGGCATGGGGTGCGAAACTATTGAGGCCGGAATAAAGCGCCGGAAATCGCGGGTAGCCCTCTTCGATGAAGGTGGATTGGGCGTGGAATTCCCAATTCGGCGAACCGCTGATGTTCGCCTTATCGCCGGCTGCGGGCATATCCTGGCCGAAGCGATAATTGAGCCCAAGGCGCACGACGTGAAGATCCGAATTCGCGGCGTAACCCGTGACCGGCGGGAAGCTCGCATGCAGCGCGCCGAGGCGGGTGTAGAGATATTCGATCCGCATGCTCCACGCCGGCGCGAAGCCGTATTCCAAGCCGCCACCCGCTGCGAAGCCGACACGTGTCTGCGGCTGTGAAGTCTCGGCCCCGGTAGCAAGATCATCGCGCGTGACGTGGCTGTTCGACCAGGCAAAACCGCCGGTCGCATAAGGAAGCCAAGGTCCCATCGGATAGCCGAGGCGCGCGCGCGCGGTCGCGACATAGTCGATCGTTTCGGTAAGGGCGCTCGTCGGCGTGGCGCCGCTCCAGACGACATTGTCGAACGGGGCAGAACTGGGAAAGGAGATATCGAGCTCCGCTCCCAGCAACCAGCCGGACGGCAAAATCCAATTGTATCCTGCCTGCATTCCGCCATAGCCGCTGCCAAAGCCCTGGCTTAGCGGCGAAGCGGTCGGCTCCGGCAGAGTGGCGTTGACGGTCCCGTGCCCCAAGCCGGCATGGCCTCCGAGATAGAAGCCCTGCCACTCGTAGCCTCGGCTCGATGCCGGGATGTCATCGGCGCCCGCAGGCGCGACGCATATCCCGAGCGCTGACGCGACGAGGACAAATGCGAGCCCGCAGAGTACGCCCCGTCTTGCGCTGGCTGAATACGAGCGGCCCCGCATTCCCAACCCCCATCAAATCCACCGCGATCTTCTTACCGGCTCAAAACTCTTTCCACCAGACGGGTTGGCCGAACCAGACGCATATTGGTAATGTTAGTGTGTTAGTTCAGGATTCCGACCGCTCGCGACGCAACGAGCGCAAGCGTGACGAGGGAAATCACCGCTTCAGCCATCATCAACAGTTTGGCCCTGACGGTCAGCGGGAAAGTGTCGGCCGGCGAAAATGCCGTTGCATTCGTAAAGGCCAAAAACAGGTAATCGATAAAGCCGGGCGACCACTTGGCGAACTCCGGGCGGCCCACGGCCGATTGTTGCTGCGTGAACAGGAAATCGCTCCGTTGTTCCGCCGCGAGCCCGCGTGTCGCGGGGCCACTGCGGTCCAAAGCCCAAAACCAAAGCGCGAAGATGATGACGTTGGTGATCCAGATATTCGCCGCGTCCAGAAGCAGCGTTCGGCCGGGCCCAGCGTGACCGGCAAGGATCGCTTCCAGCAATCGTGCCAGCGCTCCGAAATTCATCAGGGTGACCAAGGCCGTGAGCGGAATTGCCAATGCCCGGAGCGTTCGCCGGTTGCGGCCGACAAGATTCCATTCCGCATTTGTGGATGCCTTGCGAGCACGCCGTTGGGTCCACGCTGTAGCGACGGACAATGGAACAAGGAGCGCAAGCTCCAAAGTCGGGGCGAGCCAACGCGGGCCAACGGTAAGATCGTTCACGATGCCAATTTGAAGCCCCACAATGGCGAGGACTGCGCATCGCGCCAGCCAGAAATCGGTTGACTGGGTTGTTAGCTGTTGATGAGCTTCGCGCATGTCAGTGGGACAATCGTCTCGTTCTCATACCGGTAGACATCATATAATAATTTTCGACAACCAGCACACACGCGCAGTTAGTGGGTGCCGTTTAGTACGCGCCGGCCGGTCAAGATTGAACGCCGGTAGCGCCGGTCGATTTCTTCGATCGGCCGGAGAACAGCGCGATCAGCACAAGAAGCGTGATGAGGATCAACGTCGATCAGCTGGTTGAACTGCGTCAAGATGACGATGCCATCCATGACCGAGATACCAAACAGCGCAATAAAGCCGATGGCAAGTCGTCAATCCGAAAATATCGTCGTTTGGAACCTGCGATACCGAGTTCTCTGCGTTTGACTGGTGCGTCAGAGCGATTGATGACACCATAATGACGATCGAAAATAGGTACCGCATCGACGTCTCCGCTTTACGCCGGTCTCACCTATACGGTTCTCGCCACCCGCTGGCTAGACGATAGGCCGTTAAACCATTTCCTGCCGCAGGAGCGCTTCTCAATCAACGGCCGGGAGCGGGTCGAGGCGTAGCGAAAAACTTCGAGCGCTAATAACGCTTCGATATGCCGGTCAAGACATTCACCCGGTCGGATGCCCGCGTGAGGCCGACATTCATCACTATATCGACCTGCAGATTGTCGGCGAGTTTGTAGGTGAACCCGCCTCCCGCCATAACGATGCCGCCAAACGGGCTCTCATTGCCGAAGCGCGTCGCGATCTCGACATAAGTTCCTAGCTTGTCGGTCAGCTGATACGACACTCCGCCCGTATTCACGTATTCGACGTGATAGCCGCTCGTCATCTCGTTCTTGACATAGTCGAACTCGGTCATTGCGCTGAGATCGGCCTTGTCGGTCAGCTTCAGCGCGAACGGGAAGATCAAGCCGCCATCGACGTGGTCTTGGCTGATGCCGTTATGCGTCGTCGGGATGTTGACGAAAGGAATGACGGCGAACGCGGTCGCGCCCGGATTCTTATAGGTATCGTTTCCAAAAAAATTGTATTTGGCGCGCAGCTGAGCCGTGTCGATACCGGCCATCCACGTCTTGCTCGTGGGGTCGACCATGCGGGTGCGAACGGTGGTGTAGGGTTGCAGAATAAAATTCAGCTCGAGATCGCTGGTGACGCCGAGCCTGAAATTGGTTCCGCTGTATTGGTTGGTCGTGGTGACGGTTCCATCGGGGTCAGGCTTCGATTGCGTAAAATTGACGAAGTCCGATTCCGTTTGAAGATGCCCGGGATCGACGGTGAACGGCCCCTCGGTGATGCTCGGCCGGTCGGTATTGAAGTCGCGCATTAATCTCGCGGGCGTCGGATTGAATAGATTGTATTCGCCGCTGCCAGAGCCCGGTTCGGCGGCCAGCGAGGCGCCGCCAGACAAGAGTCCGAGCGCGAGGAGCGGAAATGGCGCCCAACTCAAGCGTCCGGTCGCATGTTGCATGGAGCCCCCACCCCTTGCCGAAAACGCCGCTGCCAATTCACTGCGCCAGCCGACTCCAGCCTATCCTGCAAGCGCGAAGTCGGCCAACAGCTTGATATTCAGCGCGATCACGAAAAGCGCGGTGACGACGGCAAGCCACGTCACCCAGCGCGGCGCCACCAGCGCGCCCATCTTGCCGCGGTCGGCGGTGAACATCACCAGCGGAACGATGGCGAAGGGAAGCTGAAGGCTCAGCACGACCTGGCTCAGAATCAGAAGTTTCGCCGTGCCCGCCTCGCCGTACCAGATGGTGACGACCGCCGCCCGCACGATGGCGATCCCCCGTGTCACAAGCCGCCGCGCCCAGGGCGCGAGCCGGATGTCGATGAAGCCCTCCATCACGATCTGGCCCGAGAGTGTCGCGGTGACGGTCGAGTTGATGCCGCAGCACAACAGCGCGATCCCGAACAGCGTCGGCGCCATGGCCGACCCCAACAGAGGTGCGATCAGCGCATGAACTTCGCCCAGCTCCGAGACGCCGGTTTGTCCGGTCTTATTGAAGGTCGCCGCGGCGAGGATGAGGATCGCGGCGTTAATCGTGAGCGCGAACATCAGCGCGATGGTGGAATCGACGGTGGCGAGATTGATCGCCTCGCGCCTGTCGGCGACCGACTCCCCGTAGCGCCGCGTCTGCACGATGCCGGAATGGAGATACAAATTATGCGGCATCACGGTGGCGCCGAGAATGCCGAGCGCTAGATACAGCATTTCGGGATTGGTGACGATTTCGCTCGTCGGCGCGAAGCCGCGGATGACCGCGCCCCAATCGGGATCGGCGAGCGCGATCTGGACCGCGAAGCAGACGCTGATGACCGCAAGCAGTGTCACGATCAGCGCCTCGATCCAGCGAAAGCCGAGATTCTGCAACAACAGAATGAGAAACACGTCTAGCGCCGTGATGATGACGCCAAATTCGAGCGGAATGCCGAACAATAGATTGAGCCCGATCGCGGTGCCGATCACCTCGGCCAGATCCGTCGAGCAAATGGCGAATTCGGCGAGGAGCCAAAGCGGAAACGACACAAAACGCGGAAAAGCGTCGCGGCAGGCCTGGGCGAGATCGCGCCCGGTGGCAATGCCGAGGCGCGCGCAAAGCGCCTGCAAAAGAATCGCCATCAGGTTGGAAAGCAGCGCGACGGTGAGAAGCGCGTAGCCAAATTTGGAGCCGCCCGCGAGCGAGGTCGCCCAATTGCCGGGATCCGTGTAACCGGTGGCGACGAGATAGCCCGGCCCGAGAAAGGAGAGGAGCTTCTGCCAATAGGAGCCGCTCGGCCGCGTCCGGATCGATCCGTACACTTCCGCGAGCGAAGCGCGGCCGCGCTCGCGCCGCCAGCCGGTTTCGCTCTCGGAAGGACGCTTGAAGGCCATGCGCTCCAATATCGGCGGCTCGTTCTCTCGCAAGTTACCGCAGTGTAGCTAGTTGCTAATAATTTGCAATTGCAGCAAGGCGGAAAAACGCTGCCTTCATGCCGATTTGCGCCGCCTTCCATAGGTGCGACCGGCTTTGATTCCGGGCCAGAGCGTTCCCATTCAAGGCACGGGGAAAGCTCGCAAATATTTCACCACCCCCGCTTCATTGGCGCGCTTCATTCTCCTGCGCTAAGGAAACCCGCCCGTTGAAGATCCTTTCGCCGGCCGTCGAGCGCGAGCTTTCCTCGTCATGTTATTTCACGAGCCACTGTTCGCGCTGGTGCTGTTCCCCGCCTTCTATGCGCTCTATCTCGCGATCAACCATCGCGAGCGCGCGAAGAAGTGGACGCTTATTCTCGCGAGCATTGCTTTCTATACCTGGGGCGAGCCGCTGTTCGTACCGGTGGTGCTCGTCTCCGCCGCGATCGATTACGCGATCTCGGCGCGTCTTGCCGAAGGCCACGAGAACGCGCGCCGGCCGCTCCTGACACTCGGCATTCTCGTCAATCTCGGCATTCTGGTTTTCTACAAATACGCCGACTTTTTAATCGGAAACTTCAATATGCTGACGGCGCCGTTCGGCACGGCGTTTCCGCTTCTCCACATCGCACTGCCGATCGGCGTCTCCTTCGTCGTATTCGAAAAGATCACCTATCTCGTCGATTGCTATCGCGGAACCACTAAACCCGCGCGGATGTTCTCCGACTATTGCCTGTTCGTCTTTCTGTTTCCGAAGCTCCTGGCCGGCCCCATCCTCAAATATCACGAGATGGAGACGCAGATCGCCGATCCCGCGGTGGTTGCCTGGCTCGATTGCAAGGAAGGATTCCTGCGCTTTGCCCGCGGCATGGCGAAAAAGCTCTTGATCGCCGATGTGGTCGGCAATTTCGCCAATGCCGTCTTCGGCACGAATGCCACGAACCTCGACGCGGGCCAAGCCTGGCTCGGGCTCGTTTGCTTCACGCTGCAAATCTATTTCGATTTCGCCGCCTATTCCGACATGGCGATCGGGCTCGCGCGCATGCTCGGTTTCCGGTTGAAAGAAAATTTCATGATGCCCTACGCCGCGCACTCGCTCACCGAATTCTGGCGGCGCTGGCACATGTCGCTCACCAGCTGGATTCGCGAATATCTCTACGTCCCGCTCGGCGGCAACCGCGAGGGTGAATGGCGGACCTACCTGAACCTCTGGATTTGTTTTCTTGCCTCCGGCATCTGGCATGGTGCCAGCTGGAATTTCGTGTTGTGGGGCGCCTATAACGGCCTGTTCCTCACCCTCGACCGCATGTTTCTCATCCGCCTTCTCGGCCGCGCCGGTGCGTTCATTTCGGTCGCGGCGACGTTGCTGATCGTCATGATCGGCTGGGTAATCTTTCGCACCACCTCGATCGGCGAGCTTACGGCCTATCTCGCCGCACTTGTGCCGTTGGGACGGCCGGGCATCTACCTGGAGATGACGCCAGACGTGCCGCTCACCATGCTGATCGGCTCATTTCTGAGCCTCTTGCCAGCGACCCCGGTTTTTACGGCGCTGCAGAGCGCCTACGAAAAGAACATGATTCTGCGCCGCATCGCCGAATATGGACTGGTCGCGCTGTTCGTGATTGCGAGCGCGCGGGCGATCACGGTGCCCTTCAAACCCTTCATCTATTTCCGCTTCTGACCATGAGCACCCCACCCGCCTCCTCCGCCTGGAATCGCCTTGGCCTTGCCGCGGCGTCGCTGCTCTTGCTCTTGCCACTGCTCACGTTGTGGAATCTCGCCGCGCAATCCTTCGCGCCGAAGCTCGCGGTCATGATCGGCCCGAAACTGAGCGGCGTCACCGAAGCGGCGCCGCCACCCGTCTGGAGCCTGCTTTCGTTCGCCGATGGCAGCCTGCAAAAGGGGGTGACGAACGCAATCAGCAACGCTTTTCCGCTTCGTCCCTTGTTGATCCGGATCAACAACCAGATTCGCTAC
Organism: Hyphomicrobiales bacterium; assembly: GCA_003135415.1. GTDB lineage: Bacteria > Pseudomonadota > Alphaproteobacteria > Rhizobiales > Xanthobacteraceae > Palsa-892. Next base: position 45,743 of record PLBP01000001.1, read on the forward strand.
AAATTATTCGGCAATGCCGGCGCAACGGATGTGATCACCGGCGAACATGCGCAACTGATCCAGCGGATCTACATCGACGAATATTGCGCGCGGAACCTCGCGGCTTTCGAACCCATGGCGCGCGACTGGGCGGCGAAGCTGAAGGAAATCCAGGACTTCTACACCGCGCGCGGCAAAATCTTCATTTATCTCATCACACCCTCGAAACTCGCTTACATGCCGGAGAATTTCGTCCGCCAACTTTCTTCTTGTACGAATAGCGAGCGCGACCGCAGCGGAACCCTTCCGCTTTACGGCCGATTGCTCAAGGATGCCGGCGTCCATGTCGTCGACGCCGCGAGTCTCATTCACGGATTGAAGGGGAAATACGAAATTGATCTCTTCCCCGCCGGCGGCGTGCATTGGAATGCGATTGCAGTCGCGAACGCCGAAGATGCGATCCTTGCGGAGATCAACCGTCAGGCAGGATCGGCAATCGCGCCGAAACTTTCCTGGAAATATAAGGTCGTCGACCGCGCCAAAGGTACGGACCGCGATCTCTTGGATCTCCTCAATGTGCTTTCGCCCAACGCCCGTTATGCGACTGCGCGCGTCACTTACCAGCCTGCGAAGGCATGCGATGAAACGCCGGTCGCGTCGTTGAAGGCCGTGATGGTTGGCGACAGCTTCGCCGGTACGCTCGGGCAAACGCTCATCAATGACGGCTGTCTCTCGCGATTGGAGGGATACAACTACCTCTATCGCGGCCTCAGTGCGGGACCGGGCTATAAAACCGTCAAGGACCGCCTCACAGCATCCGACATCTTGCCGCTGCGCGACGCCGACATCGTGATCATCGAGGAAAACGAATCCCTATTGCCTGCCTCGGCGCACGCGATGGAATTTTACCGCGTGATCCTCGGGCGCTAAAAATCAATTCTTCTGCGTCGCGGGCGGCGCTACATCCGCCTCCTGTAGACCGGCGCCATTGAGTGCCCGCCGCACGCTGCCGGTGAACTTCGCATTTTCGACAAAGGCGGTCACGAAGGCGAGCGCTTCCATGTGCCCCTTCGGCACCGCGACGGCGACGCGGCTCACGAAGAAATGTCCGGCGAGGATGCGTGCGCCGGGAAAACCGGCGGCGAAATTGCGGAGCGACTCGCGGCTCAATGCGACCGCGTCCGCCCGCCCCGCCCGCATCTCTTGCACGAGCTCGGCGACCGAGCGGAAGGTGATAAGTTTGGTATTCTTCAACGAGGCGGAGGCCGCCCGTCCAGTCGCCGTGTTCTCGACGCCGATCACCCGCACGCCGGGCCGGTCCACCTCATCGATCGTTTTGATCGCGGAGCCCGAGGGCACGAGATAGGTGCTTTCGAAATTGTAGTAGGCGGGGCCGAATTCCACCGTCTTCGTGCGCTCGGCATCGACCGGCATGAAGGTGACGTCCCAAGCATCGGTCTTGCCCGCTTCGGTGATTTCGCCCGAGCTTTGATATTCCACATATTCGACCGGCACGCGCAGCATGCGAGAAAGCTCGGCGCCGAGATCGACCGCGACCCCGCGCGGACGGCCGGTGAGCGGATCGTGCGTGCAATAGAAAGCGGAAGCAGCAGGCCCGACGCCGATCGCGACGCGAAGTTTGCCGGTTGGTGCCAGCTCCTTCAGCACGCTTTCGCGCGGGTCGGCGCGCGCGGGCGAAAAGCCCGCGAGCAAGATCGCAGTCAGGAGGGCGAGGAGATTCATGCCAGGCGCATATCTCATGGCAGCGCCTCTACGGCTGTGACACGCATCACAATCGGCGCGCGATGGTGGGCGGTGTGCTCGCCGAAGGGCCAACCTAGCACGCGAATGCGGCGGCCAATGTTCGCCCGCAAACTATGGTCAATCGCCTTATACATTGAAAACACATGGATTTTCAGGGTGCTGTCGATCTTGTCATACTCGTCTTCGCCCTCGAGACAGGCGGGTTTGGCAAGGTTCAAAATGAAAGCGACCTCGACCCGGTTGCCGTAATCGACATCGGTGAAGCGCACGCGCTGAAGCTTGCCCTCGGCGCGCTGATTCTCGACTTCCGCTTTCAGGCATTCCACGGCGAGAGCGGCATCGCAGGCGAAAAATAGCGCCGTGGCGAAAAGCACGGGAAGCAGCCGCTTGCTCATGCAAACTTGTTGCTCTTGGGGAAACCCTTGGGCGGGAGCCTGCCGGCATCGGCGCGGCTTCCCCGCCAGTCGCGGAGCTCCGCTTTGGGAACTTTCTGGGTGCGGCCAGCGGGGTCGAGCCAGGTCAGGCCCTCGTCGAGCTTGAACGCCTTGGCGTCCGAAAGCCCGCCATCCTTGTAGTGCTGCAATCGCACGCCCTTGCCGCGGCCCATCTCCGGCAGCTCCGAGAGCGGAAAGATCACGAGCTTGCGGTTGTCGCCGACGACGGCGACAGAGTCGCCTTCGACGATACTCACCGCGGCCGCCTGGTCCGGTGCCTTTACGTTCAATACCTGCTTGCCCTTACGGGTATTGGCGACGCAGTCGTCTTCTTTCGCCACGAATCCGTTGCCGCCCTTCGAGGCGACGAGAAATTTCCGTCCACCGACGAAGGGCGCGATGTTCACGATCTCGGCCCCCTCCATGTCCACCATCATACTCGCCGGCTCGCCGAAGCCGCGCCCGCCCGGAAGTTTCGAGGCCTCGATCGTGTAGAAGCGGCCGTTGGTGGCGAAGACGAGAAGCTTCGAGGTCGTTTGCGCGAAGAAGGAGAAGCCGAATTTGTCGTCGCCCTTGTAGGTAAGGTTCTTCACGTCCTCGGTGTGGCCCTTCAACGCGCGGACCCAGCCCTTCTCCGAAACGACGACGGTGATCGGCTCCTTCTCGATCATCGCTTCGGTCGCGGCCTTGAGATCGATTTCCTTCGCCTGCTCGAAGCCGGTGCGGCGGCGGCCGAGCGCGGTCGTCGGCCCGTAGGCCTCGCGCACCTTCTTGATGTCGGCGCCGATCGATTTCCATTGCCGCGCGGGCGAGCCGATCAGTTTTTCCAGCCCCGCCTTCTCTACTTTCAACTCTTTATGTTCCCGCTGGATCTCGAATTCCTCGAGCTTGCGCAAATTGCGGAGCCGCATGTCGAGGATCGCGGTCGCCTGCACGTCCGAGAGCTTGAAGCGCTTCATCAAGACCGGCTTCGGCTCGTCCTCCTTGCGAATGATCTTGATGACGAGATCGATATTGAGATAGGCGATTAGATAGCCGTCGAGCATCTCTAACCGGTGCTTGATCTCGGCCAGCCGATGGCGCGAGCGCCGCAGCAGAACCTCGCGGCGATGATCGAGCCATTCACGCAGGCATTCCGCGAGGCCGACAACACGCGGCACCAGGCCGCCCATCAGCACATTGAGGTTGAGCGGGAAACGATTCTCCAATTCCGTGAACTTGAAGAGCGACTCCATCAGCACGTTCGGATCGACGCCGCGCGCACGCGGCTCGAGCACGACGCGGACCTCCTCGGTCGACTCGTCGCGGACGTCGGCGAGGAGCGGCAGTTTCTTGTCGTTGATGAGTTCGGCGATCCGCTCGATCAGCCGCGATTTCGGAACCAGATAGGGAATCTGCGTCACCACCACGACCCAGGTGCCGTGGCCGGTGCTCTCCTTGTGCCAGCGCGCACGCACGCGGAACGAGCCGCGGCCGGTGACATAAGCCTCGCGGATCGCGGCTTTATCGTCGACGACGATGCCGCCGGTGGGGAAGTCCGGTCCTTTGACGAATTTCAGCAGTTCGCCGCTCTTCGCCGAGCGCTTATCGATCAGGTAAAGCGCCGCGTCGCAAAGTTCCGCGGCATTATGCGGCGGGATCGACGTTGCCATGCCGACCGCGATCCCGGTCGAGCCGTTCGCGAGCAGATTCGGAAACGCCGCCGGCAACACCACCGGCTCTTGCGATTGCCCGTCGTAATTAGGACGGAAATTAACCGCGTCCTCGTCGATGCCGTCCAACAGGAGCCGCGCGGTCTCCGTCATCCGCGCTTCGGTGTAGCGATAGGCGGCGGCGTTATCGCCGTCGATATTGCCGAAATTTCCCTGCCCCTCGACCAGCGGATATCGCGAGGAAAAATCCTGCGCGAGTCGGACGAGCGCGTCGTAAATCGCCTGGTCGCCGTGCGGATGGAAATTACCCATCACGTCGCCAACGATCTTCGCGGATTTTTTAGGCGCCGATCCCGGCTCAAGCCGCAGCTGCCGCATGCCGTAGAGGATGCGACGATGCACGGGCTTTAGCCCGTCGCGCGCGTCGGGCAGCGCACGATGCATGATGGTGGAGAGGGCGTAGGAAAGGTAGCGCTCTTCCAGCGCCTTCTTCAGCTCGACGATCTCGATGCCTTCCCCCTTGCCGCCGGGGGGAATCACGCGTTTTCCCATGCTTCACCGCTATCAGCCGAATTTGCCGGGAACAAGGAGCCTTGTCGGACGCCCTTTTGGTCCTAGATTATTTGCGAGGAGAGCGGCGATGCCCAAGCCGAGCCCGACCCTGTATTGCTCCTTCTGCGGAAAGAGTCAGCACGAAGTGAGAAAATTGATCGCTGGACCGAAGGTCCACATTTGCAACGAGTGCGTCGACAGTTGCATAGAAGTTTTGAGTGAAGACAGGGAATGGTGTGATCTGGAGATCGCGAATATAAAACGCCTTCGCAAGCAAGCCACTCTCCGCCAGCCGGCCCAGAGCGAGCCCAAAAAAGCGCGGCTGGGCACAGTTCGCGGCTGGCTGAGTCGATTATTTCATTAAATTCAAATTCTGTAGTTCACGCCGCCTCGCGCGCGAACGCGGCGATCAGCGCCGCGCGCGCCTCCGGCAACTCGAGCCCGCGCGGCTCGAACACGCGACGGGTAAGAAAGAATGCGGTGAGCGCGAAGCCGGCCGCGATGTCGCCGAGGCTCGGCTGCGTTTCGTCGCCGCGAAGAAAAGCAGGAAGCGACAACAGCCGCTCCTTCCATGGCTCACCCGCGGTGCGGCTCACGGCCCTGCCCGATTTCGGCGAGACATAGACGAGTTCGGATTTCTCGCCGCTCGCGGCGCAATTGGAAAGATCGAGGCCGAAACCGAGTTCGGCGAGAAGCGCCAACTCGAAGCGCACGATCAGCGCCGAAGCGAAGCCCGGCTCGTCGAGATGATCGGCGATGGCCGCGAGCGCGCGATAAATCTCCTCATGCGGATCGCGCTCGGGCAGCAAGCGCAAGAGCGCCGCGAGCGTCTGAATGCCGTAGCTCGCCGATGCCGAGCGCATCAGACGCTCGGCGCGCAACACCGTTCCCTCGATCGCGTAATAGCCGAGATGCTCGTCAAGGCGCGCGCGCCAGGTAGCGCGCACGCCGTTCCCCGGCTGCAAAATGGGCCGCATCTTGTGCGAAGCGCCGCCGCGCACGAGGCCGAGATGGCGGCCATGCGCGGGGGTCATCAGCTCGATCAATGTATGCGCCTCGCCGTGACGGCGGACGCCGAGCACAATGCCTTCGTCGCTCCATTCCATCAGATCACCTTATCCCTCCCCTTGAGGGGAGGGTCGGCGGCGAAGCCGCCGGGATGGGGTGAAACGTCAGACGCCTTTCCCCACCCGGCGACGCTTCGCGTCGCCACCCTCCCCAAATGGGGAGGGAAGTCACTCCTTCGGAAAGGCGAGACCCGCCGCGCGATAGCGCTCGGGATCGTCGCCCCAATCTTCGCGCACCTTCACATGCAGGAACAAATGTACCTTCAGTTCGGCTGCTTCCTCGATTTCCTTGCGCGCATCCATCGAGATCGACTTGATCATGCGCCCACCTTCGCCGAGCACGATCTTGCGCTGACTCTCGCGCTCGACATAGATCGTCTGCTCGATCCGCACCGAACCGTTGCGGAGCTCCTTCCACGAATCAGTCTCGACCGTCGACTGATACGGTAATTCCTCGTGCAGCCTGAGGTAAAGCTTCTCGCGCGTGATCTCGGCGGCCATCAGGCGGAGCGGCAAATCGGTGATTTCGTCCGCCGGATAGTGCCAGGGGCCTTCCGGCAAATGCGTGGTGAAAAAATCGAGCACCTCCGGAACGCCGTCGCCGCTCTTCGCCGCGATCATGAACGTGCGCTCGAATTGAAGCAGCTCGTTCGCCTCTTTGGCGAGCCCCAGCAAGCGCTCACGCGGCACAAGATCGATCTTGTTCAGGATCAGGATTTTCTGGTGTGGAATTTTCGCGAGCTTCTCCAGGATCGCGCGTGCCTCGTCGTCGAGACCCTTCTTGGCGTCGATCAGGAATGCCGCGATGTCGGCATCGGCGGCACTGGAGAGCGCCACGGCCACCATCGCCCGGTCAAGCCGGCGCTTCGGGTCGAAAATGCCAGGCGTGTCGATGAAGACCATCTGCGTTTCGCCCGCGATCGCGATGCCGCGCATGACGTTGCGCGTCGTCTGAACCTTCGGCGTCACGATGGCAACCTTGGAGCCGACGAGCGCGTTTAGAAGCGTCGATTTTCCGGCATTCGGCGCGCCGATCAGCGCAACGAAGCCGCAGCGCTTCGTCCCGCTTTCGCCCGCGCTTGTCTTCACCATGTCCTCGCTCATCCTTCGATCTTGATGCCTTGCGTCTGCAATGCGGCCTCCGCGGCGGCGCGTTCGGCATCGCGTTTCGTCGCCCCCACGCCTTCGCCCGATGCGATGCCCGGCACCTCGACGGCGATCCGGAACACCGGCTTGTGGTCGGGTCCCTTGCGCTCCACCTGGCGATAGGACGGCGGCGGCAGGCCCTGTTTCTGCGCCCACTCCTGCAGCCGCGTCTTGGCGTCGCGCAATTCGCGGCCGGGCGCGAGCGCGCGCGCGCGCCAATATTTATCGACGAACTTCGCCGCAGCCGCAAAGCCGCCATCGAGATAGACGGCACCGATCACCGCCTCGCAAACATCGGCGAGGATCGTCTTCTTCTTTCGCCCGCCGGACTGCAATTCGTGCTGGCCGAAATAAACATACGAGCCGAGATCGAGCTCGAGCCCGACCTCGGCGCAGGTCTCCTTGCGCACGAGATCGGACAGGCGCTGCGAAAGCTCGCCCTCTTGCGCGCTCACAAATTCGCGCAACAAGAGATCGGCGATCACAAGCCCAAGCACATGATCGCCGAGAAATTCGAACCGCTGATAGCTGATCGTATGCTTGCCGCCGCCGATCGCGCTGACGTGGGTCAGCGCCTGCGTGAGCAGGCTTTTGTCCTTAAAACGATGCCCGATTTTTTTCTCGAGCGAAGCCGGCGTTTTCTTGCGGTCGCTCATCGCACGAGCGAAAAGATCCGGTTCCAGCGCACCGCCCAGGGCCACGTCCACACTTCCCAGGCGTGGGTGCCCTCCGCGATCGAGAAGAAGATGATTTCCGCGTGCCCGACGAGGTTGTCGTAGGGGACGTAGCCGACGGCGGAAAGAACGCGGCTGTCGGTCGAGTTGTCGCGATTGTCGCCCATCATGAAAAAGTGTCCGGGCGGCACCTGATAGACAGGCGTGTTGTCGTAGAAGCCGTTATCGACGAGATCGAGCGTTTCGTAAGCGACACCGTTCGGCAGCGTTTCGCGCCAGCGTTTGATCCGAAGACCCGCTCCCTCGCCGTCGGCGGGAACCCAGTCGGCCACGCGTTCGTGCTTCACCGGCATCTCGTTGATATAGAGCTGACCATCCTTCATCTGGATGCGGTCGCCCGGCAGCCCGATCACGCGCTTGATGTAATCGGTGGAATCGTCCTTCGGCAGCTTGAAGACGACGATGTCGCCGCGTTGCGGCTCGCTGCCGAAGATGCGGCCCGAGAACGGGATCAGCGCGAACGGCACCGAGAAGCGGCTGTAGCCATAGGAGTATTTCGAGACAAACAAATAATCTCCGACCAGGAGCGTCGCCTTCATCGATCCCGACGGAATATTGAAGGGCTGAAACAGGAAGGTGCGGATGACGAGCGCAATCAGCAGCGCGTGAAAGCCGACGCGTAGAAATTCCGACAGTCCGCTTTCTTGTTTCTTTTGTCCGGTCAGGCTCATTGCATCGATCCGTTCTGCCGCCCAGGGCCGCTCATATAGCCCGGGCTCATGCGCCGGGCAATGACGCCAAGTGCCCCGAACCCGAAGTTCGCACACACCGTGCCGCAAGACCGGTTCGTATGAGAGTGTACCGCGAGAGCTTACGAACTTCGGAATCGGGACACTAGCCAGCCGCGCCCTTGGAGATTGCGGAAATGACCACCAGCGCCAGTGCCATAGGCCCTTCGTCTGAAATTGTGAGGTCGATCTTCGCCTCATAGCCCTGCGGCGTCATTGCTTCCAATCGTCGCAGCGCGCCGCCGGTGAGCTGCATCGTCGGCCGGCCTGAAGGCAAATTGACGACGCCCATATCGCGCCACCACACGCCGCCGCGCATGCCGGTGCCGAGCGCCTTGGCGCAGGCTTCCTTAGCGGCAAACCGCTTGGCGTAGGTCTCGACCTGTTTCTTCTTGCGCTCGGCGCGCGCGCGTTCCTTCTCGGTGAAAATACGCGTGAGAAAACGCTCGCCGTGGCGCCCGATCACTTTCTCGATGCGCCGCACGTCGGTGATATCGGAGCCGATGCCGAGGATCATGCGGCACGCTCACGCGCGCGCGCGCGGCCCTTATCCATCGCCGCGCGCATGGTGCGGATGACGGGCTCGAAGCCAGAAAAGATCGCTTCGCCGACGAGAAAATGCCCGATGTTGAGCTCGACGATTTCGGGGAGCGCCGAAATCGTTTCCGACGTCGCATAGTCGAGGCCATGGCCGGCGTGAACCTCGAGCCCGAGGCTCGCCGCCTGGCGCGCGCCCGCGCGAATGCGCTCGAACTCGGCGTCCGCTCCGGCGTCGCCTTGCATGACCGCTTCGCACCAGGCGCCGGTGTGAATCTCGATGACCGGCGCGCCGATCTCGGCCGCCGCCTCGATCTGACGCGGCTCCGGCGCGATGAACAGCGAAACCCGGATGCCCGCTCCCGTGAGCTCGCGCGCGATCGAGGCGATGTGATCGCGCTGGCCGGCCGCGTCGAGCCCGCCTTCGGTCGTCCGTTCGCTCCGCTTCTCCGGCACGATGCAGGAAGCATGCGGCCGCGTCTTCAGCGCGATCGCCAGCATTTCCGCGGTCGCCGCCATTTCGAGATTGAGAGGCGCCGAAATTTCGGCTTTCAGTCTTCGAACGTCGTCGTCGGTGATGTGGCGGCGGTCCTCGCGGAGATGCGCGGTGATGCCGGCGGCGCCCGCGGCGATGGCCAGCTTCGCCGCCCGCACCGGATCGGGATGGCGGCCGCCGCGTGCATTCCGCACGGTCGCCACATGATCGACGTTCACTCCGAGCCGTATCGGCCGCACGCTGCTCATTTCATCCTGCCGGGGAATGTCCGCTACCCGTTGAAGCGCTCGGCGGAGGAAACCACCGGCTTCGCGCGCAATTGCGAAATGATCGCATTCAAATGCTTCAAATCATAGACGCCGAGATCGATCGTGACCTCGGTGAAATCCTGCGAGCGCCGCTCCATGTGGACATTGTCGATGTTGCCGCCGTGCTCGCCGATGATTTGCGCGATCTGGGCAAGCGTACCGGGCGCGTTTTTCGCCGTCACCAGAATTCGCGCCGGGTAGCGCTGCGAGGCGACGTCGTCGACGTCCCAGCGCACGTCGAGCCAGCGTTCGGGCTCGTCGTCAAAGTCCTTCAGCGCCGGCGAGTGGATAGGAAAGATGGTGATCCCTTCTCCCGGCGTGATGATGCCGACGATGCGATCGCCCGGCACCGCGCCCCCGTCCGGGGCGAAGCGCACGGGCAGTTCGCCATTGATGCCGCGGATCGGAATCGCGGCTTCCTCTTTCGGATCGGCGCTGTTGCCGCTGAAGCCCGGAATGCGGAATTTCAGACTTGCTCCGCGTGCGAGCCCGAACCAGCCTTCGCTGCGCTGCGGCTTGACGCGCTTCTCGCGCTCGCCGCGCCAATCGGGATTGACCGCGCGCACCACGTCCTCGGCCTTGAGCTCGCCGCGCCCGACCGCCGAGAGCACGTCCTCGACGCTCGCCCGCGCGAGCCGCGACAGCGACTTGGAAAGGCGCTCGTCCGACCACGGCTTTGCCGCGTGCACGAAGGCGCGCTCCACCATCTTGCGCCCGAGACCGAGATACTGCTTGCGCACGGCGACGCGTGTGGCGCGGCGGATCGCGGCGCGCGCCTTGCCGGTGACGACGATCGATTCCCAGGCGGCGGGAGGATGCTGCTCCTTGCCCGCGATGATCTCGACCTCGTCGCCGGTCTGCAGTTCGGAGACGAGCGGCGCGGTCTTGCCGTTGATCTTGCAGCCGACGGCATTGTTGCCGACATCGGTGTGAACGGCGTAGGCAAAATCGATCGGCGTCGCCTTCCGCGGCAGCGCGATCAGCCGCCCCTTCGGGGTAAAGCAGAACACCTGGTCGTGGAAAAGTTCGAGCTTGGTGTGCTCGAGAAACTCCTCGGGGCTCGATCCTTCGTCGAGAAGTTCGATGGTGCGGCGGAGCCACGCATAGGCGCCGGAATCGCGGATGAGCATTTCGTTCGGCTTGCCGTCGCTATCCTTGTAGAGCGCGTGCGCGGCGATTCCGTACTCGGCGATCTCGTTCATGCCGGCGGTGCGGATTTGCAGTTCGGCGCGTTGCCGGCCGGGGCCGACGACGGTGGTGTGGATCGAGCGATAGTCGTTCTGCTTCGGCGTCGAGATGTAATCCTTGAAGCGGCCCGGTACGAACGGCCATTTGGTATGGACGATGCCGATCGCGCGGTAGCAATCCTCGATCGAGGGAACGACCACGCGGAAGCCGTAGATGTCGGAGAGCTGTTCGAAGCCGATCGCCTTGCGCTCCATCTTTCGCCAGATCGAGTAGGGCCGCTTCTCCCGGCCCTTGACCTTGGCCTTGATCTTCTTCTTCGCAAGTTCCTCGGTCAGTTCGCCTTCGATCTCCTTGATCACGCCTTTGCTCGGGTCGCGCAAAGTGGCGAGCCGGCCTTCGATCGAGCGATAAATATCCGGCGAAAGCTGGCGGAACGCCAGATCCTCGAGCTCCTCGCGCATATCGTGCATGCCGATGCGGCCCGCGAGCGGCGCGTAGATATCGAGCGTTTCTTCGGCGATGCGGCTGCGCTTTTCCTCCGGCACCCATTTGAGCGTGCGCATGTTGTGCAGCCGGTCGGCAAGCTTGACCAAGAGCACCCGCACGTCGTCGGCGATCGCGAGCAAAAGCTTGCGCAGGTTCTCCGCCTGCTCGGCCCGCTGCGACACAAGGTCGAGCTTCTTGAGCTTGGTCAGCCCCTCCACCAGCACGCTGATGTCCTTGCCGAACTGCTTCTCGATCTGCGCGCGCGTCGCCTTGGTGTCCTCGATGGTGTCGTGCAGGAGCGCCGCGGCGATCGTCGCGTCGTCGAGCTTCAAGTCGGTAAGAATCGCCGCGACTTCGAGCGGGTGCGAGAAATACGGGTCGCCCGAGGCACGCGTCTGCGTGCCGTGCGCCTTCATCGCATAGACGAAGGCGCGATTGAGCAGCTCCTCGTTCGTTTGCGGATTGTAGCGGCGAACCCGCTCGACGAGTTCGTACTGCCTCATCATGGGCGTGCGCCCGGTTTATCGAATGCGGCCAATTGCTTACTGCCCGATGTTCAGACCGGCCGTCTGCGCGGCCAGCATTGCTATTTACTGATCGAGCATATCGCGCCGCTATCCACGGCGCGCAAGGCCGAATTGCTGCGCCCGTTAACGGCTAGACGCCAAAACAAAACGGCCCGGCTTGATGCCGGGCCGTCGAAAACTCCCAAAACAGGGGCTTTTCAGGCTTCGCCCTCTTCGTCCACCTCGGGCTCGGCGGGCTGCTCGGGCGGCGGCTGCAGACCCTGCAAGCCGGCGAGCAATTCCTCTTCGGTCATCCGGTCCATGGGGGCATCTTTGTCCTCGGATTCGCCGCCGGTCGCGCCGCCCGAAGCCGACGGAATGAGCGGAACCGCCTCGGGTTCTGGCTCGTCCACTTCGGTGTATTTCTGCAGCGTGTGAATCAATTCTTCCCGAAGGTCGTCGGGCGTCACGGTCTCTTCCGCGATCTCGCGCAGCGCCACGACCGGATTCTTGTCGTTGTCGCGCTCGATCGTGATCTGCTGGCCGGCCGACACCATGCGGGCGCGGTGGCTTGCGAGCAGCACAAGATCGAAACGGTTTTCTACTTTATCGACGCAATCCTCGACGGTGACGCGCGCCATCGTCTGGTCCTCCGCAACTTCTGGTCCATGGATTTAACGGGGCTATACCGTCAGCATGTCTGCAAGGCAAGCGAAGAAATGCGACTTCAGTTGCCATGGTTTTGGCCCATTACCTCTGCTAGGTAATTGGCTACGACCTTAAAACGACCGCTCCATAAACCACAATTCATTGGCGAGCATTTCCGATGGCACAACAAGCCGAGAAAACCGTTCTTTTTATTGATGGCGCAAACCTCTACGCCACCACCAAAAGTCTAGGCTTCGATATCGATTATCGCAGGCTGTTGAAGGAGTTCCAGTCGCGCGGGAACTTGTTGCGGGCGTTCTACTACACCGCGCTGATCGAGGATCAGGAATACTCCTCGATCCGGCCCCTGCTCGATTGGCTCGATTACAACGGCTACACCGTGGTCACGAAGCCGGTGAAGGAATTCACCGATTCCACCGGCCGCCGCAAGATCAAGGGCAATATGGACATCGAACTCGCGGTCGATGCCATGGAGATGGCGGATCACATCGACCACCTCGTGCTGTTCTCGGGCGACGGCGATTTCCGCCCCCTCGTCGAGGCGGTACAGCGCAAAGGCGTGCGGGTGACCGTCGCCTCGACGATCTCGACCCAGCCGCCGATGATTGCCGACGAATTGCGCCGGCAGGCCGACCAGTTCATGGATCTCGTCGAAATGCAGGACAAGATCGGCCGCGATCCCGCCGAGCGCGCCGCGCGCGAAGCGGCCCGCGAGGCGCGTCAGCCGCACGGTCATGGCCACGGCAGTCACAACCAGATGCCGGGCTTCATCTCCCGCGGGCCCACGCCGCCCGCCCGCGCCTTCGAGCCGGACCCCGAAGAAGCCTGAACAAAATGCCGGCGGTGCAGCCCCCTATCGGCAGGCTGCGCAAACCGTCCTGTCCAATTGTTGGGCCGGGGCACGATTGCCCGCGCTGCCCTCGCCTCGTTTCGTTCCGCAAAGCCAATCGCAAGGCGGAGCCCGGCTGGTTCAACGCGCCGGTGCCCTCCTTCGGGCCGCGCGATGCGCGGCTCCTCATCATCGGCTTGGCGCCGGGTTTGCGCGGCGCCAATCGCACCGGCCGGCCCTTTACCGGCGATTATGCCGGCAATCTTCTCTATCAAACCCTCGCCGATTTCGGCTTTGCACGCGGCGTCTATGCGGCGCGGGCCGATGACGGCTTCGCACTGGTCGATGCCCGCATCGTCAATTCTGTCCGCTGTGCGCCGCCCGAAAACAAACCGACGCCTGAAGAAATCCGCACCTGCCGGGAATTTCTCGCGGCCGAGATCGCGGCAATGCCACAGGTGAAAACGATCGTTGCGCTCGGCAAGATCGCGCACGATTCCGCCCTCACCGCCCTCGGCGAGCGGCTTTCACGCTGCAAGTTCTCGCATGCTGCGGAGCATAGGCTGGAAAACTTTACGCTTTTCGACAGCTATCATTGCTCCCGCTACAACACGAATACGGGCGTACTGACGCCGAAGATGTTCCGCGCGGTGTTCGCGAAGGTTCGCGCCTATTTGGAGCGGGCGGCCTGAAGCCAGCCGGCGACTTCCTGCGCGCTCTTGTCCGGCGGAAAGACCGGATAGAACACATGCGTGATCCTGCCGTCGTCGATCACGAGCGTAAGGCGTTTCAATAGCGTCATGCCATCGACCTCGAAGGTGGGCAATCGCAGGGCTTTGGTGAATTTCAAATCGGTATCCGAAAGGATCGCAAACGGCAGATGCAGCCGCTCCGCGGCCTCGCGCTGATACTCGCTATCCTGCGTCGAGAGGCCGAAGAGATGATCGACGCCCAATTTGCGCAATTCGGCGAAATGATCGCGAAAACCGCACGATTGCGGTGTGCAGCCGCGTGCGCCAGGGATCATGTCCCAGCCCTCCGGCAGGGGTTTTCCAGGCTCGCCGGTGCGCGGATAGGCGTATACGACCGTGCGGCCCTTCTGCCCCGATAAATCGACCTCCGCGCCGTCCGTGGCGGCAAGGGTGAGCCGGGGCAGCCCCATGCCCGCAAGATGCTTTGCCGCGCCGTCGTCCTGCGGCACCGGCAAATCCTTCGGCAGTTCCAGATAATTTTGCGCTTTGCTCATGTGGTAGCCGATTCCGGTTGCTGAATTGAATCCAGGTTCAATGCTTTACGCCTTCGGATTCGCGTAGGAAATGAATTCGAGAAGAGAGCCATCCGGATCGCGAAAATAGACGCTCGTGCCCGCGCCCTTGGCGCCGAAGCGCTCGAGCGGGCCAAGCTCGATCGCGACCTTGCGCCTGCTCAGATGCTCCACCGCGTCCTTGATTGGCCCTTTCCACTCGAAGCAGAGGTCACTATTACCCGGCTGCACCGGCAGCCTCGCCACTTCCGCGGGTTTAAAGCCGGGCCCGTGCAGATTGAGCTGGTTATCGCCGAAGCGATAGGCCCAGCCGTTCGGGCGTTTGACGAGTTCGGCGCCCATGACCGCACTATAGAAGGCATTCGAGCGATCCCAATCCGAGACATGAATCACGCAATGGTCGAGCTTCACGGGGAGCGGCATCGCTCTAGCCTTTCTGGCGCATCAGTCGCGCCTTTTGCCTATTCCAATCGCGCTTCTTTTCGCTCTGGCGTTTGTCGTGCAGCTTCTTGCCGCGCGCGAGCGCGAGCTCGATCTTCGCCCGGCCGCGCGGATTGAAATAGAGCAGCAAGGGCACGATCGTCATGCCGTCCCGCTCGACCGCGCCGATCAACTTGTTGATCTGCTTGCGGTGAAGAAGCAGTTTTCGCGGCCGTTTTGGCTCGTGGTTGAAGCGGTTGGCCTGCAGATATTCCGGAATGTTGGCGTTGATCAACCAGATTTCGTTTTGGCGCGGATCCGCATAGGACTCGGCGATCGTCGCCTTGCCGACGCGGAGCGACTTTACTTCGGTGCCGGTCAGCGCGATCCCCGCCTCGAAGCTTTCGCCGATTTCGTAGTGAAAGCGCGCTTTGCGGTTGGCCGCGATCTGGCGCCGGCTCGGATCTTTTTTCTTGGTCATGGAAGGTGGCGCGAACCCGCGCCTCAGGCGTTGATCAGGCCCGCATGCACCATCGCTTCGCGCACCACACGCTTGCTCGGCTCGGTCAGCGGGCCGAGCGGCAGCCGCACATGCTCCGAGCACTTGCCGAGAAGCGAAAGCGCGTATTTGGTGGGCGCCGGGCTGTTGTCAATGAAGAGTGCTGCGTGCAACGGCATCAGCCGGTCTTGTATGCCGAGCGCGACCTTGTAGTCGCCGGCAAGACACGCGTCCTGAAACTCGCCGCAGAGCCGTGGTGCCACGTTCGAGGTCACCGAAATACAGCCCTGCCCGCCCTGGGCGCTGAAGCCGAGCGCGGTCGCGTCCTCGCCCGAGAGCTGGATGAAATCCTTGCCGCAGGCCGCGCGCTGCAAGCTCACGCGTTCCAGCTTGGCGGTGGCGTCCTTGCAGCCCTTGACGTTCGGGAGTTCCGAAAGCCGCTTCATTGTCTCGACCGAAATATCGATCACCGAGCGGCCCGGAATATTGTAGACAAAGATCGGAATGCCGATCGCATCGTTGATCGCCTTGTAGTGGCGGTAGATGCCTTCCTGGCTTGGCTTGTTGTAATAGGGCGCGACCACGAGCACGGCATCGGCCTTGGCCTTCTCGGCGTGCTTGGCGAGGTCGACGGCTTCCGTGGTGGAATTGGAGCCGGCGCCCGCGATTACCGGCACCCGACCCTTGGCCTCTTCGACGCACCACTCCACGACCTTGTGGTGCTCGCCGTGCGAAAGCGTCGGGCTTTCGCCGGTGGTGCCAACCGGCACGAGCCCGTCGGTTCCTTCGGCGATCTGCCAGCCGACCAGCTCGCGGAAGGCGCGCTCGTCGAGGCCGCCGTTCTTGAACGGCGTGACCATGGCGGTAAAGGAACCCCGGAACATGACGCAATGCTTTCCGAAAATTGCGAGAATACCTAGAGGGATACTCCCAAATCGGGCATGGCGAAAGCCCCTGGGACGTAAACTGATTTGAAGGAAGCCATCAATTATCCGAATTCGGCGATACTGGTGGCGAAGGGATGATGCGGGCTCCTGTACGAGATTCGATTGCGCTGGCCGCCGGAGCCTTCCTGCTCGTGGCGGCGGCGCCCGCGCGCGCGCAAAGCCCCGGCGATCTGGCCTCGGTCAAACAGGCGATCGGCTACCTCAAGCAAAGCGACGGGGTAAAGGCGCTCGCCGTCGCCGTACAAATCCAGGACCCCGCGGCAAAGGCGCTTGTGACCTGGCTCGCGATCCGCACCACGACGAAGGACGTGGGCTTCGACCGCACCGTGCAGTTCTTGCGCGAGCGCCCGAACTGGCCGAACCAGGTCTTGATCCGCCGCCGCGCCGAGAAAATGCTCTACGACGAAGAGCGCGACGCCGCGACCGTGCGCGCCTTTTTCGCGCAGAGCCGCCCACTCACCGGCGAGGGCAAACTCGCGCTCGCGAAGGTACTGGCGGCAAGCGGCGATGCAGGCACCGCCGCCACGCTCGTGCGCGCGGCCTGGCGCGAGGATGAGCTTGCCTCCGACAGCGAAAGGGATTTGCTCACTTCTTTCCCCGGCGTGCTGACGCGCGCCGATCACAAGGCGCGCGCGGACCGTTTTTTCGGCCAGGAAAAGGCCGACGCCGGTCTCCGCGCGGCGAGGCTCGCGGGCGGCGATCTCGCCGCACTCGGCGAGGCACGCGCGGCACTGGCGAAGCGCGCGAGCAACGCCGCGAAATTGCTGGAATCTGTGCCCGCTTCCGCGCGCGGCGATCAGGGTTACGTTCTCGCGCGCGCCCAGCTTGCTCGGCGGAAGGACGACGTGCAGGCCGCGGCGCGTGCTTTCGCGGAAGCGCCGCGCGATCCGAAATCGATCGTCGCGCCCGACCAGTGGTGGCTCGAGCGCCGGATCGTGGTGCGGAAGCTCCTCGATGCCAACGACGCGCGCGGCGCCTATCGCGTCGCGGCCGAGGCGGTGCCGCCCGAGAGCGAGAACTACAAGGCCGACCAGCAGTTCACCGCTGGCTGGATCTCATTGAGATTCCTCAATGATTCGGCGGCAGCCCGGCGTCATTTCACCGAGCTCACGAAACTTTCGGTGCATCCCGTCACCGTCGCCCGCGCCTATTACTGGCTCGGCCGCGCAGAGGAGACCGGCGGCGACAAAATCGGCGCCCGCCTCTCCTACGAGACCGCCGCGCGCCACACCGTTACCTATTACGGCCAGCTCGCGCGCGCGCGGCTTGGCTTGAAGGATCTGCCGCTGCCGGCGACCTCGCAGGCGCCGGCGGCGGAACGCGCGGCCTTTATGCAGCAGGAACCGGTGCGCGCGCTCCGCATGCTCTACGCCATCGGCGAGCCGGAATTCGCGGTCCCGATCTACACCGACCTTTCCGACCGTGCCGGCAACGACGCCGCCGGTTATCTCCTGCTCGCCGAGGTCGCGACGGAAGCGCGCGACGCCCGCGCTCTCGTCCTGCTCGGCAAGGCGGCGATGGCCAAGGGCGTGCCGGTCGAGATGATCGGATTCCCGGCCTTTGGCGTTCCGAACTACAGCCACGTGGGGCCGAAGGCCGACCCCGCGATCGTCTATGCAATCGCGCGCCAGGAGAGCCAGTTCGACCAGCGTGTCACCTCGGTCGCAAACGCCAAGGGGTTGATGCAGGTCATCCCTTCAACCGCGCGCGCGATCGCGCGCAAGCTCGGAATTCCCTGGGAAGAAGGCAAGCTCGGCACCGATCCCGTCTTCAACGTGCAGATCGGCGCCGCCGAGCTCGGCGATCTCCTGGCGTTCTACCGCGGCAATCCGGTGCTGACCTTCATCGGCTATAATGCCGGCCGTGGGCGCGCGAGCGAATGGATCGCGAAATACGGCGATCCCCGCGACCCCAGGGTCGACATCGTCGACTGGATCGAGCGCCTGCCGATTTCCGAGACGCGCTTCTACGTCCAGCGCGTGATGGAAAACATGCAGGTTTATCAGACGCTCGCCGGGGGGAATCGCGGCCTTACCATCGAGGCCGATCTGGTGCGCGGGCGGCTGAATTAAAACAGCCTGTCATTGCCGGGCTTGACCTCTCTCCTGTCATGCCCGGGCTCGTAGCCAAGTTTACGCAGGCTGCGCAAGCTTGCCTGCGCGGGCATCCATGATGAATATCAGAATGTGCTGACAGTTCGAATGGATTGCCGGGTCAAGCCCGGCAATGACGAGGAAATGAATGCCATCTCTCGCTCTAGCTTTTTCCCCGTGCAATTTCCTATAACCGCCCCATGCCAACCGCGATCGAAGATCTCTGGTTCACCGCCAATGATGGGCTGAAGCTTCACGCGCTCGCGGCCGGCCCGAGGGACGCGGCAGCACTTCCCCTGATCTGCCTGCCGGGCATTTCGCGCACCGCAGAGGACTTCCGCGAACTCCTCCAAGCGATTGCAAATAATGATAAAAATCAGCGCCGCGTAATCGCGCTCGACTCTCGCGGGCGCGGGCTGTCGGCGCGCGATCCGAACCCCGCGAACTACACGGTGCCGGTCGAGATCGGCGACCTGCTGACGGTTCTCGACGCCGAGAAGATCGAGCGCGCCGTGTTCGTCGGCACCTCGCGCGGCGGCATTCTGACGATGGTGATGGGCGCCGTCCGCCCGCAGGCGATCGCGGGCGCGGTGCTGAACGACATCGGCCCGGTGCTCGAGATGAAGGGCTTGCTCAGGATCAAGTCCTATGTCGGCAAGCTGCCGCCGCCCTCCTCTTGGGCCGAAGCGGCGGCGCTCCTCAAACGCGTCATGAGCGAGCAATTCCCGGCTTTCGACGAAGCGAAGTGGCAGGCCTATGCGCGCCGCACCTGGCGCGAAGACAAGGGCGGCCTCACGCCGCGCTCGGACCCGATGATTTCCGTGGCACTCGCCGACATCGACCCGAAGGTTCCGCCGCCGGATCTCTGGGCCCAGTTCGAAGCGCTGGTCAAAGCAGCACCCGTGTTCGTGATCCGCGGCGAGAATTCCGATTTGCTCTCGCGCGAAACGGTGGCGGCGATGCGCGCGAAAGACAAGTGCGTCGAAACGATCGAAATCGCGGGTCAAGGCCACGCGCCTTTGATTGACGCCGTGACCATCGGCCCGATCCTCGCCTTCGCGGCGCGGTGCGGGAAATAAGCGGTCATCCTGAGGTGCGAGACGCCGAAAGGCGCCGAGCCTCGAAGGACCTACTGGTGAACCCCCGCTGGCTGGCAATGCTTCATGGCCATCCTTCGAGGCTCGGGCTTTCGCCCTCGCGCCTCAGGATGACGCTTCTCTTTGAGTTGACCCCCCAAAGCAAAAACCCCGGCGGTTTCCCGCCGGGGTTCTCAAGTTTTGGATCTAGGCTAGATCAGAAGTCGCGACGGGCGCGGAAGAGACCGCCGTAGAGGTCGTTCGACTTGCCGCGCGTTTGTTCGGCAGCTGCCCCACAATTGACAGCCGCGAGGCCAGCGCAGTCAGTCTTCATGTCCGCCCAATAGCCTTCAAGACCGAGGTCGAGCTTCGGAACCGGCGACCAGATCAAGTTCGCAGTAACCTGATTGATTTGGCCACTCGGGAAGTTGGAGATGAACCCGTTCGATGCGCTCGTGCCGATCGCACCCTGCAGGTTAGCAGGATTCTGTGCCGCCGCCGGTGCCTTGAACTTGTTGTAGCCGTAGGCGAGCGACGAGCGGATGGTCGGCGTCCAGAAGTGCCGCAACTCCGCATTGAACGAGTACGCGGTCGACAAGCTCTGACCGTTCGCATTGACATACGAGTCGAAGAACTCGATGACCGGCCCGATTGAGCCCTTCCGATACCCTTGCGAGATGTTGGTGCTGTACGGATTGGCCGAGACACCCGTGTAATCCGCTGCGCCCTTCGCCCACGCGCCTTCAACCTGGAAGCTGTCGCCAGCCCCAAGCATCGGGAGCTTGATGTTCAAGCCAGCGAGGCCTGCGAAGCCGTATTTGACAGGAGCATAAGTATTAATGCCTGTCGTTCCGCCGACCGCATCGTCATACGCAAGGTTGGCCGACGAGACAGCCGTCCTCAGCTGGTGAACCGCACCGCTGATCTGCGCGTCACCCCAAGCCTGGTCGACACGCAAGTTGGCGACGAAGTCCGGCATAGACTGGCCGCCGTAAATTGTACCTTGCCAGCCCGTGTTGTTAACCGTGACAAATTGCGGGATCACGTTACCGCAGAGGCCCGAGACAACGTTGGCATTCGAACAACCACCAGCAACCGCGGCGGACGGCGCGAAGTAGCCAAACCCACCGAGAAATACGGTGCCGTTGAGGACGGAACGCACGCCCGTCGTGATGGCGGTACGACGTGTCGTCGCGTCTTCCATCGAGATCGACGCCGAAATGCCGCTACCGAGCTGGGCGGTATAGGCGATCGCCGGCGTGAACTTGAAGGATTTCGACCACTGCTGATTGAGAATCAGCGACGGATCAAAGTCGAAGAACGATCCGACATAACCGAACGTCAGGCCAGCGAACTGGATGAACGCACGGTCATAGTACCAGGCATAGTTGCCCGCCGACGCCGGCAGTTGGAGCTGCTGGAAGCCGTCGAGGTTCGTGGTCCACTGCCAGCCCACGGAAGCATAGGAACGCAGTGTGCCGTATTCGGTATTTGTGCGCGCGTCAAAGACCATGTCGAAGCGCGTACGGAACGACGATAAGTTATCGCCTCGGTTGCGAACAAAATCGCCACCGATCGCGCCTGAGCTCGTTACCGGGGCTGCGCCGAAGTCATTGATTTCAAATTCCGACCAGACGTAGCCGCCAACACGTAGACAGATGTCAGTGCCGGGGATGTAATAGAATCCCGCACCATAGGCAGAGCAAACCTTCACGTATTCGACCGGCTTGGCCTTTAAGGGAAGATCGGCTGCCTGCGCCCCCGCCACAGCGATAAGACCCGCTGCGGAACCGAGGAGTAAGCTTTTTACCATGTTCATCGTGACCTCCAAGTTCTCTCTCATTTCGAGGGAGCTGGTTCCACTTCCTTGGATGCAACCGCACCCCCGAAGGTCCCCTAATTCCCCGTTTGACCACCCGGTTGATAAAGATCTTCCGGACGAGACGACCCCAGGTCCCCCACCCGAGGAGTACCCCTTCATCGCAACAGGGAGGATACCGGATCAAGGATCTCTTTCAATGCTCGCAGAGGTCCGAAGGGCCTTCCCAAGGCGCTTTTCCGGGAGGTGTTGCACAAACATCACGCAGCGCCTGGTAAATTCGTGTTTTCACTATTATTATCAATGGCTTGAGACAGGTTGAAATCTGCCATTTTTAGCCGGATTCGGCCTCAAAAAAAGCTCCGCAACACAATATGCCACGCTTCTCGGTGGTCCATCGTTCGATTGCGTCAGCAAGAGCCTCTGCAAACCCTTGGCGAACAAAGTTTCCACAGCCAGGGAAAGGGGGGTCGTGATTCGACCACATTGCCTGCCCGAAAATTGATCTCGTATATGCTTCGACAGTATAAAAAATCGCCACTACGCGATCAGTGAACGGGAAAATTAAAATTCAGCCTTGACGGCGGCGGGGATTTGATTCTCATCGCGGCGATTTCCGCGCCGCGCGGAAATTCGTACGATGATGAATGCGCAAGTTTGCGTGGCCGACATCTCTATCTTGTCATGCTCGGGCTGTCGCGCCCACTTGTCATTGCCGGGCTTGACCTCTCTTGTCATGCCCGGGCTCGCAGCCAACTTTAGGCAGGCTGCGCAAGCTTGCCTGCCCGGGCATCCATGATGACTCTCAACGAAGGATTTCCCTTGTTAAGTCTCGCCAAGCCGGATTCATTTTTTGGATCAGTTCGATTTTCCAACGACGCGACCAATGCTTGATATTCTTTTCGCGTTGAATCGCAGCGTAAGCCATAACGTAGAGTTCAAAATGGACGAGCATCTTCACGCGGTATTGCTTCGTAAAACCGCGCGCGGCACCCCCTTGATGTTCGTATAGCCGGCGAACGAGATCGTTCGTCACGCCGACATAAAGCGTGCCATTGGGTTTGCTCGCTAAAATGTAAAGCCAATAACTACGCATAGACGCAGCATGGATTGCCGGGTCAAGCCCGGCAATGACAACATAGAGAGGTCAAGCCCGGGCATGACAGTAGAGAGTCAAGACCGGGCATGACAAAGAAGAGGAAAAGCCCGGGCATGACGGAGTATGAGTCCCAATCATGAAAGCAAACGATCCGAACGCCGAGCTTTTTGCCGCCGCCTTCCGGCACCATCAGGCGGGCGCGCTGCGCGAGGCGGAGCAGACCTATAAGAGAGTGCTGGCGCTGGATCCCTCGCATGTCGATGCCTTGCATTTTCTCGGTGTGCTCGCGCACCAGGCGGGACGGAGCGACGTCGCCGCGGAATTGATCGGGCGCGCAATCTCGATCAACGACCGAATTCCCGAATCTCACTACAATCTCGGTCTCGCGCTCGGCGCGCTCGGCCGTTTCGAGGAAGCGGCGGAGCACAATCGCAAGGCGATCGGCCTCATGCCCGACTATGCCGAGGCGTATCTCAATCTCGGCAACGCGCTCAAAGCTCAAGGCAAGAACGAAGAAGCCATCTCAAACTATGAAAGAGCGCTCGCGCTTCATCCCCGTCTCGCCATTGCCCATTTTAACTGGGCGAATGCACTTTGCGATCTCGGCCGGTTGGACGAAGCGGAAAAAAACTATCGCAAAGCTCTCGCGATCCAGCCCGACTACGCCGAGGCGATGACGAATCTCGGCAGCATTCTCGGACTACAGGGAAAGATCGAAGAAGCTGAAACGCAGCACAAGGCCGCAATCGCCGCGCAGCCGAACGTCTTTCAAGCCCACGCCAACCTTGGCAACCTTTCGCTCTCGCGCAGGGAATACGATCGGGCAATCGATTTCTTCCGGATCGCCCTGTCGATCAATCCCGCTTTCGCCGAAGCCCACGTCAATCTCGCTTCTGCTTTATGGGCCGTAAACAAGAAGCAGGAAGCGCTGGAAAGCCTGCAAAAGGCATTTACGTTAAAGCCAAACCTGATGGTGGCATTCTTTAATTTCATCGATCTGCTGTTGGAGAGCGACCGATACGGCGATGCGCTCCAGCTATTTCGCTTCCGTCTATCGCTCGAAGATACAAGCGAGATGCGTATATTATACGCATGGTACCTGGGGAATTCGCGCGCAATTCCCTATGCCGATGAATTTAAAGACATTTTGATGCGTGGCATTGCGGAGCACTGGGGCAACTCACGTGGTCTCGTTGACGTAAGTCTGCATGTCCTGGCTAGAAAACCATCGATCGCGTCGATCTTAACGCGCGCAGTCGACGAATGGCCGTCGCGACCATCGGCGGCCGCTCTACTCGGCAAAGACGGCTTGGACGCCCTGGCCGACGACGATCTTCTCCGCATCGTCCTTACCTGCGAAAGAATCAACAGCCCTGAATATGAGAAATTTCTTTCCACTCTTCGCTCCGCTCTCCTCGAATTGGTATCGAGAACGAGCGGTCTCGATCTCAGCCCTAAACACGTTTCCCTAGTATGCGCTTTGGCGCAGCAGTGTTTTATGAACGAATACGTGTATTTCGTGCCGAAACAAGAAGCGACGCTTGCAAATCACCTGCGCCAAGATTTACGCAACGATCTTAGGCAACATAAAACTATATCTCCGGCCGAACTTGCCGTCGCGGCCTGCTATTTTTCGCTAAGTTCGATCGAGGAGATGGAATTCGCCGACTGGTCGAATTCACCCGCTGACATCAAGAAACTTGTTCAACAACAAGTGCTGGAGCCGCGCCAAGAGCGCGAGTATTGCGCTATCATTCCGCAACTGACTGCCATCAGCAACGAAGTATCCAAAAAAGTTCGGGAGCAGTATGAGGAGAATCCCTACCCGCGCTGGGTAAGAGTGTCCAGCAACTTGCGGCGAGCGAAACTGAAAGACTACCTACAACAACTTCTGCCCAATCTGCCGTTTCCACGCGCTACTGAAAGCGCTAATTATTTGATTGCCGGCTGCGGAACGGGCCAACAAGTCGCGTCATTGCTCTCCCACGTCGAGATTGAAAATATACTCGCGATTGATCTCAGCCTGCCGAGTCTTGCCTATGCCAAACGAATGTTAAATGAGCTGGGCATCACGCAGGTCGAATATGGGCAAGCCGATATCTTGCGATTGCCCGAACTTGGCAGAATTTTCGATGTGATCGAAACAACCGGAGTCCTGCATCACCTGGATGCCCCCGAGGACGGATGGAAAGCGCTTCTGTCCATCCTTACACCCGGCGGTCTTATGCGAGTTTCCTTTTATAGCGAGATAGCTCGCGGGAACATTATCGCCGCCCGCCGCGAGATTACCAAAAGTGGGTATGGCGATACTGCTGACGAAATTCGGGCCTTTCGTCAAAAACTCATGAGCATGGATCCGGCCACTTCAATATATAAAGTGACGCAAGCGAATGACTTTTTCAGTTTAAGCGAATGCCGCGATCTTCTTTTCCACGTTCTGGAGCGAAATTTCACGCTAGAGCAAATCGGGCAATTTATCAGCGAAAATGGACTTGTATTCCTCGGTTTAGAGTTGCCTATATTCATCAAGCAATTGTACGCCCAACAATTTCCAAATGATAAAGCTGGAAATGATCTCAACTCGTGGAAAGAATTCGAAATACTTAATCCTGATACATTTATCGGCATGTATAATTTTTGGATCCAAAAGAAATCTACCGGCTAACGATAATTCTTCGGCATTGAGGTCATGTCAGATCTAGCACCACGACAACGCCTTTCGGATTTGCTTGCGAAAGCCGTCGCGCAACACCAATCCGGCCGGCTATCGGAAGCGGCGGCGCTTTATGAGCAAGTGCTTTCGATCGAGCCCGGCAACGCGCAGGCGCTGCACAATCTCGGCGTCGTTGCCCATCATCAGCGCCGCCATGAGGACGCGATCGTCCTCATCGCTAAGGCGATCAAACTCGAGAGTGATAACGCCGGATATCATTACAATTTGGGCACGGCCCATCACGCCTTACAGCGCTTCGAGGAAGCGGTCGTTCACTATCGCCGCGCCTTGGAGCTGAATCGCGATTACGCCGCGGCCTATTTCAACGTCGCCGGCGCGCTGATTTCGCTCGAGAAATTCGACGAGGCGGCGGACGCCTACCGCCAGGCCATCCTTAGATCGCCGCAAGTCGCCGAGGGGCACGCCAACCTCGCCGATGTGCTCGTGCGCCTCGGAAAACTCGACGAAGCCGAAGCCGAATACCGGCACGCGCTCGCGATCAAGCCCAATCTTCCACCGGCGCTGAATAATCTTTCGCGCCTCCTCTTCGAAAAGGGCAACGCCGCGGGAGCGCTTGTGCTGAGCATTCGATCGCTCACGATCGCGATCACCGACGAGAGCAAAAGTAATTTCGTCGATTCTGCCCGGTACTGTTCGCGGGCGGGTCAGTTGCTGAAGCCAGTCGAGCGCCTGTTGCCGATGCTCGCGCGCGCGATTAGGGAACGCTGGCTGCGCCCGAATGACGTCATGGCGCTCGGCAGTCAAGTGCTGGAGCTCGATCCCGCCGTCGGCAAAAGCATCGCAGCGGCCGGCGCCACTTGGCCCAATCGGGCAATCGAGACGGAATTATTCGGTAGCAACGGCATCGCTGCGGTAGCGAAGAATCCACTTCTGCTTTCTCTGCTTGAGTCGACGCCTGGCAGCGGCAGGGCGATGGAAAAATTCGTCTGCGCGGCGCGCGCCACTATCCTCGAACGCGCGTCCCGGCCGGATGCCATCCCCGAGGATATTTTGGCGTTCTACGCGAGCCTAGCGATCCAATGTTTTATCACCGAATTCGTGTATTCGGTGACCGAGAAAGAACACGCGCAAGCGGAGAAAGCGCGCACCGATCTCACCGCCGCCTTGGCGAGCGGTACGGACATCGTTCCTATTTTGCTCGTTGCGGCGGCCGCCTATTTTCCGTTGGTAACGTTGCCCGGGGCCGAGAAATTGCTCGCGCGAAAATGGCCCGTGGCGATCACTCGGCTCGTGGACCGGCAAGTGCGCGAACCGCTGAAAGAACGCGAGCTGCAAGCTTCGATCCCGAAGCTCACGCCGGTCGAAGATCGCATATCCCTCTTGGTGCAGGACCAATACGAGGAAAATCCCTATCCGCGCTGGATCGAGACCACGGAAGCTTGGGGCCGGCCGAGCCAGATCGACGAATATCTGCGCTCGCTGTTTCCGCTCGCGCCGCTGCGCCTGCTCGGAAAAAGCGGCGCGATCGAAATCTTGATCGCGGGCGCCGGCACCGGCCGGCAGGCGGTCGAAATCGCCCGGCAATTTCCCGAGGCGCGCATACTCGCGGTCGACCTCAGCGGTGCGGCGCTGGCCTATGGCAAGCGCAAGTCGGAAGAATTACGGGTGAAAAATATCGAATACGGCCAGGCCGACATTGTCGAACTGGGCAGGCTCAGCCGCCGCTTCGACGTGATCTATGCCTCCGGCGTCTTGCACCACCTCGCCGACCCGTTCGCCGGCTGGCGCGTACTGCTAGAGACTCTCGCGCCGGGCGGGTTCATGAATATCGGGCTCTACAGCGAGAAAGCGCGCGAGGACATTGTCGCGGCCCAGCGTTTTCTCGCCGAAAAAGGATACAAGCCCACTGCCGACGATATCCGCCGCTGCCGCGAGGAATTCGAGCGGCTTCCAGCGGATAGTCCGCTCCGGAACGTCATGCTGCTCGCCGATTTCTATTCGATGAGCGACCTCCGCGACCTTCTCTTTCACGTGCAGGAGCATCGCATGGCGCTGCCGCAGATTGAGGGCTTCCTCGCTGATAATCATCTGCAATTCCTCGGCTTCGACCAGGCGCCGCATATTTTGCAGCGTTTCCGGCAGAAGTTTCCCGACGACCAAGCCGTGACGAATCTCGCCCTTTGGGACCGCTTTGAGCAGGAAAATCCGAGCGCCTTCATCGGCATGTATCAATTCTGGGTGCGGAAAGTTTCCGCGCATTAGGAGCGCCTACGCGCATCCGGCGCGATGGACGCAAGGGAGAAAACACTCAATGGACGCCGATGTCATTATCGTGGGCGCGGGCCTTGCCGGCCTTGCCGCCGCCGCCGAACTCGCCGACGCCAAGCGTAAGGTGATCCTGATCGATCAGGAGCCGGTGGCTTCCCTCGGCGGCCAGGCGTTCTGGTCGTTCGGCGGCTTGATGCTGATCGACTCGCCGGAGCAGCGCCGCCTCGGCATTCGCGATTCACGCGCGCTTGCGATGCAGGACTGGCAGGGCTCCGCCGCCTTCGACCGCCCCGAGGACCGCTGGCCGCGGCAATGGGCCGAGGCCTATGTCGACTTCGCCGCCGGCGAAAAGCGAAGCTGGCTGCACGCGCAAGGCGTGCGCTGGTTTCCGGTCGTCGGCTGGGCCGAGCGCGGCGGCTATCTCGCCACCGGCCACGGCAATTCGGTGCCGCGCTTTCATATTACCTGGGGCACCGGGCCGGGGTTGATCGAGCCCTTCGTCCGCCGCGTGCGCGAGGGCGAAAAGAATGGATTGATTTCGCTCCGCTTCCGCCACCGCGCGACCAAGCTCTCGGCAAGCGGCGGCAAGGTTGACGGCGTCGAGGGCGAAATCCTCGAGCCGAGTTCAGTCGAGCGCGGCCAGGAAAGCTCGCGCAAGGTCGCCGGAAATTTTTCGCTGCGTGCGCAGGCGGTGATCGTCACCTCGGGCGGCATCGGCGGCAACCACGATCTCGTGCGCAAGCACTGGCCGAAGCACATGGGCGCGCCGCCAAAGAAAATGCTTTCCGGCGTGCCCGCACACGTCGACGGCAAGATGCTGGAGGTGGTGGGCGCCGCCGGCGGCCACATCATTAATTCCGACCGCATGTGGCACTATCCCGAAGGCATAGACAATTACGCGCCGATCTGGCCGCGCCACGGCATCCGTATCGTCAGCGGCCCCTCGCCGCTGTGGTTAGATGCGCACGGCAAGCGGCTGCCGATCCCGCTCTTTCCCGGCTTCGACGGCTTGGGCGCGCTCGAACACATTACCCGGCACGGCCACGATCATTCGTGGTTCCTGTTGAACCAACGCATCATCGGCCGCGAGTTCGCGCTTTCCGGCTCCGAGCAAAATCCGGATCTCACGGGGAAAAGCATTCTCGGCGTGCTCCGCCGCGGGCGCGGCAAGACGCTGACGCCCGTGCAGAAATTCGTGAACCAGGGCAAGGATTTCATCGTCGGCCAGTCGATTCCCGAGCTCGTGCGCGGCATGAACGATTTGATCGGCGAAAACCTGATCGATGCCGCCGAACTCGAACGCGAGGTCGTCGCGCGCGACCGCGAAGTGGAAAACAGATACTGCAAGGACGCGCAGGTCAGCGCGATCCGCCAGACGCGAAATTACATCGGTGACCGGCTCATCCGCGTCTCCAAACTCCACCGCCTGCTCGATCCCGCCGCCGGTCCCTTGATCGCGGTGCGGCTCTGGGTGCTGACACGGAAGACTCTCGGCGGGTTAGAGACGGATCTGTCGGCGCGCGTGTTGAAAGCGGACGGCGAGCCGCTCGGTAATGTCTACGCCGCAGGCGAGGCTGCTGGCTTCGGCGGCGGCGGCGTGCATGGCTATCGCGCGCTCGAAGGCACCTTCCTCGGCGGCTGTATTTTCTCCGGCCGCACGGCAGGCCGTGCTACGGCCGCGGCCGTGCGGTGACAGTCATAATGCTAAGGTCGAAAATTCCAGGGAGGCAAACATGCAGGAGCTCGAAATCACTTGGGAAAGGGTTATGCGCGTGTGGTGGCTGCTCGTGTGGCGCGGCCTCCTCGGCGGATGGATCCTCGCGGTCGTATTGGCGTTCTTGATCGGCGAGGCCGGCAGCCGGCTCGGCTTCGAGTTTCCCACCGTCGCCGCGGTCGCCACCGCGCTGTCGTGGCTCGCGGGTCTCGCGTGGGGCCTCGTGGTCGTGAAGATGGCGCTGAAAAAGAATTACCAAGAATTCCGGCTGGCGCTCGTCAAAAAATCTTGAGGCGTCGCGCGCGAGAATGATTGGCGGAGACGGAGACTGATTTTTAGTCGTCCGGCTCCGTCCAAAGAAGTACGATTTACTGTGTAAAATCAGTTTCTTACAGTGAGTCGATAATCCATCATCGTCCTCTGAAAACCGGCTCCATCCGAAATAAATTTCGGATTGCATTGAGGGGCGCGCCGGTTAGGCGGAGGATTTTTATGGCACGACATCCCGACAAAGCATTGTCGCCAGTTCGCATCAATGCATTGAAAGCGAAGGGTCGCTTCGCCGATGGCAATGGCCTCTATCTCGTCGTCGACGAACGCGGATCCAAACGCTGGTTGTTGCGAACAGTCGTCCATGGCCGGCGTCGCGATATGGGGCTTGGATCCACGCGCCTCATCTCGCTCGCGGAGGCGCGTGAGAAGGCGCGCCATTACCGCAAGATCGCCCGCGATGGTGGCGACCCTATCGCTGTCAAACGGAAGGCCCAAGCGATCGTGCCGACCTTCAGGCATGCCGTCGAGCAGGTTCACGCCGAGCATTCGTTGGCTTGGCGCAATAACAAGCACCAAGCCCAGTGGATCAATACCCTAGAGAAATCAGCGTTTCCGATCATTGGGGACCACCGCATTGACCAGATCGAAACGTCCGACGTTCTCAGGGTCCTTTCCCCGATCTGGCTGACCCGCCCGGAAACCGCTCGCCGGATCCGGCAGCGTCTCAAAACCGTATTTGATTGGGCGAAGATTAAGGACTACCGGCATAACGGCAATCCAGTCGAGCACATTGAAAGCGCCCTCCCCCGTCAACCGGGTAAGCGCGGCCACTTCGAGGCAATGCCTTACGATGACGTCCCGGATTTCGTGCGCATGTTTCGGCAATGCGACGCCACTGACAACGTAAAGCTTGGCCTCGAATTTCTAATTATAACCGCGTGCCGAACCAGCGAAGTTCTAAATTCCTGCTGGACGGAGATCGATTTGGACAAAGCAGTTTGGACAATTCCCGCTGGCCGCATGAAAGCCAGCCGTGAACACCGCGTGCCTGTCAGTGCCCGCGCAGTCGAAATCCTCAAAGCCGCCAAAGCACTCAACAACGGAAGTAAGTTCGTTTTCCCGGGTCGCTCTGAAGATGAAACCATGTCCAACATGGTTTTCCTGATGGCATTGCGACGGATGGGTCTCAAAGCCACTGTTCATGGTTTCCGGTCTGCGTTTCGGGATTGGGCGGCTGAGCGGACTAACTTTCCGCGCGAGATCTGCGAAGCCGCTCTCGCGCATCTGGTCAAAGACAAAACCGAAGCCGCCTATCGGCGCGGTGATTTGCTGGAAAAGCGACAAGAGTTAATGGCTGTTTGGGGTACCTTTGTAGTGTCTAATCCTGCCGAGATCGTACGGTTGCGAGCGTGGTCGAGCCAGGCGCAGTTTGGGAGCCGTCATTCGAAATCAAACAGAAAGCGTCAATGTGTTGGTACCACTCGCACTTGATGGGGCGTACGGGTGAGCAAGTGCTCCGGGGACTGGCCGGCCTCTTCTTGATCGAGGACGAGGAAAGCTTGTCATTCCATCTTCCGTCGCAATATGGCGTGGACGATATTCCGCTTGTCATCCAGGATCGCCGTTTCAATCGCGACGGCAGTTTCGATTATATGTCGGCCATGCCCGACATCATGATGGGCTACAAGGGCAACGTTATCTTGGTCAATGGTACCGTCGACCCTCATGTTGTCCTGCGCCGTCAGCGCACACGGCTGCGTATCCTCAATGGTTCAAATTCCCGCATTTACACACTCGGCCGCGATGACGGAACGCAACTTTTGGTTATCGGTTCGGACTGCAGCCTGTTGGAGCGGCCGGCGCGCCAGCGCCGGGTTCGGCTCGGCCCGGGCGAGCGGGTCGAGCTGCTCGTCGATTTGCAGAGCAATCGAGCGGTACAATTGATGAGTTATCCCGATCCCGTCAACGCGGGCGGGATGGGGCCGGGCATGATGATGGGCGGCATGGCCGGAAATACCGAAACGTTTCCGATCATCGAGTTGCGCACGATGGAATTAGAGACCGCAAATCTAACGCTTCCCGAACGGTTGATTGAGTTACCAAATTGGACCCCGGGCCAAGCTGCACGGACCCGCACGTTTACACTCAACATGGCCATGATGGGCATGGGTATGGGTGGAATGATGGACCGCCGTACGATGGACGGCTTGATGGGGATCAACGGCTACTCGATGAGCAAGAGCCGCATAAACGAGGAAGTTCCGCTGGGCAGTATTGAAATCTGGGAGATTAGAAACGCGACTCCGCTGGCGCACTCATTCCACATCCACGACATACAATTTCGCGTGCTTGACCGCGACGGCAATCCACCGCTGCCGAACGAGCGTGGCCTCAAGGATACCGTACTCGTCGATCCACGTTCGGCCGTGCGCGTCATCACTGAATTTGCGGACTTCGCTGACCCCACGCATCCATACATGTATCACTGCCACATTCTCGAGCACGAGGACGCCGGCATGATGGGCCAGTTCGTGGTGGTTTAAATCGATACTGAGGTGGCTCGTTGCAAACTACAAATGCCGGATGATGAATGCTTGCTCTCGAAAGTTCGCGTCAAATGTCCACTACTGGGACGAAGCGTCAGTCTGTCCCGGGATGGCTGTCGGTCGCTTTCGGGGCATAGCGGAAGTGACTGGACCAGCAGCTTGCTCGGCCCGGTCGAAAATGACCCAAAGCGGACATCCAACTTTGTGTTGCGTATCCGGCCGATTGTTTCAATTGGGTCGAAATTCTCCCGTGCGCCGCTCTCGGAATCTGACTCATGGCGCCGACTCTTCTCTGACATCGAATCCGTATTTTTCAATGGGAAAGAAATGTCCACTGGAAGGGTTGCTCAAGTATGCTTTTTGTAACCCCTCCCAGGATGAATTCCTTAAAACGCGAATGGCCATACCCGCCTATCACAAGAAGGCCGACATGATAATTTTTCACATAGGCCCGAACGACCTCTGCGATGGCCTTTCCGCGAGCAGCGATATTTTCCATCTTGGCTTCGATTCCGTACCGGGCGAGATGAGCTTTTAACTCCGCGCTGTGGCGGCGGGCCGGAAGTTCCTTTTCATGCAGTACGGTAAAAACGCGCACATGCTTCGCACGTTGCAGCAGGGGCAAAGCGTCGGAAACGGCCCGGGTCGCTGCGCGGCTTGAATCCCAAGCTACCGCAACGCTATTCAATGAAAGCGCCGCGCAGTTCTTGTGGTCTCTCGGTGGAATCAAGATCGGTCTACCCGACTTAAATAAAAGATCCTCGGCGGTAGCATCCGCAAGGGCCTCATTGTCGGTCGCAACGATGGTCAAGTCCCGTAAGCGGGCGTGTTCAATCGCGACATTCGACACTTCGTACTGCGTTGCCGTTTCCAATATAGTACTGAAATGCACGCCGGATTTTTTTGCAGCCGCTTCGAAATCACGGAGCAGATCCTTCGCGTTGGAAAGACTTTTTTTCCTTTCGGCTGCTAACCTTTCGCGCACGCCGCGATCGATTCCTAGCGCGCGAACGACCCGCGACGTTTTGACTTTGACGTCGATTTCAAAGCTAAGCGCTGAAATGTGTACATTCAGTTTTTTTGCGAGGGCAACGGCGCTCTCGATCAATTTCTTGTTTGTAGGAGTCGGATAGCTATCGAGGACCAGCATGATATCTTTAGGATTGAACTGCATGGGGCTCCTCAACTGGCTCCGAAATTGTTCACCTTTCTCACAAGAAGGAGATCGGTTTTCTTTGATTTGGGTCCATCAATCCGTGGACAGGTTGTCTGTTATTAATACTGCGGCATAGTGAGATGAGGGCTCGCGCCGATCTGATTCTAGCCATCTCTTATTTGGGCACGTAGATTTTACACCAGCCTGACGGACTAATGACGCCTTCAACGCTCTTGCATGCGTTCGGCGGCTGGAAAAGCCGACAATTGTCACAGCGCTGGCTGCCGTGGGGCGAGGGTACATATCCGACCGCCGCCTGCGGCATCTTGCCCGCCCGTGCAGCGGTCATCGTCATGGCTAGAGCGCTTGCTGCGCCTACCCCACATGCCGCACCCTGCAAGAGCGTACGGCGGGAAACCTCGTGTGTATGATTTTTCATTTTAGCTCTCTTGGCATCAAACTGACGTTATATTGGTAGCGCTATCTATTCTGTCATTCGTTGACATAAATCAAAGACTAACGGTGATAAGAATAGTGAATGCGTAGAACTTATTGTTGGAGGATGCCATGAATTCAAAGACGTATAATCCACTCAGCATCGTTGCTCTGGGAACCGCACTCACTGCAGCACTTATCGTGCTTTTCCTGATCTGCCT
>PLBP01000001.1:79370-82482 GCA_003135415.1 Hyphomicrobiales bacterium
TTCGTGTACAATTATCTTATTAGCCGCTGAGTTGGCGGTTTATTGGTGATCTGTATTTTATCTTAGAGGCACAACTCTGCCATGCGCCGCACGATGCGGGGCATGGCCGCATAAAAAGTGTCGCGGATAGGGCCTCGGCGCGACGACACTCACGAACGAGCAGAAATAGATGGTCGCTATTGGTTTTTTTATGACTGCTTCTGGCACAAAGCGGACGCGCGAAAGCCCGCAGTCAATGTCCGCTTTCAGGGGTAAATCGGACGCAGTCAAAGCGGGAGCAATGTCGCCTTTTGATGCTGTGGACGGCGCCTACACTGGGGCCTCGAGGCGACATAGAATGGTTGCGTCGAAACGTTCGCGATGAATTTGACGCAAATCAATGCAATTTTCTCAAAAAGAGTAATTCATCGACGTATGGGAAAGAATGCATTGACGTGGATTCTTTAAGGACGGGCGCGTGGACGGCCTTCAACCTCGTTTCTGGCATAGGCTGACATTGATGGCAGTCGCCGCGGCGGGCGTCGGGCTTTCCGCGGTTCTCGCACTTCACTTTTCCGATATGCGAATCGAAGCGAGGCAGCATCAATTGATGGGCGAGGCTACGACTTTCGCCGACGATTTGGAACAATATCTACAAAGCCGCGAGATGATCGCAAAGACGGTCGGCACTCTTTTTGAAGCTCCTGATTTATCGAAGCCTCACCCGCTGGGTCCGGTCGGCAAAAAAGTTATCGCTCTCATGCCCGAAATTGAGGTGATCGCTTGGATTCCGCAGGTCGATCCCGCGCGCATACAAGAGGTCCTCAATGTTCTTTCCGCGGCCGGACGGCCGCCGCGATTATACGGGCCGAACTTCGAAACACCGGACGTGAGCGATCCTCGCCGGTTGCTGTACCCCATTGTGGACATTGAGCCGAGGCCCGAGGGCCACAAGGTTGGGCTCGGGATGGATGTCAGCCTCTTCCCGTCACGCAGGGCGGCTTTCGAACAAGCGCGCGATGAACAGCGCGTGATCGCAACGGCGCCCGTCGAACTACTCCAGCAACTCGACGCGACGGGTTATATTCTCTACAGCCCAGTATACGGCGAACGCGGCTTCGACGGCTGCATCATGTTCGCATTTCGCGTTGATCAGTTGCTGAATAATTTCGTTCACGGAAGGCGTATCCCGATGAACTTCCGTGTCTACGATGCAACCGACCCCGATCAATTGAGATATCTTATGGGGGTTACGCTGCAAGGGGACATTGAAACCGTCAATTCATCCGTTCGCTCCGACGGCGCGGAAGCAATACGGCAGTCCTTGGAGTTCGCAGGGCGGAAGATGTTGGTGCTCTTCGAGCCCGGACCCGATCTCGCTCAAGTGGGTATGCAGTTGGCGCTGATGGTTAGTTTTTTGGGACTGATCCTGACGGGGATGGTGCTCTGGGTCATGTATCATTTCATGCACTCCTCCCGGCGGCTGGCTTCTGAAATCGCGAAAACCAATTTGATGAAAGTCAGCTTGGAGCTGGTGAATAGGGAACTGATTCATCGCGTGGGCAACTTGTTGGCCGTCGCTCAGGGGATCATCCGGTTGAGCTACCAGGCATCGCTCAGCACGGTTGAATTCAGAGATTCTATCATCGCTCGGCTGCACGCGCTCAATGAATCGGTGCGGTTGATCAACCGAGGAGATTGGACAGGCGTGTGGCTGCATGAGTTGCTGCAAACGGAGCTTGCTCCGATCGCGGATCGGATCAACGTGTCCGGCCGCGACGCCTTACTGAAGCCGCGCGCCGCTCAGAGCCTTTCGCTGCTCTTTTATGAATTGATGGCGAATTCCTCAAAGCATGGAGCGCTATCGAAACGCGAAGGCACAGTCACGGCGCAATGGGAGATAAAGGACACAGCTTCGGGTCGGCTGTTTTGTTTCCAATGGCAAGATCACGATTCTGGGATCAACAAACCGCCGACGCGGCAGGGGTTCGGCACGAAATTGCTGACGCGTCTTGTACCAAGCGATCTGTCGGGACAGGCCACGCTGAATTTCGAGCGCGGCTCGTTTCGGTACGAATTGGAGGCTCCCGTCGAGTCCGTGATCGAGCAGGAAACAACCGCGGCGGTAAACGTGAAAGCTGTTGTCCCCCTGCGCGTCGCCCGCGAACATTTAGGCGCAGATAAATTAGGGGCGTAACTCCTTATTCTTGATAGCGAGACCCTCAATGTCTTGGACATAGCCTTTCATAACGACCCCTCCTCTTTCATAAGTTGTTTCAATTTTAGCTGATCACAGTCGATGCTCTTTGACGTGAATCAAACCGACATTGGCCAACTGGGCATTAGCTTGACTAATTAGGAGGCTCGCTCATTTCGGACTTTCCGATCCATCGCGGGAAATCCGTTCATGGCACTTCGCGTCAATTCGAACCCATGCCTTGAATGGTCGCTATCGGAGCTAAGCGGGACATTGATCGGCACGGGCGCTGAATGCATCGGTAGCGAATGACCCAAAGCGGACATGGAGTGTGCGCCGCAGCACTTGTGACAATGTTGGTCTTTGCGGAGGGCAAGGAGCGATCTTGCGCTACCGCGACCTTCTCGTCTGCGCCGTCTGGCTTAGGTCGAATGCTGCTGCCCTATGCAGCGGCGGTGAAAGCTGAAAAGCGGGCGTGACGCCGGACTAGTGGCCCCTTTTTGAATCTGAGAGCGGCCCCTTTTGGCCGACTGCTTCTTGTGCGAGACTGTATCAGCATTCTAATGCCAAACTAGGGAGAACACCGATGCGTAAACTGGTAATCGTCCTTACGGCAACAGCGGCAATTTTGTTGGCAGGCTCGCTGGCATGGAAAGCCGATGCCCAGACCTCGCGCGGGGCCGCGAGTATCCTCGCACAGGCACAAAATATTTCGCCGATTGAAAAGGCTGCATGTGGGCCGTACAATGGTCGTTGGTGCGGACCGTGGCATCACCGCGTCTGCGGCCCTTACGGCCGATGCTGGTGCGCCCCCTGCTGAAGCGCCGGCTAACGTAAATTTTCGCCGCATAGGAGGCCGCCGCAGTTGGCGGCCTCATTATTTTAGAGTGGGCCGCAAGCGCAATGGCCGCTATTGGCACAAAGCGTAGTTCGCAG
>PLBP01000019.1 GCA_003135415.1 Hyphomicrobiales bacterium
TTCATCGACGAAATGCACACGCTGGTCGGCGCCGGCAAGGCCGACGGCGCCATGGACGCGTCGAACTTGCTCAAACCCGCGCTCGCGCGCGGAGAATTACATTGCATCGGCGCTACCACGCTCGACGAATACCGCAAGCACGTGGAGAAGGACGCGGCGCTGGCGCGGCGCTTCCAGCCGGTGTTCGTGGGCGAGCCCACGGTCGAGGATACGATCTCGATCCTGCGAGGCTTGAAGGAAAAATACGAATTGCACCACGGCGTGCGAATTCTCGATTCCGCGCTCGTCGCCGCGGCGACGCTGTCGAATCGCTACATCACCGATCGCTTCCTGCCCGACAAGGCGATCGACCTCGTCGACGAGGCATCGGCGCGGCTCCGCATGCAGGTCGATTCCAAGCCCGAGGAACTTGATGAGGCCGACCGCCGCATCATGCAGCTCAAGATCGAGGAAGAGGCGCTCAAGAAGGAAACCGATCCCGGCTCCAAGGAGCGCCTGAAGCGGCTCGCCAAGGAGCTTGCCTCGCTCGAAGAGGAGTCTACAGCGCTGACACAACGCTGGCAGGCGGATAAGTCGAAACTGTCCGACGCGCAGAAGCTCAAGGCCGAATTGGAGGAAGCACGCAATGAACTCGCGCGCGTGCAGCGGAGCGGCGAGTATCAGCGCGCCGGTGAGCTGACCTATGGGAAAATTCCCGAACTCGAGAAAAAGCTCGCGGTAGTCGAAAGCAAAGCCGGTGACACGATGATGGAAGAGGCGGTGACCCCCAACCACATCGCGCAAGTGGTTTCGCGCTGGACCGGCGTGCCGGTCGACCGCATGCTCGAAGGCGAGAAGGAAAAGCTCCTGCGCATGGAGGAGCAACTCAGCAAGCGCGTGATCGGCCAGGCCGAAGCGGTCAAGGCGGTCTCGACCGCCATTCGCCGCGCCCGCGCGGGACTTCAGGATCCGAACCGGCCGATCGGCTCGTTCATATTCCTCGGCCCCACCGGCGTCGGCAAGACGGAGCTCACCAAG
The DNA here is from genome assembly GCA_003135415.1 of Hyphomicrobiales bacterium. Lineage (GTDB taxonomy): Bacteria > Pseudomonadota > Alphaproteobacteria > Rhizobiales > Xanthobacteraceae > Palsa-892. Next base: position 1,018 of record PLBP01000019.1, read on the forward strand.
GCGCTCGCGGCCTTCCTGTTCGACGACGAGAACGCGCTCATCCGCGTCGACATGTCGGAATACATGGAGAAGCATTCGGTCGCGCGGCTGATCGGCGCGCCGCCCGGCTATGTCGGCTATGAGGAAGGCGGGGCGCTAACCGAAGCCGTGCGCCGGCGGCCCTATCAGGTGATTCTGTTCGACGAGATCGAAAAGGCGCACCCGGACATCTTCAACGTGCTTTTGCAGGTGCTCGACGAGGGCCGGCTCACCGACGGGCACGGCCGCACGGTCGATTTCCGCAATACGCTGATCATCATGACATCGAACATCGGCGCCGAATTCCTGGTCGCGCTCGGGGAAAACGAGGACGTCGATAAGGTGCGCGATCAGGTGATGGGCCTCGTGCGCGCGAACTTCCGTCCCGAATTTCTCAACCGCGTCGATGAGATCATCCTTTTCCACCGCCTGAAACGCGACCAGATGGGGACGATCGTCGACATTCAGGTCGCCCGTCTGCAGAAATTGCTCGACGAGCGCAAGGTGGTGATCGAGCTTTCGCCCGAGGCGAGGAGTTTTCTCGCGGAGAAAGGCTACGACCCCGCCTATGGTGCGCGGCCCTTGAAGCGCGTGATTCAAAAGGAGTTGCAGGATCCGCTAGCGGGCCGGCTACTCGCGGGCGAAATCAAGGACGGCGAGCGGATCAAGATCGGGTTCGCCAAGGGCGAACTCACCTTCAAGGCCGCGGGCGCCGTCGGCCGCGCAGCCTGAACGAATAGCGGTTTCTTATTTTGCGGACGTCTGCGAGATGCGAGGGCCCCCGGGCGAGCGGTCGAGAATGCCGTCGACGCGGGCACGTTCGCGCTCGAAGTCGTCGAGGATCGGTCCGTCCAGCTCGCGTCCGCGCGGAAGCTTGACGCGCATCGGATCGACGAAGCTGCCGTTGATCAGCACCTCGTAGTGCAAATGCGGGCCGGTCGAGAGGCCGGTCGTGCCGATATAGCCGATGACCTGGCCCTGGCGGACCTTGACGCCTGGCTCGATGCCGCGCGCGAAGCCCGACAAGTGCGAATAGGTCGTCATGTAGCCGTTGAGATGCTGGAGCTCGATACGCCGGCCGTAGCCGCCCGAATTCCAGTCCGCTTGAGCGACGACGCCGTTGCCGGCGGCGAAGACCGGCGTACCGATATCGTCGGCCCAATCGACGCCGGTATGGGCGCGCACATATCCCAGGATCGGATGGTTTCGCGCGCCGAAGCCGGAACGGAAAATGCCGCCCGCCATGGGTTTGCGCACCAGGAACTTTTTCGCGCTTTTGCCGGCTTCGTCGTAAAAATCGATGATGCTGTCGTCGGTGGTCTGGAAACGGTAGTAGCGCCGCTGCTCGCCGCCGGTCACGAGCGAGGCGTAGAGCACGTCGTTTCCATCGCCCTCGTCGTTCGCATAGAGCACGTCGAACGAATCTCCCGCGCGCACCTTGCGCTGCAGATCGATGTCGAACGAGAAGTTACGGATCATGTTGTCGATCATCCCCTTCGGGATCTCGTTTTTGAGCGCGGTCTCGTAGATGCTCTGATAGAGCCGCATGCCCTTGCCGTCGTCGTCATCGTCATCGCCGATCACCGCGAAGCCCATGTCGCGTGGCTCCTCGACCGCGACGTAGCGGCCGTTATCGGCGACCGCGACCGTGCCTTCGTGGCCCTGGTCGCTGAAGATCGAGACACGCAGCGGCTGGATCTCGCCGCCCTCGGCCGGTTGCACAAGCAGACGAACGCGCTGGCCTTCCTTCAGGCCGCCATCCTTACCGCGAGCGCCGAAGGCTGAGACGATCGAGGATTGCGCTTTCGACACGGTGCCGATGTCGCGCAGGATGCTGCCGAGCGAGTCGCCCTTTTTCGCGACGACCGTGCGTTCCGACCAGTTGTTTCCGCCGGTGACTTCGGCGCTAGTCTTGCCGAAGGAGTTCATGTTCTCGAACGTGGCGGGAATGTCGTCCGGCGCGAAGCGGGCGCTTCCTTCCACCGCATAGGCGAGGCGGCCGCTGAAGACGCCGCCGATCGTGCTGTGCGCCAACGACGGCAATGACTTTCCGTCGGCCTTGTCCGCCTCGATCGTTTCGCGGAGTTTCATCGTGACGTCTTCGGGCCGCAGCGTGCCGACGATGCGCGCGCTGGCGGGAACCATGGCGAGGTCGCGCATGACGATGGTGAGGTCGCCGCCCGGCTCGGCCTGCGGAATATCGTCGGGGCGCTCGTCGGGGTCCGCTTCGGCCATCAACTTCACGGGATTGAAGGGCGGCACATTCGAGGCGAAGGAGGAGGGCGCTAGCGTAAGGTTCGTCGCGACGCGCACGAAAGGCCGCACGCGCACGATCTCGCGGTCGCCGCTGCGGATCGTGGTGGAGACGCGCAGCGTCTGCCGCGCGAGCACATGTTCGCCGAGGAGCGAGATGCGGTTGGCTTTGTTCGCGGCGTTCGATAAGCGCTCGCCTGCCGTCTTCAGCACGACCCGGGCCATTTCGGGAAACGAGGCGAAGCGATATTCGCCGTCGAGCGCGGCATAGACCGCGCCGCTCATCAGGCTCGCGCCCGAAAGGGCGGTGAGCACGGTCGCGGCAAGCCAGCGGATTGAGATGCGGCGAGGGTCGACCGGCTCCTCGTTATGATGGTCGAGACCGAGCGGCGGCTCGTTGCCGAGATCGATCGCAGCGGCAACGCCATACGGCCGCGTCCCTGCTGTGTGTCGCCAGCTTTCCAACCGTCGTCCCCTTGCACTTCAAGACCGAGGGCGCCGTCCGGCGCCAATGACCCCGAGCCTTCCCCGTACGTTCGGGGGAATTGTCTGACTTCGACCGATCTTCGTCCATCCGGGCATTTGCAACGTATGTGCAAAAGGCCGGCCAAGCCCCTAAAGGGCGCCCCGGCATCGTGGCGGCATGATGACCGCAAGGGCTGGAAAAGTGCGCTGCAATACCCATCTAGTAGAACGGTTGACATTAAAAGTCGGCGGAGCCTATATACCGCCACCACGGTGCGCCGCCGCTCGGCGCGATGGCGCACCTGCGAAGCTCATCACCGTACCGTGGTTTCTCGTCTAGCTCTTGCTGGAAGAGAGAGGCTTCGAAGCCCTCCGGTTTTCCGGAAGGCGGCGCTGGCGATCTTTCCGCCGGCGTTTGCTGTTTGAAATTGTGGATCGGAAGAAAGAGAAACGTAGGCGGCGGAGTCCTTGCGGACTTTTCCTTCGCGGGCGCAAGCCTGTGTTGGAACGGTCGAAGAGAAACTTCGGCGGTCCTACGTTTCGATTCATCAAGCTTGATCGATCACGGGCCGCGAAAGCGGAACGGAGATCGACGTGCTTGGGACTCGTCAAACGTTGTGATCGAGCCGATCAGGATCTCAAACTTGAGAGTTTGATCCTGGCTCAGAGCGAACGCTGGCGGCAGGCCTAACACATGCAAGTCGAGCGCCGTAGCAATACGGAGCGGCAGACGGGTGAGTAACGCGTGGGAACGTGCCCTTCGGTTCGGAATAACTCAGGGAAACTTGAGCTAATACCGGATACGCCCTTACGGGGAAAGATTTATTGCCGAGGGAGCGGCCCGCGTCTGATTAGCTAGT
>PLBP01000018.1:0-186 GCA_003135415.1 Hyphomicrobiales bacterium
GATCGTGGTGTTTTCCTTGTCGATCATCACCTTCTTGGCGCGGCCGAGCATGTTCAGCTGCACGCCTTCGAGCTTGATGCCGAGATCTTCCGAGATCGCCTGGCCACCGGTGAGCACGGCGATGTCTTGCAACATGGCCTTGCGGCGGTCACCGAAGCCCGGTGCCTTCACCGCCGCGACCTTGAG
>PLBP01000018.1:288-33248 GCA_003135415.1 Hyphomicrobiales bacterium
CCGCGATCGAACTGCATGCCTTCAACGACATCCAGCTCGGTCTCGAGCGACTTCGCTTCCTCGACCGTGATCACGCCCTCGTTGCCGACTTTCTTCATGGCGTCGGCGAGGAACTTACCGATCTCGGCGTCGCCGTTGGCGGAGATTGTTCCGACCTGGGCGATTTCCTCGTTGGAGGTGACCTTCTTCGAGTTCTTCTTGAGATCCTCGACGATGGCCTCGACCGCGAGGTCGATGCCGCGCTTGAGATCCATCGGGTTCATGCCGGCGGCGACGGACTTGGCGCCTTCCCGCACGATTGCCTGGGCAAGAACCGTTGCCGTCGTGGTGCCGTCGCCCGCCTGATCGGAGGTCCTCGACGCCACCTCGCGCACCATCTGCGCGCCCATGTTTTCGAACTTGTCNNCGTTGCGGCCCTTGGGGCCGAGCGTCACCTTGACGGCGTTCGCCAAGATGTCGACGCCGCGCAACATTTTGTCGCGTGCCTCGACGGAAAATTTAACTTCCTTAGCAGCCATTGTTGCAACTCCGTTTCCGTTTTCGTCACCCTGAGGTGCGAGCCGCGAAGGCGGCGAGCCTCGAAGGGCGACATTCTGTGGACGTTATCCTTCGAGGGCCTCGCTTCGCTCGGCCGCCTCAGGATGACGATGTGTTAAGCGGCTCGTTTCGCCGCGCTGGTCTTTTCGATGACGCCCATGATGTCGGACTCCTTCATGATCAGGAGTTCCTCGCCGTCGAGTTTTACTTCTGTGCCGGACCACTTGCCGAACAGGACGCGGTCACCCTTCTTGACGTCGATCGGGGTCAATTTGCCGCTCTCGTCGCGGCCGCCGGGGCCGACGGCGATCACTTCGCCTTCTTGCGGCTTCTCCTTCACGGAGTCCGGAATGATGATGCCGCCCGCGGTTTTCTCATCTGCTTGAATGCGGCGGACGACGACGCGGTCGTGTAATGGTCGAAATTTCATAGGAGATCCTCCAAGTCTCTGATTCTGCGAACGTTTTTGAAAAGGCGTGCGGGTCTCCGCCGCCCCCACCGGGCAGATAGTTTGTTGCCGGCCGCCTACAAGGGGCTGATGAAAATTTCTTAGCACTCATTGCTCGTGAGTGACAAGGCTAGGCAAGTCACTGATGAAATTGAATTTTTCGAACAGAGTAAACGCGGATGGCGCGATCTCAGAGCCGCTGTCAGCAGAGTCTTACCTGCGCTGCTAATGCATTGGAACCATACAACAAACTGAAGATTTAAGCTTGCGCTCAGGGGTAGGCGATAGAGGATAGGGCGTGAAGATTCGGAGGGTCGAATGATCTCTGAGGACTTCCGCAAACAGCTCGAAGGTTACGGGCTCACCACGGCAAAAATTCTCTATCGCCTGCCGGACCATCAACGGCTGCTGCAAACCTTCGTCTGGCAGGACTACGATCTGTTTCCGCGCTTTCCGCAGCTGCAGAAGTTTCTCGATTTCTGGCGGCGGGAGCTGGAAGGACCACTGCATTCGGTGACGGTCGCGCATGCGCGGCTCATCCACCCATCGGAAATTCGCGCAATGAACGGCGAGTTTTATCTCAACTGATCGCCCGCGTCTTTCACGTGCCGTAATCTAGTTTCGGCTGCCAGTCGGCGCCGCGCCCCTCCGGGGTGTAGTCGAGCGCGTTCCACAGCGGCCAGATCATATCGACATGGCGCGGGTGCTGGCCCTTTTCGGCCGGGGCGAAAGCCAGCTCCGTCGCATAAAAATGATGGACCGCACCGTTCTTGCGGACGAAGACGTTCAGGATCGGCCGCTGGTTCTCTTTCTCGTCCTCGGTGAAGTAGTCGCGATTGAAACTGTTGTTCGCTGACGACAGAAAGCGGATGCCGCTCCAACCACGCTCGCGCCGGAGGCGTTCAACGCGCTCGGCCGGCGATTTTGCGATGGCGACGAGGCTCGTGCGCTGGCTGATGTGTTTGCTCTCGTGGTCGAGCGCATCGATGATGGAAGAGCAGCTCGGGCAAGCCTTTTCCATCTTCGGTCCGTACATGAAACCGTAAACGATCAGCGTGGATTTATCGCCGAACAGCTCTGACAATTTCACCCTGCGCGTTTGGCCGTCCGCGGTCATTTCCTCGAAGACGTAGTCTTTCGGGATTGCGCCGCCAGCCGGCAGCTTGCGGCGAAGTGCGGCGACGCGCTCGATCTCACGGCGCAGGTCCATTTCAGCCTTGAGCAGCGCGTTGCGCGCGCCGCGATAGCCGGCGCTTTCGTTCGGGAAGCGCTTGCTATGCAAGGGAGCGGGCTCCTTTTTCGGAGACTTTTTCTTCGCCGGCTTCTTCTTCGCGGTTTTCGCCATGGCATTTCCCTTCAAGCGCGGAGAAAGAATAACGCTTGGTGTCGTTCTGCACTCTGTGGCAATTTGATTCAGTCAGAAAACATTCGATCAAAGGGAATGTTCCATGCGCATCCGGTTCGAAATGGGCGGCGTTTCGCTCGAGGCCGAATTGCTCGACACGCCGACCGCGAAGGCGATCGCGGCGAAGCTGCCGATCAGTTCGGAGGCCATGACCTGGGGCGAGGAGGTCTATTTCGAAATCCCGGTGAAGGCCGCGCGCGAGAAGGATGCCAAGGCCGTCATCACGCCGGGCGAGATCGCCTATTGGCCCGACGGCAACGCCATCGCAATCGGCTTCGGGCGGACGCCGATCTCACAGAATGGCGAAACGCGGCTAGCGTCCCCCTGCAACATCTGGGCGAAGGCGCTCGGTGACGTGAAAACGCTCAAGTCCGTGCGCGCGGGCACCAAGATCGAAGTCAAGAAGCTTTCTTGACGAGAGGCGCCTCGACCTTCGCCTCGCGGTGGCGGTCGACCCACCACGCCCACACCACCATAATCAAAGCCGCAATTCCGCCCCAGGCGAGCACCGTCAGATTCGGCGGTGGCGGCGAGACGAGCGTCGAGAGATAGAGCAGCACCAGAAATGCGATCAGCGCGTAGAGGCCAAAGGCGCCGATCCGGTCCTTGGCGCGCGTTGCACGGAAATAGAGAAAAAGACCGACGCCGAAGAACAGGAATTCGAGCGCAAGCGTTCCCGCCATCGAGTTCCAAAGTCCCAGCCCGAATTTCTCGCTGCCGGGAAACAACGGCAGGTCGGGCCGGTGCACCAGCACGTCGAGAAACCAGTGACTGAGCACGACGAGGCCCGCAAGCGCACCGACCTGCCAGTCGCGCGTGACGTAGCCATAGAGGAGGTTGAAGGCGAGCGCCCAGACGACCGCGGCCAAGAGGCTGTGCGAATAGGGATAGAACACAAAGTCGAACGGCGACATCCGCATTAGCCCCGGCACGATGCGCACGATCTCGATATTGCCGAGCACGAGCACGGGCTAGACGAGGTCTAGCCACATGGTGGCGAGGAAGAAGATGCCCAGCGATGCGCGGGGCGCCGCCGCTTTGGCGGCGAAGGCAATGCCATGATGACCGATGAACATCGACGCACTATAGAGGAAACGGCGCGCTCATAAACACGACTATCGTTCGTGGATTGGCGATATTTACCCAGCCTGATTGCAAAACTGGAGGGGGCGGGATAAGCGTCGCCGCCTTGCGGGCCGGCATGGCTTCGCGTTCGAAATTCAGAGGTGATTCATGTTCGGCTTCTTCCGTACGCTCGGCTTCGCGGCTGTTCTCGCGCTCGCTCCGCTCGCCGCCGCCGAAGCGCAGACCACGACGCCGATCCGTCTCGGCTACATCCCGGTGATGGGGGTCGCGCAAATCTTCGTCGCCGAGGGCGAGGGCTGGACCAAGGAAAAAGGCCTCGACATCAAATTCGCGAGCTTCGAGTCGGGCCCCAACATGATCCAGGCGCTCGCCTCCGGCACGCTCGACGTCTATGTCGCGGGGCTCGCGCCGCTCCTCGTCGCGCGCGCGAAGGGGCAGGACATTCGCGTCGTCGCGGCGACGGTGGTGGAGGAGATGGGCGTTGCCGCCGGGCTTGCGCTCGCGCCGTTTTTCAATGGCGGCAAGGGTACCGCCGCCGGCTTCAAGGCGTTCCGCGAAAAGAACGGCCGGCCGGCGAAGCTCGCAACGCAGCCGATCGGCTCGGGACCGAACGCCACGCTGCAATACTGGCTGTGGGAGCAACTGAAGGTCGACCGCGCCGATGTCGACATCATCGAGATGGGCATCGACGCGACGCAGCGCGCGATCCTCACCGGTGCGGTCGAGGGCGGCAACATTCGCGAGCCCGCGCTCACTATCGCGCAGCGCCAGAACCCGAACATCAAGCTGGTGGCGACCGGCGCCGACATGTTTCCGAATTTCCCCGGCGTCGTGGTCGCGGTCCCGGGCGCCTTCGCCGACAAGCATCCGAAGGCGGTCGAGGACCTCGTGCGCCTCGTGATCCGCGCGACCAAGCTCCTGGAAACCGATCCTGCGCGCGCCGCACCTCATGTCGGCGTCGGGCTTGGCAAGGGGCTGGTTCCGAACGACGTTATTCTCACGGCGCTGAAGTCGCCGCAGACGCACTTCACCTCTGATCCCCGCCGCATCATCGAGTCGACCGCGAAGTTGCAGGACTATCAGGTGAAGCTCGGCGCGCTCGCCAAGGCAGAGCCGCTTGACGGGCTGTTCGCGATCGACGTTTACGAGCGCGCGGCTTCCGGCAACTGAATATGAAGCGCGGCCGGGAGATCGCGCTCGCGGCGCTCGGTTTCGCGGTCTTCCTGGCGCTATGGGAGGCGTTTCCGCGGCTCGGATTGGTTTCCGCCGACACGCTGCCGCCGCCGAGCGCCTTGCCCGCCGCGTTCTATCGCGAACTCACATCCGGCATTTGGATCTCGGCGCTCTCCGCGAGCATCAGTCATTATCTCGAGGGCCTCGTATTCGGCTGCGGATTGGGCGTCGCCTTCGGCGTTGCGACCGGCTTGTGGCGCAGCATGGAGGCGGCGCTGTCGTGGATCGTGCGCACGTTGCGGCCGATTCCGGGGATCGCCTGGATTCCGTTCGCGATCCTTTGGTTCGGCATCGAGCCAGCGGCCGCGGTCTTCATCATCTCGATCGGCGTGTTCTGGATTTCCTATTTCGCGACGCTCTCTGCCGTGCGCGCGGTCGACCGCGAACTCGTCGAGGTCGCCGAGGCCTTCGGCTTTCGCCGCGCCGACCAGAAGCTTCTGAAGGTCATCCTGCCGGCGGCAGCACCCGGCATTCTCGGTGGTCTCCGCACCGCCATCGGCCAGGCGTGGATGGCGGTGGTGGCGGCGGAACTCTTCGGCGTGTTTGGCCTCGGAAACCGCATGATGCAGGCCTCGAACCTCTTGGCGAGCGATATCGTCGTGGTCTACATGGCGACGATGGCGGCGCTCTACGGCCTGATCGACACCGGCTTCGTCGCTGCGCAAAATTGGCTGCTGAAATGGAAGCAGTAATCGAGCTCGATCATATCGGGCTCTCCTTTGAGCGCGACGGCCGAAAAACCGAGGTGCTGCGCGACTTTTCGCTTGCGGTTGGGCGCGGGGAATTCGTCGCCATCGTCGGCCCATCGGGCGTCGGCAAGTCGACGTTGCTGCGCGTAGTCGCCGGTCTTTTGAAGCCCGAGAAAGGCGACGTCATTATCCGCGCACAGGCGAGCCGCGGACGTTTGCCGGTCGCGCTCGTATTCCAGGACGCGCGGCTGCTGCCGTGGCGGCGGGTGTTCGATAATGTTGGCTTCGGCCTCGAACATGGCGGCGTATCGAAAGCCCTGCGCAAGCAGCACATCGCGGAGGCGCTCTCGCTGGTCGGGCTTTCCGCCTATAGCGAGCGCTATCCGCACGAATTGTCGGGCGGCCAGCGCCAACGCGTGTCGCTTGCCCGCGCGCTCGCGGTCGATCCGGAAATCCTCCTGATGGACGAGCCGTTCTCCGCGCTCGATGCGATCACGCGCGAGGGATTGCAGGATCAACTGATCCGCATCCGGGCGTTGACGAAAAAGACGGTGCTCTTCGTCACCCACGACATCGAGGAGGCGGCGTATCTTGCCGACCGTATCGTGGCGCTAGTCGGCGAGCCCGCGAGCGTCGGCATGACGGTGGAGGTGCAGAAGCCGCAGCCGCGCCGGCGCAACGATCCGGCGGTATTGGAGGCGGTGGGGAAGCTGCGCGGCGAACTCTCGGCCGCGGCGGCGATGCTTTAGAGAGTAAGTCGCTTTATTTTCCCTCTCCCCTTGTGGGAGAGGGTGGTTCGAAATTGCGTCAGCAAGCGAGAACCGGGAGAGGGGGCTGAATTTCGGCGCAGCTTTTCGCTCGCTCTGCTCGCGAACCCCTCTCCCGCCTCGCTCACACGCAGGCGAGTTTATGCAGCCTGCGCAAGCTTGGCTGCGTGTTCGCTCGGCACCCTCTCCCACAAGGGGAGAGGGGAAGAAGAGTGGCTAACCGCGCCCGACGAACGGCATCTTGCTTGCCATGATCGTCATGAACAGGATATTCGAGTCGAGCGGCAGCGCCGCCATGTGCACCACGGCCTTGGCCACGTCCTCGACATCCATACGCGGCTCGGGCGCCATCGCGCCGCTCGGTTGCAATACGCCGGTTTTCATGCGCTCGGTCATCGGCGTCGCCGCATTGCCGATGTCGATCTGGCCGCAGGCGATATCGTAGGCGCGGCCGTCGAGGGCGCTGGATTTCGTCAACCCCGTGATCGCGTGCTTGGTCGAGGTGTAGGGCGAGGAGAACGGCCGCGGCGCATGCGCCGAGATCGAGCCGTTGTTGATGATGCGGCCACCTCGCGGCTTCTGCTCCTTCATGATTTTGAACGCTTCCTGCGTGCACAGAAACGGCCCGGTGAGGTTCGCGGCGACGACCGCGCTCCATTGCTCGTAGGTCAATTCCTCCAGCGGCACAGGCGGCGCGCCCATGCCGGCGTTGTTGAACAGGAGATCGAGGCGGCCGAACTGGTCCTTCACCTTGGCGAACAGCGCTTTCACCGAGGCCGGGTCGCCGACATTGGTCGGCACCACGAGCGTCTTGCCCTTCGCCTGCTTCGCGGTCTCGTCGAGCGGTTCCTTGCGGCGGCCGGCGAGGACGACCGCGTAGCCCGCTTTCACGAGCGCGATCGCCGCGGCCTTGCCGATGCCGGTACCCGCGCCGGTGACGAGGGCGACTTTCTGCACTTCAGCCATGATTTTCCTCCCGGTTCATTTTTTTTCGAAGACGAATGGCGCGCTATTTCTTGCCGATGTTGGCGTAAGGCGGGCGCGGGATCGCCATGTGCGCCGCGCGCAGCGCCGACGACCAGCGCTCGCGCAGATCGGTGAAGTAGGGCTCGCCCGGCTCGATGCGGTAGCTCAACTCGGTTTGCAGCGAGTCGCGGCGGATAATGGCAAGATCGATGGGGAGGCCCACCGCGAGGTTCGAGCGCATGGTCGAGTCCATCGAGATCAGCCCGATCTTGAGCGCGTCGTAGAGATCGGTGTCGTATTTCACGGCGCGGTCGAGAATGGGCTTGCCGTATTTGTGCTCGCCGATCTGCAAATATGGCGTGTCGACGGTGCACTCGATGAAATTGCCGGCGGCGTAAATCATGAAAAGCCGGAGCCGGCGGCCGGCGATCTGGCCGCCAAAGAGAAACGCGACGTCGAACTTCACGTCGGCCTGTTCGAGCGCACCACCCTCCATGTTGTGAACCATGCGGAGCGCCCGGCCGATGCGTTGCGCCGCCTGGAACAAGGTGGGCGCATCGGTCAGCCGCTCGCGCTCGCCGGTTTCCGGGTTCTCGATGCCTTCGTTGAGCATGCTGAGCACGGTTTGCGACAGCGACAGATTGCCGGCGGAGGCGAGCGCCATGATGCTCTTGCCCGGCTCCTCGAAGACGTGGAGCTTGCGAAAGGTCGAGACGTTATCGAGGCCCGCATTGGTGCGGGTGTCCCCGATCATCACGAGGCCTTCGCGGACGAGAATGCCGCAGCAATAGGTCATCAAGTCATGCCCCATCGAAGCCGGATTTATCCGACTTCGATCAATCTAAAGTGCCGAACTCGGGTAGACCCGAGTTCGATTAACGCGCGAATTTATAGCGGGCGGGCGAGGGAAGATCGAGAGGCAAGCGCGCCGGAAACTCGGCTAATTCTGCGATTGCCGCCCGGCCTGGTCGACATGGACCGCCACCGAGAGTTTCTCGCCCTCGCCGCCGGTACGGGTGCCGCGCACGGGTGCTGCCGCGAGCGAGTCGAGGCCGATCGCGACCCGAACGTGGGCGGCGGTGGCGGAAATGCCGTTTGCGGGATCGAAGGCGACCCAGCCGAGCTTGGGCAAATACGCCTCGGCCCAGGCGTGGCCAGCCTCCTGCGCGGTGACGCCGTCGACCCGCAGGAAATAGCCGGAGACGTAGCGGGCGGGAATTCCGAGATGGCGCGCGCTAGCAATGAAAATCTGCGCGTAGTCCTGGCAGACGCCGCGCTTCTGCGCGAAGGATTCGATGGCCGTCATCGCCGGCTTGTTGGGATCGGGGTCGAAGTCAAACTCGTCATAGATGCGCGTGGTGAACTTATGCAGGGTGGCGAGCGGATCGCCGTGGGCGCTGCGCGAGGTTTCCTCCGCGAAGGCGGCGATCGCGGCATCGGGCGCGGTCAGCGGCGTTTCGCGTAAGTAAAGCGAAGGCGGAAAGCGCTCCATCGTGCCGCTGACGATTCCCGCCATGTCCTGCGTTTCGACCTCGCCGTCGACGCGAATGATCAGTTCCGAAAGCGGCCCGTCGACGGTGAAGGAGTGGGCGATGTTGCCGTAGGCGTCCTCGAACGGATCGAGGCGGCAATCGACGTTCAATTCGAGCCGCCAGCGCACGATGTACTGGCCGTCATGGTTGCGTGGGCTTAGCCGCAGGAGCTCGATCGCCGACTTTGCGGGCGTGTCGTAGCGATAGATCGTTTCGTGAAAAATGCGGATGCGCATGAATGACTACGTCAGATATTGTTCGGCAATGGCGGCGCCGAGTCGGTTGTTGTCGGCGATGAAGCTGCCGATGAATTCGTGCAGCCCCGCCTGGAAAATATCCTCCATCGTCGCATTCGAAAGCTTCGTCAGCATCGCGCGCGCCAGCCGCTGCGAATTTCCCTGCCGGCCGTAGAATTGCGCAAGATCGTCGAGATAACGGCTGAGATTTTCGTAGCAGCTCGCAAGCGAGCGCGGCATTTGCCGGTTCAGGATCAGGAGATCGGCGACGAGCCAGGGTTTTACGCTTTCCTGATAGACCCAGTAGTAGCTCGTGAGCGCGGAGACCGAACGCAGGATCGAGGCCCACTGGAAATAATCGAGCGGGCCGCCGACGCGCTCCTTTTCGGGAAGCAGCACGTGATATTTGACGTCGAGAATGCGCGCCGTGGCGTCGGCGCGCTCGATCAGAATTCCGAGTCGTGAAAACCAATAGGCGTCGTTCCGCAACATCGTCCGATAGGCGGAGCCGTCATAGGCGAGCGAGGCCTGCTTCACGAAGGAGAGGAAGCGGGTGAAATCGTCGTGCGACAACTGCTTGCCGTTGAATTTTTTCAGTTCGTGCCAGGCGCCGTTGATCGCGTCCCACATTTCGACCGTGAGCGCGGTGCGGACGGCGCGCGCGTTTTGGCGGGCGGTCTCCAGACAGTTGCGGATCGAGGCGGGATTGTAGGGCGAAAAGGCGAGAAACTCGATGACGGATTGCTCATTCGCCTCTTCGTAATTGACCTTGAACGATTGCATGCAGGCGGCGGTCGCGATCGCCGAATTCCACTCGTTCGTCGTCTCGCCCTCGGCTTGCGGCAGCGAAGTGAGCCGACTGGTGGCGTCGAGAATGCGTGCAAGACATTCCGCGCGCTCCATGTTGCGCGATAGCCAGTAGAGATTGGAGGCGGTGCGGGAGAGCATTAGCGGTCCAATACCCAGGTGTCCTTGGTGCCGCCGCCCTGGCTCGAATTGACCACGAGCGAGCCGTTCTTCAGGGCGACGCGGGTGAGGCCGCCGGGCACGATGCGAACGCGGTCGCGGCCGTAGAGCACGAACGGGCGGAGATCCACGTGGCGCGGCGCGACGCCTTCCTCGACGAAGGTCGGGCAGGTGGAGAGCGCGAGTGTCGGCTGGGCGATGAAGTCCGCGGGCGAGTGCTTCAGCTTTGCGCGAAAAGTCTCGATCGTTTTCTTGTCGGCCATCGGGCCGACGAGCATGCCGTAGCCGCCGGAGCCGTGAGTTTCCTTCACCACGAGTTCGGGCAAGCGATCGAGCACCTCTTTCAGGTGCGCTTCCTCGCGGCAGCGCCAGGTCGGCACGTTCTTCAACAGCGGCTCTTCACCGAGGTAAAATTTTACGATCTCGGGCATGTAACTGTAGACCGCCTTGTCGTCGGCGGCACCGGTGCCGACGGCGTTGGAGAGCGTGACGTTGCCGGCGTGATAAGCGGTCATCAGCCCCGGCACGCCGAGCATGGAATCGGGGCGAAACGCCAAGGGATCGAGGAAGTCGTCATCGACGCGGCGGTAGATCACATCGACGCGCTTCGGCCCTTCGGTCGTGCGCATGTAAACGACGTTGCTCTTCACCAAGAGGTCGCGGCCCTCGACGAGCTCGACGCCGAGCTTGTCGGCCAGAAACGAATGCTCGAAATAGGCAGAATTGTATATGCCGGGCGTCAACAGCACGACGGTCGGGTCGCCGGGGGCGGAGGCGGGCGCCACCGACTTTAAGGTAGCGAGTAAATCGTCGGTGTAGGTCTCGACGGGTGCCACGCGATGGCCGGAAAACAATTCCGGGAACAGCCGCAACATGATCTCGCGGTTCTCGAGCATGTAGGAGACGCCGGAGGGAACGCGCGTGTTGTCCTCCAGCACGTAAAAAGTGTCGGCTTCGGTCCGCACGACGTCGATGCCCGCGATCTGCACATAGATATTGTGCGGCACGGGCTTCCCGTTCATCTCCGGGCGGAACGCCGGGTTGCGGAAGACAAGATCGTCGGGGACGATTCCGGCGCGCAGGATTTCGCGCTTGGAATAGATGTCGCTGAGGTAAGCGTTCAGCGCCTTGATGCGCTGCTCGAGCCCCTTGGCAAGCCGCGTCCATTCATCAGCGGTGAGAATGCGCGGGATGATGTCGAAGGGGATCAGCCGCTCGGTCGCTTCCGCCTCGCCATAGACGGCGAAGGTGATGCCCATGCGGCGAAAGATGAACTCCGCCTCGCGCCGGCGATAGGCGAGGACGTCGGCCGGCACGCGATCGAGCCATTGCGCGAGCTTGGCATAGGCCGGACGGATCGAGCCGTCCGACGCGCGCATCTCGTCGAACGCGGCCGTCATGGGTTACTCCAACTCCCTGCACGGGGAGTGTAGCTACAAAGAGCGTGCCAACCAAAGGTAGGCTGCACTTTACGGGGCAGCTCGCCGAAAATGGGCAATGATGCCTAAGATTTGGGCGTTAGCGCGGGTTCGCGGAAGTCAGTTCAGATTGCCGATGACGATCACGCCGGGGCCGGGCGTTACCGCGAACAGGCGCTCGACCTCGGTTGCGCGGCGCTCGAGCGCGAGCCGCTGGTTGATATAGCCCTTATCGGTGATCTCGTTGGCGTCGATGGAAGGAGCGTCCTGCAAAAGAAGGACGCGTCCGACGCGCTGGGAGCGGCCGGTTTGCCCCGCATTGAATTGCGTAAGCGCGCGTCTCACATGCTCGCACACGGCGGAATGTGCGGCTAAATCCGCGAGTCCCTCGGGCGCGCCGGCGCCGATCAGGCTCTTGCATCCCGCGGCGTTGGGCCAGGCGAGCAGGCCGACGAATTCCTGGTCGTGGCCGGCGATAACCGCGTCTTGCAAGACGGGCGAGGCGGCGGCGAGGGCCGCGACGCGGAGTGTCCCGGTCGTGACCCAGGTGCCGGTCGTGAGCTTGAAGTCCTCGGCGAGGCGGCCGTCGAATACAAAGCCCTTCGATGGATCGGCAGGATCTTCGAAGTGCACCGCGTCGCCCGGCTTGTAGAAGCCCTCCTCG
Organism: Hyphomicrobiales bacterium; assembly: GCA_003135415.1. GTDB lineage: Bacteria > Pseudomonadota > Alphaproteobacteria > Rhizobiales > Xanthobacteraceae > Palsa-892. The sequence goes on from PLBP01000018.1 coordinate 12,236, forward strand.
TCGAAGGCGGCGGCGGTGAGATCGGGCCGCTTCCAATAACCCGGCGTGATGTTGGGGCCGCGCACGCGGATCTCGAGCTTGTTGCCGCTTGGCACGAGCTTTATCTCGACGCCCGGTGCCGGCGTGCCGATGACGCCGGCGCGATCGGCGAGGAATTGTGCCGCGAGCGCCATCGGCGCCGTTTCGGTGGTGCCCCAGGATGAGGCCATCGGCACGCGCGCGCCGATGGTGCGGATCGAGAGCGCTTCCAGCCGCTCCCACAAATCCTGCGGCAACGAGGCGCCGGCATAAAAGATCAGGCGAAGCTCCGCGAAAAAATTGTGCGCGAGTTTGTCGTTATTCTCGAGAAAGGGAAGAAGTGCGGCGTAGCCCGCCGGCACGTTGAGATAGATCGTGGGCTTCACGTCGGCAAGGTTGCGCACCGTTTCGCCGATCAGCGCCGGCAGCGGCCGGCCGGCGTCGATGTAAAGCGTGCCGGCATGGCGAATGACGAGGTTGATGTCGTGATTGCCGCCGAAAGTATGGTTCCACGGCAGCCAGTCGAGGAGGGTGAGCGGCTGCTCGGCGACGAACGGCCAGACTTGCAATACTTGCTGCTGGTTCGCGGTCATCATGCGGTGGGTGTTGATGACGCCCTTGGGCAGGCCCGTGGAGCCGGAGGTGAACAGGAATTTCGCGATGGTGTCGGGCGTGATCGCGGCGACGGCTTGCTCGACGGCCGCAGTCGGCCTCGCTCGCGCGAGTCCCTCGAATAGCGTAATTTTTTCGAACTTTGCGCCGTTCCGGTCGGCGACGATTTCGACGCTCCTCAGATCGAGGGCTTTGAGCGCCTTGGCGAAAGGGGTGGTATCCGCGACATAGACAAGGCCGGGCGTCAGCAGCCCGGTGATGTGCTTGAGCTTTTCGTGATCCTGGCTTTGCAGCGAATAGGCGACGGAGATCGGCGCGACCGGAATCGCGGCGGTGAAACACGCGAGCATCAACAACGCATGTTCGATCGAATTGCCGGACAAAATCATCATCGGGCGCTCGGCCGAAAGCCTGCGCTCGATCAGCGATTGCGCGATGGCATCGACCTTTTGCCGCGCTTCAGCATAGGTAATCTTGCGCCAATCTTCGCCCGCGCGCTCGGCTATGAAGGCGCCCCCCGGATTTTTCTCGACGGCGGCGCGAAACAAGCGAGCGGCATTCGCGTCATAGGTGCCGAGTTCGACGTGGGAGCGAAGCCGCGTCGTACCGTCGGCGCTGGTCTCGCAATGAACCGCCGGCGAGCCGAAGGCGATCGGCCGGTAGGGCGCCTTCGGCAAAGATTTCGCTTGCGCGGTCACTGACGCATTTCCCGGCCGGTGGAGAGAGCGGTATCATCCCGCGGCAAAGCGGAGGATTGGTTTGATGTCCGACGCTATGCCAAATAGCCTCCTTGTCAACGAAGTGGCAAGCCAGCGGAAATTCCGGAGCCGGATGCGATGAAGGATGACGCCTCGAAAGAAATCGTGACCGCCGCGGTGCTGGTGATCGGCGACGAGATTCTATCCGGCCGCACCAAGGATAAGAACATCGGCTATATCGCCGACGTGCTCGTCGCCGTCGGCATCGATCTGCGCGAAGTGCGGGTCGTCCCCGACATCGAGGCGGAGATCGTCGCGGCGGTGAATGCGCTCCGCGCCCGCTACGATTATCTCTTCACCACCGGCGGCATCGGGCCGACGCATGACGACATCACCGCCGAATCCGTCGCCAAGGCGTTCGGCGTTCCGATCGCCGTCGACCCAAGGGCGCGGGCACTTCTGCTGACGCGGATCGCGGAGAAGGATCTGAACGAGGCGCGTCTTCGCATGGCGCGCATTCCGCAAGGCGCCGAGCTGATTCTGAACAAGATATCGGCTGCACCTGGATTCAATCTTGGCAATGTGTTCGTGATGGCCGGAATTCCCACCGTGATGCAGGGGATGCTCGACGAAGTGCTGCCGACGCTCCGCACCGGCGCCAAGCTCGAATCGGTCACGCTCGACACGGGCCTCCGCGAGGGCGATCTCGGCACGCCCTACGGTGAAATTCAGAAGCGGCACCCCGACGTGATGATGGGAAGCTATCCGTTTTTTAACGAGAAGGGCTTCTTCACGCGGCTCGTGTTGCGCGCGCGCGACGCGACGAAGCTTTCCGTGGCGCAGCGCGAAGTCGAAGCGATGGTGGAGCGGTTGCGGACCGAGAAGAAAATCGGCGCGTGAATTATTCGCGACCGAGGTTGCATAAAATTTTCGATTACAATCGGAATATTACAAACGGAATCAAGTGTTTCGCTCTGCGTAACGAAGCATGGCGAAGATGTGACAGGCCCAGGAACAACTGCGCGGCACGAACGTTATAGTCACGGAAATGGGAGCGATCCCGTGTCCAACCCCCAAATTTCTCAGGAGAAACACAATGGGTAAGCACGAACAGAAGTCGGCCCAGTCGGGCCAGCAACAGCAGGGCCAGAACCCGAAACCGGGTCAGGGCGGCCAGCAGCAGCAGGGCAACCCGAAGCCGGGCCAGGGCGGCCAGCAGGGTGATCACCAAGGTGGCCAGCAGGGCGGCGGCTTCCAGAATCCGCAGCGCTAAGCCCAACTTTCCGAGAAGAGATTCCCCGCCGCTATCCGCGGCGGGGTTTCTTTTTTGTCCGCTTCGATTTTTTGGCGGATTTTTTCGCGCCGCGTTTCGCGGTCGCCTTCGCCGCTTTTCCGAATTTCTGCCGCGCGAGCACGGCGCCTCGGCCTAACGCGGCGAGCTTCGCCGCCGCGATTTCACGCCGCATCGGCGCCATGCCGCAATTGGTGCAGGGAAAAATCTTTTCCTGGGCGACATATTTCATCGCTTCCGTGATGGTGGCGGCAACTTCCTCCGGCGTCTCCACATGATCGTTGGCGACGTCGATCACCCCCACCAGCACATCCTTGCCGGAAAGAAGTTTTAAGAGGCTCATCGGCACGCGTGCGTTTTTGCACTCGACCGAGACCTGCTTGATCTTGCTTCTGGCGAGCGCCGGGAAAATTTCCTCATATTGCCGCCACTCGCCTCCGAGCGTCGCCTTCCAGTCGAGGTTCGCCTGGATGCCGTAGCCGTAGCAGATGTGGACGGCGGTGGTGCAAGACAGTCCGGCGGCCGCGCGGTGCAGCGCGTCGATGCCCCACTCCGTCACCTCGCGCATGTAGACGTTGAAAGCGGGCTCGTCGAATTGGATCGTATCGACGCCGTCCTTCTCCAAGGCACGCGCCTCGGTGTTGAGGAGCTCGGCGAAGGCCTTCGCGAGCTTCACCTTGTCGCCGTAATGGCGGTCGGCGATGGTGTCGACGATGGTCATTGGCCCTGGCAGGGTGAATTTGAGTTTTTTCCGGGTGTGTGCCCGCGCGATCCTCGCCTCGGTCTGATGCACGCGGCCCTTCAGGCGCAGCGGCCCCACCACCTGCGGCACCATCGCCTTATAGCGATCGGCGCGAATGCCCATCTCGACCTTGTGGGCGAAGTCTATGCCATCGACGCGTTCGAGAAAACCGTGAACGAAGTGCTGGCGCGATTGCTCGCCATCGGAAACGATATCGATGCCGGCGTCCTCCTGCACTTTCAGCCACAGAAGTGTCGCGTCGCGCTTGGCGTCGGCGAGCGCTTCGCCTTCGAGTTTCCACGGCGCCCATAGCTTGTTTGGCTCGGCGAGCCACGCGGGCTTGGGCAGGCTTCCGGCAACGGTCGTTTCGAACATTTTTGGCGTCTCCCTAGTGTCCCAATTCCGAAGTTCGTAATCGCTTGCGGCGCCCTCTCATCCGAACTTCGGAATTAAAGGGACACTAGCGATTTATAATCCCAGTGCCCCTTTTGAACCCGAAGTTCGCAACTGCCTTTGCGGCGCGGCGTGTGCGAACTTCGGGTTCGGGGCACTGGTGCAAGGTGGCGGATCATAAGGCCTTATCCGCTTTTCGGGCAGCCCCTCTGACCTAAGCCGCAATCCTAAATTCGGCGTCAGCGCAACAAAATCAAACCGAAAATCCGCCGCAGCCCGCTCCAACGGACGCCGCGAAGGACGGCTACGTGCGAGCTCCGTTTCGTGAAGCCGCTTCCGGCGACTTTTCCGAACGAATTCATCTTTGGAGGGGAGCACTCATGCGAAGTCGTTCCTTTTTTTCTTATGCGGTATTTTCCGTCGGGTTCATCACGCTCGGCGCACCCGGCGGCCAAGCCGCGCCCGGCTATCGGGTCTCGGGTCCGTTCACGCACGATAACCTTTCGCTCTATTTCGTGCACGGCGAAGCCGACAAAGGCCCTATTCCGCTCACGCTCGAGGAAGCGCTCGCGCGCGGCAAAGTGCAGGTCGACGAGACCAGCCGCGTCAACGAGCTTTCGCTCGAAAACCTCGGCGATGAGGAAGTGTTCATTCAGGCCGGCGATATCGTCAAAGGCGGCAAGCAGGACCGTGTAATCGGCGTGAGCCTTCTGGTGCCTTCAAAGTCGGGCAAGATCCCGATCTCGTCTTTCTGCGTCGAGCAGGGCCGATGGACGGGGCGCGCCAATGAAGACCCAAGCCGCTTTGCGAGCGCGGGAAGCTCCGTTCCCTCGCGCAAAGCGAAGATGGCGATTTACGCGGCTCCGTCTCCGGCGCCGGCTGCCGGGTCCGGCGCCGATCTTCCCAACTTTGCCGGGGTGCGGGACAACACATCGTCGCGTCAGGCGGAGGTGTGGCGAGACGTCGCCGCGACGCAACGCAAGTTGCAGGAAAATGTCGGGGCGCCGGTTGCCTCGCCGCTTTCGCAATCGAGCCTGCAGCTTGCGCTCGAAAATGAGAAGCTCGCTGACGCCAAACAACCCTATCTCAAGGCACTCGTGGATGCCGCGCAAAAGGAAAACGACATCGTCGGCTACGTCTTCGCCGTCAACGGCAAGATCAATTCCGGCGACGTTTACCCCTCGAATGGCCTGTTTAAGAAGATGTGGTCGAAGCTGTTGAATTCGAGCGTGACCGAGGCGATCGGCGAAAAGAACGGCGCGGCTGTCCCCGCGCCTTCGACCGGAGAGGTGCTCGCCTTCCTCGACGAGGCTGAGAAGGGCAAGTCGCAGGTGCGGCAAGTCAACGACGTGAAGATCGAGACGCGCGAGTCGCTGAAGTCGCTTTATTCCGAGTTCGAGCGGTCGCATGGCGGTTTCGCGCACCGCAGCTACATCTACAGGGGCGAATGACGGACGGCCTCGCCCGCTCCTAGCTCGATCCTTGCGGGGCTTCGCCCTCCCTGCTCCCCCACCGAACTCGGGTTTACCCGCGTGCGGGCGGAGGAGCGGGAGGGCGAAGTTTTTTATGGGCGCGGACGCCTTGCGGCAAAGCGGGTGGGCCGCCTATCGTCCGCCGCGTGCCGACGTGGCGGAATGGTAGACGCATCGGACTTAAAATCCGTTGGGAGGGAAACTTCCCGTGCAGGTTCGACTCCTGCCGTCGGCACCAAAAGCGTGGTCGCGAAGGGCCGCGCCTTCCAGGGTTTTCACGCAGAAATACTCGAGGAATCGGGCTGATGACCTTCGTCGTCGATCGGACTGAAGGCGCATTATGCAGCTACGCGCTCGGCACCCCCTGATGGGGCTAGAAGCAAGGGAAATCGTATTTTAACAATCGTTCCAATTTCTTCCGATCCCCGCGGAACAATCGTGCCGCCAAGCTGGCGCACGAAGATAGCTACGTACTCGGAACCACGTTTCTCAGGGATCTTCGCCAAATCCTGGCCCTTTATACCCACGCCGTCATCGGCGATGGTCAGCTCCATTTGGTCGCCGGCCTTTTCCACGCTCAGCACGACATGTCCTTTTCCGTTAGGAAAAGCATGCTTGATCGCGTTCGTCGCCAACTCGTTGACCAGAAGGCCGAAGGGCACGGCCCGATCCGGGTCGATTTCCAACGGCTCGGCCCTGACCACTATTTCGATGCCCGACGTATTTCCCAGTAGACTCGCTGACATGGTATTTGCGATTTCCCGCAGATATGCATCGACCGCGATGGTCCGGCCCCGGCTGGATTGAGATATCAGGTCGTAAAGTTGGGCAATGGCTCCGATGCGTGCCTGCATGGTTTTATAGCCTTGAACGCACGGCGCTGCCGTCCATTTGGCTTCGTAGGCGATCAGGCCGACTACGATCTGCAAGTTATTCTTGATCCGGTGGGAGATTTCGTTCGTCAAGCTCAGGGCGTCGCGCTCGCGCTGCTTGCGGTCGGTGATGTCCTCGAAGACGAGAAGCATTCGATGGGCATGATTCCCCGGCTGAGAAATTTTCCGAGCATTCAAATTGAAGACACGCCGGCCGAGACCGGGGAAATCATCCTCGATCTCGAAACTTTCGATGGGCTTGTTTTCCGGGAGTACCTTCTCCATCAAATGGCGAAGCGCGGGCACGTCCCATTGGTGCTGGCCTAATTCGGAAACGCGCCGCCCGCGTACCTCCGCTTCGGTAATCCCGAATATCGTCAAAAAAGTCTTGCTCGCAGTCACGATCGTCATATCGTTTTCGAGCACGACCAGGGGATCGCGGATCGTGTCGACGATACTTTGAGTCAATTGCCAGTTGCGCTTACTCTCAGTCCGGGCCGCGCGTTCCTCGCTGACATCCTCGATGGCGAGCAGAATGAAACCATCATGCTCGCCGGGACGAAAAATCTTTCGGGCGTTGACCAGCATCGTGCGCCGGCCAATGGTCGGAAAATCATGCTCAACCTCGAACCCTTCGACCGATGCACGATGGGGGATCACGCTTTCAAGTAGTGTGCGGAGCGCGGGGATATCCCACTGCCGGTTTCCGAGGTCGTAAATGAGACATCCTTCAGTCTGGTCGGCGCTGGTACGGAACGTTTGGTAGAACGCGCGATTCGCGGATGTGATGATTAAATTTCTATCGAGAATAATGAGTGCGCTGGGCACAGTCTCAACAATGTCGCTCGCAAGAATATCGGACACGGCTTTTTCTGCTAGAGCGATATCGGACATGGCCGTTGTTCCCCCATAGATTACGCGACTTGAAAACTACGCTGCGAGCGATTTTTCCACAGAGTCTTGCAGTTGATGCTGCGTGTACGGCTTACAAAGGAAGTGTGTGCCTTCAACAAACTGAGCTTTCATTTTGTCGGTAACGAAATTGCCCGTCGTGTAGAGCACACGCAATTTCGGCCGAAGCTCGATTGCCCGGTGGGCCAGTTCACACCCGCCAAGAACCGCTGTTTTGAGATAGATATCGGTAAAAAGTGCATCGATGTGCTGAGGGGAACGTAGAAGCGAAAGCGCCTCTTCGCCGTCGCTGGCCGAAAGTGTGCGATGACCCCAGCCCTGAATCATCATCTCTGCTACTTCGCGGATAAACACATTGTCTTCGACGATCAGGATCACGGCCATCAGAATTCTTTCGGCCGTGACAACAAGCATCGCGGCTATCAGAGCCCTTCCTGCCAGGATCACGGCTATCAGAGCCCCTACCGCTATCAGGGCGTAGGTCTAACTCGCGCTGTGAGTTAACGTTGCATCAGACTTACAATTCTTTTCAATAGACGCGCTTCTTGAAAATTGTCGCGTTATATCAGCAGCTTATCCTAGGATTGAAAACACTTAAAATCCTTAGGGAGCGTGCAGGTTCGCCTCCTGCCGGCAGCACTAGCTCACGTTCCTCAAGCGGTAACGGATCGGCCTGAAAATTCAGTAACAAAAAACCCCGGCCTGAAACCGGGGTTTTTGAATTCATCAACGTGCACTCTCACTTCTCGCCATGATGCTCGACGTGGTGCTTCGCGGCTTCATGCGCATGGTGCGTCGCATGCACGCCATGGGCATGGCGGTATGGGCATGATGCCCGGCCTTCGTGATGGCCGGATGCGTAATGCTTGGCGGCTTCCTGGTGGTGATGCGCCGCGTGCTCGTGATGCTTTGCTGCGGCTTCGTGATGTTCTTTGTGCTTGTGCGCGCTCATATTCGCGGCTCCCTAGTTTTGGGTTGAGGCGGCGGGAGCTTCCATCGTTCCCCTGACAGGAATGTGACAAGGCGATGTGACAAATCGCTAGCGATCTTCTCTTGGTTCAATCGGCGTTTTCGCCGGGCAAAATTCGGCAGCGATATGGGGTTGAAATGAGCCGGGTGCGAATTTGGGGGATCGCCTTCGGGCTAACGATCGCGGCCGTGGTCGTTTGTTACTGCTTTGTCGACAAACCGCTTGCCTTGTTCATCCACGCGCGGACTCTGCACTTCAGGCCCTTCTTCATTCTCGTCACTTTCATTCCAGATCCCCTTCTCGTCATTGCCGCCCTCATCGTTGGAGTGGTTGGGCTGAGAAGAATGATGGGCCGGCCGTTGACGAGGCCATTCGCCGTTGCATTGTTGTGGAGCGTCGGACTTTTCGTAACTGTTGCTCTCAAGAATTTTTTCAAATTTGCTTTCGGGCGCACCTGGCCGGAGACCTGGATCAACGACAACCCGTCCTTCATTCGCGATGGAGATTACGGGTTCAATCCGTTCCACGGAGGAAAAGGTTTCGCGGCATTTCCTTCGGGCCATATGGCCACGATTTGCTTCGCGATGACGGTGCTGTGGATTTGCTACCCGCGGCTGCGCGCCGCCTATGTGTTGTTGATCGCCATCGTCGCGATCGGCCTGATGGGAGCGAACTATCATTTCCTCAGCGATACAATTGCCGGCAGTTTTCTGGGCATATCGATCGGATGCCTCGCTGTCGCGTTATGGGAAGCGGGCGGTTATCCGCGCCTTCGGTCCAACGTTATTCCAGCGACGTCTTGGACAACGCTCTCATTCGATCGCTAGAAACGTTTTCACCGCCGCCACCGTCCGGTCGGGGTCTTCCTCATGCGGGACGTGGCCGAGGTCGTCGAACATGACGACGCGGCTCCCGGCAATATCGCGATGAAAACGCTCAGCCGTCTCCGGCGGAATAAGCTGGTCGCGGCCGCCCCATAGAATAAGCGTCGGCAGCTTCAATTGCGGAATGTGCGCGGCAAGCTCGCCAGGCCGCGCCTGCACGAAGCGCTCCGCCAGCGCCCTGCGGTTTCCTTCGCGCAGCGCGATCTCGAAATAGCGATCGACAAGCTCCGGTGTCACCTTATTCGGATCGCCATAGACCGCGCGCACGCTGGATTCCACGAGGCTGCGGGGCAGGGTCATTTCGAACAGGCGATTGAGCACCGGCAACTGCGCAATGCGAAAGCCGATTGGCGGCGACGAAGCCGCGAGCACATAGCCGCCCGCATCCACGAGGACCAATTTGTCGACGCGCTCTGGCTGCGCGAGCGCCGTCGCCCATGCCACGTAACCGCCGAACGAATTGCCGACCAATACGCAGTGCCGCACGCCGAGCTTGTCGAGCATCGCCGTGACGAAGCCCACGTAATTCTCGATGGTGTAATTTCCGTCGGGCGATGGGCCGGTCAAGCCGAATCCGGGCAGGTCGAAGCGGATCACGCGCCGCTGCGGTTTCAGCGCCTGCACCCAACCTTCCCATGTGTGCAGGCTCGCGGCTGTCCCATGCAAAAGAACGATCGGACTCGAGTCGTCACGAACGCCTTCGTCGCGCATATGCACGCTCATGCCGGCGACATCGATGAAGACGGACGGAGGAGGCGCCCAGCGCGCCGTGAGCTCCGATACCGGACGGTCGGGCGCCCAATTCAGGATGAAAAATTTCGTGGCGAGTATGGATATGACGAAGACCGCACCGGCGAGGATCGCTGCAATTATTTTCATGGCTTTGCTCTGTTTGTCCTCGTCAGGGAATGATTGCTGACGACATTACGGCCTTTCGTCAATCGAAAGTGGGCTTGTCGCCGCGCAGACGTTTGATTTTCGACCGCCGCGCCTTGGTGTCGAGCCGACGCCGGCGCGAGGCCTTGGTCGGCTTTGTCGCGCGGCGCGGAATGGGCGGCTTCGCGGCCTCACGGATCATCTCGACCAGGCGCTCGCGCGCGTCCTTGCGATTTTGCTCCTGGCTGCGGTGGCGGAATGCCGCGATCACGATCACGCCCTCGCGCGTCAGCCGCCGCCCAGCGATGCGCTGGAGCCTCGTGCTCACGTCGTGCGGCAGCGAGGGCGAGCGGCGCGCGTCGAAGCGAAGCTGGACGGCGCTCGAAACCTTGTTCACGTTCTGCCCACCCGGACCCGAAGCGCGGACGAAGCTTTCCTCAAGCTCGTTCTCGTTCAGCCAGATGCGGTCGGTGATGCGAATCATGGCGGCAGTCCGTGAAGGCACTGAAATAGCGCGGAAAACCGCCTGTGGGCAGGGTATGGAGGGGGTTCGACTCCGTCTCCGGCTGCCACTAGGTTCGCGAACGCAAGTCGGCTATTGCCGACTTGCGCACTGATTATGCCGATCTCGGACAAGCCCGAGATCGGTGCTGAGGGCCGAACGGCCCCGGAAAGATATCGATGCTGGGCTGGCTGCACCGATTGATGCCGAAGGAAGAGCGCTTCTTCGAGCTTTTCACCACCCATTCCAACACCCTGGTTACCGGCGGCGAAGCCTTGCGCTCGATGCTCGATGGCGGCGAGGGGATCGGGCGCTATTTCCAGGCGGTGATGGACCGCGAGCAAGATGCCGACGATATCACGCGCGAAATTCTCATCGCAGTACGCCGCACCTTCATCACGCCGTTCGACCGCGGCGACATCAAGGACCTGATCACCTGCATGGACAACTCCATCGACCAAATGCAAAAGACGGCGAAGGGCATCATGCTGTTCGAGGTGCGCGCCTTCACGCCGCATATGAAAGACATGGCGGACGGCATCGTGCAGTGCGCGAAGCTGGTACAGGAGGCGATCCCGCTCTTGCGCTCGATCTCGTCGGAGGCGACGCGGCTCTCCGCCATCACCGAACAGATCACCAAGATCGAAGGCCGTGTCGACGAGATGCACGACGTCGGGCTGAAGGAGCTCTACCAACAGTATTCGAATTCAAACTCAATCGCCTTCTTCGTCGGGCACGAGGTCTATGACCATCTTGAAAAAGTGGTTGACCGCTTCGACGACGTGGCGAACGAAATCCAGAGCATCGTGATCGAGCACGTCTAACGGCGGGAGCCAGCGATGGAATCGATCGTGCTCAGCCTGCCGGTCCTCTTCGGCCTGATCTTCGTCGCACTCGCCTTCGATTTCCTGAACGGGCTGCACGATGCGGCGAATTCGATCGCCACTATCGTCTCGACCCGTGTGCTGAAGCCGCAATACGCGGTTGCCTGGGCCTCGTTCTTCAATTTCATCGCGTTCCTCTTTTTCGGTCTGCACGTCGCGCAGACGCTCGGCACCGGCATCATCGACGCCACGATCGTCGATCCGCGCGTCGTGTTCGGGGCGCTCACGGGCGCGATCGTCTGGAACCTGATCACCTGGGGTCTCGGCATTCCGTCGTCGTCCTCGCACGCGCTGGTGGGCGGGCTTCTCGGCGGGGGCTGCGCCAAGGCGGGAATTTCCGCCATCGTCTGGCCGGGCGTGATCAAAACGAGTGCCGCGATCGTGCTCTCGCCGCTTGTCGGTTTCGTGCTCGCGATCGTGCTCGTCTTTATCGTCTCGTGGATATTCGTGCGCTCGACCCCCTATGCGGTCGATACCCTCTTTCGCTCGCTGCAATTCGTCTCAGCCTCGCTCTATTCGCTCGGCCATGGCGGCAACGACGCGCAGAAGACAATGGGCATCATCGCGGTGCTGCTCTATTCGCAAGGGCAGCTCGGCGGCGAATTCCATGTGCCGTTGTGGGTCGTCATCACCTGCCAGGCGGCGATGGGTCTCGGCACGCTCGCGGGCGGCTGGCGCATCGTGAAGACGATGGGCTCGAAGATCACGCGGCTCACCCCGGTGCAGGGTTTTTGCGCCGAAACCGGCGGCGCAATCACGCTGTTCATCGCGACCTGGCTCGGCATTCCGGTCTCGACCACCCACACGATCACTGGCGCGATCGTCGGCGTGGGTGTTGCGCGCAAGGTTTCGGCGGTGCGCTGGAACATCGCCTCGAGTATCGTCGTTGCCTGGATCGTCACCATCCCGGCGTCGGCGGCGATGGCGGCGCTCGCTTACTATATGGTTGGCTGGTTCGCCTGAGGTGCGCTAGCCGAACTCGGGTGTTCCCGAGTTCGAAAAACTTTTTAGAATTTACCGAAGTCTGAAACATCCGACTTCGGCTAGGAGAAAGCCATGAACGAGGACAAGCTCAACGTCAGTCTGCGCAAATTCCTGAAGACCGTGGGCGTCACTTCGCAGCGCGAGATCGAAAAGGCGATCCGCGATGGGCTCGCGAGCGGCAAGCTCAAGGGCAATGAAAAACTGCCGGCGAAAGTCGTGCTCACGGTCGGCGGGGTCGGCCTCAATTACGAAGTGAAGGGGGAGCTTGAGCTGGAATAGGGATCGCCTGCTGCACGATCGCTGGGCGGAACCTTTGGCTAGAGTGCGCGTTTTCACGACCCTGGGTCTGTTCTGAATCGATGGGAGAAACGCCATGATCGGCTGGGCCATCATGTTTCTGATTATCGCTCTGATCGCCGCGATTTTCGCCTTCGCCGGCATCGCCCTTGTCTCGGCGGCGCTCGCCAAGATCGTGTTTTTCGCCGCGATTGCGATGTTCGCGATCGCCGCCGTCGCCGGCGCGGTTTACGACCGCACGCCGCACGCGCCTTAACGAGCATTAACTTTCGCGGCCCGCGCTACTGTGCGGTCTGTTCAGGCGTCCTCATCCCCAGGCTCTCCCTACCAGCCGCAAGGGTGAGGACGCTTTTTTAAGTGCTTAGGAAAACCAGCGGCTATAGAGGCGGCTTACGCCGTCAAAGCTTCGTGTGCCGGAGCCGCAACGCGTTGCCGATCACGCTGACGGACGAAGCGGCCATGGCGGCGGCGCCGACGATGGGCGAGAGCAGAATGCCGAAAAAAGGATAAAGCACGCCGGCGGCGACCGGCACTCCGAGGGCGTTATAGACGAAGGCGAAAAAGAGATTCTGCCGGATGTTCTTCATCGTCGCCTGCGAGAGACGGCGCGCGCGCACGATGCCGGCAAGATCGCCCCGCAGCAAGGTGAGGCCGGCGCTTTCGATGGCGACATCGGTGCCGGTTCCCATGGCGATGCCGACATCGGCGGCTGCGAGCGCGGGGGCGTCGTTGACGCCGTCGCCGGCCATAGCGACCACGCGGCCGGCCCGGCACTTAGCCTCGACCACGGCGCTCTTTTGGGCCGGCAAGACTTCCGCCTCGACTTCGTCAATGCCGAGTTTTCGCGCAATGGCGAGCGCGGTGGTGCGGTTGTCTCCGGTGAGCATGACGATGGAAATCCCGTCCGCGCGGAGTGCTGTGAGCGCGTCCGCGGTCGTGCTTTTCACGGGATCCGCGATAGCGATGACGCCCGCGAGCTTTCCGTCGGCGGCGACGAAGATCGCGGTGGCACCGTCGCGACGCAATGCGTCCGCCTCGGCTTCGAGGGCGCTCGTTTCGACAGTTAGCTCCTGCAGGAAGCCCGCACTGCCGACGGCGATCTTGCGGCCATCCACCGTGCCGGTGACGCCCTTGCCGGCCGGCGCGTCGAAATTCTTCGCGCGGGACAAGGAAAGTTTTTTCTCTTTCGCAGCCATGACGATCGCTTCCGCCAGCGGATGCTCGCTCGCGCTTTCCAGGCTCGCGGCGAGCGCGAGCAACGCATCTTCACTGGAGCCCGAAGCCGCGATGATTTTCGTCACCCTCGGCCTGCCTTCGGTGAGCGTGCCGGTCTTGTCGACGAGCAGCATGTCGACCTTCTCCATGCGCTCGAGCGCTTCGGCGTTCTTGACCAGGACGCCTTGTTCGGCGCCGCGGCCGACGCCGACCATGATCGACATCGGGGTCGCGAGCCCCAGCGCGCAGGGGCAGGCGATGATCAGAACGGTCACCGCCGCGACGAGGCCGTAGGCGAAGCGCGGCTCCGGACCGAAGATGGCCCATGCGGCGAAAGCGAAAAGAGCGATCGCAATTACCAGCGGCACGAACCACGACGACACCCGGTCGGCGAGGCGCTGGATCGGCGCGCGCGAACGCTGTGCAGCCGCCACCATCTGCACGATTTGCGAAAGCAGCGTGTCGCGGCCGACTTTCTCCGCGCGCATGACGAACGAGCCGCTCTTGTTCAGCGTGCCGGCGACGAGTTTGGCACCGGGCGCCTTCACGACCGGCATCGGCTCGCCGGTCACCATCGATTCATCGACGTTCGAGCGGCCGTCGGTCACCTCGCCGTCGACCGGCACCTTTTCGCCGGGACGCACGCGGAGAAGATCGCCTGTCTGCACCGTATCGAGCGGAACTTCTTCGTCGTTGTCACCCGAAACCTTGCGCGCTGTTTTGGGCGCGAGGTTGAGCAACGCGCGGATCGCGCCTGACGTCGCTTCGTGGGCCGAAAGCTCGAGCACCTGTCCCAACAGCACGAGCACGGTGATGACGGCCGCGGATTCGAAATAGGCCGCGACCGCGCCGCCGTGCCCGCGAAAGGCGGCTGGGAAAAGGGAGGGCATTGCGGTCGCGATTACGCTGTAGAGCCACGCGACGCCGATGCCGAGCGCGATCAGCGTGAACATGTTGAGATTGCGCGTCGCCAGCGATCGGAAGCCGCGCTCGAAAAATGGCGCTGCGGCCCACAGCACGACCGGCGTTGCGAAAGCGAGCTGCACCCAGTTCGAAACGTCCGGCGCGAGAAGGTGCAGTCCGAGAAGATGGCTTCCCATCTCAATTGCGACGACGGGTAGCGACAGCGCAAGCCCGATCCAGAACCGCCGCTTCATGTCGATGAGCGCGAGATTGGGTCCGCTCTCGGCTGTAGCGATCAAAGGTTCAAGCGCCATGCCGCAGATCGGACAGGCGCCGGGGCCGGGCCGCCGGATCTCCGGATGCATCGGGCAGGTGTAGATCGTGCCCGCGGGCACGGGCTCAGGGTTCGCGCCGAGATAGCGTTTGGGATCGGCGAGGAATTTCTCGCGGCAGCCGGCGGAGCAAAAATAATAGCTGCGGCCTTCATACTCGGTGCGGTGCTTCGCCGTATGCGGATCGATGCGCATGCCGCAAACCGAATCGATTGCGAGATGTGCCGCCTGATCGTGCGGGCCGTGCTCGTGGGCGGGAGTGGTCATGGCGCCAAGCCTTGTAGCAGCTAGCGATCGCCGAACGCTATACTTTCCGGCGCCTTCTCCTTGTGCCGGTAGATCCAGGCTTGGCGCTCGATCAAGCCTGCGCCGCCGATGCGCCGCAGGAAAAAATTACGGGCAAGCCGCGGGATGCCGCCGAGATGATAAATCCGCCCGGTGGCGCGCGCCGTCTCCTGCATCTTGCGCACGCGTGGGGCGCGTTCATGTTCGTAAGCACGGAGGGCCGGTGCAACCTCCTCGACGCCCGAAAGATGCCGCGCGAGCGAGAGCGCGTCCTCGATCGCGCTTGCCGCACCTTGCGCGAGAAAGGGCAGCATCGGATGCGCCGCGTCGCCGAGCAACGTCACGCGGCCATTGCCCCAATTCGCGAGCGGCGGCCGGTCGTATTGCGCGAAGCGGCGGAATTTCTTCGCCGCCGCGATCAAATATTGCGGCGTCTCGGTCCAGTTGTCGCAGGCGTGTGGGATTTTTTTGATATCGGCCTCACTGCCGTCCTCGCCCTGCCAATCGTCGGTGAAGATCGCGACGAGGTTGACCATTTCGCCGTTCGCGACCGGATAATGCACCACATGCGCGCCTGCGCCCAGCCACAGCCGTACCACGGGTTCGGAATAAAGCGCGGGCAGGTCCTTCGCGGGGATGAGGGCGCGCCAGGCGACAAGCCGGTGGAATTGCGGCGCCGAATTACCGTGAAGCTGCGCCCGCACGCGCGAGCGTAGGCCGTCGGCGCCGATCAACGCCGCGCCGAATTGCTCGCTCGATTCTCCCGCCGTCTTCGCCGACACGGTAATGCCGCGGGTGTGGTCGGCGAAATCGACGAGTTCCGTGCCCTGCTCGATCGTAATATCCATGCTGTCCGCAGCCGCGGCCGCGAGCGCACGCTGCAAATCCGCGCGTACAACGAGGAGAAATGGTGCGCCGAAGCGTTTTCCCGCACTCATGAGATCGACGCGTGCGAGTTCCTCTCCGCGCGCGCCGTCGCAGACCACCAGCGTGCGCGGCTCGATCGCGCGCGGGCGAAGGGCCTTGAGTGCGCCGAGCGCATCGAGCGCCTGCGTTGCGTTGGGCGAGAGCTGGATGCCGGCGCCGATTTCCTCGAGCTTTGCCGCGCGCTCAAGCACGATCACGCGATAACCCACGCGCGAAAGCGCGATGGCGGCGGAAAGCCCGCCGATACCGGCGCCCGCAACGATCAGGCTACGCGAGCGCGCCACGGCTCAGGCATTCAGGCGGAGGCCGGTTCGACCACCGCGCATTCGGGGGGTTGGGAAGCGCCGGGTTTTAGCGAGGGGTCGAAGCGGAAGAGCGTCGAGCAATAGGGGCAGACGATTTCGTTGGCATCGCCGAGGTCGAGATAAACATGCGGATGGTCGTGAGGCGCGCGCGCGCCCTCGCACATGAACTCATGCGCGCCGATGCGGACCACCGGCACGCCGGGATCGTTGTGGAAATGAGGAACGCCATTGTCCGTCATTGTCTTCTCCGGCCGTTCTAGTGCCGAACTCGGGTAAACCCGAGTTCGGTGTCGAAGTCGGATTTATCCCACTTCGACCAACCTAACGTGTGGCGCGGAAGATAGCGGGCGAATTTGTCCGTGCCTAGGGCAACGTGCGGGTGCTAAAGCAATCCGAATTCGCCCCAAGAGCGACCAGGGAGGATCAATATGCCGCGTGTCTTATACGAGCGTGACGGGCGCATCGCCCGCATCACGCTCAACCGCCCCGAGGTGATGAACGCGATCGATAACGAGTTGCCGGCGGAGCTTGAGGCCGCGGTTGAGCGGGCCAATGCCGACGACAAGACGCATGTTATCGTGCTTGCCGGCGCGGGCAAGGCGTTCTGCGCGGGCTACGACCTCACCTATTACGCACAAGCAACATGCATCAATACGATCACACAGAAAATGCCGTGGGACCCGATGAAGGATTACGCCTTCATGATGAAGAACACCGAGCGGTTCATGTCGCTCTTCCGCTCGCACCGGCCGGTGATCTGCAAGGTGCACGGTTATGCGGTGGCGGGCGGCTCGGACATCGCGCTCTGCTGCGATCTCGTGATGATGGCCGAGGACGCCCAGATCGGCTACATGCCGGCGCGCGTCTGGGGTTGCCCGACGACCGCGATGTGGGTCTATCGGCTCGGCCCCGAGCGCGCCAAACGCATGCTGCTGACCGGCGACAAGATCGACGGCTTTGAAGCCGAGCGGATCGGCCTGGTGCTAAAGGCGGTGCCGGCTGCTACGCTCGACGAGGAAGTCGAGAGACTCGCCGAGCGGCTCGCGTCGGTGCCGGTCAATCAATTGATGATGCAGAAATTGATGATCAACCAGGCACTCGAAAACATGGGGCTGCGCTCGACACAAATGCTCGCCACCATCTTCGACGGTATCACCCGTCATTCACCCGAAGGCTTGGCGTTCAAGCACCGCGCCGAGGCGGTCGGCTGGAAGCAGGCGGTGAACGAGCGCGATCTCGGCACCTATGATTGGACGGCGGACAAGCCGATCAACCGGGCGGAGTAGATGAAGCCCCCTCTCCCTTGCGGGGAGGGTGAAGAATGCCGAGCTTGAATTACTCTGTCATGCCCGGCCTTGTGCCGGGCATCCACGCCTTCCTTGTCGCAAAAACGTGGATGGCCGGGACAAGCCCGGCCAAGATGATTTAGATAGATGCATGATCCCACCGCCGCCTTAATTCGCGCTTATCTCGCTGCAGCAAGAAGCCGATTGTGGGACGGACTATGGGACGGATCATCAAGTTACTCGCTTATGCGGCGATCATTGCCGCTGCCTTCTACGTGCTGCCACAGGGCAAGCGCGCGCTCGATTTGCATCTTGCCGCCGACGATCCGGTGCGGCTCGCTGATTTACAGCTTGCCGATGGCTTCGGCTCCGAAGTCGCGCGGCGCGAGATCGCGGAGGCCTTGGACAAGGACGACATTGAGCTCGCCGAGAGCTTTGTAACGCTTGCGGAGGCGCGCGGCATCGCCGTGCCTGAGGATTTAAAGGCGCGGCTCGCGCACGCCCAGTCGCCGGCAATGCAATCCTCGCGCGCCGCGGGGAATTTCGGCCGCGGCTTCATCACCGGCCAGACCGACGACGGCTATGGCCTCGCGGGTGCCGCCGCCGGTGACCTGATCGGTTGGGGCGACGTGCGCGATCTCGCGCGCGAGGGCTGGCACGCGCTCTCCGGGCAAGAAGTGAACCGGCTGCTAGTCGGTATGTCGGCGGCGGGACTCGCGGTCACCGCCTGGACCTATCTCAGTGTCGGCGCTGCCGCGCCCGTGCGCGAGGGCCTCACCGTCGTCAAGGCGGCGGGCCGCACCGAGCGCCTCGGCAAAGGACTCGTGGAGTCGGTCGGGCGATCGGTCGCGAATGGAGGCGCCGAGCGCGTCGGTGTCGCGCTCGCCGATCTCGGCACGGTCGAAAGCAAGGCGGGCACGCGCGCCACGCTACAAGGCTTGCGCGAGGTCGAGGGCCTCTCCGAAGTTTCCAAGTTGAAGCAGCTCGCGAGCGTAAAGGGCCGCTCGACGCTCGCGATCCTGAAGACGCTCGGGCGCAATGCTTTCGTGCTGGGTGCCGTGGCGGTAACCGCGGCGGGTTGGATATTGGGCGCGCTCTTTAACCTCTTCTTTATCGTGCTTGCGATCCAGAAGGGCTTTATTTCGCTCGTGCGAAAGTTATGGCCTCGCCGCTCGTGGCGAACGAATTATTCAAGGCCGATGGCCGTTGCAGCGGTGGCCGCGACCGACTAAGAGTCGCGCCGCGCGCGCGACCCATGCCCATTTTCAAGCACGATAATCTCGACTTTCACTTCGTCGATGAGGGCGAGGGCGATCCTATCGTGCTCGTCCACGGCTTCGCCTCGAACATCGAGATCAATTGGATTTTTCCGAACTGGATTTCCACGTTGCGGAACGCGGGCCGCCGGGTGATCGCGCTCGACAATCGCGGCCATGGTCAATCGTCGAAGCCGCACGATCCAAAGGCCTATGGCTTGCCGATCATGAGCGCGGACGTGCTGGCATTGCTCGATCATGTCGAGGTCGAGCGCGCCGATTATCTCGGCTATTCGATGGGCGGGCGCATCGGCATGTTGCTCGTGCTCCAGCATCCGGTGCGAATTCGCTCAGCCATCCTCGGCGGCATCGGCGCTTCGCTCATCACCGGGCCGGGCCAGGGCGATGACATTGTCGCGGCACTCGAGGCCCCAAGCGCGGCAGCGGTCGGCGATCCGGTCGCGCGTTCCTTCCGTGTTTTCGCCGATGCGACGAAATCAGACCTTGTGGCGCTCGCCGCCTGCATGCGCGGCCTCGGTTATGCTTTCCTGCCGGAAGATCTCGCGAAGTGCCGCGTGCCGGTACTGATCGTGCGCGGCAGCGACGACAATATCGCGGGCCCGGCGCGCGAAATCGCCGGGATGATTCCCCGGGCGGAATATGTCGAAATCCCGTTGCGCAATCACATGAGCGCGGTCGGCGATAAGGTTTTCAAAGAGGCCGCCCTCGATTTCCTGCGGCGGCGTCCTTGAGCGAACGCTCGCCCAGAACCGAAGTCTTTCGGGGTGCTGCCGGCAACCGACTGATCGGCGATGTCTATGGCGACGGTCCGCGCGCGGCGATTTTTTTGCACGGCGGCGGCCAGACGCGGCACGCCTTCGCGGAGGCGGCCGCCCGGCTTGCGGCAGCGGGGTGGACGGCGGTTGCACTCGACCAACGCGGCCATGGCGATTCCGACTGGAGCGAGGACGGCGCTTATGACTCCGCCGATTTTGCCGCCGATGCCGCGGCAGTCGCGGCCGCGATCGAAAAGCGGATCGCCAAGCCCGCCGTGATCGGCGCTTCGCTTGGCGGCATGGCGGCGATGTTCGCGGAGGGCGATGCCGCGAAGAAGGGACTTCCACCACGCTTTGCGGCGCTCGTGCTGGTGGACGTGACGCCGCGGTTCGATCCTTCCGGGGCGATGAAAATCCTGAATTTCATGGGTGCCCGCGCGCGGGAAGGCTTCGCCTCGATCGATGAGGTCGCGGACGCCGTCGCCGAATATCTGCCGCACCGGCCGCGGCCTGCCTCCACCGAGGGTCTCCGCAAGAACCTTCGGCTCCGCGAGGACGGCCGTTGGCGCTGGCACTGGGACCCGCGATTTTTCGACGGGCCACGGCCCATCCACGCACATCGCCTTGGGCACGAGGCGGCGCGTATCGAAGCGGTAAAGTCGCTGCGCATTCCGGCGCTTCTCGTGCGCGGGGCCTCATCGGAGCTGGTGCGCGAGGAGGACGCGCGCGAGTTTCTTGACCTCGCGCCGCACGCCGGATTCGTCGACGTGGCGGGNNCCCGCCACATGGTCGCGGGCGACCATAACGACGCGTTTTCCGACGCCATTATCGAGTTTCTGGCAAGGCTGCCGGCCGAAGGCGAAAAAGCGAATCCTTAGAATCGGTTGTGACGCACCCCTCGTGGAGCTGACGCCATTCCTTCATGTTTTGATTCAAGCGCCGTTTCTTCAAGCGATGATTCAAGCGCCCTTGAGAAATCGATTCCGAAGAATTGATTCAACTTCGCCCGGCGCCTTGATCGGCGCCATTTTTGCCCGTGCCGAAGCTTCAACCTTCGTGCAAGGCTGGCGTTCCAGCCAAGCCTAGATATTCGCCCCGTTAACAAGCCTATGCTAGAACCCACGCCGAATTACGGACCCTCGGGAGACGTCCCATGGCCAAGCATCAACCCAAGTTCGCCGAAGCCGTTCGCAGCCTCGATCCGGTATGGGCGCGCGTCCGCGAGGAAGCGGAAGAGATCACGCGGAGCGCACCGGAGCTCGCGACCTTTATTTTCACGACCGTGCTCAATCACGACAAGCTCGAGCAGGCGGTCGCCGAC
>PLBP01000018.1:33261-85704 GCA_003135415.1 Hyphomicrobiales bacterium
ATCGAGCCGGTGCTCTATTACAAAGGCTTCCACGCGCTGCAGACGCATCGTCTCGCGCATTTTTTGTGGAACCGGGGGCGGAAGGATTTCGCGCTCTATCTGCAAAGCCGCGCCTCCTCGGTGTTCGGGGTCGACATCAACCCCAACACCCGGATCGGCCGCGGCGTCTTTATCGACCACGGCACCGGTGTCGTGCTCGGACAGACCGCGGTGATCGACGACGACGTGTCGATTTTGCAAGGCGTGACGCTCGGGGGCACCGGCAAGGAGCGCGGCGACCGCCATCCCAAGATCAGGCGCGGCGTGTTGCTCGCGGCCGGTGCGAAAGTGCTCGGCAATATCGAAATCGGCGCCTGCTCACGCGTCGCAGCGGGCTCGGTGGTGCTAAAACCGGTGGCGCCGAATACGACGGTTGCAGGCGTGCCCGCGCGCGTGGTCGGCAAATCGCCGTGCGAGGGCACGCCCGCGCACACCATGGATCAGGTATTCGACTTCCCGTTCGCCGGCGAAGGCATCTGATCCAATCCTGAAACTCCGGGCTTGCCCGCGCGGCCTTGGCGCGGCTAGTTTGCCGTTTGCTGTTTGCCGAGAAGCCATCGGAGGCCGCGTGGATAAGAGTAAGTTTGACAAGGGCGAAATCGAAAAGGTGCAGAATTATCTGCGCCGCCTGTTCGGCAACCCGGAAATCAATCTCACGCCGAGGATGCAGCGCGAGGATTTGGCCGAGGTCTATATCAACGGCGATCTCAACGGCATGCTCTCGCTCGATACCGAGGACGGCGACCGTTCCTACAATCTGCAGATCGGCGTGCCGGAACGAGAATTGGCCCCGGCGCAGGAGTGGCTCAAGCGCGTTCTGCGCAATCCGAAAATCCGGGTGCTGGCGCGGCCGAAGAAGAAAGATTCGGCGGAAGTCTTTATTGGCGAAGAGTTCATCGCCGTTCTGTTCCTGGAAGAAGGCGGCAAGTCATTTGCGTTCCAGATGGCGATTCTGGACACCGACGTCGTGTAATCGACGAAATAATCCGCAAGACGGATTAACCTTTATCCGCAAGCGCGCTTGCGCCGCGCATTTATAATTCATTAACTGCACGGCGTGGGGGCGGCAGCACTCGTCGCTCGGGTTTGTTTCGCGTCGGGTAGCGGGATGTCGCCAGAATCGTTGCAGTCGATCTATGCGTTGATCCTCGGTCTCGCGATCGCGGGCGCGCTTTCGACCGGCTACCAGATTTTCGCCGAGCGGCCCGCGAGCTTCCGCTTGCTGGACGAAGCGAGGTCGAAGGCGCTCGTGGCGGTGCCGTTTCTAGTTTTCGCCGCACCCTTTATTATCCTCCGCAACACCATTCGCGGCGCCCGCATCGAGAACAGGGGCTTCGTGCCGGTGTTGGCCGCGACCATGATCGCGGGCTTTTGGGGACTGTCTTGCGGCATGGTGATCATGGGTCTTCTCCGCGCCACGGGTTTCGGCGGCTGATCCCTCGCTTCTTTCCGTCCGATGTGGCATGAGGCCCCTCGAAATTTCGAGGAGCCCATGCCTATTTACGAACTCGACGGTGTCCGGCCCAAGCTTCCCGCGTCCGGCCGCTTCTGGATCGCGCCCGATGCGGCGCTGATCGGCAATGTCGAGCTTGAGGAAGAAGCGAGCGTCTGGTTTCAGGCGGTGCTGCGCGGCGACAACGAGCGCATACTGGTGGGCAGGCGCTCGAACGTGCAGGACGGCTCGGTCTTTCACACCGACCCCGGCTTTCCGCTCACGATCGGCGCGGGCTGCACCATCGGCCATCACGCGATCCTGCATGGCTGCACCATCGGCGACGGCGCTCTCGTCGGCATGGGTGCGACGGTGCTGAACGGCGCCCGGATCGGCGCGGATTGCATCGTCGGCGCCGGCGCGCTCGTGACTGAGGGCAAGGAATTTCCGCCGAAATCGCTGATCGTAGGCGCCCCCGCGCGTTCGATCCGCACGCTCGACGACAAAGGGGTGCAGATGGCGCATTTCGGCGCCCAGGCTTATTTTATGCGCTGGCAGCAATACGCCAAGGGTTTGAAGGAAGTCGGCTAGAGCATGATCCCGAAAAGTGGGAACCGGTTTTCGGAAAAGATCATGCTCCGATAAAATGCCTAGGGGCAGGCCCCGCCGAGCGAGACCCATTCCTTCAAGAGCGAGACGAACTCGGCGTGCGGAATCGGCACCGGCTCACGCGCCTTGCCGTCAATGTCCTTGCCGGGCGCCCAGCCCCACTGCACGAGCTTATCCTCGTCCATGTGCTTGACGAGATCGGTAAGGCTGCGGTTGCCGTTCTTCTGCGGATTTTTCAGCACCGCGCAGAGCTCGCCGGGCGTGAGACCCTGCCAGCTCATGCTCACGGGCGCGAGTTGCCAGTGCGGCGCGCCGGGGACGCCGGAGACGTCGTTGTTCTCGTCGCGATGGCAGGCATAGCAGCGGGCGGCGACCGCGCCCTTGTCGTCCGCGCCGCGGGCGATTTTCATCAGGTGCGGATGGTTATAGCTTCCTTGCAGCGGATTGTCGCCGCGCGGATGGCAATTGAGGCAGCGCGGATGCTGCAACACGGTCGCGATCTTGAGGAACGGATTGGCAGGCTGACTTTCGGCGCGCTCGTGCCAGAGCACCGCCCCCGCGGCCGCCCACGCCGCGAGCGCGATCAGCGCCAGCGCCGCCATCCACCAGGGCGAAGTCGAGCCCACCGGAAGCTGTTCGTTCTGCATCAGACGCCCCGCAGCGTTTCGAGCTGCCACGGCAGCGAATAGAGCCGCTTGCCGGTGGCGTTGAAGATGGCGTTGGTCACGGCCGGCGCCACCGGCGGAACGCCGGGCTCGCCGATGCCGCTCGGCGCCTGCATCGACGGCACGATGTGGACCTCGACCTCGGGCATGTCGGAAATGCGGAGGGGCTGATAACCGTCGAAATTCGCCTGCTCGACGAGGCCGTTCGAAAGCGTGATCTGGTTGCGGAGCGCCGCACCCAGGCCATAGCCGGCGCCACCCTCGACCTGCGCGCGGATCACGTCGGGATTGACCGCGACACCGCAATCCACCGCCGCCACGATTTTGTCGACCTTGAAGCCGCCGTCGGCGCCGACGGTCACGTCGGCGACCATCGCGACGACAGTATTGAAGCTCTCATGCACGGCGATGCCGCGGCCACGGCCCTTCGGTTGGCTCTCTCCGTAACTCGCCTTTTCGGCGGCGAGTTTCAGCACCGCCGTGTGGCGTGGATGCTCTTTCAAGAGATCGAGCCGGAAGGCGAGGGGATCCTTGCCCGCCTCATGCGCGAGCTGGTCGATCATCACCTCCGCGGCCTGCGCCGTGTGAGTATGGCCGACCGAGCGCCACCATAGCGTCGTCACCGGCGATTTGACGTGGTGCCAGTCGACGGCAAAGTTCGGGATCGCATAGGGCAAGTCGGCGGCACCCTCGACCGCTGTTTCGTCGATACCGTTCTTGACGATCATCATTTCGAAGGGCGAGCCGAAGATAAATGATTGTCCGACGAGACGCTGTTGCCAGCCGACGATCTTGCCCTCGGCATCGAGCCCGGCGCGGACGCTATGCACGAACATCGGACGATAGCGGCCGCCCTTGAGATCGTCCTCGCGGCTCCAAACGAGATGGATCGGGGCCTTCGCTTTCGACGTCTTGGCGATTTCGGCAAGCTCGCCGATATAGTCGGCGTTCGGCGTCGCGCGGCGGCCGAATGAGCCGCCGGCCCATAAGGTATTGAGCTTTACTTTCGTCGGCAGAACGCCGAGCACCCAGGCAATAGTGGCGGTCTCGACCGTTTGAAATTGCGCGCCGGCCCACACTTCCACGCTGCCGTCGTCCTTGACCTCGATCACCGCGTTCAATGGCTCCATCGGCGCGTGCGCGAGATAGGGGAAGGCAAATTCCCCTTCAACGACCTTGGCGGCACTTTTCAACGCCGCCTCGGCGTCGCCGCGGCGCGCGGCAGGTAGCCCGGGGGTTGCCGCGAGCTTGCGATACTCGGCAAAGATCGCGTCGGTCGAGCGTTGCTCGGCGGCACTATCGTCCCATTCGACACGAAGTGCCGCGCGGCCCTTCATCGCGGACCAGGTATCCTTGGCGAGAACGGCGACGCCCTGCGGTATCTGGAATACGTCGACGACGCCGGCGACGGCCTTGGCGGCTGACGCGTCAAACGATTTCACCTTGCCGCCGAAGCGCGGCGAATGCTCGACCATGGCCGTCAACATGCCGGGCCGCTTGATGTCCATCGAATAAACCGTGGCGCCCGTGGTCTTGCCGACCGAGTCGAGACGCGGAACGCGCTTGCCGATATGGACCCAATCCTTCGGGTCTTTTGGCTCGACGATGACGGGCGGCATGACCTTCGCGGCCTTGGCCGCGAACTCGCCGAACGTTGCACTCTTCCCGCTTCTGGCGTGGGTGATGACGCCCTTCGCGATCGTGATTTCTTTTTCGGCTACGCCCCAGCTATCGGCGGCCGCCGCAATCAGCATCATGCGCGCGGCGGCGCCGGCGCGGCGTAATTGCTCCCAGGAATTGGCGATCGCGGTCGAGCCGCCCGTGCCCTGGATCGGCCCCATGAGAAGATTGTTGTAGAGGAGCGGGTTGGAGGGCGCGAATTCAGACCGCATCTGCGACCAGTCGGCGTCGAGTTCTTCGGCGACGATGGTGGTAAGGCCCGTTGTGTTGCCTTGCCCCATGTCGAGATGCTTGATCAGAACCGTGACGGTGTTGTCCGGCGCGATCTTGATGAAGGCGTTCGGCTGCGGCGGGTCCTGCACCGTGAGCGCGTGCGCGGGCTTGTCGCCGAAGTCGATCGTGGTCGCGACGACGAGGGCGCCCGCGGCCGCCGCCGAGCCTTTGAGGAATTGCCGCCGCGAAGCGGTGGCGTCGATGGGCAGAATCGCTTTTTTCAACATGCGTTTGGTCAGCATCGGTGTTTCCCTCAGCCCAGATTCTTCGCGGCTTCGTGGATCGCGGCGCGGATACGGACATAGGTCGCGCAGCGGCAGACGATCGCGTCCATCGCATTGTTGATGTCGGCGTCGGTCGGCTTCGGATTTTGCGACAGGAGCCCGATCGCGGTCATGATCTGGCCGGATTGGCAGTAGCCGCACTGGACCACGTCGAGCGATTGCCATGCGCCTTGTACGGCGGCGGCGACTTTTCCCTCTACGCCCTCAATTGTCGTCACCTTGCGGCCGATGGCGTCGCGCACTTGAATTTGGCAGGCGCGTACCGGCTCGCCGTCGAGATGCACGGTGCAGGCGCCGCAAAGTGCGGCGCCGCAACCATATTTGGTGCCGGTGAGACCGGCATGGTCGCGGATCGCCCACAGCAGCGGCATCGCCGGGTCGACGTCGAGATCGAAAGGTCGGTTGTTGATGGAGAGCGTCGGCATCGCGGAATCCTTGTCCTGCGGCATCGCGTATTCGAATGAGAAAGATTTGACGCGGAACATAGCCCAGTTTGATGGCCGAAAAAATTCAAATACGCGAAGGGCTGGCATGCGCGGAATGCAAAAAAACGCAGAGCATTCGTTCGAAGTAAACGAATTGTGGCTGAAAATGTGTGTGAATCCTGGGATGCCAGCGCAGTACGGCTAGGGGCGGCTAAAAATCCGCCGAGGTGGCCGACATCATGCCCTACCCATCACCAGCACGGCATTCAATCCGCCGAAAGCGAACGAGTTCGAGATGGCCGAGCGAATCGGGGTTTGGCGCGCGACATTGGGCACAACGTCCAAATCGCATTCGGGATCCTTTTCTTCGTAATTCGCGGTCGGCGGCACGGTTTGGCTGTGGAGCGCGAGTGCCATTGCCGCCGCCTCCAATGCGCCCGCGCATCCCAACCCATGCGCGAGCACGCCTTTGTTCGACGACACGGCGAGTTTATCGGCGTGTTTCCCAAAGACGCTTCGCAACGCCTTCGTTTCCGTCCGGTCGTTGAGCATCGTTCCGGTGCCGTGAGCATTCACATAATCGACGTCTTCCACATTGGCGCGCGCGTCCACCAAGGCGGACCGTATGGCGCGAGCGGCCCCATCGGGATCAGGCGAAATGAGATCGACTGCGTCGGCGCTCATGCCGAAACCCCGCAGCTCGGCATAGATCGGAGCACCTCTCGCGACCGCGCGCTCGCGCGACTCCAAGACCAGGATCGCAGCACCTTCGCCGAGAACGAGGCCCGAGCGGTTCTTCGAGAACGGCCGGCAGGTGTCGTTGCTAAGGATGCGAAGCGCTTCCCACGCCTTGAGCGTGCCCACGGTCAGACCAGCCTCGGTGCCGCCGGCGATTGCGACGGGCGTCTGTCCTGATCGAATCATGTGGAATGCCTGCCCGATCGCATGCGTCCCCGATGCGCAGGCGGTCGCGGTCGTAAAGGTCGGTCCCTTCAAGCCCAAATCCATCGATACATGGCTCGCGGCCGCGTTCACCATCATACGGGGGATGGTCAGCGGGTGCACCTTCGCGGCATTCTCGCCATATAGTTTGAGATACGAGTCATCGATCGTGATGTGGCCGCCGGCGCCGGTGCCAATGACCGTCGCAATCTCGAGCGCGAGTTCTTCGTCGATCTCGAGGCCGGCATCGCGGACCGCCGCGCGCGCGGCCACCACCGCGAATTGGCTGAAACGATCGAGCAGGCCTACACGCTTCGGCGAGAAATGCGTATCCGGGTCGAAATCGAGGACCTGCGCCGCGATGCGCGTGCTGAGCCGCTGGGTCGGAATATTTTCGATTGCGCGGATGCCGGAGCGGCCGTCGACAAGGGCCGACCAAAACTCATTGAGCCCGCATCCGACAGGGGATACGACGCCGATCCCCGTGATCACGACTTGATTCATGAAGCGGCTTTTTTGCCCACCACGGCTTTCACGGCGTCGGCGACTTTTCCGATTGTTTCAAATTCCGCAACCGCGGATTCGTTGGCGTTAAATGGAAGCGTCACGCCGAATTTCTCTTCGATCGCGAAAACGATTTCGATCACGTCGATGGATTCAATCCCCAAGGCGTCGAGCCGCGAGTCCGCGGTCAACTGATCGACCGGGACACGGGCCTGTTTCGCGATAATTTGCTTGACCTCGTACAGAACATCCATCGCGGTTTTCCCTGCTCGCCCAATATAAGATCGCCATCCGGTCGGGGGTTTATCACGCTAGTTTATAATGCGCTGCTGCGGAAGAGGTTTCCATCTTGAAAAAGCAGGCAAAACCGTACTGGGCGGCTGATTGCTTTCGGCGTGAGGCTCTTTTCATTGTGGGCCGCGGCGAGCCTGTCAATGCGCGGCGGGAAGGACATGAAGTTTGACGGCGCCTTTCGGCTGGCTGTCCGCCGCGGCCGATGGAACAAACGATTTTACAAATTCCGCCGACCGCTGCATCACGAGCCCACGCTGCCGGTCGATCGTGATCAGGTGATAGCTGTCGTCGAGGATCAGCGCATCGACCGGGCCGCCGAGGTGGCGCTGCAGATATTCGGCGTTTTTCAGGCTCGCAGTTTCGTCGTCGCGCGCTTGAATAATCAGAACGCGTTGCTTGATTTGCGAAAGCCGCGGCTTCACGTCGGCGACAAGCCGCCACAACTCGCGGAGCGCAAACGAGGGCGTGGAGAGAAGGCCGGCGTCGACGCTTTCTCCGCTCATCAGCGCCTTCACAAGGATGCGGCGGATGCGCTCGTCCTTCACGCCATAGGGCTCGGTCGCGACGAAATTATAGCGGCGGCCCATCGGCGTGCCGATGAACCACTTCAAGAGAAAGCTGTACCAGGGAATCGACCAACCGTCGTACCACAGCGTCGGTGCCAACATGACCACGCCGCAGACGCGCGCGGGCTCGCAGGCGGCCAAGCGTGCGGCCATGATCGCGCCCATGGAGAGACCGCCAACAATGACGCGGTCGCAATTCGCCTCCAGTTTCGCCAGCGCGTCGTCGGCGCTTGCGTACCAGTTCTGCCAGCGCGTTGCGGCAAGATTGGCTCCCGTGCCGCAATGGCCCGCGAGCTGGCAGCAAGAGACGGTGGCGCCGGCGTCGGCGATATAACGCGCGATCGATTTCATCTCGACCGGCGTGCCGCCAAGACCGTGGATCAGGAGCACGCCCGTGCGGCCGCCCTCGTAGAAAATGCTGTTGTCGGAGATCGGCATTTCGCCGTCAGTTCCGGCCGACACGGGTGAAGAGCTGATCCAGCAATGCCATCGCGAGATCGATTTCGGATTTCGTGATGTTCAGGGACGGGGCGAAAGTAATGACGTTCTTGTGGTAGCCGCCGATATTAAGCACGAGGCCGTATTTCTTGCCGTTGTGTTCGAGGTCGCCCTTGAGCGCCTCTTCCAACAGACGGTCGGTGATCGCCTTCGAGGGCGTGAATGAATCGTGCGGCTCGCAGATCTCGGCGCGGAGCGCCAAGCCCAGGCCGTCGACGTCGCCGACGATTTTGTGCCGACGCTTCAAATCCTCGAGCCCCTGCAGGAAGTGCTTGCCTTTCTCCGGTACCGTCGTCTCGTAATCTTCGTCGCGTATCATTTTCATGGTTTCGAGGGCGACGGCGGTGCCGAGCGGGTTGGAGCTGAAGGTCGAGTGCGTGGAGCCGGGCGGGAAGACGCCGGGATTGATCAGTTCTTCGCGCGCCCACAAGCCGGAAAGCGGATTGAGGCCGTTGGTGATCGCCTTGCCGAACACGATCACGTCGGGCTTCACGCCGAAATGCTCGATCGACCACAATTTTCCGGTGCGGTAGAAGCCCATATGGACTTCGTCGACGACGAACAGAATGCCGTGCTCGTCGAGGACCTTCTTTAGCTCGATGAAGAAATTCTTCGGCGGGATGATATAGCCGCCGGTGCCCTGAATCGGCTCGACGTAGAAAGCGGCATATTCGGCTTCGCGCGCCTTCGGATCCCACACGCCGTTATATTCGCTCTCGAACAGGCGCGCGAATTGTTTGACGCATGCGGAGCCGTACTCCTCCTTGCTCATGCCCTTCGGCCCGCGAAAATGATACGGGAAGGGCAAGAACATAGCGCGCTCGCCGAAATGGCCGTAGCGGCGGCGATAGCGGTAGGACGAGGTGATGGCGGACGCGCCGAGCGTGCGGCCGTGATAGCCGCCCTCGAAGGCGAACATCAGGCTCTTGCCGTTCTTGGCGTTTCGCACGAGCTTCAGCGAATCTTCCACCGCCTGGGCGCCGCCGACGTTGAAATGCACGCGGCCCTTGAGATCGAACTTTCCTTCGACGTCCCGCGCGATCATCGCGGCAAGCTCGACTTTCTCGCGGTGGAGATATTGACTGGCGACCTGCGGCAGCCGGTCGATCTGGCGTTTCAGCGCATCGTTGAGGCGCTTGTTGGCGTAACCGAAATTGGCCACCGAATACCACATCTGAAGGTCGAGGTACTTCTTGCCGGCCCCGTCATAGATGAAGGAGCCCTCGCAGCGCTCGAAGATCTTCGGCACCTTGCTGTAGTGAACCGTGTCGCCGTACGAGCAATATTGCGCTTCGAGGGCGAGCATATCGGCTTCGCTAAGCTTGCTTTCGTCCGTGGGGACGAGTTTCAACGCTTTGGTCTTATCAAGCACCTTGCACCTGTTCGAGCGAGGAATCGGATGAAGCGCCGCGCGCTAGTCGCTTGGAAAGCTCCAGCAAATACACGCGAGCCTCTCGGAAAGAGGCGATTGGACGATAGGGGATGTTCTGCTCGCGGCAGAACTCGATGAGTTCGCCCTTGGCGAATACAAGATCGGCTTCTTGCGCCACGCAAAAGTCGGAACGGCCATCGCCAATCAGGAGGCGGAACTTGCCGGCCGCGACACTCGCGCACTTGCAGACGCCGCTTTCGCTGCTGCAGTCGCGGTCCACATGCGGAAATTCCGCGCGCCACGAGCGCGAACCCGTGAGGATCAGCCGGTTGCTCAGCAAAGAAATCTTCGCGCCGATGCGGGCAAGAATCGGCTCGATGAAACGGTCGAATCCGTCAGAGACGATCTTCGTCGTGGCGCCGAGAGCATGCGCTTCCTGCACGAAGCGCGGAAAGACCGGATCGATTTCAACGGCATCGAGCAAGGCGTCGATTTCGCCCGGGGAGGCGGAGAGGAGTGCCGCCTGCCGCGCCAGGCATTCGCGCGAGCCGATGCGGCCGGCAACCCATTCGGCTTCGACCTCTAGCCATTTCGGGTCCGCGAAACGCTCGAGCACAAGCTGGGTGACATCGCCGAGCGTGACCGTACCGTCGAAGTCGATGGTAATATCGATTTTCATGCTGTCTCGTTGTAGAATTCGAGTCGCTCGTTTTATTTACTGTTCGAGTGAGCGACTGTTAGCCCCATCCCCGTATGGCTATTGCCACGTTTCCTCCCTCGTATTTAGTCGATCAATGAATTCGGAGCAATTGCGCGGCCCGCTCCCATCCAACGATTTGGCCGTGTTTTGCTTGCGCAGTGTCCAGTCGCGCGGCAAATGTGGCTAATAAGTGGCGCCATGTCGCAGCCAACGCCGTGCGCCATGGCCCGTGCTCTGTACCAACGTATCGTCTTTCTAAACAAAAAGATGAGGCCGGCTCCTGGGGGAAGAGCCGGCCTCCGCAAGCCCGGTCCGGGGACGGGGAGGGGTGGGGACGTGACCGGGTTGCGTTTCCTGCGCGCCTTCAGCGCGGCGATGCGACGTATGTAGTGGGCCGATTGTCTCCTAGCGAGACCCATACATTGGGATCCGATTGCGACTGGCGCTTGACGTAGCGATAACCGGTGTCGGACCAGGGGATAATTTCCGCCTCCTGATTGTCGAGAATGAATTCGCCTCTGTCGCTGCGCACGGTGAGCACCGCGTGCCCGTCGCCTTTCTTGTCGCGCACCACCGTGATCAAGAGCGCTTCGCGCGGCCAGCCGAGCTGCATCAACATGCGGCGTTTCAAAAGCACGTAATCCTCGCAGTCGCCGTAGCCGTCTTCCGGATAGGTCCATTTCTCGATCACGCCGTAATGCTCGAGGTCGGTCATCGGCTTGACGTGGTCGTTGACGTAGCGATTGACGCGATCGAGTTCCTTGAACGCGACCTTGGTAAGCTGCACGTCGCGCGGCTCACGCGCCTCCGCCTTGCACTCCCACGGCCGTTCCTCGCAAAATTGCACCCAGCCGATCGGCGGCCGCGTTACTTCGCCGACCGCGACATACGCCATTCGTTCCGCCGCTCCCGTCCATGACGGAACGAGCAGACTCGCGGCCGCCAAGAAAAACATCGCCCCGCCGGTCAGCCTCGTGGCGAAATTGAGATTTCGCTTGCTCAACATTGTCGCCCCCTGTCTTTTTTCTTGAGGGCAATGTGGCAAAAAGCTTTTGCGCTCTCGATAATTCGGGCGCGCAATTACGAGCTATACTTGAATAAAATCCTACTCAAGTTTGATTCAAATTGAGATGATTCAAATTTTAGATAAATTGCAACGAGCGAGAATCCGCGCACACAGCACGCGCATTTGCATCGTTGATGACTTGCGTGGCGGCTGAAAACGGGCCGTCCGTTACGTCGCCGCAGCGCCGGGATAAATACGGACTATCGCTAACGATGGGTGAAAAACGGCTCGTGGAGCGGGCAGAGCGCCGCTTTGCGAGACCAGGTATCGAGGAATTTGCGGGCTTGGAGAGCGAGGCTGCGGGTTGTCCGGCGGCCGTGGCTTAGCCTTCGTTGCCGAGATTATGCTCGAGGGTATCGGGGTTCTGCACCCGGCTGAATTCCATCGCGAAGCCGCCTTCGATCTGGCGGACGACGCGGCCTTGGGTGCGGCCGAGCGTCACCGGCGAGCCGATGGGGACCGCGACCTCGGAAGCGACGGCGGCGCCCGAGAGCGAGGCGTCCATGACCCGGCAGGGGATGGTGACGCCGGTCGGCAGGGTGAGCGTCGAGCGCGGATCGCGGAGCGCGAAGCGCTCGTGGCGGCGGTCCTCGGGAAGGCCGAGCGCGTTTCTGTTGGCGAACCACGTCAACTGGCTCGCGACCTTGTCGCGGCGGCGAATGGTACCGGCGACCGTCATCGCGAAACCATTGCCGAACAGCCGCACGCAGCGGCCTTCAAGCCGGCCGATGTGGTCGATATAGGCAACGACGAGCTCACCCACCTGCGGCAGCATTTCCGCCATCAGCGCGGCGCCGCCCGGTGACATGTTCAGCGTCTGGCAGGAATACTCCTGCCGGTTCTGCAACATGTAGCGGCCGGTAAGGGCGACCTTGACGCGCTGGTGCCTGCGTCGCTCCTGGCTGAGCGGAAGGACGCGAACCGCGCGGTTGGTTTGTACGATTGCCACTGATCGTTTACTCGTTTGAACGAGTTCGACCCTAGCGGAGCGTGGTTAACGAGCCGTATCCCGAATCGAATACACCCTGAGATGGTGAATGGCTCAGATGCGTCCGCCCTCCAAAACGCGTAAATTTGGCGAGGGCCGGTAACCTCCGAAAGCCGGAATGTTGGCGGCGGTCTCGGAATTTTCGAACCGCGCGGAGCCGAGGCGAAGGCGGGCAAGCGGGATCAACGTCGCCCAATAGGGACGCGTGTGTGCTGCGAGCGAACAAAGCGCGCGCGCCTCGGTGCGCCCGTGATGCCGAAGGGGCAGTAGCAAGAGCTCGAGGCCCAGGAGCCGTCTGTCCTCGGTCTCGCCGATCACGTTCGCGATGGCAGGCGTTGCCGATGCCGTGACCGAATCGAGCAAAGCATAGAGTTCCGGCCAATCGCCCGGCGCGAACGCCTCGACGAATGCGCGCTGCCTCAATTCCCGTCCCATAAGGGAACAAATCCGGGTGCCGGCGAGCCGTACGGCATAGCGATGGGGGCCGCCCACTTCCAGGATCATCACATCGCCCAGGATGGTGCGGATTGCACCGGGATCGAGTTCGCCGCGCTCGGGTGAGGCGCGTCCGGCGCGCAATGTGTTCCAATAAGCATAGAGTGCGCGGCTCGACGGATGCTTCATGATTTCTTGCTCCCTGGCGCGCCGGGCTGTCTCGGGACGGGACGGCGCAGGGAAGATCGAGCGGGGCGCGTGCCCCCGATCCTCGGAATGGCCGAGCGCATTTGTATGGGCGAGCCCCGTCAGCTGGCTCGCGAGCTTGTCGCGGCGACGAATCGTGCCCGCGATCGTCATCGCGAAGCCGTTGTCGAATAGTCGTACGCAGTTGCCTTCAAGCCGGCCGATATCGGCATAGGCGACGACACGCTCGCCCGCCGATGGCGGCGTTTCCGCAATCAGCGCGGCGCCGCCGGGCGACATATTCAGCGTCTGGCAGGAATATTCCTGTCGATTTTGCAGCATGTAACGGCCGCTGAGGGCGACCTTGACGCGCTGATGCTTGCGCCGCTCCTGATGCTTCATGGCTTCTCACTCCGTCGCGCGGCCCTCCTGTTGCGAGACGGGACGGCGCAAGGGAGATCGAGCAGGGCGCGTGCCGTGCGGCGGTCCCGCCGCGGCAAGCTTCCGTTAGGGTTAAGCGGGTCTTTCGCTCGACGGCGCAAGTCGATCGGCTAAGGTCGCGAAGAATTCGGGGTAAGGGCGTGACCAGGCCTGCAGGAAGAGGGCTCCTCCTGCAGGCCTTTTCTTTTCCGGCGCGGGCTTGCGCCGTCCCCGCGCCACGGCTTATCTCGCGCTTCCTTTCACCGGACTTCTGCGTGGCCCGCCCCTCCGAGCCGATCTTCAATATTCCGCCGGTCATCGTGTGGCTTTGCGCCGCGATGGCGCTCCTGCATGGCGCGCGTTCGTTGTTGAGCGATACCGACGATCTTTCCGTCTTGTTGTGGCTCGCTTTCATCCCCGCGCGCTACGATCCGGGGCTGACAAATTCGCTGCAGTTTCCTGGCGGGATCGCCGCCGATATTTGGACGTTCGTCACCTATTCGTTCCTGCACGCCGAAATCCTGCATATCGCCGTCAATCTCGTATGGCTCTTGGCCTTCGGAAGTGCCGTGGCTTGGCGTTTTGGCGCGGTTCGCTTTTTGTTGTTTTTCGCCGCGACCGCGGCAGCCGGCGCCGGCGCGTTTTTGTTCACCCATTTCGGCGATCTCATACCGTTGATCGGGGCGTCGGGCGCGATTTCAGGCGCGATGGCGGCGGCCTGCCGGTTCGTTTTCGCCGAGGACGGACCGCTTGGGGTACTCAGCGGCCGCGACCGCGCGGCCTACCTCGTCCCGGCGGTGCCCCTGCGGGAAGCGCTCAAGAACCGGCGGGTCGTGGTCTTCCTCGCGGTTTGGTTCGTGCTCAATCTCCTGTTCGGTGCGAGTGCGCTCACGGAGAATTTCACCAATGCGACGGTCGCCTGGGAGGCGCATCTGGGCGGTTTTCTTGCCGGTCTCTTGCTGTTTCCGCTCTTCGATCCGGTGCCGCGGCTGACTGGCAGCGCGCCCCTTGCCCCCCGTGGCGGGGAGGAGGATGATTGAGATAGGACGGAGGTCAGGATTCGGAGGACGCCCATGACCGTACGCGCCATCCTCGATTTAAAAGGCCGCGATGTCACCACCATCTTGCCGGACAAGACGCTCGGCGACGCCGCTTCACTGTTGTCACAACATAAGATCGGAGCCCTCGTCGTAACCGACGCCGATCGCCGCGTGACCGGCATCTTGTCGGAGCGCGACATCGTGAAAGCGGTCTCAGTGGACGGCGCCGCGGCACTCGAAGAAAAAATCGCCGCCCGCATGACCCGCGAAGTCATTATCTGCGGTCCCCACGACACCATGGCGGATTTGATGGGCCGTATGACGGCGGGCCGCTTCCGCCATCTACCGGTGGTCGAGAACGGCCGGCTAGTCGGCATCATCTCGATCGGCGACGTGGTGAAGCACCGGCTCGCGGAAATGGAACGCGAAAGTTCGGCGCTCCGCGATTATATCATGACGGCGTGAGCCGGGCGGCTCGCGATCAGCCCAACGCGGTGACCGCGTCGCTCAGTTCACCGAGCGCGCGCTCGGCTGCTTCTTCGCCGAGCTGGATCGCGCGCGTTGCCTGTTGGAACTCGAACAGTCCGATGCGCCCGAGCTTCGGCGAGAT
This sequence comes from Hyphomicrobiales bacterium, assembly GCA_003135415.1. Classification (GTDB taxonomy): domain Bacteria; phylum Pseudomonadota; class Alphaproteobacteria; order Rhizobiales; family Xanthobacteraceae; genus Palsa-892. The sequence continues at coordinate 48,290 of PLBP01000018.1, forward strand.
CATCACGTCGGGCGGGTCGCCCGCGAGCCGCGAACGGGCGATGCGGTCCTGGGTGATATTGAACGCATCGACCATCACCGAGGAGATTCCGCGCGGCCCGTCATTGGGCTCGCCGAAAAACTGCCGCCGGATCAGCCGGTCGATACGGAACATGCTGCCAAGGCGACTGTCGCGGACCTCGACCGGCACGGGCTGCGGCGACATCTCCTCCTCAAGACCGTGATTTTGAATCACCGTGCCGCGGCCGAAAATTTCGGCATGAAGATTGACCGCGATCACGACGCGGGCGCCGAGTGCGCGCGCCGCCGAAACGGGAATGGGATTGACGAGCGCGCCATCCATCAGCCAGCGGCCGGCGACCTTCACCGGACTGAAAATGCCGGGCATCGCGTAGCTCGCCCGCATGGCGTGGGTGAGGTTTCCCTGCGTGAGCCAAATTTCATGGCCAGTGCCGACTTCCGTCGCGATCGCGGCAAAACGGACGGGCAAGTCCTCGATCGAAAGAGGCCCGAGGTTTTTCAGGAGAAGCTCCGCCAAGCGGCCGCCGCTGATCAGTCCCGCGCCGCCGAGACGAAAATCCATCAGGCCGAGGATACGCCGCTTGTTGATGCCGCGCGTCCAGGCCTCTAATTCGTCGAGCTTGCCCGCGGCCCAGACGCCGCCGACGAGCGCACCCATCGATGTGCCGGTGATGATGTCCGGGACAACGCCGTTCGCGACCAATGCCTTGATGACGCCGATATGGGCCCAGCCGCGCGCGGCACCGCCGCCGAGTGCAAGACCGATCTTCGGCCTTGCCGCCTTCGGCTCCTGCCGATCGAGTGGAGGATTGCCTGTGGGTGTGGAATCGATGGCCGTCCGCCTCGTGAAAACTTGAAACACGTTACACCCTTATCTGCCGCTCGACCCACTGCGGTCAGGTTTAGCCTTCAACCGTGACCAAACCGCGTCAAAGTTTTTGTTCTTATACAAAAGTTAACGCGAGCGACGGCCCAGGAGCCTGCTTCACGGGCAGCCGCCGGTAGAAGCACGAGCGCGCGCCGGTGTGGCAGCCGGTGCCGTTGCCGGCGACGCGAACGCGCAGCAAGATCGCATCCTGGTCGCAGTCGACGCGCATCTCCTCGATCGCGAGCGTATTGCCGCTGGTCTCGCCCTTCTTCCACAGCGTTTTGCGCGAGCGCGACCAGAACCAGCCTTCACCCGTTTCGATCGTGCGCGCGAGCGCTTCCTCGTTCATGTGCGCGAACATCAGCACCTCGCCACTGCCGGCATCGGTGACGATGCAGGAGATGAGGCCGTGTTCGTCGAAGCGGGGCGTGAATTGGATTCCGGCTTCGATTTCGCGGTCCGAACCGCGCGCAGCAAAACGGGGCATGACGGGCTCCATGCCGCCCGAACAAGGGCGGGGAGCCAGTCATAACCCCGGCTTGGGATCGAAGGAAGCGGGATCAGCTTCCGCGCGGATCCCGCACGAGCTTGAAGAAACGAACCTGCTCGTTGGGGTCGTCGCGGAAGACGCCGGTAAACTGCGTCGTGACGGTCGAGACGCCCTGCTTCATCACGCCCCGCATGGCCATGCACATGTGCTCGGCCTCGATCATGATGGCGACACCGCGCGGCTTCAGGTTCTCATCGATCGCGGAGAGAATCTGCGAGGTGAGGTGCTCCTGCGTCTGCAGGCGGCGGGCGTACATGTCGACCACGCGCGCGATCTTGGAAAGTCCGACCACGCGCTCAACCGGAAAATAAGCGACGTGCGCGCGCCCCACCATCGGGAACATGTGGTGCTCGCAATAGGAATAGAACGGAATGTCGCGCACGACCACGAGGTCGTCGAAATTGCCGATCTCGCCGAAGGTGCGATCGAGAACATCGTCGGGACTGTCGCGATAGCCGCTGAAGACTTGCTCGAAGGCCTTGACGAGGCGCTTCGGCGTCTCGCGCAAACCTTCGCGGTTCGGATTATCGCCGATCCACGAAATTAACGTCCGGGCAGCCGCTTCGGCTTGATCGCGTGTCGGCCGTTCGACCGGCTCGACCTTCGCCACTTCCGCTTTAGAATCGACGCGCGGAAAATTCTTTACAACCGCATCCATACACAATCTCCCCGTTCGACCGGCCGCTTCTCATGGCAGCCGGAGTGTCACCGGTGTTGAGTTACAAGGAACGTGCCGACCGCACGAAGATCCACTTTACGCGGCCGCGTACGTGGTCTGGGTTGGAGGCGCTTCCCGGACTGACGCCTTCCTCCCTAACCAGCCCGATACTATATTTGTTCCTTATTGTATCTTGCAATTGACCGGCAGGGTCTGGAAGCAAAAAAACATGCTCGACGAAGTTTATAACCGGCGGATCCTGGAGCTGGCGGGGGATATTCCCCGGCAGGGACGGCTCAAGGCGCCCGATGCCTCGGCAACCGCCCATTCCAAGCTTTGCGGCTCCACGGTCACCATCGATCTAGCCATGAAGGGCGGCAAAGTCGTCGATTTTGCCCATGAAGTGAGGGCTTGCGCCCTGGGTCAGGCGTCCTCCTCGATCATGGCACGCAACGTAATCGGCTCGACCGCGAAGGAATTGCGCGAGGTCCATTCCGAAATGCGGAAGATGCTGAAGGAAAACGGCGCGCCGCCCGCCGGCAAATGGGCCGATCTCAAGGTTCTGGAGCCGGTACGTAATTACCATGCGCGGCATGCCTCTACCTTATTGACTTTCGATGCGGTGGTGGACGCGATCGACCAGATCGAGGGCAAGTCCAAACAGGCGGCCGAGTAGGGGCATGTCCGCGGGCTGGCAACGAACGGGCTCCGCGCTCGTATCGTTTGGCAGGATGGTCCGGCAGGCGCCGCGTAATTTCGGGCGCGGGCTAATCATGCTCTATCGCCACACCTTGTCGCCGCTCATCGGATTTCACTGCCGGCATTTGCCGACCTGCTCGAAATACGCCGACGAGGCGATCGCGCATTACGGTCTGTGGGCGGGCGGCTGGATGGCGCTCGCGCGCATCCTGCGCTGTCATCCGTTTGGGACATCGGGACTTGATTTCGTTCCGCGCCAATCGCCGCCCCAAGCGCGCTGGTTTCTGCCGTGGCGCTACGGCCGCTGGCGGGGCACGAACGCCGATGTTTGAGGGTTAGTGCGTCGCGACGAAGAAATAATCCTCGCGGCCCGGCGTCGAGCCGTAGGTGAAGGGCTCCTGCCGGCCTGACGTCGCCTCCAGCACGTCGTCGCGTACGAGCCGGAAGATCTTGTTGATCTCGACGCCTGGCGTCGGAAGCTGCTGCACCAGCGCCGTAACGAATGGACTATTCGATGGCGTACTCGCCGTGCCGCCATCGAGCGCGAACCTGGCCGTGCTTGGCGGCATAGACCACGAGGGTGGCGCCCTTGCCCCGGCTCGGCCCCTCGGGCTCGATCGGAGCGAGGCCACGCGTGACGTTGCGGGTCGCTGTCGTTTGGCGGGGCGCGAAGGGGTTTTCGCGGCAAGCATCGAGCAGAATGAGCTTGTGCGCGCCGTCGATTGCACCCAGCACCTGGTCGAGGGGGACTGCTTCGAACTGGGCGTCGCGGTCGATCGAAAGCTTGGCGTCGATCGGCACCAGGTAATTGACGCCGCCGATTTCGATGCCGTGGCCGGCGAAATAGATGAGCGCCCAATCGGCCTTGTCGGCGAGTTCGGCAAAGTCGCGGAGGGCTTTCATCATCGTTTCACGCGTCAGGTCGCCGTCGAGCTCGACGGTCTCGAAGCCGACGGCGCGAAGCGTCGCGGCGATGGTTTCGGCGTCGCGGCGCGGGTTCGGCAACGCGGCGACGTTCTTGTACCCGCCGTTCCTTGTCGAGTTCGCTCTTGGCTTTCCATTTGTTGGCGCGATTGTAATAGGAGTCGGCGAGATTGCCTTCCTTGAGGCGGCCGGATTCGATTTGGCGGGTACAGGCGGAAATCGTGTCTTCGGGCGGGACGGCGTCGCTGTTACAGAGCTTGGCGTCGGCCTCGAAGCTATCGGCGAATCCAACGGTTGCGAGCGGCATGAGCCATGCCGCCAGCCAAAAGGCCGCAATAATGAACCGGCGCAACGGGCGCTGCGCGGTGCTCATGACTCCTCCCCCGAGGTGTCTTCGTCGCCATGACCATACCACGCCAGAGGCGTTGGCATATTCCAAGGCGTGACGGGGGCGAAAAAAGACGAACGCGCCGGCGGCGGAACGCTGACATACTGGCCGCCGGCGCGCCGAGCGCCTTAGCGGCCCTGACTTGCCAACAGCTCAAGCCGCTTTGGCGCTTCCCGTGAACCATATTCCTTCGCCTTCTCGTACCAGGCGCGCGCCGCCGCCCGATCGCCCGCGACCCCGCGCACGCCCAGCTCGTCGAGCACATTGGGATCGTAGGTCGTGGCCAGCGCAAGCGCTCCGACCGGGTCATGCGCTTCCGCCGCGCGCTGGAGGAGAAGACGGGCGCCGGCGAGATCGCCGGTCTTGAAAAGCTCCTCGCCGCGCTTGAGCAGCGTCGCGATCTCCTCGGCGGAGAGTTGACGCGGCGCCGCGCTCTCGCGGCCGGGAGCGCCGCCATTCGCGGCTTGATCCCACTGCAGCCGGAGCGTCTGGTGATCGGCGCTCTGCCCGTCGGCGAGCCGGAGCGTGAGCGTGTATTGCATCATGCCGGAGAATTCGCGTGGCGGACGGAGCACCGTCTTATCGATGTCCGCGGCCTGGATGATCCAGCCGGTCTCTCCCCACGGGCGGCCGGTGGACAGCGTGGTGCCGGCCGCGAGGCCGCTGACGAAGACAAGCGCGCCTTCGGCCGTTCCTTGCAGCTTCACGCCAAGCCCGATTTCGTCGCGGTGTCCGGCGTCGGCGCCTTCGACGACAAGCTTCGGCGCGGCGGGAGCGGGGACACCGTTGGCGCCGGCCGAAGGCCGTGCCGTGCCGATTACGAGCGCCACTACCCGTTTCAAGGGCTCGGTCGCGGCCTCCCGCCAGCGCGCGGGCAGCGAAAGCTTGCCGACGAAAACGAGCGCGAGCAGCGCTGCAACAATGGCGACGGCCACGAGGCGGAGGATAAGGCTGGTGAAAGAATCGCCGGCCGCTTTTTGCGCGCGCAGACGCGGCGGGGGCGGGGGCATGAACTCGGGCTCGAGCGGGCGGCGCGCGCGCCGCTGCTCCAGCGTGATCTCGCGCTCGAGCCGGTCGAGTTCGTAGGGCGAAAGGCCGGGCGCGCGCTCGGCTTCCTTGACCCATGGCTTGTCCGGCATGGGGGCCGCCTGCGGCGGCTTTGCGCGTTTCGGCTCTTCTTCGCGGAGGTCTTGGGCAAGGCGCGCCAGGAGTTCGTGCTCATGCGGATGGCGCGCGCGGCGCTCTCCTCTCGGCTCCAACACCGGATCGCCCGGATGATGCGGAGGATTGGTCTGGGTACTCATATACACTCTCCCACTTCCGATAACTCCGTCAGTACGAATGATCGCCAGTTGTGCTGGCTCTTCCTCGCTCAGTGGCGCTCGCGCGCCTGCTTCCAGATCAGAAAGTCGCGATAAAGCCGTTCACGCTCGTCCGGGCTTCCGGCGGTGGCGAGCGTGGCCTCGCTACCGCGTGCGGCGACGAATTCATTGAACTGCGTGCGCTCGTTCGCGCCCGGTGCGGGCGCTTGCGCCTGGGTGCGGTGCTTCTGCAGCCATTCCTCGGCGGCCACGAAGCGCGTCCAGCCCGGCAGCGTCGCGCTCAGGTTCGTTTCGCGCCATTTCGAATGGCGCGGCGGCTTCTGGAATTCCGCCAGCCGCGGGAAGAACGCCTCGACGAATTTCGCGATCCGGCGATAGCGATCCGTCTCGCGCGGCCAATTGAAGGCGATCAGCACCGCGCCGACCGCGATGGTGTCGATCGCCTCGCCTTCCTTGACGAGACCAGGATAGTCGTCGTGCGTCAGAACCGCTGGTAGATAATCGTTCTGCAATTCCTTCGGATAGGGCACCGGCAGGATCTTGAAGCCGTCGGATGTTTTCAGTTTCGAGGTCGAGGTTGTGGGCTTGCCCGCGATCAGGATCGTGGCGGCGATCTCGCCGCGCTTGAGCGCTTCCGCGGCATCCGCTTGGCCCATGTTCACTTCGATCGGCTTGATGCCGAGACGCTCGAAGATGTCACGCGTCGACAGCTGCGTACCCGACCCGATGTCGCTGAAATTGACGCGCTTACCTTCAAGTTGCTCGATCGAGGTGACGCCGGAATCCGCGCGGACGACGAAATGCATTTCCTCGTTATAGAGTTTGGCGATGTAGACGATCTTGTCGTCGAGATTGCCGATCTCGCCCGAGCGGCGGAACGCATTCAGTAAATTCGATTGCGTGATGCCGAGATCGATGCCCTTGAGAAAGCGGACGTCGCGGATGTTCTGGCCGCCGCCCTTGCCGATCACCGGCAGGATGCGGAGATTATCGCCGTCATCGAGCACCGCCGAGAGGTCGTAAGCGATTGAAAGATAAGTCGCATTCAAATTGCCCGAGACGAGGGCAATGGTGTTTTGGTTGATTTCCTCGCCCTGCCGGATGACCTGCGCGGGATCGTTGCGCGCGGTTTTGATCGGCCGCGAATCCTGAGCGAGAGAAACATTGGAAAAAGAAAGAAGAAACGCGAAGATAAGTTGAGCAGCACTCGTGCGTCCGCAAAGTTGCGCACGCCGAGGCTCCCGCAAGCCTCGCACCATGACCCTCTCCCGTCTGGCGGCCCGATACTCTACTCTGGCCGCTCCCGCTTTTGTGCCGGCTCCGTCTCTTACGGCGGACGGGTCAGGTTCTAATTTCGTCCCTCAAGATTTCTTTCCGAATGTGTCATCCATTCGGGACGAATGCGGCGCCATTTAGATTTCTTGAATTTGTGCAAACGCGAGAGCCGAATCGAATGGCGGAAATGCTGGGTTGTTGAATCGCGTACTCATTGCGTTCCGAAATTCGCAAGAAAATTCTTTGAGAAAATTGCGACTTGTATCGCTGCGGGCGATTATTTCGAAAAATTTCCCGCACGCGAGATCAGCGATCAGCAGAAATATTGTGCGACTGTCTTGCATTGATCGAGAAGCGAATGGGCTTTGTCTTTCGAGCGCTGAGTTAATCGCCGACGCGATCGAGCGCCATGCCCAGCTTCGGGCGGCTGGCAAATGCAATATCCGCAACGAATTCTGCTGTAATCGAGCCTAGATGCGGCATCGGAGCGCGGGGTGGACGCTGCGTTTGCAGTCGTTTAAAACCCAGGAATCAAAACGCTTACCTGCATTGGTCGGCAGGAGTGAGTGGAGAGCGACATGATTACGCTGACTTTCCCCGACGGCGCGCGCCGTCAATATGCCCCCGGCACCACCGGTTTCGAGATCGCGAAAGGCATCTCGCCTTCGCTCGCCAAGCGCACGGTCGCGATGGCGCTCGACGGCATGCTAGCGGACTTGTCCGACAGGATCGAGCGCGACGCCAAAATCGAATTCGTTACCCGCGACGATCCGCGCGCGCTCGAGTTGATCCGCCACGATTGCGCGCATGTATTGGCGGAAGCGGTGCAGACGCTGTGGCCCGGCACGCAAGTGACCATTGGTCCGGTGATCGAGAACGGCTTCTATTACGATTTCTTTCGCAACGAGGCGTTCAGCCCGGAAGATTTCCCCGCGATCGAAAAGAAAATGCGGGAGATCATCGCCAAGGACAAACCCTTCACCAAGGAGGTGTGGTCGCGCGAGGATACCAAGCAGGTGTTTGCCGACCGCGGCGAGAATTTCAAGGTCGAACTCGTCGACACGATCCCGGCGGGCGAGCCGATCAAGATCTACAAGCAAGGCGACTGGTTCGATCTCTGCCGCGGCCCGCACATGACCTTGACCGGCAAGGTCGGGAGCGCCTTTAAGCTGATGAAGGTCGCGGGCGCCTATTGGCGCGGCGACTCGCGCAATCCGATGCTGACGCGCATCTATGGCACGGCGTGGCCCGATCAGGCGCAACTCGATCAATATCTGCATCAACTGGAAGAAGCCGAGAAACGCGATCACCGCCGGCTTGGCCGCGAGATGGATCTCTTCCACTTCCAGGAAGACGCGCCGGGTGCCGTGTTCTGGCACGCGAAAGGCTGGACGCTGTTCGAGACGCTCGTCGCCTACATGCGCCGCCGCCAGCAGGAGGCAGGCTATCTCGAGGTGAATACGCCGCAGCTGATAGACTCCTCGCTCTGGGTCGCCTCGGGCCATATGGAAAAATTCCGCGAGATGATGTTCCTCACCGAGAAGCACGAGGACGACGAGCGCGTCTATACGATCAAGCCGATGAATTGTCCGGGTCATATCCAGATTTTCAAAAACGGCCTGAAGTCGTACCGCGACCTGCCGCTGAAAATCGCCGAGTTCGGCAAGGTGCACCGCTTCGAACCCTCGGGCGCACTGCACGGCCTGCTACGCGTGCGCGCCTTCACCCAGGACGACGCCCACATCTTCATCACCGAGGAGCAGATCGCGGAGCAAACGCTCGCGATCAACAATCAGTTGCTCTCGATCTATTCCGATTTCGGCTTCGACGACGTGCGAATCAAATTCTCCGACCGGCCTTCGAAGCGCCTTGGCGACGACGCGGTGTGGGACAAGGCCGAGGCCGCGCTGAAGCTGGCGCTGGAAAAATCCGGGCGGCCGTGGACACTGAACGAGGGTGAGGGCGCCTTTTACGGACCGAAGCTCGAATATGTGCTTCGCGACGCGATCGGCCGCGATTGGCAATGCGGCACGATCCAGGTCGACCTCAACCTGCCGGGCCGTCTCGGCGCTTTTTACATCGCGCCCTCGGGCGAGAAGGTGGTGCCGGTGATGCTGCACCGGGCGATGTTCGGCTCATTGGAGCGCTTCATCGGCATTCTCGTCGAGCATTACGCCGGCCACTTGCCACTATGGCTCGCGCCGATCCAGGCGAGGGTCTGCACGATCACGTCGGACGCCGACAGCTACGCCAGCGATCTCGTGCAGGCCGCGACGCGCGCCGGCTTGCGGGTGGACGCGGATCTCCGCAACGAAAAGATCACCTATAAGGTGCGCGAGCATTCGCTGGCGAAAATCCCGTTGCTCTTGGTGGTCGGCAAAAAGGAATCGGCCGAGCGCTCGGTGTCGATCCGCCGTCTCGGCTCGCCCGAGCAAAAGTCGATGGCGTGGGAAGATGCGCTGGCGATGCTGCGCGCGGAGTCGGGACCGCCGGATGTGAAACGCTTGCAAGAGGCGGCATGACGGGCCTCGCACGCGCGGCCCGCTTGTTGTATGATGACTTGGCTATGAGGCTCGCATGCTGGAACGCTCTCGCCCGCTGAAACTTACGCCGCTTTTGGGCGTTTTCGCGCTCGCGCTTTTGCTCGCGGGCTGCGATCGCTGCGGCGAATGGATCAAAAGCGAGGGCGGCAAGACGCCTCTCGTCTGCAAGGGCGACGGGCCGAAGCCGCAATAGGGCGAAACAGCTTCGCTACTTGCGCGCCGGGTTCGGCACTTCGCACTGACCCGTCAGCACTTCGATTTCGCGGTCGTTGCCGGACTGGACCTTGAAGGTCTGCTGGCAGGTTTTGTCGATATGGCGCGCGACCGCGATGTATTCGCCTTCGGCGAGCACCACGGAGGGGAAAGCGCCGGTCGATTCACGGATCATATCGCCGCCCGGCGTCACCACCGACCACTGCGTGTTGGCGATGGCCTCGCCGCCGGGCACGTTGACGAGGCGGAGCGTGATCTGCGCCGCACGGTGATGCACGGTCGCGTCGGTGAGGCGGCCGGGCTCGATCCGCACGTCGGCCTGGATCTGCGCGTTGCCGTCGCCGAAGGTCGATTGCACGTAATAGGTTCCGGCGGGTAGGAAAACGAGATCGCCGCCGCTCGCGCCACGCAGCACCGGCGGCCGTTCGCTTTTCCGCGCGCGCCCGTTCACGGGCCCGCGCTGGAGGAAGCTTCCTTCATAGATGTCGAAGCGCAGACGATGCGGCGGAATCACCTGATCGCCGATGAGGCCTTGCACGCGCAAGCCGCCGGCGGGAATCACCAGCGTCTCTTTCTTCGTCTCGCCGGTGAGCTGCACGCGCCGCGAGCTGCTGGCAAGGCCATAGGAGGCATGAACGATGTAATTGCCGGGATCGAGCGCGAACACCGGATAGGCGTCCTGCGCTTCCGCGACCGCTAGGGGATTGCCGCCATCGGGCCGTTCGGCGAAAACCCGCCAGGTCATCGCGCGCGGAATATAGGCGCCGTCCGCCGCGTAGCGCGCGGAAACCGCGAGTGCCACCTTGCCGGATGCGACTTGCGGAATGAAAGCATGCGGATCGCGTTGATTGGTATTCGCGACCGGCGTCGTCGTAGCCGATGTTGAGGCGGCGCGCGGCTGTGCCGACGGCGGCGTGGGCGGCTGGGTTGTTGAAACGGGCGGCGGCGCGAAACTCGGCGCGGAGCCACTCGGGCCGGTAAATCCGACCTGGGCGAAGGCCCCGGCCGATGACAAGGCTAGGAGCGCGAAGGCCGAGAGCCGGGCTAGAGTACTGATGGATAGCATCGGCGCCGTTTTCCCCCGGCCTTGGGGCGATTGCAAGGCCGGTGGCTCGCATCTGGAAATGCCGCGGCCGTTCGGGCTTCTAGGGTTTCCACCGGGCTAAGCGAAAGGCTAAGACCATCCCATGCCGGACGCGCTTCAACTCATGCGAACGCGCCGCTCGCCGCGCATCCCCGATCTAGAGGCGCCGGGTCCGAGCGCCGCCGAGCTCGACACGATTCTTTCCGTTGCCGCGCGCGTGCCGGACCACGGCAAACTCGTGCCCTGGCGCTTCCTCGTGATCGAGGGCGAGCAGAAGAAGCTGGTCGCTGCGGAACTGCTGCCGCTTTTGCGCAAGGCCCATCCGGAAGCGACGGAAGACCAGGTCGCGAAGGAGCCGGGACGCTTCGCCCACTCTCCGCTCGTCGTCACGGTGATCTCGCGCGCTGGCCCGCACCCGAAGATTCCAGAATGGGAACAGGTCCTGTCGGCGGGCGCCGCCTGCATGAGCCTTGTGCTCGCCGCGCATGCCATGGGCTATGGCGCCAACTGGGTCACCGGCTGGGCGGCCTATGAGCGGCCTTGTCTCGATCTCCTCGGCGTCGGCGCGGGCGAGCGCATCGCTGGGTTCATTCACATCGGCACGCCGAAAGCTGCGCAAGAAGAGCGCCCGCGGCCGCCGCTTTCCGAAATCGTGACGCGAATTTAGAGGAACCGATGTTTTATCACACCGACAAGAACGACCACGGACTTCCACACGATCCGTTCAAGGCGATCGTGGCGCCGCGCCCGATCGGCTGGATCACCTCGATGAGCGCGAAGGGCGAGATCAACCTCGCGCCTTACTCCTATTTCAACGGCGTATCTTCGCGCCCGCCGATGGTGATGTTTTCGAGCGAGGGCTTCAAGGATTCGGTCGCCAATATCACCGAAACCAAGGAATTCGTCTGCTCGCTCGCGACCTGGGACTTGCGTGAGGAGATGAACAAAACCTCGGCGATGCTGCCGCGCGGGGTCAACGAAATGGAAGTGGCGGGGCTGAAAGCGGCCCCCTCGAAGCTGGTGAAGCCGCCGCGCGTCGCGGCTTCCCCTTGCGCGATGGAGTGCAAGGTTGTGCAGATCGTTCCGCTCCACGATATCGCGGGAAGGCCGCTCGACCGGCACGTCGTCATCGGGCAAGTGGTCGGCATTTACATCGATGAGCGTTTCATCAAGAACGGGCTGCTCGATAGTGCCGCGATGAAGCCGATCGCGCGCGGCGGCTATCACGACTATTCCGTTCTCGACGAGAGCTTCACCATGGTCAGGCCCGGCTGATATGCGCTCGCTTCTGTTCGTGCCCGGCGACAGCGAAAAGAAGCTCGCGAAATCGCTCGGCGCGGGCGCCGATGTCCTGATCCTCGATCTCGAGGACTCCGTCGCGCCGGACGCGAAGGTGCGCGCGCGCGAAATCGTGCGCGATTTTTTACGCTCGCTCTCGCGCGACGAGCCGCGCCCGCGGTTTTATGTGCGCGTGAACGCGCTCCGTTCGGGATTGATCGACGACGATCTCGACGCCGTGCTCGCCGGCACGCCCGAGGGCATCATGCTGCCGAAGTCGGGGGGCGGCGCCGACGTGATCGCGCTCGGCGCCAAGCTCGCTCCGCGCGAGGCGATCGCCGGTCTTCCCGACGGCTCGACCAAAATCATTCCGATCGCGACCGAAACCGCCGCGTCGATATTCAACATGGGGACTTATCGCGGCGCGAGCCCGCGCTGCGAGGCGCTGACCTGGGGCGCAGAGGACCTCGCGGCCGAAATCGCGGCGGAAGCGAACCGCTATCCCGACGGCCGCTATATCGAGCCTTATCGGCTCGCGCGCTCGCTTTGTCTCTTCGCGGCAGTCGCCTCCGGGGTAACGCCGATCGATACGGTGTTCACCAACTACAAGGACACTGAGGGCTTGCGAAAAGATTCGCTCGCCGCCCGCCGCGACGGCTTTCTCGGGAAGATGGCGATTCATCCGGACCAGGTGCCGGTAGTGAACGATGTCTTCACGCCGTCGAAGGAGACGATCGCGCGCGCGCAGGAAATCCTCGATGCCTTCGCCAAGGCGGGAAAGGGCACGGTGGGTTTCAAGGGCGTGATGCTCGACATGCTGCACGTCAAATATGCCGAGCACGTGATCGCGCGCGCCAAAGCGGCGAAGCTTATTTAGAAGGCCGCTTGCGCATGAAGGCCTGGCGCCGGCATTCGGCGACGAGCTTGTCGTCCTGGTTGAACGCGCGGTGGAGGAATTCGACGATGCCGGCATCCGGCCGCGATTTCGATTCGCGCTTGTCGAGGATCTCGGTCGTGCAATGCAGCGTGTCGCCCTGAAACAGCGGGTGCGGAAACTTCACGTCCTGCATGCCGAGATTGGCGATCGTGGTGCCGACGGTGGTGTCGTTGACCGAAATCCCGATCATCAGCCCGAGCGTGAAGAGCGAGTTCATCAGCGGCTGCTTCCACTCGGTCTCCAGGCAAAAATGCCGGTCGATGTGCAGCGGCTGCGGATTGAGCGTCATGTTCGAGAACAGCATGTTGTCCATCTCGGTCACCGTGCGGGTGAGCCGGTGCTCGATTGTTTCGCCCACCTTGAAATCCTCGAAATAAAGGCCGCCTCGCTTGTGGCGGCGGGGCTCGCTCATGGTCTCCTCCCGGTTCAGGCTCGTTAAGGCTTCCTTTACCATAGCAACCCAATGGTTAGGCGGCGCGGTCCGACCTTTCGCCCGATCCGGGCGGGCGGCCGGGGGACAACCGGAATGGTCCTCGACAATGTCAGCGGTGCGGGCGACCGCATCAACTCGGCGATCCAGGCGGCGAGCCGGACGACGGGAACCTCCTTCGATTTTCTCTTGCGTACGGCGGCCCGTGAATCCGCGTTCGATCCGACCGCCAAGGCTTCGACGTCCTCGGCACGCGGGCTCTTCCAGTTCATCGACACCACCTGGCTCGCCATGGTCAAGGAAGAGGGGCCGCGCTATGGCCTCGCGCAATATGCCTCCGCGATCGATCGGACCGCGAGCGGCCGCTACGTAGTGAGCGATCCCGCCAAGCTCGCCGAAATCCTCAAGCTCCGCGACGACCCCACCGTTTCCGCGCTGATGGCCGGCGCGCTCGCCAGCCGCAATTCCGATTACCTCGCCGCGAATATCGGGCGCGAGCCGAGTTCGGGCGAACTCTACATCGCGCATTTTCTAGGGGCGAGCGGCGCCCGCAAACTGATTTCGATGGCGCAGAACCAGCCTTCCGCCTCCGCCGCGAGCGCCTTTCCGGATGCCGCGCGCGCCAATCGCTCGATTTTCTACACGCGCGACGGATCGGCGAGAAATGCCGCCGATGTCTATGCCGGACTCGTCGCCAAGCACGATCGAACTTCGCCTCCATCGCTGGAGCCACAGGCGGGCGTGGTGCAAGTCGTGAACTCCGATCAGGCGATCGACTCGGCGGAGCCGGTTTTGCCGGCTAACCTTGTACCGGCGGCAAGGTCCGCAGGGCGCACCGAGTCGCCGCGGGTCCGCATGGTGCCGGTACAGCTTCCCGATTTGGAATCGCCGTCCTCGGCCCAAGGGTTGACCGCAAACGTCGGACCCATCTTCCAGTCGATGTTCCGCACCGAGCGCAGCGGCGCGCTCTCGGACACGGTGCGCGATTTATGGGCGGCGGTGACACGGGCGCGCGGCGGATCGTTTCCACCGGGAACGGCGATGGCGCCGGCGCCCCGGCCGAGCTTTCCAACTTTCAGAAAGATACGGTCATCAATGGCGGGCGGCGCGCAGGCACCTGAGCCTTTTCTTCCGCGGCGCAATTGTTAATCAATTCCAAAGATTTACGCTGAACGCTTTATTAAGCGGCGGGCGCGATACTCCTCTCCCGAAGCAGTCGGCAGCGTCGAGTATCGCGATGATTGTACGTCAGTTCTTGTGCTGGATTCAGACGGCGCCTCCGGGAGACCGGGCCGATGCAACCAGCGCTCTCGCCCGTGCCTATCTTTATTCGGATCTTGCACGCGAGGACCGGCTTGCCGCCGAAGCGGCAATGACGGTGCTGCTCGACGATCCGTCGACGCTGGTGCGCCGCGCGCTCGCCGAAGCGCTCGCTTCCTCCGTCGACGCCCCGCACGGCGTGATCCTGGGGCTCGTCCGCGACCAGACCGATATCGCCGAGATCGTCGCCGCGCGCTCGCCGGTTCTGAGCGAGGGCGAGCTGATCGATCTCATCGCCGGCACGGTCGAGCGGGTGCAATGCGCGGTCGCCTCGCGCACGCCGCTCTCGCGCTCGCTGGCCGCCGCCATCGCCGAGATCGGGGCCGCCGCGGCCTGTCTCACGCTGATCGAAAATTCCGAGGCGGAGCTTACGGGAGCGGCTCTCAACCGCATCGCCGAGCGGCATGGCCATCTTGCCGCCGTGCGCGAGCCGCTGCTGCTGCGCGAGGACCTCGCGGTCGAGACGCGCCAGGCGCTCGTGGCAAAGCTTTCCGACACGCTTGCCCGTTTCGTCGCGCATCGGGAATGGTTGCCCGAGGAGCGCGCGCATCACGTCGCGCGCGATGCTTGCGACCGCGTAACCGTGGAAATCGCCGCCGAAACCGATTCGCGCGAGGTCACGCATCTGATCCGCCATCTGGTCGCGAGCGGACAGCTCACGGGTGGGCTGATGCTGCGGGCGCTGCTCGCCGGCAATCTGCGCTTTCTGATCGAAGCGCTCGCGGAACTTTCCGGCCTCAAGCCCGGGCGCGTCGCGGCCATCGTCTCCGATCGCTCCGGCCACGGCTTTCACGCGCTCTACCAGAAAGCCGGATTGCCCGACGCCGCCTATCGCGCCTTCCGCGCCGCCCTTGAAGTGATCCACGAAACGGGATTTGCCGGCGACACGCTAGGGCATGCGGTGCTGCGCCGGCGCATCGTCGAGCGCGTGCTCGTTCGCTACGAAGAAGCGGCCGACGGCGAGCTTGACCATCTGCTCGCGCTCTTGCGCAAGCTTGCCGCCGAAGCGGCGCGCGAAGAGGCGCGTATCTACACCGAGGATCTGGTCGCCGCGGCCTAAAAGCCCACGGCTACAAGCCACTATTTCCCGCCGGCCCGCTTTGTCGGCAGCGCGGCGAGCGGCGCATCGCCGGCAATATTGGCGTAAGCCTCGCCCAGCTCTTGCGAGAGAAAACTTTCGACGATGAGCGCCAGGCGCTCGAAGATTTCCTTGCCGGTTTTGTCATTGATGGTGTGAATTTGCTCGCGCATGCCGTCCCCGCGCACGAAACCCTCGCGCGGGCCTCGGGCCCATTAGCGCCGGGCAGCGTTAATTTTCCGGTAATTCAGGAGCCGAACTGCTCGGCGAGGATGCGCTCGTCGAGGTTATGGCCGGAGTCGAACAGCATGATCATGGAGGAGGCCTTGTCCATGCGCGCCCGCACCGCGACCACGGAGCGGACCTCGAAATGGTCAGCGACGGCACTCACCGGCCGCTTGTCGGGTTCGAGCACGGCGATTTCGATGCGGGCGGTATCGGGGAGAAGCGCGCCGCGCCAGCGGCGCGGGCGGAACGGGCTCAACGGCGTCAGCGCAAGCAGCGTTGCATTGAGGGGCAGGATCGGCCCGTGGGCGGAGAGGTTATAGGCGGTGGAGCCCGCGGGCGTCGCAACCAGGATGCCGTCGGAGATCAATTCGGTAAGCCGCACCTTGCCGTCGATCGAGAGCCGCAGTTTCGCGGCCTGGTAGGTTTCGCGAAACAGATAAACCTCGTTGATAGCGGGCGCGCGATGGCTTTTGCCGGCGGCATCGACCGCTTCCATGGCGAGTGGATGGATCACGGTACGCTCGGCCGCGGCAATCCGCTCCTTTAGATTGTCGACGACGAACTCGTTCATGAGAAAGCCGATCGAGCCGCGGCTCATGCCATAGATCGGCTTGCCGGTATCGCGAAAGCGGTGGAGCGTTTGCAGCATCAATCCGTCGCCGCCGAGCGCCACGACGACATCGGCTTGTGCCGGATCGATATCGCCATAACGCGTGGCGAGCGCTTTCTTGGCGGCGTCGGCCTCGTCCTGCGCGCTCGCGACGAAGGCGATCTTGTCGTAGCTTTGGACGGGCTTGGTCATGGCAAATATGCGCGGGAAACTGCAATGAAGGACGAGCCGGTTCTCCTATACACGACCTATCCGTCGCTTGTCGAAGCGGAGAAAAGCGGCCGCAAGATCGTGGAGGCGGGCTTAGCCGCCTGCGTGAATATCGTGCCGGGCATGCGCTCGATCTATCGCTGGAAGGGCGCGATCGAGGCCGCCGACGAAGTGGTGATGATCGTGAAAACGCGGGCCTCGCTCGCCGAGCGCGTTACCGCGGCGCTCCGCGCCGATCATTCATACGAGACGCCGGCGATCCTGGTGCTTTCCGTCAGCGGCGGGAATCAGTCCTTCATCGACTGGATTCTCGCCGAGACGGAGCATTGAATCCGCCGCAATCACGCGCGAGCTTTCGCAGCCGCGTCCATCCCGCCTTTAGCGAATGACACGCACGCCGCCGTAAACCCCGATACCTGTCTTCTCGAAACCCAATGGATCTTCGTAGTGTTTATCCAAGAGGTTATCGATGCGGCCAAACACGACGAGATTCTCATTCATCTTGTAATTGGCGGCGAGATTGATCGTGTTGTATCCCGGTGCGACCGAAGATACGCCGCCGGCCCGCGGAACGTCCATCCAATCGCCGACCCAGAGCGCTGTCGCACTCAACGTAAGCGCGTCGATCGGCTGCCAAACGGCGCTCACGCTCGTCTTGTTCGCCGGTCTTCTGATCAGTTCGAGGCCGGTCGTTGCGTCGATCGCGATCGTTCGCGTGTAATCGGCCCGGATCTGGAAGCTATTGCTGATTTGAGCCGAAACGAACGACTCGATGCCGTGGATCTTTGCGGCCGCGACATTTTCGTTGATGAACGTGATCGGATCGGGAACGATCAGATTCATGATGTTGTTGTTGAAGTAAGTAGCGCCGAACTGAATCCGTTTCTCGAATAGGGCCTGTTCGAAGCCGAAATCGTAGCCTTTGCTCACTTCGGGCTGCAAATTCGGATTGGCGCCGAACGGCCCGAAGATCTGATCCAGCGACGGAGCATGAAAGCCCGTTCCGTAACTCGCTTTCAATGTGGTGCCCGTTTCCTTGATCACGAAGCTGGGCGCCAGGCGCCAAGTGTCGTGACCGCCGAAATTCTCGTTTTCGTCGTGGCGGATATTCGACGTCAGAAACACCCGGTCCCCGAAGGCGGAATGCAATTCGGCATAGCTGCCGGTATTGCGGTTGCTGCCCTGGGTGAGAAAGCCGAACTCGTTGAAGTTTGCTTTTTCCTGCTCCTGTTCGACGCCCATGTAGAGCGTTTGCCCCGGCATCAGCGCCAAGTCGGACTTCCAATAGTATTTGATCCGGTCGCCGGCAAAAATATTCAACGGAGGACTGAAGGCCAGAAACGAATCCGGGTCGAAGGCGCGGCGGCCGACGTCGGTATAAGCAATGCCAAGATGGTTGTTGAATTTGCCGTCGAATAGCTTCCATACCGCATCCGTCAACCCGTAAAATTCGTGATTTCTCGACGAGGTTTGATCCGGGTTGGGAAACGAGGGGAACGAGTCGTCCTGGGTGAAATGCCGGGCGGCATCGGTATAGCGGCCGACAAAGTTCAGGCTGAAGATTTCCGACAGGTCGGCGCCGACTTTTCCGCTGTAGGTCCAGTTGTCGTAAAAATCGTTATGTCGCGTTTCGCCGGGCGGCAAAAGGTTGAGCGGTGTGACCGGCACGCTCGCACTCAAAATGTGCGAAACGCTGAAAGCATAGTTGGTGTTTACCGTCCCGCCGCTGACCTGGATCGATTGATTGAAGGTGCCGAAAGATCCGCCCTCGATGGTCGCCTTCCATTGCGGAGGGCCCGAACCTTTCTTGGTCGTGATCGAGATCACGCCGCCGATCGCATCCGCGCCGTATAGCCCGCTTTGCGGGCCGCGAAGCACTTCAATGCGCTCGATATCCGTCGTGCTCAGATTTCCGAAATCGAACGCCCGGCTCGGCTGGGTGGGGTCGCTGACATCGATGCCGTCGATCAGAACCTTAACGTGGTTCGAATTGGTGCCGCGAATGAAAACGGATGTTTGACCGCCTACGCCGCCGGTCTGGACCACATTGAGGCCCGGCACGGTCTGCAAGACATCGGGAACGGTCCGGCGCTGGTCGCGCTGGATCTGATCTTCCGTGATCACCGTGACCGTGCTTCCGATTTCCTCGCTCGGCGTCGGCAGCGCAGTTGCGCTCACCACCGTGTCCGGCAGCGTATTCAGCGGACCGCTTTGCGCAAAAGCGGAAGAGAAGGGAAGGCTGAGAAAAAAGGCTAACGCGAACTTTGCTTGTTTCGGATGAATGGACATGGATCGCCCCCAGCGATTGTCGTTGGACAAGTCGCGGAAGAGCGAACGCGCGCCGGATTCCCGGTCCGGGCGTAAGCACCCTCGAATTTCGGAAGCGGCTGCATCGGCTCCCCGCAACGGTTGACTTCGGTAGTCACCGCTGCGGACAAACCGCTCCATACGCGCTCGCCGCACGTCGAAAGGATGACCAGTGCAGACCGGTCTCCTGGCTCGCGGGTCGTCGCCCCATTCCGCCTTCCCGGGCTCTCGCCCAGTGGCATGTGGAAGGGACTACCCGCCTACAGTTGCGGGAGCAGCCGCGGAATTGGCCCATTCCATCAATGCCTTACCGCGTTCCCAAATGGCCCGGCCGCTTCATGACCGGACCGCCTGCACCAATGCCAATGGGAACTCTTAACGCTTGTAGAGTCAAGCCAAGTATCTATATAAAGATATCTTTATATCGTTATTGTATGCATGATCCCTGACTAGGCCGGTTTCCTAAGGAAATTTGCCTAGGGATCGATCGGATCACGAGGCCGCATGAGCGTCGAAACCTTTCGTCAGAGCCGCGAGCGCTCCACCCCCATTGCGGTCTCCTTCGAATTCTTCCCGCCGAAGACCGCGGAAATGGAACAGACGCTGTGGACCTCGGTCGCCCGGCTCGCGCCGCTGAAGCCGAATTTCGTTTCGGTCACCTATGGCGCCGGCGGCTCGACGCGGGAACGCACGCACGCGACCATTGTGAGGATTCTCGCGGAAACCAAGCTCAAGCCCGCGGCCCATCTTACCTGCGTCGCCGCGACCCGCGAGGAAATCGACACGGTCGCGCGCGGCTATTGGGACGCGGGCGTCCGCCATATCGTGGCCCTCCGCGGCGATCCGCCCGAGGGCGCCGGCAAGCGCTACGTGCCGCATCCGGGAGGCTACGCCTACACCACCGATCTCATCACTGGCTTGAAGAAGATCGGCGATTTCGAAATTTCGGTTTCGGCCTATCCGGAAAAGCATCCCGATAGCCCCTCGATCGAGGCGGAGCTCGACGTGCTCGCGCGCAAGGTGGACGCGGGCGCGACGCGGGCGATGACGCAGTTCTTCTTCGACAATGCCGTCTATTTCCGCTTTCTCGACAAGGTGCGCGCGCGGGGAATATCCGTGCCGATTGTCCCCGGTATCTTGCCGGTACAGAACTTCAAGCAGGCGCGCAACTTCGCCGAGAGCTGCGGCACTTCGATGCCTTCCTGGATCGCGCGGCGCTTCGACGGGCTCGACGATGATCCAGCGACGCGCAAGCTCATCGCCGCCGCCGTCGCCGCCGAGCAGGTGCTCGATCTCGTCGACAAGGGCGTGCGCGAGTTTCATTTCTACACCTTGAATCGGGCCGATCTCGTCTACGCCACATGTCATCTCCTCGGCCTGCGGCCCGCCGCGGCGGAAATCAGGGCGGCGTCATGACGGAAGAATTGCCGCCCGTTGACGGCGCTGAAGTCGAGCGCGTGCTGCGCGAAGCCGCGCGTGAGCGTATCCTCGTGCTCGACGGCGCCATGGGCACGATGATTCAGGAGTTGGGCTACGACGAGGACGCGTTTCGCGGCGCCCGCTTCGACGCCTGGAACCGCGAGGTGAGGGGGAACAACGACCTTCTCAATCTCACCCAGCCGAAGGCGATCCGCGACATTCATCACCATTACTTCCGCGCCGGCGCCGATATCGTCGAAACCAATACCTTTTCCTCCACTCGCATCGCCCAGGCCGATTACGGCATGGAGGAAGTCGCTTATGAGTTGAACCTCGCCGGCGCGCGGCTCGCGCGCGAAGCGGCAATGCTCGCGCAAACGGAAGACGGCCGCCGCCGTTTCGTCGCCGGCGCGCTCGGACCGACGAACCGCACCGCGTCGATCTCGCCAAATGTTTCCGATCCCGGATTCCGCGCTGTTTCTTTCGACGAATTGGTCGCGGCCTATCACGAACAGGCGCGCGGCCTCGTCGATGGCGGTGCCGAGCTTCTCATCATCGAGACCATCTTCGACACGCTCAATGCCAAGGCTGCGATTTTCGCGATCGAAAAACTATTCGAGGAACGCGGCATCCGGCTGCCCTTGATGATCTCGGGCACCATTACCGATCTTTCGGGGCGCACGCTTTCGGGCCAGACGCCGGCGGCATTCTGGAACTCGATCGCACACGCAAAGCCATTGTCTGTGGGCCTGAATTGCGCACTGGGAGCAAAGGAATTGCGCGCGCATATCGCGGAAATTTCGCGCGTCGCCGATATACTCGTCTGCGCCTATCCGAACGCGGGGCTGCCGAACGAGTTCGGCCGCTACGACGAGAGCCCGGAATACATGGCGGAACTCCTCGGCGAGTTCGCGAGCGCGGGGATCGTCAACATTGTCGGCGGCTGCTGCGGCACGACGCCCGAGCACATCGCGGCGATCGCGAAGGCGGTCGAGGGAAAGCCCCCGCGCCGCATTCCTGATATTCCGAAGCGGCTGCGGCTCGCCGGCCTCGAGCCGTTCGAGCTTTCGCCGGAAATTCCCTTCGTCAATATCGGCGAGCGCACCAACGTCACCGGCTCCGCGCGCTTCCGCAAACTCGTCAAGGAAGGCGACTATGCCGCCGCGCTCGATGTCGCGCGCGACCAGGTCGTGAATGGCGCGCAGGTGATCGACGTCAACATGGACGAGGGCTTGCTCGATTCGCAAGCCGCGATGGTGACGTTCCTCAACCTCATTGCGTCGGAGCCCGACATCGCGCGCGTGCCGATCATGGTCGATTCATCGAAATGGTCGGTGATCGAGGCCGGTCTCAAATGCCTGCAAGGCAAGGGCATCGTCAACTCGATCTCGATGAAGGAAGGCGAGGAAGCCTTTCGCGTTCACGCGCGCCTCGTGCGGCGCTATGGCGCCGCCGTCGTGGTGATGGCCTTCGACGAGAAAGGTCAGGCCGACACCTTCGAGCGCAAAACCACCATCTGTGCGCGCGCCTATAAGATTCTCACCGAGGAAGTCGGCTTCCCGCCCGAGGACATCATCTTCGATCCCAACATCTTCGCGGTCGCGACCGGCATCGAGGAACATGCGAATTACGGCGTCACCTACATCGAGGCGGTGCGCTGGATTCGCAAAAATTTGCCCTACGCGCATATTTCCGGCGGCGTATCGAACCTTTCCTTCTCCTTCCGCGGCAACGAGGCCGTGCGCGAGGCGATGCACGCGGTCTTTCTCTATCATGCGATTTCAGCCGGCATGGACATGGGTATCGTCAATGCCGGCCAGCTCGCGGTTTATGACGAACTGAATCCCGAATTGCGCGAGGCGTGCGAGGACGTGGTGCTGAACCGCCGCGCCGACGCGACCGAGCGGCTGTTGTCGCTCGCCGAGCGCTACAAGGGCGGTGGCGTGGAGAAGCGCGAGGCCGATCTCGCCTGGCGCGAATGGCCGGTGGAGAAGCGGATCGAGCATGCACTGATTAGCGGCATCACCGAATTCATCGAGGCCGATACCGAGGAGGCGCGCAAGAACGCGCCGCGGCCCTTGGCGGTGATCGAAGGACCGCTGATGAGCGGCATGAACGTCGTGGGCGATCTGTTCGGTGCGGGCAAGATGTTCCTGCCGCAGGTGGTGAAATCCGCGCGCGTGATGAAGCAGGCCGTCGCTTACCTCCTGCCCTTCATGGAGAAGGAAAAGGAGGAGCAGGGGCTGACCGAGGCGCCGGCGGTCGGAAAAATTCTGCTCGCCACGGTGAAAGGCGACGTGCACGACATCGGCAAGAACATCGTCGGCGTCGTGCTCCAGTGCAACAATTACCAGGTGCTCGATCTCGGCGTGATGGTGTCGGCACAGAAAATCCTGGAGACGGCGCGGAGGGAAAAGGTCGACATCGTCGGCCTGTCGGGCCTGATCACGCCCTCGCTCGACGAGATGTGCAACGTCGCGGCCGAGATGGAGCGCGAGGGCTTCGATCTACCGTTGTTGATCGGCGGCGCCACCACGAGCCGGGTGCATACCGCTGTGAAAATCGCGCCCAATTACCTGCGCGGGCAGGCGGTCTACGTCACCGACGCAAGCCGCGCGGTCGGCGTCGTCTCGACCCTGCTCAACCCCGAAACGCGTTCCGCTTATGTCAGCAAGACGCGCGGCGAATATGCCAAGGTTGCGGAAGCGCACGCGCGCGCGGACAACACCAAGACGCGGCAGCCGCTCGCGCTCGTGCGCGAAAATCGCCTAAAGCTCGATTTCTCGAATTATCTGCCGCCGAAGCCGGCTTTCTTCGGCGCGCGTGCGTTCCGCAACTACGACCTTTCCGATCTCGTGCCGGTGATCGATTGGTCGCCGTTCTTCACGGCATGGGAACTCAAGGGCCGCTACCCCGCGATTCTCGACGATCCGAAATACGGCAGCGCCGCGCGCGCGTTGCACAAGGACGCGCTCGCCATGCTCGATCGAATCGTCAACGAGCGCTGGCTGGAAGCACGCGCGATTATCGGATTCTGGCCCGCCAATTCCGACGGCGACGACATCGTGCTGTTCAAGGACGACAGGCGGCGCGAGCGCCTTGCCACCTTCCACACGCTGCGCCAGCAAATGCCGCGGCGCGACGCGCGGGTGAATTTGGCGCTCGCCGATTTCGTGGCGCCGCTTGCGATCCAAGTTTCCGATTATCTCGGCGGCTTCGCCGTCACCACCGGCATCGGCGAGGAGCAGAAGTCATCCGCGCTGAAGGGTGCCAATAACGATTACGACGCCATCCTCATGAAGGCGCTCTCCGACCGGCTGGCGGAAGCTTTCGCCGAGAGAATGCACCAGCGCGTGCGCAAGGAATTCTGGGGCTACGCGCCGGATGAAAATTTGTCGAACAACAAACTGATCGAGGAGAATTATCGCGGCATACGCCCCGCGGCCGGCTATCCGGCGCAGCCCGATCATACCGAGAAGGGGACGCTCTTCCGCCTGCTCGGTGCGGAAAAGGAAATCGGCATCACGCTCACCGAGAGCTTCGCCATGTGGCCGGGCGCTTCGGTGTCGGGACTTTATTTCTCCCATCCCGAGAGCGCCTATTTCGGCGTCGGCCGCATCGACCGCGATCAGGTCGAGGATTACGCCAAACGCAAGGGCTGGAGCGTGACTGAGTGCGAGAAATGGCTGTCGCCGCTCTTGTCCTACGATCCGGCGCGGCTGCCGCGCGAGGCGGCTTAGAACACTATCGGTTTGGGTGAACCGATGCGTATCCCTAACGTTTTCTTGGAGCATGTCCTTTTCCGAAAACCGGGTCCACTTTTCGGGATCATGCTCCTTATTGGAGCATGACCTTTTCCGAAAACCGGGTCCACTTTTCGGGATCATGCTCCTTATTGGAGCATGACCTTTTCCGAAAACCGGCCCCCCACTTTTCGCGATCATGCTCGCGCTCTTTTGAATTTTTCTATTTTGAAGTTAGCGAAGCTTAGAACCCATATAAACTATTGATTTTGCTTGACATTTTCCTCCCGAAGCCTTCGTCTATGAAACCGGGCTTGGCAAATTGGGTCGGGAGCAAGAAGGCGATGAGCGGATCAAGAAATGGGTTGATGGCTGCGCTGGCGCTAGCAGCGGCTCCGTTTTTTTATGCTTGTGGTTTCACGCCCGCGCGCGCCCAGGATTCCGGCCAGAATTTTATATCCACCGCTTTCAATGAGATCGAAACCAAATATATTTTCGGTTTCACCGAAGGCTCCGGCATCGGGCTGCAGGGCGAGAAGGAAGTCTCGACCGAAACCGTCGGCCGTTTTGGCAAGCGCGACGGCCGTTACGCCGCCACCGAAACCAAGCTCGAATACGAATTCACGCCGAGCCAATTCTTTCAAATCGAACTCGGCGGGCTGGTTGCGTCCCACAACATCAAAAATGTGATGGACCTCGATAATCGCAACGCTTTTGAGTTCAGCGGCCTGTTCGGCGAAGTCCGTTATCTTTTCCTCGAGCGCGGCCCGAAATCCCCAATCTCGGGCACGATTTCATTCGAGCCGAATTGGCGCCGCATCGATGAAACGAACGGCAATCAGGTCACCAACTACGAATTCGAGACGAAACTCGCGCTCGACATGGAGCTGATCGAGAACCGGGTCTATCTCGGCTTCAACGCGATCTACGAGCCCGAGGTAACGCATTCGTTGAACGAGGCGATGACGCGGGAGTCTACGCTCGGGCTGTCGGGCGCGATCTCTTTCCGTCCGCTGTCTCCGCTGACGGTCGGAGCGGAGGTGGGCTATTTCTGCCATTATGACGGAATCACTTTCAACCAGTTCACCGGAGAGGCGCTCTTCGTCGGGCCCACGATGTTTCTGAAGCTCTCGCCCAAGTCCTTCATAACCGCGGCCTGGGCAACACAGGTTAGGGGCCATACGGTCGGAGATCCCAGCCGTCTCGAGCTCGATGAATTTTCGCGTCAAAAGGGCAAGCTGAAATTCGCCTATGAATTTTAAGCTGGCCACGCAACTGGCCACGCAAAAGGAGAGAACGTCATGCCGACGGCAGCAAAAAAAACGAAGTGGACGGGGGCGGTACTCGCTGCCGCGGCCTTATGGCTTTGCTTCGTTGGGGCGCCGCAGGTCAGCGCCCAAACGGCGACGGTGGAGATCTCGATCAAGAACCATCACTTTCAACCGACCACGATTGTCGCGCCGGCCAATCAGCCGATCGTCATTCGGATCAAGAATCTCGACCCCACGCCGATGGAATTCGAGAGCGTTTCGCTTCGCGTGGAAAAGATCGTGCCGGCCAATGGCGAGGCCAGCGTCAATATTCGCGCGCTTGCCCCCGGCAGCTACAAGTTCTTCGATGATTTTCACCAGGACACCGGCAACGGCGTGTTGGTCGTAAAGTAAAGGTTGAAGCATGGTTGCCGCACTCGTCATCGTATTTCGCGAGGTCATCGAGGCCGGGCTCGTCGTCGGTATCGTGATGGCCGCGACCAAGGCGGTCGAGCATCGCGGGCAATGGATCGCGGGCGGCGTTCTCGCGGGCTTCGTCGGTGCGTGCCTGGTTGCAGTATTCGTAGGCGCGATCACGGCGGCCTTCGCCGGTATGGGGCAGGAGCTATTCAACGCGAGCGTGCTCGGGATCGCCGTGGCGATGTTGACCTGGCACAATGTCTGGATGGCCCGGCACGGGCGGGAAATCGCCACCGAGATGCTGACGCTGGGAAAGGCCGTCGTCGCGGGCTCCCGCACTTTGCTCGCGCTCGCGGTGGTGGT
The DNA here is from genome assembly GCA_003135415.1 of Hyphomicrobiales bacterium. Taxonomy (GTDB): domain Bacteria; phylum Pseudomonadota; class Alphaproteobacteria; order Rhizobiales; family Xanthobacteraceae; genus Palsa-892. The sequence continues at coordinate 74,427 of PLBP01000018.1, forward strand.
CGGGATCGCCATCTTGCGCGAGGGATCCGAGGTCGTGCTGTTCCTCTACGGCATCGTGACCTCGGAAGGAGGATGGAGCCTCAGCATCTTTCTCGGGGGGCTCGCAGGCCTCGCGCTCGGCGCGCTCATCAGCGTGCTGACCTATTTTGGGCTGTTGCGTATTCCCGGGCGATATCTATTCGCGGTAACGAGCCTGATGATCGCTCTCCTCGCCGCCGGCATGGCGGCGCAAGCGGTCGGGTTCCTTGAGCAAGCGAACATCGTCACCGCATTCAGCGCGGTGTTATGGAATAGCTCCGGCATTCTTTCGGACTCGAGCTTGCTCGGCAAAATCCTGCACACGCTGATCGGCTATAACGACCAGCCGAGCGGAATGCAGGTGGCGGTTTATCTCGCGACGCTCGCCGTCACCTATGTCTTGATGAAGCTCGCGGCCCCGACGCCGATTCCCGCTCACCTCCGGCGCTAGCTGAATGAAAATACCGCTCTGCGCATAAAGACGCTCTTCGCCCTGGCGAAATTCTTGCGCGTTCAGAGAATGCTGCTCCAGGCCATCGGATTGAGCCGATAGCCCGCGCCTTCCTTGGTGATGTAGCCGGCGGCCGGGAACGGCCAGTGATAGCCGGCGACCAGCATCTTGTCGGCGGCAGCGCGGTTGAGGAGGCGCTTGCGCGTTTCCACGGTCATGTTGCCGTCCATGTCGAACGCCGCCTGCCATTCCGGATTGCGCACGAACAAATAGGCGTTGTTGGTGGTATCAACGACCGTCATCATGGATTGATTGCCCGACGCGATCGCGAAGGCGCAGTGGCCCGGCGTGTGGCCATGGGCGGCGATCGAAGTGATGCCGGGCGCCACTTCCTTGCCGGGCTCGAACTGCTTCACATCCTTGGCGATCGAGCCGAACACGCGGCGGACGTTGTTGAAATTGCCTTTCAGCGTGTCGGGCGCCGAGCTCATCTTGCCGTCGTCCATCCAGTACGCCCATTCGGGCGCCGGCACCTGCACCTCGGCATTGGGGAAGGCGAGGCTATCGTCCTTCAGCCGCAGGCCATTGATGTGATCGGGATGGAAGTGCGAGATCACGACGCTGTCGACGGCCTTCGGATCGATGCCGGTGGCGGCGAGATTGTCCATGTAGCTGCCGGCGGTCGGAGTAAGGCGTCCGCCGGTGCCGGTGTCGATGAGAACGAGCTTGGATCCGGTGTTCACCGCGAGTGCGGTGAATGGAATGCGCACGACATCGGCCGGTTGGAAGGCGTCGGCGAGTGCCTTTTGTATGTCGGGGAGCGTTGCGTTCTTGATGAATCCGTCTTTCAATTCGAAGTTGAGCACGCCGTCATTCAGCGCGGTAACTTCGTAATCGCCGATTTTGTAGCGATAGAAGCCGGGGACTTGCTTGCCCGCCGCCGGGACGGAAGCGCGGGCGGGTGCGTTCAGGGCGATGGGCCCGAGCGTGATCGCGGCGCCGGCCAGAGCGGCGCCCGAGAGCATGGTGCGACGATTGAGTTCGGTCATGGGTTTCTCCCTTAAAACGATGATCCGCGATTTCGCGGTCGTTTCTTCTGTGCAGGTCGGCAGCACTCCTCATGGCGCCGCGAAATGTCCTCGTGATGTATCGCGTGGTGCGAAGCGTTCACGATGCGGTGAACCCTCATCGTGGTGCGATATTCCCGGGAGGAAGGCCGCTCTCGATCTCGGGCCGAACAATCCCGAAGTCTTTATTATTCCGTATTCCTTGTGGAACTTCGCGAGGACTACCGAGTTACCTCGTGGGACGACGTATCGTTTCGCGTATTGGGAATGACCAGCATGAAAGTGAAGCACGTCGCGCATCTGGCGCTGGCCGGACTGCTCATGTTTGGGACCGGCGCGTTCGGCGCTGAAAACCAAAATCAAAAAGGAAATCCGGGGCAGGGGCAGGCGCATCCAGGGGGCGGTGCCCGTGTCAATGCGGGCGGCAGCCCCCACGGCAATGCGGGCGGCGGCCCTAAATTTCATGCCCAGCCCGGCGGCGGCGTCAATCGCGGCAATACCGCGCGCGTTCAAAACCAAAACCGAATCACCGTTCGCGGGCAGAACTCGAACCGCAACGTCACGATCAACCGCAATGTGACGCGCAATCGCGCCGTCATCAACAACCAGAACAACCAGCAGAATTTTCATAAGCAGCGGATCGGACAAAACAAAATCCATCCCGGCGAGCAAAGGCGGGCGGGCGGACCCGGCGAGCAAAAGAGGGTGGGCGGACCGGCCGTCGTACAAATTTCTCAAACGCAGCGGGTTCACATCCGCGATGCCTTCCGCCATGACCGGGGTCATTTCCACCGGGTGGTGCGTGTCGGCTTTCCGATTTTCATCGGCGCCTCGGTGCCGAACGATTACGCCTTCTATGACATGCCGGATGATTTTGTCGAATACGCTCCCGAGTACCAAGGATACAAATATATCGTGGTCGGCGACGAGATCCTGATCATCGATCCGCAGACCTGGGAGATTGTGGCGATCATCCCGGTCTAAGCCTGCGAAGTTTGCAAGAAGGGCGGCGAAAAGCGCCGCCCTTTTTCGTTGCGCGGCGATATGCGCTGGTGTTCCGATTCCGAAGTTCGTGAGCGCACGCGGCACAGGCTCATACGAACTTCGGAATCAAAGGGATACCAGTAACGCTATGATCTAGTGCCCCTTTTGAACCCGAAGTTCGCAACCATCCTTGCTGCACGATGCGTGCGAACTTCGGGTTCGGGGCACTAGTGGACGGGCTTGAGGGCTTCGGCGATCATCCCTCGTCTTGCCGCCAATCGCTTCCGCGATTCGGCATTCTCGAATCTGCGGAGAAGCGATGGCCGCCCGAAAACAGAAGAACCAAGCCGGCCGCGCGCTGGCGCTTCCCAACGGCGTTTTGCTTGGGCTCTTTACGCTCGCGATTTTCTTGAGCGCCGCCCTCATCTTCGCGGTGCAGCCGATGTTCACCAAGCTCGTGTTGCCGCGGCTCGGCGGCTCGCCCTCGGTGTGGTCGGTGGCGATGGTTTTCTTCCAGGCGGCGCTGCTCGCCGGCTACGCCTACGCGCATTTGATCACGCGTTATCTGCCCGGGCGCGTGTCGATCGTCGTCCATCTCGCGGTGCTGTTGCTCGCGCTCATCTCGCTTCCGCTCACGATCGCGGCGGGCTGGGGACGCCCGCCGGTCTCGGGCGAGGCTTTTTATCTCATCGGCCTCTTCACCGTTTCGATCGGGCTGCCGTTTTTCGCACTTGCCGCGAACGCGCCGCTGTTGCAGGCGTGGTTCGCGCGCACCGGCCATCCTTCGGCGCGCGATCCCTATTTTCTGTACGCGGCGAGCAATGTCGGAAGCTTTCTCGCGCTTCTCAGCTACCCTTTCCTCGTCGAGCCGCTAACGCGGCTCGGCGAACAGACGCGTTTCTGGGCCTTCGGCTTTTACGCGTTGATTGTGCTGGTCGCGCTTTGCGGCGCAGTGCTTTGGCAGGCTACGGGCCGAAGGCCGCTTCAGCCTGCCCGCGCGGGCGCGGCGGGCGCGCCGACCTGGAGGGACACGCTAATCTGGATCGCGCTCGCGGCGGTTCCGTCCGCCTTCCTGGTCGCGGTGACCGTGCACATCTCGACCGATGTCGCCGCTGCGCCGCTCCTGTGGGTGCTTCCGCTCGCGCTTTATCTCGCCACCTTCGTGATCGTGTTTCAGACCCGGCCGGTCATTCCGCATCGCTTCGCGCTCGCGGCCCAAGCGGTCACCGTCGCGCTGCTCACCGGGGTCTACCTCAACGGCTCGACCGATTCGATCTTCATGACGATCCTCATCAATCTCGCGGCGTTCTTCTTCACCGCGCTCGTCTGCCACGGCGAGCTTGCCCGCCGGCGTCCATCGGCGCGCTATCTCACCTCTTTTTATCTCTGGATGTCGTTCGGCGGCATGATCGGCGGCATCTCCGCCGGCCTGATCGCGCCCAACATTTTCAACTGGGTCGCCGAATATCCGGTGCTGATCGTGCTGGGACTATTATGCCGGCCGGGAGCGCTCGATGGCGGAATTGCGCCCGAACGCCTCGTCTGGCTTCTGCTTTTCGGCATCGCGGGGGCGATCGCGCTTCACGTTTCGCATTCCGAACACCCGCTGCCGGAGGGGAAAATGATGGCGATCGCCGCCAGCATCTTGTTCCTTTCCGTCATTTTCCTGCGCGACTCTTTAAAGTTTGCCGCCGTGGTCGCGCTCGCGCTCGCCGTCGGCGTCGTTTATCAGGTCGGATCCTACCAAGGCGAGTCGGTGCGGAATTTCTTCGGCGTTCACAAGATTTACGATACCGCCGACGGCTATCGCGTCCTTCTGCACGGCACCACCATTCATGGCGCCGAGGCGCTCATCGACGAAGACACCCCGGCGCCCGACGTGAAGCCGGTTCCGCTGACCTATTATCACGCGAATTCGGGGCTTGCTCAGGTCATCAACGCGATGCGCGGGAAGAGGCCGGGCGCGCTCCGCTTTGGGGTGATCGGCCTCGGTAGTGGCAGCATTGCCTGCTACGCGCGAGAAGGAGATATTTGGAACTTCTACGAAATCGACCCGAGCATCGTCGATGTCGCGACCAATCCCGGCTATTTCACCTTTCTGACGAGTTGCGCGCCCGATGCGAAGATCGTTCTCGGCGACGCGCGGTTGACCCTTGCTGATGCGAACGACGGCGCCTACGACCTCATTATCGTCGACGCATTTACCTCCGACGCGATCCCCATTCACCTGCTGACGCAGGAGGCGATGGCGATTTACCTCAAGAAGCTCGCTCCCGGCGGCATCGTGGTCATGCACATTTCGAACCGGCACATGGAGCTTGGTTCCGTCGTCGCCGGCATCGCGCAGGCGAATGGGCTCATCACGCGCCAAAACTCGAGGGCGAACGAGAACGAGGATTCGGACAGATATCTGTTCAGCTCAACCGTCGCGGCTTGCGCGCGCGCAGACGCGGATTTTGGTGCGCTTGCCCGGCAGGAAAAAGGCTGGGAACCGTTGCCGGCGCCCGCCCGGCGCGTCTGGACCGACGATTACTCGAACATCGTCGGCGCCATGCTTCGCAACTTCGGGGAATAGTGGTGCCGGCTGCAGGGATCGAACCTGCGACCTCCCGCTTACAAGGCGGGTGCTCTACCAGCTGAGCTAAGCCGGCCGGGCCGTTTGGCTTATTCGTCCGATAAAGACGAGCCAAGCGAATACGCTAACCATACGCCAAGATCACTCACCAACGGTAACCGTCCCAAAATCGGCCGGTGGCAAGATGGCGGCCTCGACGGGAGTGTATCTTGGCCGTCCGTAAACTGATCGCCACCGCCTTCGTCGCCGCGTTCGTGACCTTTGGGGCGCGAGACGCCAAGGCCGATCACATGCCGCTCATTTATCCCGACGGCGCGGTGGTCTATGGCGATTGGGGCCTCTATCGGCCGGGCGCGATCGTGCCGTTCGTCGAGGGTCCCTATGTGATCACGACCCCGCGTTACGGCACCGGCTATTTCCCGACCAATCGCTACGACCCCAGCGCCTATCGCTCGCCGCCGGTGAGACGGCCGATTCCGGCCGAGCCGTGGTTCCATTCGTGGGGTGCGCAATCCGACTCTGCGCTGGCCACGATCGAAGCGCCCTACCAGGGACCCTCGGTGATTTACGCGCCAAATTCCGACGGCCACGCGCACGATAAAAACCCCGGCGCGCACGCTCACGACAAGAAATAAGCCCCGCGACTATATCATCGGATATTTGTCGGCGATATCGATCAGCCACATCGCGGTCTTCAGGAGCGCGAGGTGGCGGATGGCCGGCGTGCGCATCCAGGTCCGTGTGAGCAGACCTAACGCCTTGCGGTAAAGCGGGTTGGTGCGAGGATTGATCGAGCGCACCTGTCGCAGGCGTTCGATCAATTCGTTGCGTTGTTGTTCGATTTCGGTGCGCCGCATGGATCGGCCTCGTATATGAGTCTTACCAGCGAACTTAGCCTTTTGGGTGAAATCCGTCGATGCTTCCGGATGCGGCTTTCTGCAATAGGAATNNTAAAGGCCGCGATCTAGAAAACCTGCCCTCAACCGGTGGCAGTCCCGATCTATCCCAAAAGAAAACGGGGCGGAAAAAGCCGCCTCGCTCATGATTGGGTCGCAGCCGGGATCAGCCCTTCGCCGTCATCTTGTCGACGCCCGAACTCGTGACGATGTTGGTCTCTTTCGTGTCGCGCAGCAGGAGACTGCCGATGACGAAGGTCATTACCGCTACGATGATCGGGTACCAAAGGCCGGCGTAGATGTTGCCATAGGCTGCAACCAGGGCCGTTGCGAGCAGCGGCAGGATGCCGCCGAACCAGCCGTTGCCGATGTGATAGGGCAGCGACATCGAGGTGTAGCGGATCTTGGTCGGGAACATCTCGACCAGGAACGCGGCGATCGGCCCGTACACCATGGTGACGTAGATCACCATGATTACGAGGATCAACTCGGCCATGAACCAGTTGTACCAGTTGAGCTTGGCGGTGTCGGCATTGGCGGGCAAGCCCCCCTGCACAAGGGCCGTCTTCCAGTTGTCGGCATTAAAGCCGTCGACTGTCTTGATGCCGGCAACCGACTTGATGGTTAGGGTGGGTGCTGATCCGGCCGGGCCATTCGCCGTGGTGAACGACACACCGGCCTTGGTGAGGAAGTCACGCGCGCTATCACACGGCGTCGGGATATTCCACGGCGCGACGTGCTGACAGGTCGCTCGATCGACGGTCACCGTGACCTGATTGTTCTTTTGAAACTTTTCCAGGTCTGGGTTGATGAAGTGGGTCAATGCTTCGAACAGCGGGAAGTAAGTCATCGCTGCGATCAGGCAGCCAGCCAAGATGATCTTCAGCCGTCCAATCCGGTCCGATAACCAGCCGAATACGATGAAGAATGGCGTCCCGATCACAAGCGACAGGCCGATTAGGGCGTAGGTGGAGACGAAGTCCAGCTTCAATATGAGCAGCAGGAAGAACAGGGTATAGAACTGTCCCGTGTACCACACCACACCCTGCCCGGCGGTGGCGCCGAGCAGCGCCAATAGCACGTACTTGTTGTTCGGATAGCGGAAAAAGCTTTCGGTCAACGGCGCCTTCGAACCTTTACCCTCCTCCTTCATCTTCTGGAAGATCGGCGTCTCGTTGAGCTTGAGCCGGATATAGACCGAGAAGACGAGTAGGATCAGTGAGACAAGGAACGGTATGCGCCAGCCCCACGACTTGAATATTGTCTCATCCATGTAGACGCGGCAGAGGCCGATCACGATCAACGCCAGGAGAAACCCGAGCGTCGCCGTGGTCTGGATGTAGCTCGTGGTGTAACCGCGCTCGTTGGACCGCGAGTGCTCGGCGACATAGGTCGCTGCTCCGCCATATTCGCCGCCGAGCGCAAGACCCTGGGCAAGGCGCAGCGTTAGGAGCAGAATCGGTGCTGCCCAGCCGATGGTGGCGAAGGTTGGCAATAGGCCGACGAGGAATGTCGCGCTGCCCATGACCACGATGGTGACGAGGAAGGTATATTTGCGGCCGACGAGATCACCGATGCGGCCGAAGATCAGCGCACCGAACGGGCGTACGAGGAAGCCGGCGGCGTAAGTGGCAAACGCGGACAGCAACGCCGCCGTATCGTTGCCTGGCGGGAAGAACAGCTCGGCGAAGAACGGCGCGAGTGTGGCGTAGAGATAAAAGTCATACCATTCGAAGACGGTACCAAGCGACGAGGCGAAAATGACGAACTTTTCTTCGCTCGTCATGCCTTGGGCCCGGGTGGAAGCTCTGGCCATACTCATATTGAACTCCCCCTTGGGTCTTTTCAGTTTTCCGGCAGGGATCTTTGATAGGAAATTTTCCCGGTCCACCTCTTTATGCGGGCGGTTTTGAATCCGGGACTTCAATTTCTCCCATCGAACCGACGCTATAGCCGCTGAAATAGCATCCCTATAAGACTTTGGGCACTAAGACTTTGGACGCGGCCGATCAGCCCCCGATATGCGCAATATGTCCGCCGGCGCGGGCGTATCTGCGCGTTTCGAAACTCCTCGTGGATATTGCAGATCGTCGTCTTGAGATAGTGAATCGTAGGAAATTTGGACGCACGCAGCTTCTGCGAATTGGCATCGGCAGGCGCCAGCGGAAATGATCGAAGGTTTCTTCACGTTCCGGCCGCCATTTTGCGACTGCGAATAGGGGCGTTTCCAAAATTGGACCCATCGCAGGGCACGTTGCCTTGTCCGAAAGTCTTATAAGGGCGCACCTCTTACAAGTGTTAAATATCGATTTCCTACCTCCAGAACGGGGAGGGAAGCGGCGGCAGTCGGGGGGGCGCCGTGCTTTGCTGGAGGTCCCCTTGCGCAGTTGAAGATTCGCGCGGCGTCAGCCGTCGCGAACACATACGCGGAGAGAGAAGCCCGGAGACGGGCCGAACAATAAAACTAGAAATAGGGAGGATAACATGGCTGCTAAAATCCCACAGGACTTCCGGACCGTGATCGTCGCCGCGTCCGTGGGCAACGTTATCGAATGGTACGACTTCTATATCTTCGGGAGCTTGGCCGCGGTCTTGTCGGTCAAGTTCTTTGAGCAATCTAACCCGGTCGCGGCTTTGCTGAGCACGATTGCACTGTTCACTGCCGGATTCCTGATCCGTCCCCTGGGGGCATTCTTATTCGGATGGATGGGCGACCGCGTCGGCCGCAAATACACGTTCCTCGTTACGCTCACCGGAATGGGGCTGGGCACGGGGGCGATCGGGTTGATCCCGACCTACGCGGATATCGGTCTGACCGCCGCGTTCCTCCTCTTCGGCATGCGGATGATCCAGGGCCTGTGTCTGGGCGGCGAGTATGGCGGTGCCATTACTTATGTCGCCGAGCACGTTGCGGACGAACACCGCGGCTACTACACGGGTTGGCTACAGACCTCTCCCACTCTCGGGATCGTGGTGTCGCTGGCCGTCATCATCGCTACCCGCACTTACTTCGGCAATGACGTGTTCAACGCATGGGCGTGGCGTGTTCCGTTCCTGGTGTCCTTCGTGCTGGTGGCGGTCGCGATCTACATCCGGCTCCAGCTGCAAGAGACGCCGATCTTCGAGGAGATCAAGGCCAAGGGGCAGATGACCAAAAACCCCTGGAAGGAGGCCTTCCTCAGCTCGAATATCAAATACATTTTGATCGCCTGTGTCGTGCTGATCGGGCAAGGCGTAGTCTGGTACAGCGGTCAGTTCTGGGCCCTGTACTTCCTGCAGCAGGTCTCCAAGGTCGACCCGCTGACCTCGGCCTACATCGTGGGAGCCGCGCTGCTCCTCGCAACGCCGAGCCTGATCTTATATGGCTGGCTGTCCGACAAGATCGGCCGTAAGCCCGTGATCTTGGGCGGCATGTTGCTCGCGTCGCTCACCTACTATCCGCTTTATGTCTGGTTGGGAGCGGTCACACAGCCGGGCAACATCAACTATCCCATCGCGATCTTCATCATCTTCATCCTCGTGAATTATGTCGGGATGGTCTACGGACCGGTCGGAGCGTTCCTGGCGGAATTCTTCCCGGGCAGGATCCGCTACACGTCGGTATCGGTACCCTATCACATCGGCAACGGCTGGGGCGGCGGATTGGTGCCGTTCATAACCTCCGCCTCTTTCGCGGCCACCGGCAGCATCGGTTACGCACTGCTCTACCCGATCTTGGTCCCGGCGGTGTGCTTCGTGATCGCTGTCATCGTGATGCCGGAGACCAACAAGTTAAGTATCTGGGAACCGGCAAAGGTTCGAGCCTAACCAGGCAGATCATGTGCGGGGCCGCTTTGGCCCCGCACAGTCTCCTCTGCCCCTCGGACTGAGCCTGAGGGACTGGGTGGTACGAAGGAAGCCGGCAGTTTCGAAATTCAGCGGAACGCAAGAAGGCGTTGTCGTCGCGCAGCACCCCATGCTTGCCTCCTAAATTTGCGTGGACGGTGCGGAAAGATTTTGGTTAACACTTGGCCGCAATCCGCGTCGTTGCGATATGCAGCGCGACCGCCGCCGCGTTCGACACATTCAGACTCTTGATTTGTCCCGGAAGGTCGAGCCGCGCCAGTAGATCGCAGGTTTCGCGCGTGAGTTGGCGCAAGCCTTTGCCTTCGGCGCCCACGACGAGAGCGAGCGGGGCCTTAAGAGGGGCATCGGCGAGATCGGCGTTGCCCGCTTCGTCGAGGCCGACGAGGAGAAAGCCGCGCGCCTTCAGCTCATCCATTGCGCGGGCAAGATTCTGCACGAGCACGAGCGGCACGTATTCGAGGCCGCCCGAGGCGCTCTTCGCGAGCACACCGGTCGTCTCCGGGCTGTGGCGATCGGTGGTGACGATGGCGGAGACGGCGAAGGCGGCCGCACTTCGTACGATGGCTCCAAAATTATGCGGGTCGGTGATCTGGTCGAGTATGAGCACGATGCCATCGAGCGCGAGGTCTTCGAGCGCGGGCGCGGGCAAGGGATCGGCCTCGGCCAAAACTCCCTGATGCACCGCGTCGGGCGGGAGCAGCCTGTCGATCTCCTCGGGCCGCACGATGTCCGGCGCGAGGGAGAGTTTGATCGAGAGCTCCTCGAGCCTGCGCGCGCCGTTCGGCGTGACGAGCAAGCGCCTGATCCGGCGCGCGGGGTTTTCAAGTGCGGCTTGCACCGCATGCCAGCCATAGATCAGGGCGAGGTCGTTATCGCGGCGCTGCTCGCGCTTCTGCCAGGGCCGTCCGCGGCGGCCTTTTTCTCGTTTACGCATGACCGGTTCTTTTCATGCACGGGGGCGCTTGGCAATTTTCTCCACCTCTCGGCGCGAGAGGCCGAAAAGTCTGCATTCCACGGGCTTTCGCGCGCCCTCGGGGTTGACAGGAAAGGGGTCGCTCCCCATAACCGCCCGGAATTTACTGCAATTTTCAGTGGGATTTGTCGTTTTCCAGAGATCTGCCCATCAGCCGGAGGAGTTTCCGGGGGAGTGTCCCGAGCGGCAAAGGGGGCGGACTGTAAATCCGCTGGCTATGCCTTCGCAGGTTCGAGTCCTGCCTCCCCCACCAGCCTTCGCTTGCTCCGCAAGCTGCGGTTCGGCAAGCCGGTGGAGCGAGGCAATCGAAGAAAGAATTGGCGCTTGCGGGTGTAGCTCAATGGTAGAGCAGGAGCCTTCCAAGCTCACGACGAGGGTTCGATTCCCTTCACCCGCTCCAAGTCAAGCCGAGTAAGCCGAAACCGCCGACGAAGAAAGAGAGCACGCCATGGCCAAGGAGAAATTCGA
>PLBP01000014.1 GCA_003135415.1 Hyphomicrobiales bacterium
CTCGCCAAGCGCTTCGAGGATCATTACTAAGATCACCTCTCCTAATCGGAGAGAGGAATTCAGGAACGAAGGTCATGCGTCACGGCAACGCTCACCGCAAATTCAATCGCACCGCCGAGCATCGCAAGGCGATGTTCGCCAATATGTCGGCGGCGCTGATCACCCATGAGCAGGTGACGACGACACTGCCGAAGGCGAAAGACCTTCGCCCGGTGGTGGAGAAGCTGGTGACGCTTGCTAAAAAGGGCAGCCTGCACGCCCGGCGCCAGGCGATCTCGCAAATCAAGGATCTTCCGGCGGTGAAGAAGCTCTTCGACGTGATCGCGCCTCGCTACAAGGCGCGGAAGGGCGGTTATCTCCGCATCGTCAAGGCGGGCTTCCGCTTCGGCGACGCGGCGCCGGTCGCGGTGATCGAATTCGTCGACCGCGATGTCGAGGCCAAGGGCAAGGAAGATCGCGCCCGGCACGCGGCGGAAGTGGCGGCACGACCGAAGGAAGAGGCGGCGGCGTAGAAACGACCACGTCCGGGTCCGGCGGCAGCCGGAGAGTTTGAAGAAAAGCCCCGGCATAGCCCGGGGCTTTTGCTTTCTCAGGGTGATAAAGGGCCGGTCGGAGCGAAAAACGGCGCTCGATTTCCGCCCTTCCGCCGCCGCAAGGGCGGCTCTATATCTCCGCCATGACCCACCCCGTTCGCGCCGCCTTAATCGCTCTTTCACTCGTGTTTTCTTCCCTTCCGGTCTTTGCCCAGGCACCGCAGCCTGCTGCGCCCCCAGCGCCGCGCGTGCCGCAAGCGCGGGCGGAAATCATGCTCTCCTTCGCCCCGGTGGTGAAACGCGCGGCGCCCGCCGTGGTGAACGTCTATGCCCAGCGCAAGGTGCAGGGGGCGAGCAACCCTTTCTTCGACGATCCGTTCTTTCGCCGCTTTTTCGGCGGGGTGCCGGGTATGGGGCGGCCCGCCGAGCGCATTCAACGCTCGCTCGGCTCGGGCGTGATCGTCGATCCGAGCGGTATCGTCGTCACCAATCATCACGTCATCGAGGGCGCCGATCAGATTCGCGTGGCGCTCTCCGACAAGCGCGAGTTCGATGCCGAAGTGCTGTTGCGCGATCAGCGCAGCGATCTGGCGGTGCTGCGGCTAAAGGACGCCCACGAGCGCTTTCCGGCGATCGAGTTCGGCGATTCCGACGAGATTCAGGTCGGCGATTTCGTGCTCGCGATCGGCGATCCGTTCGGTGTCGGGCAGACGGTGACGCAAGGGATCGTTTCGGCGCTCGCGCGCACGCAGGTCGGCATTTCCGACTATTCGTTCTTCATCCAGACCGACGCCGCGATCAATCTCGGCAATTCCGGCGGCGCGCTCGTCGACATGGCGGGGCGCCTCGTCGGCATCAACACCGCGATCTTCTCGCGCTCGGGCGGCTCGATCGGCATCGGCTTCGCCATCCCCGTCAACATGGTGCGCGTCGTGCTCGACTCGGCAAAGAGCGGCGGCAAGGCCGTGAAGCGCCCCTGGTTCGGCGCGAAATTGCAAGACGTGACACCCGACATCGCCGAGAGCATGGGGCTGAAGCGGCCGAGCGGCGCGCTCGTCGTGAGCGTAGTGCCGGGAAGCCCGGCGGCGCAGGCGGGGCTCAAGACCGGCGACCTCATCGTCTCGGTCGACGGCCAGCTCATCGAGGACCAAAACGCTTTCGGCTACCGCTTCGCGACCAAGCCGCTTGGGGGCACCACCAATGTCGCCGTCGACCGGGAGAGCAAGAGCGTCGCGCTTTCCGTCAAGCTCGAAGGCGCGCCTGAGTTCGCGCGTGACGAGATCACCATTAGCGCGCAATCGCCGTTCCTGGGCGCGAAAGTCGCCAATCTTTCGCCGGCGCTCGCTGACGAATTGCGGCTCGATATCTCGGCCGGGGGCGTCGCGATCGTCGATTTCGCCGAGGGCTCGCTTGCGACCAATGTCGGCTTTCAGCGCGGCGACGTGGTCGTGTCGGTAAACGGCGAGGCGATCGCGAAGACCCGCGACCTCGAGCGCGTGACGCAGAAACCGAGCCGCGTGTGGCGGATCGTGATCATGCGCGGCGGGCAGCAGATCTCGGTGGTATTGAACGGATGAGCCCGCGCGCGAAGCCGCGGACGGATGCGAGCCTATTCCAGGCGGCGGCCCTCGACCACGCCGCGCCCCGGCCGCTCGCCGACAAGCTGCGCCCGCAAAAGCTTTCCGACGTGGTGGGACAGGAGGCGCTGGTCGGGCCCGACGGTGCGCTCACACGCATGTTGGGCGCGCGCTCGCTCGGCTCGCTGGTGTTCTGGGGGCCGCCCGGCACCGGCAAAACCACGGTCGCGCGGTTGCTCGCGCATGAGACCGATCTCGAATTCCAGCAAATCTCCGCGGTGTTCTCCGGCATCGCCGACTTGAAGAAAGTGTTCGGGGAGGCGCGTGCGCGGCGGGAGATCGGGAAGGGGACGCTCTTGTTCGTCGACGAAATTCATCGCTTTAACCGCGCGCAGCAGGACTCTTTCCTGCCGGTGATGGAAGATGGCACCGTCACGCTTGTCGGCGCCACCACGGAAAATCCCTCCTTTGAATTGAACGCGGCGCTGCTTTCTCGCGCGCGCGTCCTTGTGTTCAAGCCGCTCGACGAGGCGGCGCTCGAACAAATCCTCGCTCGCGCCGAGGCGATGGAAGGAAAGAAGCTGCCGCTCGATCGTGAAGCGCGCGATACGCTCATTCGCATGGCCGATGGCGACGGCCGCGCCGTGCTGACGCTCGCCGAGGAAGTCTGGCGTGCGGCGCGCGCGGGCGAGGTGTTCGATCCGGCCTCCCTCGTCGAGATCGTGCAGCGGCGAGCGCCGCTCTACGACAAATCGCAAGATGGCCACTACAATTTGATTTCCGCGCTGCATAAGTCGGTGCGTGGCTCCGATCCGGACGCCGCACTTTATTATCTCGCGCGCATGCTGGACGCGGGCGAAAACCCGCTCTACATCGCGCGCCGCGTGGTGCGGATGGCGATCGAGGACATCGGGCTCGCCGACCCGCAAGCGCTCGTCATCACCAATGCCGCCAAGGACGCTTATGACTTTCTCGGCAGCCCCGAAGGCGAACTCGCGCTCGCGGAAGCGGTGATTTACGTCGCGACCGCGCCGAAATCGAACGCCGCCTATGCGGCGTTCGGCAACGCGATGCGGGCGGCAAAAGAGGGCGGCTCACTGGTGCCGCCGAAGCACATCCTCAACGCGCCGACCAAGCTCATGCAGGAAGAGGGCTATTCGCAAGGCTACGAATACGACCACAACGCCGATGGAGCGTTCTCCGGCCAGGATTATTTCCCCGAAGGCTTGGGGCGGCAGAAATTTTATGAGCCGGTCGAGCGCGGCTTCGAGCGCGAGATCAAGAAGCGGCTGGAATATTGGGCGAAGCTGCGGACGAATAAGAAGTAGGGGTATAAAAAAGGGCGGCATAAAGCCGCCCTTTCGATTGCTTGGCTGTGAGACTGCTTAGGCCGGCAAGACCGCCACGATCTCAAGCGTTTCCGGATCGATGATCAGGATCTCGTCGCCGACGAGAACGTAGTCGTAGCCCTGATACTCAGGCACGATGTCAACGATCTCGACCGGCAGCGGATAGAAACGCACCGTGCGGGGAACGCGCGCGCCAACGCGGATCGTGAAGTTTGCGTTGGTAATGCGCTCGGCCCGGCCTTTGGCGAAGGTCGCGTGGATTTTCGTGCGCTGTTCGGAAGACAGTTGCACCGACTTAGCCGAGCTCTCCGAGCCTTGGCCGGCGGTGTTCTGCTTCTGCGCGCCCTCTTGGGTGGCGCGCTCCTTCTGTTCCATTTGGCCGTGACCCTGAATTTGGCCTTGGTCCTGCTGACCCATCTTTTCACGCGGGCCATTTTGATCCATCGGGGTCGCCTGTCCTTCGCGCCGGGGCTGCGCTTCGTTCTGGCCCTGGCCGATCTTGGTCTTTTCTTTCTGATCGTTCTGGACGGCGGCGCCGGGTTCGCGCTCGTGGATACCCGGCTTCACAGTTTCTTCGCCCCTCGGCGCCGTGGCACCGGGAGGGGAATTCTGCATGCGCGGCTGCTGTTGCTCGCCGCTGCCGGTCTGCGCCGAGGCGCCATTCATGCCGGCCATCAATGCGATGGCTGCGGCGGTCATCAATAATTTGCGTTTCATCCCAGACTCCTTTTTGACCCCCTTTCCCGCGATGCGAAATTGAAGGACTACACCGACACAACGCGCGGAAGCAGCCTTGGTTCCTCGCGGTGTTCGCAGTGCGACGAACGCGCTAGCGGAGTTTGATTGAACGGGCCGCGCCGGTCTTTATGATTGCGCCGCATGTCCGAATCGCCGCCCGCAATCGCCAAGCCGCTCGTTCCCACGCTTTCCGAATTGTTCTTCGGCTTCCTCGCCATCGCGGCGACGGGCTTCGGCGGTGTGCTGCCTTGGGCGCAGATCGTGCTCGTCGAAAAGCGCCGTTGGCTTACCGGCGAACAATTCGCCGACGACCTTGCGCTCGCGCAGTTTCTGCCGGGCCCCAACATTATGAATCTATCGATTCTGATCGGCGTGCGCTTTCACGGGCCGCTCGGCGCGATCGTTTGCGCGCTCGGCCTTCTCGGCGTGCCCGTCGCCCTCATGATCGTGTGTGGCGCGCTTTATTCGCGCTACAGCGATGTCTCTTGGCTGCGGAGCGGTCTTTTGGGTCTCAGTGCGGCGGCGGTGGGATTGCTGATTTCGATGGCGGCGAAACTCGCTCTCCCGCTTTTGCGCGGGCGGCGGATTCCGGCGCTAGCTTTCGCGTTAATCGCCTTCGTTGCGGTCGCGCTCCTCCGCCTTCCGCTCTATTGGGTGGTCCTTTCGCTCGCTCCGGTCAGTGTCGCCGTTTTTTGGTGGAGGGGAAGATGAAAGATGACAGTGCGCTTTCTGCTTTCCTTGTGCAGCTCGTGTTTCTCGCCTTCGTCTCAATCGGCGGCATCAATGCCGCGGTGCCCGAGCTTCATCGCCAAGTCGTCGATATCAACCGTTGGCTCTCCGAGCAGCAATTCACCGATTTTTTCGCGATCGCCAACGCCGCGCCCGGCCCGAACCTCTTGATCGTGACCTTGATCGGCTACCAACTCGGCGGGGCCGTTGGCGCGTTGACGGCGACCGCGGCGCTCTGCACGCCGACATGCTTGCTCACCTATTTCATCGCGCATGCCTGGGAGCGGTTCAAGGACGCGCCGCTCCGCATCGCGATTCAGGCCGGGCTCGTGCCGGTCACGGTAGGGCTGGTGGCGGCGACGGCCTATCTCATCGCGCGGGCGGCCGATCAGAGTCTCGCGGCAGTCGCGATCAGTGCCGCGACGGCGGCGCTCGCCTATTTCACGCGCATCCACCCGCTGTGGGCTTTCGCGGCGGCTGCGGCGCTGGGCTTCGCGGGGCTCGTTTGATCGAATGTTCGAATATTAATGCGCCTTGATAAAGTCGGAGATCGCGCGCACGAGCAGGGTATCCTTGGTGTTGATCGCATACACCTCGGACATGTGATTGTGCCGCGGCAGAACAACAAAGCGCGGGCAATGCCGCGCGGCGCATAGCGCCTCCCTCAGCGCGTTGCGTTGCTTTTCAAAATCGGCGGGATCGAATTCCGCGCCGGCGAGGAAGAGGGGGATATTCGCATCGAGGAGGCCCGCCTGCGCCGAGCGCTCGGCATAATGCTCCGGATCCTCGCCGTAATACGCTTTCAAATTCCGGTTCATCGGCATTTTTGTAAGATCATAGACACCGGAGAGGAGAATCGCGCCGACGACACCAGGGCCGTCGGGCGGCTGGAGATCGGGATGCGAAAGATAGTCGGCGACATGGGTGGCACCGGCTCCATGACCCATCAGGAAAATCCGGTCAGGTCCGCCGCCATAGGGTGCCACGTTCTGGATCGCCCAGCGGACAGCGGCGCCTACGTCCTCGATGCCCGCCGGCCAAGGATGATCGGGCGCGAGCCGATAGGTGACGTTCACGCCGATCAAGCCGTTGCGCGCGGCCCAGACGCCGATATTTTCATAGAACGGGCTCTTGGGGTCCGCCTTGTCGCCGGCGACGAAATCGCCGCCATGCACGAACACGAGCACAGGCCGCGTCTCGGTGGGCAGCGGATCGGGCGCGAACGCGTCGAGCCGGTTGCGCTCGTCGGGTCCGTATTTCAGGTCGCGATGCACGCGGATGCCCGCATAGGGCTTTTGCTCCTGCAAGGGATCGTAGAGTGCCGCGGTCGCAGCGACTACGCCGGGGTTGAGCGCGCGGCCGAGCGTCTCGATCTTTTGTCCCACCTCAAGCGGATTGGCACTCATTTGCGCGTGTCCGTTCGCGGCGGAAAGCGCAAGCATGGCGAGCATGCACGCGAGCCCGCGCCCGAAACTCCCCCCTGACAAGGCTCCCATCCTCATTTCTTATCGTTGGTAGCTTTTCTTATCTTTTCTTTGGCACGTCCCAGACTACCAAATCTTTTACGCTTGCGAAGCGCCGGGCGGCCTTGGTTTCCTCCGCTTCAAGCGTCCTCCGGGATTGCCTCGGCGTGCTTTGGCAGGAGATGGCGCGGCAGGAAGAAGGCATTGGCGATCAGGGTCGGAATCACGGCGCTGCCGATCACGGCGGCGACCAGCGCCGAATATTGTGCCTGGTCGATGATGCCGTTGGTGAGACCGAACAACGACGAGATGGTTCCGAAGGTAAGGCCGGTCGACATCATCAGGGTCGTATAGACGCCTTCCTGGTGCCGCGAGCCATAGGCGCGGGTGATCGGATAAACACCGACGCATTTGGCGGCGACCTTCACCGCGAGCATGAGCAGGAAGGCGGCGGGTGCGGCGACGAGCGCCGGGATCGAGATATAAGACCCGGCACGGATGAAATAGAACGGCGTCATCAGCCCGAGCGTGAGCGTGCGCAGCCGGCGGATCAGCGCGTGATTTCTGCCGACCGAGCCCGCGAGCAGCATGCCGAGCACATAAGCCGGCAACACCGCCTCGCTCCCGGCCCAGGCCGCGAGACCGCCGAGCCCGAACAGGATGAGCAGGAGATATTTCGCTTCCAACTCCGATGGCCGGTCGCCGTGGCGCTTGAACAGACGCGGCGTCAGCCACGGGACCGCGACGAAGACCGCGAGCGCCACCGCCGCGAAGGCAAACATCTTGATGTCGAACGGCGCAAAGATGAAGCCGAGTGCCAGCACGGTGCCGAGATCGGTGATGAAGCAGGCGGCGAGGATGGTCTTGCCGTAAGCGGTCTTGTTGAACCCGTATTCCAGCATCACCGCATAGACGACGGCGACCGATGTCGTGGACATGGCGATGCCGGCAAGCCAACTCGCGCGCACGCCCCAGCCGAGCAAATAGTAGGCGGCGGCCGTGCAACCGAGAAAGGGAAGCAGGAAGCTCGCGACGCCGACGGCGGTCGCTTCCTTCCATTTCTGCCGAAAGACGACGGGGTCGAGCTCGGCGCCGGCGAGGAAGGTCAGCATGATGGCGCCGGCGCCGGCGAGAAACTTGATCCACGACTCGTCGGCACCGAGCACGGCGATCCCGAAGAAAATACCAAGAATCCATTGCGCGCCGGTGCCGACAATGATTTCGGTCAGCGCGGTCGATACGCGAAAATAGATCGCGATGAGGCTCGCGAAGAGCGCGAGCGCGAACCAAAGGGCGGCTAAGCTCCAAACGGCAGTCATGCTCACCTCCGAACGTGCATTCGCGGGCAATAAAAAACCCGCCTCGCGGCGGGTTCGCACGCAACCCCCACCGCGATTGTGACGCGGTAGGAGTCATCAGCCTTGCGGCAGTTTCGGGGGACCCCATCCCCATTCGCTTAAATGCTAACGCGCCGCCGCCGGATGTCAACGGTTGGGGACACTACCGCGACGCTTACGCACGGTGTAGGCGTCTGAGAATATGGTTATGATGGCTCCCGCGGAGCGGGTAGCTTACCGCACTGGATCCGCCCCCGATCATTTCCGAGGTGAGCGATGGTTTCATGGGTTACTGCCGCGCCGGCGATCACTTCCGCGTTTCTCGCTTCGCTCGTCGAAGTCGTGGAGGCGTTCACGATCGTGCTCGCCGTCAGCACAATACGTGGTTATCGTCCCGCTATTCTCGGTAGCTTGGCGGGATTAGTCCTGCTTGGACTCATGGTGGTTGTTCTGGGTCCAATGTTAAATCGCGTCCCGCTCAATCTCCTGCAAATCGTCATTGGCGTGTTGCTCTTGCTGTTTGGAATGCGCTGGTTGCGGACTGCCATTCTGCGAGCTGCCGGCATCATTCCGTTACGCGACGAGCAATTAAAATTCGACCAAGCAACGGCGAATTTGAAAGATGCGCGCGCTCATGAGTCGCGCCTCGATTGGCTGGCCGGAATCACGGCATTCAAGGCTGTTGTTATTGAAGGGCTCGAAGTCGTTTTTATCGTCATCGCGATCGGTGCGGGCCCTGGATTATTGCTTCCGGCGAGCCTCGGTGCGTTAGCCGCGTTTGTGCTCGTTCTCTTTGCTGGAATTGCCGTTCGCCGGCCGTTGGCCCGCGTTCCCGAGAACACCCTGAAGTTTGGCGTTGGGCTGATGCTCACGGCGTTCGGCGTGTTCTGGACCGGCGAGGGTCTCGGCGTGAATTGGCCTGGCAGCGATCTCGCTATCCTGGGGTTCGTGATCGTATTCTTGTTGATCGCGGTCGGCTTAGTTGCTTTCGCACGCCGGTTGGTACCGGAGATCGCAAAATGAGAACGCTCATAGCGATTATACGCGAGGTAGCGAACCTATTTGTTGACGATGGTAGCCTGGCTTTCGCTATCCTCGCGGTCGCCGCCATCGCGGTGTTTCTAGCAATTATGTTAAAAGCCTCCGCCTTGGCCGTTGGATTCGTACTGTTAGGTGGATGCGCCGCAGTGCTGATTGAGAACGTCATACGCACGGTCCGGCGGAACTAAGCTGCGTCGTTTATCGCGGCGGCTTGTCGAATACCATCACCTTGGAGACGAAGGTCTGGACGTCCCGGATGTGGGTCAGGCCGCAACTATCGGCGAGGGCGCCGAAGTTCTCGGTGCTGTAGCTCTCATAATAGGGCTCGTGATAATTCTGCGGAAAGAGTTCCAGGAGCCCTTCGTAATCCGGCCGGTCGCCGCGCTGGAGCGAATCCACAAGGACAAGGCGGCCGCGCGACTTCAGCACCCTGGCGCATTCGCGCAACACGATGCGGCGCACCTTCGGCGGCAATTCGTGGAACAGGAAAATACCGGTCACCGCGTCCTGGCTCGCATCGGGCAACGGTAGCGACTCGGCATTTCCAACCGCGAAGTTCATCTTCGACCAGCGCTGCAGGTGGCGCTTGGCGTGATTGACATACGGCTCGGACAGATCGAGCCCGAGCGCCGGAAGCCGCGGCCATGCCTGTTTCAGAAAATCCAGGAATCGTCCTGTCCCGCAGCCAATATCGAGAAGTCTTAGCTTCCGCTGATCTCGCCCGGAAAAAACTTCATGCAGTTGCGGCAAGGCCTGTCGCCGCATGGCATTGCCGGTGCCGTTGAAGAGCACCTCGACCTGGGTGTCATATCGCTCCGCTGAATCGTCCGTCATCCAGCCACCCGACTGGAAATGGAAATTCTGCAGATAGTAGCGGGGCCGCTTTCCGTTCGTCTCCTCGCTCAGGACTTCGCTATACGCGTTGCTTTCGCGGCGCCGATGAATTTCGGGAAGATCCTCGAAGAAAAGCCGCGAGCGGTGAAGGCGGGTCAATAGGGTTCCGTCATGGTCGGCGGGGAGCGGATAAATGCCGGCCTCGACATTGGCGAGGTCCTGCTGGAGAAGGCGGCCCATATCCGCATAGAGGCGTCCGCGGTCCGGTACGGGCGCACGGGTGAGGGCGCGCGGCCTCGATTTTTGTTCATCTTGTCGCCGCACCTCCTCCGATAACCGGCGCACTGCGAGGCTGTGTCCGACATACCAAGCGATGCGCGGTAGCTGACGGGCGCCGTAGGCGACACGGGTGGCGAGGCGAGAAAGAGGATTGCTCATTGCGTCTCTTTAGGAGGTCTTGGCCCTTTTGGCGGACCCATCCCTTGATGGGCTCCAAGGGTAGCGGATCATGGTTGAGGGGCAAGCCTACACGGCCCTTGACCGGCATCCCGTTTCTCGTCTCACCCTATCCCCGATGAGTGTCGAAATACGCAAAGTCGGCGATGACGAAGCGGGCATGCGGCTCGACCGCTGGTTCCATGCGCATTTTCCGGCCCTGCCGTTCGGGCATTTGCAGAAGCTGTTGCGCACCGGCCAGGTGCGCGTCGACGGCGCGCGCGTGAAGACCAACACGCGGCTCGCGCCGGGGCAGCGCGTGCGCGTGCCGCCGCTTTCAAAAAATCCTTCCGCCCAGCGTACGGGAACATGGCAAAGCGACGGGGAGGAGCGCGAAGAATCTGGTTATTCCCATGCGAGGCCTTCGACGCCAATTTCTTCTCTCAAAGGAGACGCGAAGAAGACAGCACGCCAGAGCGACGGGGAATTCTTGCGCTCGATCATGCTCTACGAAGATCGCGAAGTGCTGGTCTTGAACAAGCCGATGGGTCTTGCCGTACAGGGCGGCTCGGGCACGGTGCGGCATGTCGACGGCATGCTGGATGCGTTGCGCGACCGTGACGGCCAGCGTCCGCGTCTCGTGCATCGGCTCGACAAGGACACTTCGGGCGTTCTGTTGATCGCGAAGACGCGGCTCGCGGCGGCGGCGCTGGCGAAGACCTTCCGCTCGCGCTCGGCGCGAAAAATCTATTGGGCACTTGTCGTCGGCGTGCCGAAGCCGAAGCAGGGCCGCATCTCCACCTATCTCGCCAAGGGCGGTGGCCCTGAAGGCGAGTTGATGCGGATCGCCGAGCACGGCGAAAAGAAAGCGAGCCACGCCGTCACTTATTACGCGGTAGTGGACCAGGCGGCGCAGAAGCTTTCATGGCTCTCGCTGAAACCCGTCACCGGCCGCACGCATCAATTGCGCGCGCATGCCCAGATCATCGGCCATCCGATCGTTGGCGACGCAAAATACTTTGAAAAAGAGAACTGGGAATTGCCCGGCGGCATGCAGAACAAGCTGCATTTGCTCGCGCGAAGGCTCGTGATCCCGCATCCGAGCGGGAAGGGGACGATCGACGTGACCGCCCCTTTGCCGCCGCACATGCTGCAAACGTGGAATTTGCTCGGCTTCGACGCCAGCGAATACGATCCTATCGTCGACGCGCCGGAGGAGTAGGTGGCCCGCGAAACGCAGGATGAATACGCGGAACGGCGCGGCAATCCGATGAAGGCCGCGCAGCGTGGGATGCGGCCGCCGGTCCTGAAGCGATTTTATAAACACGCGGCGGCGGGCGAAACGGACGGCGGCTTCGCACTCTTGCTCGACGGCAAGATGGCGAAGACGCCCGCGAAAAAGCGGCTGCTGCTGCCGACACGGGCGCTCGCGGAAGCAGTCGCCACCGAGTGGGGGGCGCAGGCGAGCGAAATCGATCCCGCGAAAATGCCGCTCACGCGGCTCGCCAACCTCGCGATCGACCGGATTGAGGAGGAAACCGCGTCCATCCGCAAGGAGATCGTCCGCTACGCTTCCTCCGATCACGTGCTCTATCGTGCCGGCGAGCCCGAGGGCTTGGTGGCGCTGCAGGCGGCGCATTGGGATCCGATCCTGGAATGGGCACACAGCGCGCTCGGCGCCCACTTCATCCTCGCCGAGGGCGTGAACTTCGCGGCCCAGCCGGAAGCAGCCCTCGCCGCCGTCCGCGCCGAGGCCGAGAAATGGCCGGTGCCTTTCGCGTTTGCAGCACTTGCTTCGCTCACCTCGCTCGCGGGCTCGGCGTTGATCGCGCTTGCGCTGGCGCGCGGGCGGCTCGGCACGGTCGATGCCTGGAATGCCGCCCATGTGGACGAGGATTGGAATACCCGCCAGTGGGGCGAGGATGCTGAGGCCGTGAGCCGCCGCGCCCAGCGCTTTTCCGAATTCGAAGCGGCGGCGAAGATGCTGGCGCTCCTCGATCGGCCGTAACGCCACTCACTCCAAGTGAATATTTGCTGCGCGGATGAGATCGCCGGTGCGAACATATTCTTGGCGCATGAACGCCGCGAATTGCTCCGGCGTGCTGCCAACGACCTCATAGCCGAGATCGATAAGTTTTTTTTTCGCACGCCGGCGTCGTTCAAGGCCGCGACGGCGGCGGCGTTGAGTTTGGCCACGATCTCCGGCGGCGTCTTCGCGGGCACCAGAAGGGCGGCCCATGTTCCGAAGCTGAATCCGGGAACGCCCGATTCCGCCAGGGTCGGAATATCCGGAAGCTGCGCCATGCGCGCGGGCGTCGTCGTGGCGAGAATGCGAATGCGGTTGTCCGGCAGAAATTGCGAGACGGTGGAGAGCGCCGTGAACAGCGCCGAAGCGTGGCCCGCCACCACATCGGTCACCGCCGACGTCACCCCGCGATAGGGCACGTGCCCCATTTGCACGTTGACGGCGCGGGTGAACATTTCGGCGGCGATATGCTATGGGCTGCCGTAGCCGCCGGAGGCGTAATTGATGCCGCTCGGCTTCTCGCGCGCGAGCGCGACCAGATCGCCGACGGTCTTTGCCGGAAATGACGCGTTCACGGCGAGCACCCACTGGATGCCGACGAGCTGCGTCACCGGTATGAAATCCTTGAACGGATCGTAGCCCGCGTCGGTCCGCATATTCGGCAGCATGGTGATGACGCTGTCGTTGACGGCGAGCACCGTGTAGCCGTCCGGCGTTGCACGGGCGCCTGTCCGCATCCCGATCAGTCCGGCGGCGCCCGGTTCGTTCTCGACGTAAAGAGGCTGGCCGAGGGTAGCGCTCATCTTGTCGGCGACGATCCGCGCGACGACATCGACGGCGCTCGCGGCCGCGAGCGGAATGAGCAGCTTGATCGAGCGTTCGGGGTAAGTCGCTGCCTGCGCCGCGGGGGCGAGGGCAAGCGCTAGAGCAATATATAATACCTTGAGCACTACCGCAGGCCTCCTCAACCCCACGCCTCCGGCCTAATTGATATTCGCCCCGGCTTGGCGGAGAGGCTACTTCGGGTGGCCCATTATGCCAATGTCGGGATCAGTGGTCCGTTTTCGGCACGGGCATGATCGCGGCGGAGGTGCCGCCGGGTTGGCCGCGGCCGTGCTCGAGCATCCGATCGGCGATGGCCACTTTGCAGGCGGTCGATAACTCGGCGCGGTGCTCTCGCATGCAGTCACGAATGCGTCCTCCGCCCAGGTGGATCGAGCCGCAGAGCGTTTTGACATCGCTCATGCATGCGCCGTGCAACGGACCGGGTTCGGCAAGCGCGAGCACCGGAACGAAAATGACTGCGGCGGCGACAAAACAAGCTTTCGAGAGCATGGGACGGTCTCCTGATGGGCGACCGCAGCGTGAGCGCCGGAATTTAAATAACCGTTGTAAGAATACGGAAAATGCGAACATACGCGATTAATCGATCGCGCTTTCGGCTTCGTTCTGAACGTCCTCGGGAAATGTCGGATAAAGCCCGGCCACCCGGCCCATTTGTTGCGCGAGTGCCAGCACCGCGTCGATGTGCGGGGTCGCGACCTCGGTGAGGCGGCCGAGTTCCTGTACCGAGGTCAGCATCGCGTCGAGCTCGATCGGCCGGCCTTTGTCGACGTCTTGCAGCATCGAGGTGCGGTGGGCGCCGACGCGGGCGGCGCCGTCGATGCGCCGGTCCACGTCGACGCGGAAATGCACGCCGATCCGGCGCGCGATCTTCTCGGCCTCCTGCATCATATTGCGCGAGAGCGCCCGCGTGCCGGGATCGGTGGCGACGATGTCGAGCGTCGCCCGCGTCAGCGCCGAAATCGGGTTGAAGCAGAGATTGCCCCACAGCTTCAGCCAGATGTCATTGCGGATTTCCGGCAGGATCGGCGCCTTTAGACCGGATTGCTCGAATAGCTGCGAGAGCTTCTGCACGCGCTCGGTGACCTTCTTCGTCGGCTCACCGAGGCCGAATTTGTCGCCGGAGACATGCTTGATCACGCCGGGCGAGGAAATCTCGGCCGCCGGATACACGGTGCAGCCGATCGCGCGTTCGGGGCTGATCGCGCTCCACTGCCGGTCGCCGGGATCGACGCTTTCGATGCGGCGGTTGGCGTATTGGCCTTCGAAGCCGTAGAAATACCACCACGGCAGGCCGTTCTGCGCGGTAACGACGGCCGTGTGAAGCCCGAGCAAGGGCTTCATCTGCTCCGCCGCTTCCCAGGCTTGATGGGCTTTCAGCGCGACGATGACGTAATCCTGATGGCCGAGCTCGGCGGGGTCCGAAGTCGCCGTCATTTTGGCCGATTTCTCGCCGCCGCCGATCAGAAGTTTAAGTCCGTTCTTCTTGATCGCCTCCAAATGCGCGCCGCGCGCGATCAAGGACACGTCGGCGCCCGCGAGCTTCATCAAAACGCCGATATAGCCGCCGATGGCGCCGGCGCCGTAAATGCAGATTTTCATGCCTTCCCCCGCGGCCCATTTTCGCATGCGGCGCTTCGCCTTGTATATATAATGGCGTGGAATCGTGCCATGTCGGCGGGATACCGCGGCGCGAGACGGGGCAAGGGCCATGAAGGACATTCTCGACAAGCTCGAACATCGCCGCGCGCAGGCGCAGAAGGGCGGCGGCGACACCCGCATCGAGGCGCAGCACAAGCGGGGAAAATTGACCGCGCGCGAGCGGATCGAGCTCTTGATGGACAAGGGCTCGTTCGAGGAGTTCGACACTTTCGTCGAGCACCGCAACACCGATTTCGGCATGGAGAAGACGAAAATCCCCGGCGACGGCGTGGTGACCGGCTGGGGCACAGTGAACGGCCGCAAGGTGTTCGTCTTCGCCAAGGACTTCACCGTGTTCGGCGGCTCGCTCTCCGAGACGCACGCGCAGAAAATCATCAAGATCCAGGACATGGCGCTGAAGATGCGGGCGCCGATCATCGGCCTGTTCGACGCCGGCGGCGCCCGCATCCAGGAGGGTGTGGCGGCGCTCGGCGGCTATGGCGAGGTGTTCAAGCGGAACGTCGTCGCGAGCGGCGTGATCCCGCAGATTTCCGTCATCATGGGTCCGTGCGCGGGCGGCGACGTCTATTCGCCGGCGATGACCGACTTCATCTTCATGGTGAAGGACACGAGCTACATGTTCGTCACCGGTCCCGACGTGGTGAAGACCGTCACCAACGAGACGGTGACGGCCGAGGAGCTCGGCGGCGCGCGCGTGCACACGACGCGCTCTTCTGTCGCCGACGGCGCCTTCGAGAACGATGTCGAGTGCCTGCTGCAGATGCGGCGGCTGATCGACTTTCTGCCGGCCTCCTCGGAGACGCCGCCGCCGGAATGGCCGTCGACCGACGACATCGGCCGCATCGAGCCCTCGCTGGATACGCTGGTGCCCGACAATCCGAACAAGCCCTACGACATCAAGGAATTGATCCTGAAGGTCGCGGATGAAGGCGACTTTTTCGAAATCTCCGAGGCTTACGCCAAGAACATCGTCACCGGCTTTGGCCGCATCGCCGGCCGTACGGCCGGTTTCGTCGCCAATCAGCCGATGGTGCTCGCGGGGGTTCTGGATAGCGACGCCTCGCGTAAGGCCGCGCGTTTCGTCCGTTTCTGCGATGCCTTCAACATTCCGATCGTCACCTTCGTCGACGTGCCGGGCTTTTTGCCGGGCACGGCGCAGGAATATGGTGGGCTGATCAAGCACGGTGCCAAGTTGCTGTTCGCCTATTCACAGGCGACGGTGCCACTGGTGACGGTCATCACGCGCAAGGCCTATGGCGGCGCCTATGACGTGATGGCCTCCAAGCACATCGGCGGCGACGTGAACTATGCCTGGCCGTCGGCGCAGATCGCGGTGATGGGCGCCAAGGGCGCGGTTGAGATCATCTTTCGCGCGGACATCGGCGATCCGGCAAAAATCGCCGCCCGCACTAAGGAATATGAGGAGCGGTTTCTCTCGCCCTTCATCGCCGCCGAGCGCGGCTATATCGACGACGTGATCGAACCGCACGAGACGCGCGTGCGCATTGTCCGCGCGCTCGCGATGTTAGCCACCAAGCACGTCGAGCGGCCGCGTAAGAAGCACGATAATTTGCCGCTGTGATTTCCCGCTGTCATGCGCGGGCTTGACCCGCGCATCCATGATGAGGTTCAGCGAGCGAGAGTTTTACCGAAATCTTTTTTCTACCGACAGTCAGCATGGATTGCCGGGTCAAGCCCGGCAATGACAGTACAAAGAAGCGCGATAATTTTGCCGTTATAATTTTTGTCGTGGCTGGGATAAGCGCGGGCATGACCAACGATGGATTGACAAATCCGACCGTAACGCAATGACCGCGAATGCGCATCGTCTTGTCGCGGCCATCGCGTTCGACTAAGCGCATGCGATAAAGGAGCCCCCATGCCCCGTTACACCGCCCTCGTCACGCTTCTCGCAATCCTCTCCTATTTTTACTTCAGCTTGCAGGTTGCGAGCGCGCACGAAAAATTCGACGTCAAACTGCCGGCGACATTCGGCCAGCCCGATTTCGAGCGTATCTTTCGCGTGCAAATGAATACGCTTGAATGGATGCCGATCTTTCTGCCACTGCTCTGGCTGTGCGCCGTCTATTTGAGCGATATCGGGGCGGCGATCGTCGGACTGGTTTGGATCGGCGGACGCGTGCTCTATTTCATGGGATACCGGGAAGCGGTCGACAAGCGCCTCCCCGGTTTCTTCGTCCAGGCGACCGCCTGTCTCTTGTTGCTGCTCGGCGCTTTTGCCGGAATCGTCATGCGGCTCATGCAAGGGTGAACGGTACCCATTCGTCATGGCCGGGCTTGATCCGGCCCCCCATGTTGAAGTCTGACGAAGGAAAGCGCTTCGATACGATCACCCTGCCTCGACTCGACATGGATTGCCGGGTCAAGCCCGGCAATGACAAGATATAAACAAGCGCAATAATTCGCCGCTGCTCGGGGAGGGACCCATGTCGCATAACGCGATCGCGAATTTTTTCTGGTGGCTTTGTCTGGTGGCGGCGCCCGCCGTGCTCGCCGGGATGGAGCTGTTTCACCCGGCGCACTTCACCGCCGATCCCGGCATGTTCGCGTTTCTCTGTCAGTCGCAGCCCTACGATCCGCGCTTCGTGACTCTCGCTTATCCCGGCCCCGGCTGGTGGTTCACGCTGCACATGATCCAGACGCCCTTGATCGGGTTGATCGCGGTCGGCTTCCTGCTGCTTCTCCAGCGCGTGCACGACGAGGACGGCCCGGCCGCGGTGGCGCTGGCGTGGCTTTCGCGCGCCGCCACGCTCGTGTTTCTGATTTATTACACCGCACTCGATTCCACCGGCGGTACCGGCCTCGCGCGGCTGATCCTCAACACGCAAAACCTCGCGGCCGCGGGCAAACTGACGCCGGAAGAGGTGCGTGCCGTGGCACTCGTGCTCGATACTACCTGGGTCGATCCGTGGGTCGGCGGCGTTGGCTCTTTCATCAGCCACGCCGGCTCATGGGCGGTGCTGATTGCGTCGGCCGCCGCCGCGGGCGCGCTGTTCCTCGGTAAGCGCGCGCCGTGGCCCGCGCTATTGCTGTTGCTCGGTTTTGGCTGGCAAATTTTCACCAGCCATGCGAGCCCGCATGGCCCGATTGGCTTCGGCTTGCTGATTGTCGCGGCTTTGTGGATCTGGCTTTCCGAGCAGCGAGCAGCCGTGAGGCCGGTGGCGCTCCAAGCCTAAGTGATGGGGCCGTGGGCCGTTAAAGGCTCGACCCAATGAGCGCCGCGACCGTAAGCGCCATAAGGGCGGCCGCCGCCCAGCCAAGCCCTCTCATCCAGGCCGGAATGGTAAGGGATCCCAATCCTTTTCCTTTGCCGATCACGAGCATCATCGCGATCATGATCGGTACGGAAACAACGCCGTTGATCACCGCGGTCCAGAACAGCATGGCGATCGGGTCGATCTGGGATACGGCGAGACCCGCGCCGACAAAGGTCGCGGCGCTGATCAGGCCATAGAATCCAAGCGCGCGGCCTACCGGCAGTTCAAGGCTTCCACTGAAGCCGAAGGTTTCGGCCACGGCGCAGGCCGCCGATCCCGCCAGCACCGGCACCGCAAGCATGCCCGTGCCGATAATCCCCACGGCGAAGAGAAAAAAGGTTACGTCGCCGGCGAGCGGCCGCAGGGCTTCCGCCGCCTGCGAGGCGGTCTGAATGTTCGTGATGCCGTGCGCGTGCAGCGTTGCCGCGGTGGTGATGATGATGAAGAAAGCGACCAGATTCGAAAGCGTCATCCCCGCCCAAGTGTCGATCGAGATGCGAGTGAAATATTCCTTGGGCGAGGCCTTCGCATGATCCTTACGTCGGGGATTCAAACGCGATTCCTCGACCTCCTGATTGGCTTGCCAGAAAAAGAGATAGGGGCTGATGGTCGTGCCAAAAACGGCGACCAGTGTCAGCAGCATGTCGCGGTTGAACGAAAGATGAGGAATGAATGTCGCGGCGAACACGTTAGCCCAAGGCATGTGGACGGTGAAAGCGGTCGCGACATAAACGAAGAGGGCGAAGGTCGCGATTTTTAGATATCCCGCGTAGCGGTGATAGGGAATGAAAACTTCCGCCACGACACAGACAACACCGAAAGTGAGGGTGTAAATAAACGCATAGCTGCCGACCACCAGGGTAAGGGCTTCGCCCATGGCGGCGATATCGGCGGCGATATTGATCGTATTGGCCGCCGCCAAGAGCGCGACGAGGCAAAAGAGCACCGAGCGCGGCAATCGTTTGCCGATATTGGCCGCGAGCCCTTCCCCCGTTCCCCGGCCGATGCAGGCGCTGATGATCTGAATCGCGGCCATGAAGGGCAGGGTGAGGAACATCGTCCAGGCGAGCGTGAAGCCGAACTGGGCGCCCGCCTGGGAATAGGTGGCGATGCCGCTCGGGTCGTCGTCCGCAGCACCCGTCACGAGGCCGGGGCCGAGGACGTTCCAAATGCGCTTTCGCAGCGAGTTTGAGGATTTCCGAATCTTCGGCACGCCCCTGCTTAACAATAACGCGGGAGAGCGTCAGCCTCTTAGACGACCTACTGCTTCGCCCAGGCGCCGATCGCGGCAGAGGAGACAGCGCCGCCGATCACACAGGGAAGCCCGAACTCGACCTGGCCGGCGACGGCGGCGGCGATGCAGCCGAGCCCGATCGCGGCCTGGCCGATCTGGCCAATCGTCGAAATGTTGCGCTTGTAATCGGGGCCTTTCAGCTTGAGGTCCTCGATCGTGGCGAGCGCCATTTTGCGGAGCCGCGCCGCGTCCATGGTCTCGGCGGCGTCGACCACCTCCCGGAGAATGGGCGTCGTTTCCTTGTCCTGGTTCCTCTCGGCCCATTTCAACATCGTCAACAGCTCGCCGTCGCGCGAGCCGTTGGAGGCAAGCGTGAACTTCGCCATGTTGCCAATGGTGAGCTTTTCAACCGAATTTTTTTCCTTCGACCAGCGCAGCATGGCGATAATGTGGGCGACAGGAACGTAGGCGCCGGTCGCGAAGTAATAGCCCCAATAGGTATCGATGATGTCGGGGGTGGGCTCGAGCTTCCTCTCGCCGTCCTCGCGCGGCGCACCGGTGAAATAGATTTTCACCTTGTCGATCCAGTCTGGATCCGGCTTGTCGAAGGCGAGCCTGTCGAGCGTCGGCGTTTTGCCGGAGATGTATTTCTCGATCATCACCACGCGGCCAGGCGAGTACATTGCGTACTTACGCAAGATCTCCTTCCAATTTTGGAGGTCCGAATAGGCGAGGGCGCGCACCACAACCCATTTGTCTTCCGGCGGCAAGGTGAGCAGCAACTCGCGCACCAAATCCTCGGCCTTATCCGAATTGACGCTGAGCACGCCGGCAAGGAAGCCGAGATAAACGGCGGCGTTCTCGCTGTCTTTCAGCGCGCCGAAGCGGGCGAGGGTGCGAAAGGCGTTCGGCACGCGCTCGAA
Source organism: Hyphomicrobiales bacterium (assembly GCA_003135415.1). GTDB lineage: Bacteria > Pseudomonadota > Alphaproteobacteria > Rhizobiales > Xanthobacteraceae > Palsa-892. The sequence goes on from PLBP01000014.1 coordinate 20,003, forward strand.
TTCGGGGCGGATGCGGTATTCGTTGACGAAGCGCATCACCGAATCGGTATTGGAAAACTCCGCCGGCCGCGCGGCAAAGGCGGAAACCGTGGAAGCGCCGAGCGCAAGAATAGCGATCAGGCCTATGAAGATGCGTCGCATTTCCCCTCCCGGCAGCGGGCAAAAACGAATGCCCGAAGCTTGCGACCCCCGGCGGGAAACACACCAGCGCGGCTGGACATTTTCGTGACCGAAGCGGGCGCCGCCGCCAGCGGACGAAACCTTGTCGCAGCAGGGTTAATGCCGGCCCGTCGCTTTATCGCCGCGCGGCCACCACCGATTTGCCGCGAGGACGCGCCGTAGAGCCGTGTGCCAAATCGGTACAACGAAGCCGAGGGAATGCTAGGCTGGGATTTCCGCAAAGGGAGATCGTGATGCGAATTTCATGCGCCCGTGCCGGCGGCATTTTTTCTGATGGTCTCCTCCGGCGCTTCATTCGCCTTCGTCTGTACGATCGCGCTCGACGGCAAGTCGGTGAGCGTGAAGGTCAGTAATCCTTACCCGCAGGAAACATACTGCACGGTGAATTGCCATTTCAAAGTCTCGGGCGGAATGGCAAGCGTATCGTGTACCAAGACGGTGCCGGCGAGCGCCGTAGACTTCGTGTTCTGCCAGCGCGCGATCGACGAGCCTTACGGCAAACTCGATAGCGGCAACGAAGAATGCGTGAAGTCGCTCTGAGGGCGTGGACGAGCGCGCGATAACATTACCGGGCGCCGGCCGTCAGGGCATCGGGATCGGGCCCATGTTCTTCGGCACCTGATAGCCTTTTTGCACGGCGGGACGGTTGGCAATCGTCACGTACCAGCGTTTCACGTTCGGATATTTGGCAAGATCGATCGTCTGCCACTCGAAACGCGAGATCCACGGCCAAATTGAAATGTCGGCAATGGAGTATTCTCCGGCGACGAATTCACGGCCCTCCAGGCGCCGGTCGAGGACGCCGTAAAGCCGATGCGATTCCTTCAGGTAGCGCTCCTCGGCGTAGGGCGCCTTGCCGGGATTATATTTTACAAAATGGTGGACCTGGCCGAGCATCGGGCCGATGCCGCCCATCTGCCACATCAGCCATTCGACGACGCGGTAGCGCGGCTCCAGCGCCTTCGGCATCAGCTTGCCGGTCTTCTCGGCGAGGTAGAGCAGGATCGCGCCGGACTCCATCAGACTGAAATTATTGTCACGGTCGACGATCGCCGGGATCCTGTTATTCGGGCTGATGGCGAGAAAGGCGGGTGCGAATTGCTCGTCCTTATTGATGTCGATCGGATGCGCGGTGTAGGGCAGGCCGAGTTCCTCGAGCGCGATGGAAACCTTGCGGCCATTCGGCGTGGTCCAGGTGTAAAGGTCGATCACTTCGATATTCCTTATGCGTGGGGCGTCGTTTGTGTTTAGGCCTTCGCGGCGGCCGGCGCCATCACGAGCTGCGTCTGGGTCACCATCGCCGCGAGCTTGCCGTCGCCGCGGGTGATCTTGGTCCGCCACACCATCGTCGTGCGTCCGCGATGCAGCGGGGTGCATTCCGCGTGCGCGGTGTCGCCAAGTGGAACCGGCGAGAAGAAATTGGTCTTGCTCTCGATCGTGGTGGTGGAAGAGCCTTTGGGCAGGTTCGCGGTGGTGCCGATGCCGCCAGGGTGTCTGCGAGCGACATGATCGCGCCGCCGTGCAGGATGCCGCGGCGGTTGGCGAGGCCGGGACGCGCCGCGAGCGTGGCCCGCACCCTGTCGGGGGTGATTTCGATGATCTCGACGCCAATGTGCTTGGCGAAATGCCGATCGTCGTGCACGTCCATGCCCGGTTCCTGTAAAATTTCGTCACCGGGTTAGACCTGGCGACGGTGATAAAATAGCCGACGAAGTTCGTTTCGCGGCCTTGAGAGAGAAACCATTTCGATCCGGCGGGGTCAATCGGCGAGGTGGGGCGGTCCCTCGGTTCAAAGGCCGGAAAGAGCGCGCTCATAAAAAGATGGGTCGATATACTTGGCTGGTGCTGCTTCCGCATTGCCGCCTTCTATCTCCGCCCTTATGTGCAATGCGTTCCTGAAACCTTCCATGTCGAAGCGGGCGTCCCTGGCGAGCGCGCCTTTCGGTCCGATCTCGTAGACAAGCGATTTCGTTGCGGTATCCGCGTCGATCTTCAAATGGTTGCTTAGACTTGCGACTGCTTGCATTTTGTTCGCTGGATCGGCTGCGTAGCGATAGCCTTCAATCACGGCTTGAATGTATTTGACCAGCGTATCGGCGTTGGCCTTCGCCCATGGCCGCATGACGAAAATTCCGGAGGCCTGATAGGGCCCGACTACGTCGGTGCATGGCGGATACAGCATCGAGAATGCATTGACCGGATCTTTGCGCATGGCATCCAGTCTTTGCGGGCAGCCTCCGGCGGGCAGGACCTTGTACTCGGACCTCTTCAGCCCTTTCATCTCCAGTATCTTGTACATGATCAGCGCGTAAGCCGTGTTCGGCGCGTCTACCACCGCGGTCTTGCCGCGAAGATCGGCAAAAGAATTGATTTCGGGACGCACCATGAGTTCGGTGGCACCATTGCCGCCGCCGGCAACGATGACCGCATCAGCCTTGGCGATCTCGATCATCGCCACCGCATTGTCGACAGCGGCGTGAACAATCTGATGGCTGCCGTTCGCAAGACCTTCGCGGAGCGCCGGCGAGCCGGGCGTAAATGCGATCTCGACCTCGAGCCCGCGTTTTTTGAAGAAGCCCAGGTCCTCCGCGACGAATAGCGCGACATTTTGCGCGTCCGGGAAGATGCTGACGCGAAGCTTGGTCTCTTCGGCGTAGGCGGAAAACGCCACCAAAGAGAAAACCGCGATCAACGCTAGTCGAGCGAGTTTTAATGTCAGTGCAGCCTCCGCCAGGTTCAGAATAGCACAACGCTACGGATCGATTTGCCCTCGTGCATCAGGTCGAAGGCTCTGTTGATATCGGAAAGCGGCATGGTGTGCGTGATCATCGGGTCGATCTCGATCTTCTTCTCCATGTACCAATCCACGATCCGTGGCACGTCGGTGCGGCCGCGCGCGCCGCCGAAAGCTGTGCCGCGCCACGCCCGGCCGGTCACCAGTTGAAAGGGGCGGGTCTTGATCTCGGCGCCCGCGGGCGCGACGCCGATGATGATGCTCTCGCCCCAGCCCTTGTGGCAGCATTCGAGCGCCGTGCGCATCAAATCGACATTGCCGACGCATTCGAAGGTGTAGTCGGCGCCGCCCTTGGTGAGGTCGACGAGGTATTTCACGAGATCGTTGCCGGCCTCGCGCGGATTGACAAAGTGAGTCATTCCAAAGCGTTCGCCCCACTTCTTGCGCTCCGGATTCAAGTCGACGCCGACGATCATCTCGGCGCCGACGAGGCGGAGGCCCTGGATCACGTTCAACCCGATGCCGCCGAGGCCGAAGACGACGCAGCGCGTGCCGGCCTCGACCTTGGCGGTGTTGATCACGGCGCCGAGGCCGGTGGTGACGCCGCAGCCGATGTAACAAATCTTGTCGAAGGGCGCGTCCTCGCGGATTTTGGCGAGCGCGATTTCCGGCACCACGGTGAAATTGGAAAACGTCGACGTGCCCATGTAATGGTGGATTTTCTTGCCATCGAGCGAGAAGCGCGAAGTGCCGTCGGGCATGACGCCGGCGCCCTGGGTGGCGCGGATCTTCTGGCAGAGATTGGTCTTGCGCGAGAGACAGTATTCGCACTCGCGGCACTCGGGGGTGTAGAGCGGAATGACGTGATCGCCCTTTTTCAGCGATGTCACGCCCGCGCCGGTCTCGACCACGATGCCCGCGCCCTCGTGCCCGAGAATCGCCGGAAAGAGTCCCTCCGGGTCGGCGCCCGAGCGGGTGAATTCGTCGGTATGACAAACGCCTGTCGCCTTAATCTCGATCAGGACTTCGCCGGCTTTGGGCCCTTCCAGCCTGACCTTGGTGATTTCAAGCGGCTTTCCGGCCTCGAAGGCGACCGCGGCGCGGACTTCCATCAGCTCCCTCCTCTTTTCGCGCCTTTAAGCAGCGCGCACTCGGCCGCTATTGCAACAAACAGAAGTCGAAAAGCACCGTAATGAAGTAGGTATTCGACTATGGTGCGGTTGGCAAAGCACCAGTGTATCGTTCGTTTCCCTGAAATGCGGAGGATGGAAAAGTGCGGTTCTCGAAGTTCTTGAAATCATCGGTTCAATTCAAGTCGCCTGCCGTGGCGATCACGCTGGCGGCCGCCAGCTTGATGGTGCTCGGCGGCGCGTTTGCGTTCGCGCAAATGAGCCCCGCGGGCTCTGCCAAGCGCATCGATTCCGTCGTGCTCTCGCCAAGCCAGCAGCGGGCGGTGCAGTGGACGCAAGGCCGGCAACGCAGCGCGAAGCCGCTGCCGACCCCGATCGCAAAAGCGATGCCGGGCGGCGCACCCAAACCGGCGCCATCAGCGCCGTCGGGACCGCGCAGCTTGTCGGCAAGCGGAGCCGCTAAGAATGTCGGTCAAGCCGAAAGAAAGACCGGCGATCCCAATTCGATTCCCTTGCGCTGGGCCGGCAAGTTCTTCTTCAGCAAGTCGGACGGCGACTATCTCTGTTCCGCGCAATTCATCGCTCCGAACATCATTCTTACGGCGGCGCATTGCATGCGCGATGACTCGACCGGCCAGTGGTATAAAGACTTTGTATTCGCGTTGCAGTATCAGCGCGGCCAGACCACCCAGCAAGTGACGCCGAAGTGCTACGGCTTGTGGAACAAGTGGGTGCATGCGTCGGACGACGACGAGACACACTGGCATTACGACTATGCGATGATCCTCACCGAGGAGAGTTCGAAGACGGGTAATCTCGGCTGGCAATTCAACTATGATCCATCGGAATATCCGACCGCGGTGAAGGTTGGATACCCGGCCGATATTCTGGACGGAGAAGTGGTCCAGATGGACGGCGGCCCGCTGACGACTCCGGAAACTCGGCCAGGTCTTGTCATGCTCCGGCACGGCAATCCGAAGAACGCCAGCGGCTCAAGTGGCGGCGCGTGGATCGGCAATTTCAGCCCGGCCATAGGCTCGGGCAAAAATGCGGTGATCAGCGTCACCTCGCACCACCTCGGCGACGAGACGACGGTCTCCTACGGCCCGCAATTCGATCAGGACTTCAAGGGGCTGTTGGATTACGTGCAGGGCGGCTGCAAGTAACCACTACAAGCAAGAGAAAGGGCGGGGTTGCTGTTGCAATCCCGCCATTTGCTTTCATCGACGACGCGCGCGCCGCATGACAGGGAATTAATTCCGGCGCCTTGAAACCGCCACCCTACGGCATGACGCTTGTCGACAAGGGACGGCGATGCAGATTGCTAAGGAGCCGCAATGCGCGGGTTAGTCGCCTTGATCGCCCTCTTCACATCGGTTTTTTCGGGTGCAGCCATGGCTCAGTCAAACAACAGCAATGAACCGCCGGCGAAGCCCATCGTGCAGAAGCGCATCGAATCGGTGGAGATTACCGATCAGCCCAAATCGCCGGGCTGGTCGACGGAGCGCATGCAGCGCGCGAAGCCGCTGCCGATGCCGAAAGCCGATCCCAACAAAGCGAAGTGAAGCAGAAAACAATTCGCTCGCTCTCGCCCAAACAAAAGGGCGGAGCGGGGATTTCTCCCGCACTCCGCCCGGCCACAGGGAGGGCCCTGGTCATTCGATCGCTGCTCAGGCTTTGGGCTGCGGCACGATCCGGATATAGGGCTTCGGCGCTTTCCAGCCTTGCGGGTAGGTCTTCTTCGCGTCCTCGTCTGAAACGGAGCCCGCGATGATGACGTCTTCGCCCTGCTTCCAGTTCACGGGTGTCGCGACTTTGTGCTTGGCGGTGAGCTGGAGGGAGTCGATCACGCGCAGCACCTCGTCGAAGTTGCGGCCCGTGGTCATCGGATAGACCAGGATCAGCTTGATCTTCTTGTCNNGAAGACGTTGCGGACGGTCTGGTTGTCGGCGGGTGTGCGCTTGGAGGCGTCGCCATTGGCGCTCGCGGGCAGCATGCCCCAGGCCTTGGCGATCTTGAGTTCGGGATCGCCGATCATCGGATAGTTCGGCGCGAACCCTTGCGTTTCTTTGATGTCGGCCGCCCAGCTCGCGTGCCGGTCGATCGGGTCGACGCTCAAGCCGATGATCTTGACGTTGCGCTTTTTGAATTCGGGTTCGATCTTGGCCATGTAGCCAAGCTCGGTGGTGCAAACCGGGGTGAAATCCTTGGGGTGCGAGAACAGTACGCCCCAGGAATCGCCGAGCCAGTCGTGAAATTTAATTTTGCCTTGCGTCGTCTCCGCTTCGAAATCGGGCGCGGTGTCGCCAATCGAGAGAGCCATCGAAACCTCCATGTGAGCTTCGGCGTCCGCGCTGTATGAGCGATCAGGACGTCCGGTGTTCTTAAAATGTAATGTAGTCCTTTTCACATGGATTGCCAGATGAAAAAGACATTTACATAATTCACAAGTTAAATTAGTGGCCGCTATTCCAGCGGTGGCAAAGCCGCTTCGATCTCCGCCCGGCGGGATTCGTACCAGGGCGGCAGGGCGATTTTGCTTCCGAGCTTTTCCTTCGGCTCGTCCAGCGTGAAGCCGGGCTGGTCGGTGGCGATTTCAAAAAGGATACCGCCCGGCTCGCGGAAATAGACCGAGCGGAAATAAAGGCGCTCCACCTGCTCGGTCGCTTGCAGCCCGAGCTTCAACGCGCGCTCGCGCATCGCCATTTCCGCCGCGTCGTCGGCGGCGCGGAAAGCGACGTGATGGACGGTGCCGATGCCTTGCGAGGCGTGCGCAAGGCCCGGCGTGGTGCGGAGATCGACGATCCGCCCAAGCGGGCCGTCCTTGGCGAGGAAGCGTTGGCGATTGCCTTCGCTCCGTTCCGGCGCGAAGCCAAAAACCTCCATCAGCACGCGGGCGGTGCGTTCGGGATGACGCAACTCGAGCGTAATGCCGTGAAAACCGCGGATGGCATGGACGGCGGGGACTTCGCCGCCACCCCAGCCGGGAATCGCGGAGGCGGTCTTCGACGCCACGAGTTCAAGCTTGTGACCGTCGGGATCGTCGAAGGTGAGCACGGTTTCGCCGAGTCGCGTTTTCTCCTCGGCCATGACGCCCTTGTCGGCAAGACGCTTTTTCCAGAATTCGAGCGAGCCCTCGGGAATGGCGAAGGCGATTTCCTGCGCTTCGCCAGCGCCATGCTTGCCCGGCGGTACGTTTTCCCACAGGAAAAAGGTCAGCGCCGAGCCGGGCGAGCCGACTTCGTCGCCAAAATAAAGGTGCCAGGTGCCGGGATCGTCGAAATTGACCGTGCGTTTGACGAAGCGGAGCCCCAATGCGCGGCTGTAAAACGCCACATGCCGCTTCGGCTCGCCGGCGATCGCCGTGATGTGATGGATACCCGCACTCTTCGCCATCGAAGCCTCCCGGAAACCGAGCCTAGTGCCCCGAACTCGAGCGCACAAGAAATGGGCAGTGCCGGCGAAAATTGCGAGTCCGGCGTAGGGGGTAAGAGCGTTGATGCATGCGCCGTTTACAAGTTGGTAACCCGCTTTCGCGCAAACTTGTTGCAAGGGACATTCAATAAAAGTGGGGTTCGGAATGGGCTCGTTGCCCGCGTCGTTGGCGGAGGCGGTCGCCACGGCGGATCTGATTCAGCTCCGGCGAGAGAGAAATCCCGAGCAAGCGATCAGCCGCGCCGAAGCGGAGGCGCTACTTGCGCTCGATCGCATGCAGAAGAATTCCGCCGCGAGCTGGCGCGACTTCATCGCGGATGCGATCGCCGATCACCTGATGTCGGCGGAACCCGCGGGCATCATCACGCCGGAAAAGGCCGATTGGCTGATCGCCACGCTCGCGCCGGCGGGGGTGATTGAGACCGTCACCGCCATCGAGACTTTGTTGCGCGCGATGGAGGCGGCCCGAGAGGTGCCCTCGTTGCTCGCGGTGTTCGCGATCGGACAGCTGCAGGCGGCCATCATCAAGGGCGAGGGGCCCGCGATCGGACCGCGCGCGCATTTCAGCCGCGTCGTCGACGGCGAGGATACGGCATTTCTCTACCGCATCCTGGTCGCGGCGGGCGGCGCCGGCGGCGTCGCGGTCTCCCGCGAGGAAGCCGAAGCGCTGTTCGATCTGCACGACGCGACCGCACGCTCTACCAACGATCCCGCTTTCGACGGGCTGTTTTATCGAGCGATCGCGCATCATGCCTTGCACGCTTCGGGTGAAGAGGCGGCGCCGCGCCAGGTGGCGCTTGCGCCGGGCGGCGCGTTGACGAATTCAACGCCGAACGCGGAACAGGCGGCGTGGCTCTCCGAGCGCATCATGCGCGACGGCCGGCCGACCATGGCCGAGTTCGAATTGCTGTGCTTCCTCGGTTCGGAAGCGCCGCGCTCCAATCTTTCGATCTGGCGGCTGCTCGACTCCGCAGCCTAACGGCTCGCCGCCTGCGCAGGAAGACCCACGCTGCGGCCCGCGAAGCCCGCGGCGTCGAAGTAAGAGGCCATG
>PLBP01000022.1 GCA_003135415.1 Hyphomicrobiales bacterium
CCCGTCGTTCCCACTGAGGCGAAAGCCGCGGGTGCCGCTCCCCGCAAGCACGGAGTGCCGGTGCGGGTGGGGGCGGTCGTGGTCGGCGGCGGCGCGCCGGTCGTCGTGCAGTCGATGACCAACACCGATACCGCCGACGCGGAAGGGACCGCGCGACAGGTCGCGGCACTCGCGCGCGCCGGCTCCGAACTCGTACGCATCACGGTCGACCGCGACGAGGCGGCGGCGGCGGTGCCGAAGATCAAGGAGCGGCTCGGCCAGATGGGCGTCGACGTGCCGCTGATCGGCGATTTTCACTACATCGGCCATACCTTGCTCGCGGATCACCCGGCCTGCGCCGCCTCGCTCGACAAATACCGCATCAACCCGGGCAATGTCGGCTTTCGCGAGAAGCGCGACCGGCAGTTCTCGGCGATCATCGAGATCGCGCTACGCCACGGAAAGCCCGTGCGCATTGGCGCCAATTGGGGATCGCTCGACCAGGAGTTGCTCACTCATTTGATGGACGAAAACGCGCGCCTGCCGGAGCCCGCCGATGCTCGGGCGGTGATGCGGGAGGCGATGGTGCGCTCGGCGCTTCTGTCCGCCGCGCGCGCCGAAGCGCTCGGGATGAAGCGCGGGCAGATCATTCTCTCGGCGAAGGTATCGGCGGTGCAGGATCTGATCGCGGTCTATGGCGAGCTTGCGCGGCGCTCCGATTATGCGCTGCACCTTGGCCTGACCGAGGCCGGCATGGGCTCGAAGGGCATCGTCGCCTCGAGTGCCGCGATCGGCGTGCTCCTGCAACAGGGGATCGGCGACACCATTCGCGTTTCGCTGACGCCCGAGCCGAATGGCGATCGCACTCGCGAAGTGCAGGTCGCGCAGGAGTTGTTGCAGACGATGGGGCTTCGCACCTTCGTGCCGCTTGTCGCCGCCTGCCCCGGCTGCGGCCGCACGACCTCCGCCACCTTTCAGGAGCTTGCCGCCGAGGTGCAGAGTTTCATCCGCACGAGCATGCCGGAGTGGAAGAAGCACTATCCCGGCGTTGAGGGGCTCACGGTCGCGGTCATGGGCTGCATCGTCAACGGCCCGGGCGAGTCGAAGCACGCCGACATCGGCATTTCGCTCCCCGGCACGGGCGAAGCGCCGACCGCGCCGGTATTCGTCGACGGCAAGAAAGTCGCGACCTTGCGCGGCGCCAACCTCACCGCCGATTTCAAGCGCATGGTCGAGGATTATGTGGCGCGGCGCTTTTCCGCCGCCCGCCCCGACGCCGCCGAATAATCAGCCGATCAGCTGGGCGCCGAGATTGACCGTGAGCGAGATCACCGCGGTCGTGAACACGAACGAGATGATGCCGTGCACGATCACGAGGCGGCGCATCCGGCGCGAGGTGATCACGACGTCCGAGGTTTGTGCGGTCATGCCGACGGTAAAAGAAAAATAGAAAAAATCCCAATAGTCCGGCAGGTTTCCGCCGGGAAATTGCAGCCCGCCGCGCAGGGCTTTTTTCCTGTCGTTCATCTCGGCATGGAATTCGTGCGCGTAATAGATCGCGAACACCACGTGCACGAAGGCCCATGACGAAATCACGGTGCCGAAGGTGAGCGCGAGCCTGAGCAGGCGCGAGGGGCCCTGCATCTCCTTGACCGCGAAGATTTCGACGCCGATCGCGATCAGCGTCATGACGGCGGCGGCGATCACGAGGGTGAGCACGGTGAAACGGCCCTCTTCCTCGGCGGTCGAATGGTCGCGGATGTCCTCGGCCCTGGTTCTTCCCATCATCACGAGGATGAGCACGATGAAAAGAATCGCGCTCGCATTCCAGGCTAACAAGGCGCGCGTCGTGCCGACATCGGACGGGCTGAAATAAAGCACCGCCGCGCCGAAGATCAGCGAAATCACCATGCGCGGCCGCGCGCGAATTGCGCCCCATACGATGTTGACGGGGCTTCTACGTCTCGCTTTTGCGGCCATTCGGGTTCTCAATATTGACGCGCGGTCACGAATCTTGCCGCAGCCTGGAGCATAGCCGCGCGCAGTCCGAAAGCGGAGAGCGCGGCTTCGGCCTTGGCGGCGTGCGCCATCAACCGCCTGCGCGCTTCGATAGCTCCGAGCTTGGCCACAAGCGCCTCCTTGCCGTCCTGATTATGCATGATAAGCGGGATGCGAGGGATCGGGTTCATGTCCGGGCGCATCGTTTCGGTCTGCATCAAGGCGGCCATTCTGCTTGTCTTGATCCCGTTCGTGCTGGTGCCGGTTTACGCGTTCGTGCCGCCGGTTTCGAACGTGATGCTGTGGCGGTTTCTCACCGGCGAGCCGGTGGTGCGCGAGTGGAGACCGATCGAGGAGATCTCGCCCAATCTCGTGCGTGCCGTCATCGCGGCGGAAGATGCGCGCTATTGCCAGCACCGCGGCGTCGATTGGGTCGAGATGGAGCGCGCGATCGAAGACGCCGACGACCTCGGCGAAGCGCGCGGCGCCTCGACCATACCGATGCAGACCGCGAAGAACCTGTTCTTGTGGCCTGGCCGCCATTTCGTCCGCAAAGCGGTCGAGATTCCCATCGCTTATTACATGAGCCTGATGTGGACCAAGCGCCGGCTGATCGAAGTCTATCTCAACGTTGCCGAATGGGGACCGAACGGGGAATTCGGCGCCGAAGCCGCCGCGCGGCGCGCGTTTCGCAAGAGTGCGCGCGCGCTTTTGCCGGAGGAGGCGGCGTTGCTCGCCGCCGTATTGCCGAACCCGGCCCAGCGCGACGCGGCGCGGCCGAGCCCCGGCTTGCAGCGTCTGGGCGCGCGCTATCGTGTCCAGGCCGACATTGCCGGCTCCCCGATTACTGCTTGTCTGGCGCAATGACTGGAAAGCGCTGAGCCGATCCTCTATAAGCCCGGCTCCAAGTTCCCGCCCGGCGGGCCAACGATCTACGGAGCTAAAATGGCCGTCCCCAAGAGAAAAACGTCGCCTTCGCGACGGAATATGCGACGCTCGGCCGATGCGCTGAAGCAGCCGACCTATGTCGAGGATAAGGACTCGGGCGAATTGCGCCGGCCGCATCACATCGACATGAAGACCGGCATGTATAGGGGCCGCCAGATTTTGAAGCCGAAGTCGGCGGAGTAAGCCCGCTCATCGGGGTAGGGGTGCGACCGTGCTGTTCAGCTTTCCGCTGTTTTTGATTTCGTTCGCGATCTACAACATGGTCGTGTTTCTGACGCCCGGCGAGTTGTGGAGCAGCAATGTTTTGTCCGTGCCGATGCAGTCGGGCGCGACCTGGACGATCAGCGCGGGCGATTGCTTGATCGCGCTTTCGCTCGTGTTCCTGTTCTTCGAAGTGCTGAAGGCGACGCGCTCCTATGCGCGCACGATCATCGATCACATGCTTTCGACGCTCGTCTTCATCGGCGCGCTGATCGAATTCCTTCTGGTGAAGGAAGCGGCGACGTCGGTGTTCGCGACGCTCTTGCTGATTTCGCTCGTCGACGTGATCGGCGGATGGGTCGTGTCGATGAGCGCAGCGCGGCGCGACTTATCGGTCGACAATCTGCCGCAATAATTCTGGAGCATGATCTTTTCCGAAAACCGGTTCCCACTTTTCGGGATCATGCTCTAAAGGTTCAAATCACACGGACGTATTTATTATCATGCGGGCGCCCTAGATTGGAGGCGGTCCGATAAACCCGCGCGCCTTCCGCGGGATCTGCACGCCGCCGCTCGCGGCTCACAGGCAGGTCCTGCGCCTTGGCGATCAATTGCGCGAGAAGGGCGGCGAGCGGACGCGCCGACATCGTGGCTTCGGACGAAGGGACCGCGGTTACCGGGCGAACAATCATGCTCGTGCTTTGGGCCGGCGCTTAATCGGTTTTTTGGTAAATGGACCGCCACGCGAGAAACGCGGTACTCGGCGCCATTGCGCTATTGGCTTTGATCCGCATGACCGTGTTCCGTCCCTTTTCGGGACGCGAGCGGTCCCGGCAGGGTTACAGTCGCAAGCCTTGGGCCGGGTAATTTGTTCCATATGCGGTCATGGGGCGTTAAGCCGCGGGCCTATAACTTTCCGGTCGGTCATTGCCCGAGCCCGGAGGTCAGATTCCCGTGCAATTTCAGCCGCGATCCGGGCGTGTGCCGGGACGATCGCTTCTCAAGAAAGCGCTGACGACTGCGGCGCGGCACGATTCCGCGATGCTCGACGCTGCCGCCACCGCCGCGCTTTTTAGCGCGGCGAAGGAGGCGGCCTATGCGTGGAATATCGAAACCGACGCGCTCGCCTGGAGCGCGAATGCTTGCGACGTGCTCGCCATCGACTCGCTTGCGGCGATCGCCAACGGCAAAAGTTTCGCGACGCTCCTGCACGCGGACAGCCCCGCCAACCGCTACGACGTCATCGTCGACTCGTCCGCGCGCGACGAGGGCGCCGGCGTTCCCTACGAGCTTTGCTACAGGCTCAATACCGACCCGTTGAGGCCGCGCTGGATCGAGGATAGCGGCCGCTGGTTTGTCGGCTCCGAAGGCAAGCCCGCGCGCGCCGAGGGCGTGATCCGCCTTGTGACCGAGCGTTACCTCCGCGAGGAAAAGCTCAAGCAGTTGGCCTCGATCGATTCGCTGACCGGAGAGATGACCCGCGGGCGCCTCCTCGGCGAGCTCGCGCGCGCCATTGCCGACGCCGAGGCAAAGCGCAGTAGCGCCGGCTTCCTGATCGTCGGCATCGACGATCTTGCCCATGTCAATCACTCCTACGGCTTCGACGTCGCCGACGAGGCGATCAAGGCCGTCGCCGAGCGGCTCCGCTCGCGCATGCGCGGCGCCGACCTGATCGGCCGCTTCTCCGACAACAAATTCGGCTTCGTGCTGCATGAATGCGACGTGGACGATCTTCCGGTCGCGGCCGCCCGCTTCGTGAACGCGGTGCGCGAGGAGCCGTTCGAAACCTCCGCCGGGCCGGTGGTGATTTCCGTGACGGCGGGCGGTGTGGCGGCGCCACGCCACGCCCGCAATGTCGGCGAGGCGATCGGACACGCGTTAGAGGCGCTCGATCTCGCCAAGGAAGCGGGCCGCGGCGCCTTCCGCGCCTATGCGCCGAGCATCGAAGGCGAGGCGGCACGGCGCGAAAATCTTCGGCTCACCGACGTGATCGTCGCGGCACTCAACGACCGGCGCGTGGAGCTTGCCTTTCAGCCGGTGGTGCATGCGCAAAGCCGCGCGCTCGCCTTCCGCGAGTGCCTCGTGCGCCTGCGCGAACAAGACGGAAAGGAGATCGACGCATTCTCGATCGTGACGGTCGCGGAAAAGCTCGATCTCGTGCGGCTGATCGACCACCGGGTGCTGGAGCTTGCCGCCGCCGAGCTCAAGGCCAATCCGGATCTCCGGCTTTCGCTCAATGTTTCGGCCTCCACCGTCCACGATCCGCTTTGGCTCGCGGCGCTCGAGGCCGTGCAAAGCGGCATCGGAAGCCGTCTGATCGTCGAAATCACCGAGTCCGCCGCGATCCGCGATGTCGAGGCGACGCGCCGGTTCGTAGCAAAGGTGAAAAGCTACGGCTGCCGCGTCGCGATCGACGATTTCGGCGCCGGCTACACCTCGTTTCGGAACCTCAGGCGGCTCGGCGTCGACATGGTCAAGATCGACGGCTCCTTCGTCGCCAATCTCGAGCACGCGCCCGATGATCGCCTGTTCGTGCGGGCGCTATTGGAACTCGCGCGAGAACTCGGTTTGGAAACGGTGGCGGAATGGGTGCAGACCGAATCCGCCGCGGCGACGCTCGCGGGCTGGGGCTGCAATTATTTTCAGGGCGCGCTCACGGGTCTTGCCGAAACGAAACCCGTCGCCGAAAAAGAAATGGCCGCCGAAGCGGCCATTGTTTGATCGGAAAAATTCCGCTCAGCTCTTGTCGCCGGAGCCGCCGACCAGCCGGTCGAGACGCTTTTGCATCTCCAACACCTGCTTCTTCAGTTCGTCGATGTTCTCGCCTTCCACGGCCGGTTCGGGTGCGGGGTTCGCGGGATTGGCAGCATTGGCGGCATTCTTCTGCGCGAACGGCAGAAACATCGTGAAGGCGCGCTCGAACATTTCCATGTTGCGCCGCACTTGGTCTTCGAGGAGATTGATGCCGCCGCCACCGAAGGTCTTCCCGATGCTTTCGCGGAATCGAGCCTGCTCGCGTGTCAGGTTCTCGACCGACATTTCGAGATAGCGCGGCACCAGCATCTGCATCGAGTCGCCGTAGAAGCGGATGAGCTGGCGCAGGAACGTGATCGGCAGCAAATTCTGTCCTTTGTTTTCCTGCTCGAAAATAATCTGCGTCAGCACCGAGCGGGTGATCTCTTCGCCGGTCTTGGCGTCGAAGACGACGAAGTCCTCGCCTTCCTTGACCATGACGGCAAGGTCTTCGAGTGTGACGTAGGTGCTCGTGCCCGTGTTGTAGAGCCGCCGGTTGGCGTACTTTTTAATGGTGACCGGTTCTGGGCTCTTGGCCACGACATTCATACGCTCGCCCAACTCTGTTCTCCCCGGAAGCCACGACCTTATGCCGTTTCCGGCAGAGGGGCTACCCATTTATAAGCCCGCGCTTTGGGCATGCCTAACAGGCGGTCATGGCAGGGGCGGCTTATTGACATCGCCCGCTGCCCCCACCAACGATGCTGAATCAAAGGATAGCCGGGCCGCGGCCAAGGCCGCCGAGCCGTGAACAAGGAGAATTCTCATGAAGGACGATGTCGTCATCGTCGGCGCGGCGCGCACGCCCGTCGGCTCGTTCAACGGAGTGTTCGCCGGCGTGCCGGCCCACCAGCTCGGCAAGGTCGCGATCGAAGCGGCGATGGCGCGCGCCGGCATCGAGGGCAAGCAGGTTTCAGAAGTCATCATGGGGCAGATCCTGACCGCGGGGCAGGGTATGAATCCCGCCCGCCAGGCTTCGATCGCGGCCGGCGTGCCGATCGAGGCGCCGGCCTGGATCGTGAACCAGGTCTGCGGTTCGGGCCTGCGCTCGATCGCGCTCGGCTATCAAGCGATTCAGAACGGCGATTCCGAAATCGTGGTTGCCGGCGGGCAAGAGTCGATGAGCCAATCGACGCACTGCGCGTATCTGCGCGCCGGTCACAAGATGGGCTCGGTCGAATTTATCGACACGATGATCAAGGACGGCCTGTGGGATGCCTTCAACGGCTATCACATGGGCGGCACCGCCGAGAACGTCGCCAAGCAGTGGCAGATCACCCGCCAGCAGCAGGACGAATTCGCCGTCGCCTCGCAGAACAAGGCGGAGGCAGCGCAGAAAGCCGGCAAGTTCAAAACCGAAATCGCGCCGGTGAAGATCGCCTCGAAGAAGGGCGATATCGTCGTCGACGCGGACGAATACATCCGCCATGGCGCGACGATGGACGCGGCCGCGAAGCTGAAGCCCGCCTTCAACAAGGAGGGCACGGTCACCGCCGCCAACGCCTCGGGCATTAATGACGGCGCAGGCGCCGTCGTCTTGATGAAGGCGAGCGAGGCGGCAAAGGCGGGCAAGAAGGTGCTGGCGCGCATCGCGTCTTGGGGGCAGGCCGGCGTTGACCCCTCGATCATGGGGGTGGGGCCGATTCCGGCTTCGCGGGCGGCGCTGAAAAAGGCCGGCTGGAAGGCCGACGACCTCGATCTGGTCGAGGCGAACGAGGCCTTCGCGGCGCAAGCCTGCGCGGTCAATAAGGATATGGGTTGGAAGCCCGAGCGGGTGAACGTCAATGGCGGCGCCATCGCCATCGGCCATCCGATCGGCGCGTCGGGCACCCGGATTCTCATCACGCTGTTGCACGAGTTGGAGCGGCGCAATGGAAAGCGCGGCCTTGCCACGCTCTGCATCGGCGGCGGCATGGGCATCGCGATGTGCGTGGAGCGGCAGTAAAATAGAGGCGGCGAACCGCGGCCTTCAGTTCGCGGGCGCCCCAAGGCTAGGGAGAAATAAGGGGAGGGATCATGAGTCGCGTAGCGTTGGTGACCGGTGGCACCCGTGGAATCGGGGCGGCCATCTCGAAGGCACTGAAGGCAGCGGGCTACAAGGTCGCCGCCAATTACGGCGGCAACGATGAAGCCGCCGGCAAGTTCAAAGCCGAGACCGGCATACCCGTGTTCAAGTGGGATGTCAGTTCCTTCGACGCTTGCAACGCCGGCGTGAAGCAGGTCGAAACCGAGGTCGGGCCGGTCGAGGTCCTCGTCAACAATGCCGGCATCACGCGCGATGCCATGTTCCACCGCATGACGCCCGAGCATTGGAACGCGGTGATCAATACCAATCTCAGCTCGCTCTTCAACATGTGCCGTCCGGTGATCGAAGGCATGCGCAGCCGCAAGTTCGGCCGCATCGTCAACGTTTCCTCGATCAACGGCCAGAAGGGCCAGATGGGCCAGACGAATTACTCCGCCGCGAAGGCCGGCGACATCGGCTTCACCAAGGCGCTGGCGCAGGAGAACGCCAAGGTCGGCATCACGGTGAACGCGATCTGCCCCGGCTACATCAACACGGAAATGGTGCAAGCGGTGCCGAAGGACGTGCTCGAGAAAAACATCCTGCCGCTGATTCCGGTCGGCCGCCTCGGCGAGCCCGAGGAAATCGCGCGCTGCGTGGTGTTTCTCGCCTCCGACGACGCCGGCTTCATCACCGGCTCGACGATGACCGTGAATGGGGCGCAATACATCACTTGACCACGGCTTGATCAGACCCTGGGCCGCCGGTCCTTCGGCGCGAGCTCAAAGCCGGAAAATTCGAAACCCGGCGCCACCGTGCAGCCCACAAGCGTCCAATCGCCGAGGCTTTCGGCTGCCTGCCAGGTGCGCGCCGGCACCACGATTTGCGGCCGTTCTCCGGCTGTAAGCGTATTGCCCAGTACAAGTCGCTCGACCGTATCCTTCTCATTGCGTGCGATTTCCAGCACGAGCGGTGCTCCGGCGTAGAAGTGTCAGACTTCCGCGGCACCGATGCGGTGCCAATGCGAATACTCGCCGGTAGCGAGCAGAAAATAAATCGCGGTTGAAACCGCACGGCCGCTTTCGAGTTTGTGCGGATCGCGGAAGATTTCGCGGAAATGGCCGCCTTAGGGATGCGGGGCAAGATCGAGGAGGCGGACGACTTCCGCCGCCGTGAGCTTGGAGATCGCGCTCATCCCTTGAAGTTGTTCTTGCGCTCGCGCAATTCCGTGAACACGGCGGCGGCATCGGCGCCGTTCATGCCGATGGCTTCCGCCACCGCCGGATCGTCGGCGCGCAGGAACGGATTGGTGCGAAGCTCTTCGGCCATGGTCGAGGGAAGCGTCGGCTTGCCGGTGGCGCGAAGCGCCTCGATGTCGGCGAGGCGCTTGGCGAGTGCCTTGTTCTTCGGATCGACGGTGACCGAGAAGCGGGCGTTGGCGAGGGTGTATTCGTGGCCGCAATAGAGTTGGGTGTCGCCCGGCAATTCCCGTAGTTTCAGGAGCGAGGCCCACAAAACAGAAGCCGGCCGCTCGAATGGCCGGCCGCAGCCGAGTGCGAACAGCGTATCGCCGGCGAACAGCAACTTTTCCGCATCGAACATGTAGACAATGTGCCCGGCGGTGTGGCCGGGCGTCTCGATCACGCGCGCGAGCATGCCGCCGACGGCGACCGGGTCGGCGGGGCCGACCTCAACGTCGATTTGCGGGATTTGGGCCGCTTCCGCGCGCGGGCCGACCACGGTCGCGCCGTATTTTTTCTTGAGCGCGGGAATGCCCTGCACATGATCGCCGTGATGATGGGTGATCAGGATGTGCGTCAGCTTCCAGCCTTCGGCGTCGAGCACCTTTTCGATCGGCTTCGCATCCGGCGCGTCGATTACCGCCGTTGCCTCGGTTGCCCGGTCGCGCAGGATCACGGCGTAGTTGTCGGAAAGACACGGCACGAGGCGGACATCCACGTCCATGATCACGCTTCCTTTTGCTTGGGTTTCCGCAAGCTATCACGGCAAGTTTGGGCGGCAAGCGCGCCGATTGGAGCAAGAGCTATCTTCGCAAGAATTTCGTAAGATGGCCCCGCCATGTTTCTCGACGTCGTCGATCTTCGCAATTTCTATTCGCAGCCGCTCGGCATCGTGGCGCGGCGGCTTTTGTCGCGCGCGATCCGCACGCGCTGGCCGAACACGCGTGGGCAAGCGCTTGTCGGCCTCGGTTACGCGACGCCGTATTTGGGCGTGTTTCGCGACGAAGTGGAGCGCACCTTCGCGTTGATGCCTTCGCGGCAGGGCGTGGTGAAATGGCCGACCGCATCGCCTTCGCTCGCGGCACTGGTGGAAGAGACGCAGTTGCCGCTTCCCGACGCCTCGGCCGACCGCGTGCTCGCGGTGCATGCGCTCGAGATGACAATCCACGCGCCCGACATGCTGCGCGAGGTCTGGCGGGTGATGGCGGCGGGCGGCCGCCTTTTGCTCATCGTTCCCAACCGGCGCGGTATCTGGGCGCGAATGGATACGACGCCGTTCGGACACGGCCGTCCATTTTCGCGCCGTCAGTTGGTGGAGTTGTTGCGCGAGGCGCAGTTCACGCCAGTCGGTTGGAGCGAAGCGCTATGGCTGCCGCCGCTTACGCGCGTGCCGTTTCTGCGCACGGCCGTGGCATGGGAGCGGGTCGGGCGCACGCTTTCGCTTCCCTTTGCCGGCGTTCACATCGTGGAGGCAACGAAGCAGGTCTGGCGTCCGATCCCGGCGCGGCCCGCGCGCAAACTCGCGCCGGTATTGGCGACGGCGGGGCCCGCCGGCGCTTAATTAAACGCGGCGCGAGAGCAGAAACACCGCTTGCTCGCCGAACATATTCCAAAACCACCAGGGCGCGTGGAGCCGCACCGGCCGTCCGCGGCCGTTGAGCGCGACGGCACGCTCCATTTTGGTGTTCAATTGGCGCACGAGTTCGACGAAGTCGCGGATCGTGCAGAAGTGAATGTTCGGCGTCTCGTACCAGCTTTGGGAAAGGTTCTCGGTCACTGGCATGCGGCCGCGCGTCAGCAGTTGCAGGCGGATACGCCAGTGGCCGAAATTGGGAAACGAGACGACGGCGTAGCGGCCGATTCTCAGCATGTGTTCGAGCACTTTGCGCGGATGACGCGTCGCTTGCAGCGTCTGCGACAAGATCACGTAATCGAAGGCGTCGTCGGGATAATCGACAAGATCTACATCCGCGTCGCCCTGAATCACGGCGAGACCCTTGGCAACGCAGTAATTCACGCCCTCGCGCGAGATTTCGATGCCACGGCCGTCGACGCCGCGCGTCTCGGCCAACAGGCGCAACAGTTCACCGTCGCCGCAGCCGACGTCGAGCACGCGCGCGCCCGGCGCGACCATCTCGGCGACGACAACGAGGTCGATGCGCGGGGCGAATTGCATGGGCGGGAGCGGGGGCGTCTCGGGGGCGACCATGATCAGCCCTTCGCTTTCAGCCCGCGCGCCCGCGCGGCGGCCTTGAGGAATCCGCGCACGATCTCGAACAGCTCTGGCTCTTCGAGCAAGAAGGCGTCGTGGCCTTTGTCGGTCACGATCTCGGCGAAAGAGACGGAGGCGCCGGCGGCGTTCAACGCGTGCACGATCTGGCGCGCGTCGCTCGTCGGAAACAACCAATCGGAGGTGAAGGAGACGACGCAGATGCGTGTCTTCGCGCCGCGGAAGGCGTTGGCGAGCACGCCACCGTAATCGGCGGCGAGATCGAAATAATCCATCGCGCGCGTGATGTAGAGGTAGCTATTGGCATCGAAGCGCTCGACGAAGATCGAGCCCTGATGGCGCAAGTAGCTCTCCACCTGGAAATCGGCGTCGAAGCCGAAGGTCAGCGCCTTGCGGTCCTGCAGCTCGCGGCCGAACTTGCGATGAAGAGCTGAGTCCGAGAGATAGGTGATGTGCGCGGCCATGCGCGCGACCGCGAGCCCGCGGCGCGGACTCGTGCCCTCGATAAGATAGCGGCCGTTGCGCCAATCGGGATCGGCCATCACCGCCTGGCGGCCGACCTCGTGGAAGGCGATGTTCTGCGCCGAGTGGCGCGCGGCGCAGGCGATCGGAAGTGCTGCGAACACGCGCTTCGGATAGCTCGCCGCCCATTGCAATGCCTGCATGCCGCCCATCGAGCCGCCGGTGGCGCACAGCAAGCTCTCGATGCCGAGATGGTCGAGAAGCATCGCTTGCGCACGCACCATGTCGCCGATGGTGACGAGCGGTAGCGAGAGACCATAAGGCTCGCCGCCCGCCGTCTTCGAAGCGGGTCCCGTGGTGCCCATGCAGCTGCCGAGCACGTTGGGACAGATGACGAAGAAGCGCTCGGTGTCGATCGGCTTGCCGGGACCGACCATGGTTTCCCACCAGCCCGGCTTGCCGGTCGCCGGATGCTCGCCGATCAAATACTGGTCGCCGGTGAGGGCATGGCAGACCAGGATTGCGTTCGAGCGCTCGGCGTTCAGCGTGCCATAGGTCTTGTAGGCGATCTGAAACGGCGAAAGGTCGACGCCGGCATCGAGGCGCAAAGGCTTCTCCGCCCCGAAGCGGACGAGCTCGGAATGCGGCTCATCGGCCTCGCGGCGGATCGCCTCCGCGCGGCTTGCCGCACCTTCGATTTCAACGCGGATTACGCTCATTAACCATCCTCAGGGCACCCGGAAGCGCTAGAGCTAGAAAGCGGCGGCTTACCCTGTCAATGTTTTCTTTGCGTTCCGCCCGCGCGACCGCTATCACCTCGCCGCTTAACGAACAGCGACAGCCATGGGTGAAACCCGCAAAACCGAGCCGCGGCGCGGCGGCGAGCCGACGCTCGCGGAACTGCGTCAGGAGATCGATCGCATCGACGAGGCCGTGCATGGCCTCCTGATCGAGCGCGGCGAGATCATCGAGTCCCTGATCGCAGTCAAGCGCACGCAGGAATCGGGTGCGGCCTTCCGGCCCGCGCGCGAGGCGTCAATGATGCGCCGCTTGGTGGAGCGCCATCGCGGCCTGTTGCCGCTCGACACCATCGAGAGCATCTGGCGCGTCATCATCTCGACCTTCACCTTCGTGCAGGCGAACTATTCGGTTCACGCCGACATGTCGGCGGGCGACGCGCTGATGCGCGATTCCGCGCGTTTCAATTTCGGCTTCACCGTGCCGCTAAAGGCGCATGTCGGCGCGGCATCCGTCGTCGCCGCCGTCGCCGCCTCGAAGGGCGATCTCGGACTTGTGTCGGCCTCGGCGCTCGCGGGCGCGGAGCCTTGGTGGAACGCGCTCGAGAGCACGGATGCGCCGAAGATCATCGCGCGGCTTCCTTTCGTCGAGCGGCCGGATCATCCGGCGTCGCTGCCACTGTTCGTGGTGTCGAAGCCGCTCGTGGCGGACGCCGCGATCCACGAGGTTGAGATCTTCAGCGTCGCGGTCGCCGGCTGGAGTGCGGCGGCCGCGCGCGCGATCTTGCCGCTCGCGGAAGTGATCGCCGCGCCGCATGGCGCTTATGACGGTGCGGCACTTCTCCTGTCGTTGCCGCAGGGGCGCAAGCTCAAGGAAATTACCGACGCGCTGGTGGCGGCGGGCGGTTCGGTGCGCGGCACCGCCCTCGTCGGCGGTCACGCAACCCGCTATACCGTCTCGCCCGCGGCCTCGAGCGCGGGCAGCCAGAAAAAGCCTGGAGTTTCGTCATGACGACTGCCGAACGTCCGACGCCTCGCGGCGGCGTTCTCGACATCAATGCCTACGTGCCCGGCCGCAGCGAAGCGCCGGGCGCGGCGAAGGTGTTTAAGCTCTCGTCAAACGAGACGCCGCTCGGCCCGAGCCCGAAGGCGGTCGAGGCATATCGCACTGCTGGCGGCGAGCTCGCGTATTATCCCGACGGCGGCTCGACCGCGCTCCGCCAGGCGATCGGCAAAGCGTTCGGGCTCGATCCCGCGCGCATCGTGTGCGGGACGGGTTCGGACGAACTCCTGAATCTCCTGGCGCAGGCGTATCTATCGGCCGGCGACGAGGCGATTTCGACCCGGCACGGCTTTCTCGTCTATCGGAACGCCACGCTTGCGGCGGGCGGTAAGCCCATCGTGGCGGAGGAGCGAAACTACACCGCTGATGTCGACTCGATCCTGAAGCTGGTGAACCCCCTGACACGCCTCGTCTTCCTCGCCAATCCGAACAACCCGACCGGCACGTATCTGCCGTTCTCGGAGGTGCGGCGGTTGCACGCCGCACTGCCGGCGCGCGCGCTTTTAGTGATCGACGCGGCCTATGCCGAATATGTCCGCCGCAACGACTATGAGTCGGGGAGCGAACTCGTGGCGACCAGCGAAAACGCCGTGATGACCCGAACCTTTTCCAAGGTTCACGGCCTCGCGGCGCTCAGGCTCGGCTGGATGTACGCGCCCGCTTCGGTGGTCGACGCGGTGAACCGCATTCGCGGGCCGTTTAACGTCAATGCGCCGGCGATGGCGGCCGGCATCGCCTCGCTCGGCGATCCCGCGCATCTCGAGCGCTCGGTCGCGCACAACTCGAAATGGCTCGCCTGGCTCGAGGAAAACATCCGCGCGCTGGGCTTGAAGGTGACGCCGAGCGTCGCCAATTTCGTCCTCATCCACTTCCCGCAGGAGCGCGGAAGGACGGCGAAGGACGCAGACAGCTTCCTGATGAAGCGCGGCCTCGTGCTGCGGCAGACCGGCGCCTATCACCTGCCGAATGCGCTCCGCATGAGCGTCGGTACCGAGGAGGCGAATCGGCTCATGGTCGCGGCACTCGGCGAGTTCATGGCCCGCGAGGCGGCTCGTGCCTGAGAGGTCGCCGGTGATTTTCGAGCGGCTCGCGCTGATCGGCGTCGGACTGATCGGCTCCTCGATCGCGCGGGCGGCGCGTGCACAAGGCGCCGTGCGCTCGATCGTAGCGACCGCGCGCTCGCAGGCGACGCGTGAGCGCGTGCGCGAACTCAAGATTGCCGACCAAGTGGTCGAAACCAACCTTGAGGCGGCGAAAGGCGCCGATTGCATCATCGTCTGCGTTCCAGTCGGCGCCTGCGGGGCGGTCGCGGCGGAGATTGGTTCTGTAATCAAACCCGGCGCTATCGTCTCGGACGTCGGCTCGGTCAAGGGCGCGGTGCTGCGCGACATGGCCCCGCATATTCCGGCGCACGCGCATCTCGTGCCGGCGCATCCGGTGGCGGGGACCGAATATTCGGGGCCGGACGCGGGCTTCGCCGAACTGTTCGAAAACCGCTGGTGCATCCTGACGCCGCCCGTGGGCGCGAACGAGAAAGCGGTCGCGAAGTTGAAAGCGTTCTGGCAAAGGCTCGGCGCCAATGTCGAAGTCATGGACGCCACCCACCATGATCTCGTGCTCGCGATCACGAGCCATTTGCCGCATCTGATCGCCTACAACATCGTCGGCACCGCCGCCGATCTTGAGGCTGGAACGCGCTCGGAAGTGATCAAATTCTCGGCCGGCGGCTTTCGCGATTTCACCCGCATCGCCGCCTCCGACCCCACCATGTGGCGCGACGTCTTTCTCAACAACAAGGAGGCGGTGTTAGAGATGCTCGGCCGCTTCAACGAGGACCTGGCGGCGCTCACCCGCGCGATCCGCACCGGCGATGGGGATACGCTGTTCGATAGCTTCGCGCGTACGCGTGCGATCCGCCGCTCGATCATCGAGGTCGGGCAAGAAACGGCGGAGCCGGATTTCGGCCGGCGCCATTCGGCGCACGACCCGGAAACGCCGTTGCCGCGGCCCTATGCGAGCGATTAATGCGTTCGATTGACGGGAATCCTCGATCGTGATGTCCGCCGCTTCGGATCTATGGGTGTTCGGTTATGGCTCGCTGATGTGGCGGCCGGGCTTCGATCATCTTGAGCGGCGGCCGGCGCGGCTGCCGGGCGCGCATCGCGCGCTCTGCGTCTTCTCGTATGTTCATCGCGGCACGCCGGAGAAGCCGGGGCTTGTATTGGGTCTCGATCACGGTGGCTCCTGCCGCGGCATCGCGTTTCGCGTCGACGCATCGAAGCGCGAGGCGACGATCGCTTATCTCCGCGAGCGCGAGCAGATCATGAGCGTTTATCGTGAGACCACGCGGCCGGCCAGCTTGCTCGACGAGTCGAAAATGGACGTGCGGGCGTTATGTTATCTCGTCGATCGCTCGCATGAACAATATACCGGCGCGCTTTCGCGCGAGCGGCAGCTCGAACTCGTGCTGCAAGGTCACGGCCGCTCGGGCGTCAATCGCGACTATGTGCTGGCGACGGTGAAGGAGCTGGAGGCACTCGGCATCCGCGACGCCACGTTGGAATGGTTGGCGGCACGCTTGTAGAGGGCGAACGAGCGCAGCTTCACCTTGCCGCGCGGCTCGAGGCCTTTGCCGATGGCGTAGACCGGCAAGTCGCTGAAGGTGCCGACTTCACGCGGCGGGCCGGCAAGCGCCGAAAGATCGCGATAGGCGGCGGCAAGCGCCTCGTCATCCCCGGCAAGATGCAGATGCACCTCGTCGAAGCTTGTCGGCGACTGGCGAGTATCGAGCGCGACATCGACCGCGATCACGGTGCGTTTTTCTCCCTCGCGCCGGACGAAGAGGGCGACGAAGCAGTCGAACGCCGGCGCCCCCTCGAGGGCGTAAACGCTGCAGGCGTAACGGTGGCCGGAGGCGCCGTGCCAGAAATGAAAGCGGCGCGCGAGCGCGGGATGGCTCGCGGCGGAAAAGGGACCGGCGTCGCCGGCTTTGGAGCGAATCATGATCGGATGCATGAGAACAAAGGTAGAACAAATTTCAGAATTGTCAACTAGCCCGATGCAAAACGCGGCCGAGTCCCCCAAGTTCCCTATCGTTTTTCGCTAGCAAACCGTTTGCCGTTTCGGCTCGCACTCAGGACCGCACAGCATTTTTTATATCCGCGCTCTGCTCGAACACGTCGAGGCGGATGCGGGCGTAGGTCGCGAGGTATTTCACGTATTCGACCAAGAGAAGACGGACGGTCTGCGGGTTCGTCCACCAGGGCTCGTCGCGCATGCGGTCGCTCACCACCGCGTGGGGGATGAGCTCGACACCGGCCAGCTCGCGATCGAGCTCGACGAGCGCGCGCGGCATATGCCAAGCCGAGGTGACGACGATGATCGAGTGGAATTGATGCTCGCGCGTCCATTGCGCGATTTCCATCGCGTTGCCCGTGGTGTTGAGAGCCTGATGACCGAGATCGACGCAACAAGCGAACAGCTTTTCGAGTTCGGGAGTGAGGCGTATCAACTCGCCCGGCGTGGTCGAGGGATTGACGCCCGAGATCAGGAGCCGCTGGCCGCGGCCGGCGGTCAGTAATTCGACCGCATCGGTAATGCGCGAGGCGCCGCCCGTCAGCGCAACGATACCGTCGGCCGAGCGATGAGATTCGTCTTCCTCGCGCGGAATCGTGCTCGCGAACAGGATGAAGCCGCCGAAAAAGACAACGATCGCGAACGTCACAATTCCCATGAAGGAGGTGACGATGCGCAAGCCCCGCCCACCGGCAGGGCGAGACTCGGCTTCATTCATGTGTGCGATCCCGATCGTGTCCCGGGTTCGTCATGGCGTTTCCCCGGCCAATGGTATCGCGAAGTGCGGCGGGTGCGCGACCTCATAAGTTGCGGCCCGGCTTCAATCAATGGCGCGGAGCGTGCGGTGCACGGTGATGCGGGAGGCGAGCGCCGTGACCAAGGCCATCGCAGCCGCGATGGCGGCAATCCACAAAAAGCCGCGCGCATTCAGCGCGAAATGGCCCAAGAAGGATGCCGCATCGCCGCTGCGCGGGAATGAGCCGAGCACATTCGAAAGCAAGCGCGCGAGACCGAAAAGGGCGGCGGCCATGGCGCCGCCAATCAAGCCGCCCTGCAATCCGAGCGTGAGAAAATGACGCGCGAAGATCCGTGCCACGAAGGAATCGCGGGCGCCGACGAAATGCAGAACCTCGACGACGGCTCGATTGGCGGCGACGGCGCCGCGGGTGGCGAAGGACACCGAGAGCACAGTGGCGGCAAGCACAAGCGCGAGCAGGGCGAGACCCGTGAGCGCGACCGTGTCGGAGATCGCCGCGAGCCTCGATGAGAATCCGCGATGATCGTCGAGCGTCGCGTTCGGCACACTGTCCGATAGCGTGCGGCGGAGCCGGTCGAAGTCCGGCGTGGCGCTCGCTGCGAGCTTCACTTGCACGAGGTGCGGAATGGGCAGGGCAGCGAGATCGGCGCCCGTGCCGAGCCAAGGCTCGAGCAGGCGCTCGGTTTCCTCTTTGGTGAAAACGCGCGCCTCGACAACGCCGGGCGCGGCTTGGGCGATCTCCGCCGCCTTGCGGGCGTCCGCATCGAGATCGCGCCCCGGCATCGGGCGCACTTGAATGGTCGCCTCGCGCACCACGTCCGTGCGCCATTCTTGCGCGGCGACATGGACGATCTCTACCGCGCCGACCGTCAGGGCGGCGAGGAAACTCATGATCGCCACGACCGCGAGCAATGAGCGGCCGGTCACGGTGTCGTCCGGCAGGATCGGATTGACGTGCGCCATCATCGGCTCGCCATAATCACGGGCGGGCTTGGCTTCGGCGGTGGGTCGTGGGCTATTCAAGTTTGCCAATTCCCTATTGCCCGGAATAAAGCCGCCCCTCGTCGAGCACGAGTCGCGGCGCATCGTATTGGTCCATCAGGGCGACATCGTGGGTGGCGATCAGCACTGATGTGCCCGATTTTTTAAGCTCGACCAGGAGACGCAAAAGCCGGCGCGCCAACGCTGGGTCGACATTGCCCGTCGGCTCGTCGGCGAGCAGCAATTCGGGGCGGCTGATCAAGGCGCGGGCGATCGCGGCGCGCTGCTTTTCCCCGCCCGAAAGCACCGGCGGCAGGGCATGCAGGCGCTCGCCAAGCCCCACCCATTGCAAAAGCTCGACGACCTCGGAGCGGTAGCTTGCTTCATCCCGCTCCGCCACGCGGAGCGGCAGGGCAACATTTTCGTAAGTCGTCAGATGATCGAGCAGGCGGAAGTCTTGAAACACGATGCCGATGCGCCGCCGGAGCGCCGCGATCTCGCTCCGGCGCAGACGCGTCGCGTCGTGTTGGAACAGAGTGATCAGGCCGCGCGTTGGACGTAGCGAGAGAAAGAGGAGCCGCAACAGGCTCGTCTTGCCCGCGCCGGACGGGCCGGTCAGAAACTGAAAGGAGTGCGGCTCGATCGAGAAGGTGAGGTCCTTCAGGACCTCAGGCCCCGTGCCGTAGCGCAGCCCGACATTCTCGAATCGGACCAATGAAGGTCTCCAGCGAATCGTCTGCCCAGCCTCATCTAGCCCCTTGCGAAGGCGGGGGGCAGCCTGGCCGGTGGAATGTGGACGGCCCGGAAGGCGCGTATTTTTCCCACAGGCCCGCAACGAAATAGGGTTTCCGAATCATTAACGCTCCCGCTTCACAATCGGCTTTTCGACCGGATAGCCCCGATGCTGTTGACTTGCCCCTCCTGCGAAACGTCGTTCCGGATAAAGCCCGATGCGCTCGGTCCCTCCGGCCGAACGGTGCGCTGCGCGCGCTGTCATACGAATTGGTTCGCAGCACCCGAGGGCGTGGAACAGGAGCCCGCGATAGCGGAGGCGTCTGCCATCGGAGCGGATTCGGCGAGCCTGCCCGTTATTCCCTCGAACGATCCGGTCAACGATCCCGTCTCTTGGCGCGAACCATTCGCGGAAAACGAACCGGCACCGCCGCTCGTGCCGAACGATCTTCATTCCATGCCGCCCGTGCTACGCGAGGATGCAGTGGAAGCCGAGATCAAGCCGGCGCGCAGGGCACTCCCGCCGCGGCCGGCACCTCGTAAAGCTTCCCGCAAGGGCCTCGGTGTCGCCACTCTCGCCGCGGCCGCAGCACTTGTCGTTCTGGCGATCGCCGCGCGCGCGAGCGTTGTGCGCGCGATCCCCGATCTCGCCGGGCTCTATGCTGCCATTGGCCTCCCGGTCAATTTGCGCGGTCTCGAGTTCCGCGATGTCCGCACCACGAGCGAGACCCAAGACGGGATCGCCGTGCTCGTAATCGAAGGCGAAGTCGCCAACATTGCGAAACACGCCGTCGAGGTGCCGCGCGTCCGCCTCGCGGTGCTCGGCACCGGCGGCCGGGAACTCTATTCGTGGACGGCGCTATTGCCGCGCTCGACCTTGTCGGAAGACGGGAAGGTTTCGTTTCGCAGCCGGCTCGCGTCGCCGCCGCCCGAAGGCCGTGAGGTGCTCGTCCGGTTTCTGACGCGCAGCGATCTCACCAACGGCCGCTAACGATTGTCGCCGACGGAGGTTCTCTTGGCACGCATCATCATCGCGGAAGACGAAGCGTCCATTCGGGAATTGCTCGCGCGTGCGCTCGCCCAGGACGGCCATGACGTCGCCACCGCCCCGAATGGTGCTGCGGCGCTCGAGCAGATTTCCGGCGGCGGCCATTTCGATCTCTTGCTCACCGATATCCAGATGCCGGTGATGGACGGGATCGCGCTCGCACTCGCCGCCGCACGCGACCACCGCGACCTGAAGATCGTGCTGATGACGGGGTATGCCGACCAGCGCGAGCGCGCGCTCGGGCTCGACACGCTTGTCCGTGAAGTGGTGCAAAAACCCTTCTCGATTTCGGAAATGCGCGACGTGGTGAAAAAGACGCTCGCGCGGCACTAGAGCATGATCCCGAAGGGCCAGCCCCGGACTTGATCCGGGCGTGGAAGCCGGTTTTCGGAAAAGATCATGCTCCACAGAGCATGATCCCGAAAAGTGGAAGCCGGTTTTCGGAAAAGATCACGCTCTACTAAAGACGGCGTCAGAAAAAGTCCTTCAATAGCCGCTCCAAATAATCGAGTTCGAGCTGCGGGCGGTTCGGATTGCCGAGCCGGCGGCGCAATTCCTCGAGCACGCGGCGCGCGCGTTGCACGTCGATTTCGCCCGGTACTTTCACGGTGAAGTCGTCGCCATATTCGCGCGAGCGCACCGGACGGCCCAAGGGGTCGGTGCGCTCGGCGGAACTCGGCTCGTCGCCCATCGGCTCGCCCATGCCGTCGCCCATACCGCCTTGCATCGCTTCGGCGAGGCTTTGCGCACCCTTGCGCAGACCCTGCAAAGCGCGGCCTTGCGAATCGACGGCCCCTTCGGCGTCGCCGCCTTGCAGCGAGCCTTCGGCGTCTTGCATGGCCTGGTCCGCTTGCCCTAGCGCCTCGCCGGCGTCCTTACCGGGGCCGTCTTCTTCCGCCCCATCGCCGTTCTGACGGTCGCGGCGCAATTGCTCGAGCATCTGTTCGAGCTTTTGGCGCAAGCCTTCCTGATTTTGGCGCAGCTCATTATAGGCGCGGCGCTCACGATCGCTCGGCTGGGCGTCCGGAGGGCGGTTGCGCCGATCGGCTCGGCTGTCGCGTCCTTGGCGGAAGGTTTTGTCGCGCAGGCGCTGCTCCTCCTGAATCATGCGGCTGAGTTCGTCGAGCTGGCTCGCTCCCGGATCGCCGGGCTCGGAACGCGCCTGTTTCCCGCGGCTCAAGCCGTCGAGCATTGCTTGCATCTCGTCGAGAAGACGCCGGGCGGCGTCACGCGAGCCGTTGCGCGCGAGGTTCTCGATGCGGTCGAGCATGTTCTTGAGATCTTGCGGCCGCACGATGCGGGCGTTGCGGTCGAGCGGCCGATCGTCGGTCGTGCCGTCGCGGCGAAGTTGTTCCGCGAGCGCGCGCAGGAAGCGATCGAGCACCTCGCGCATCTTTTCGGTTAACTTGCGAATTTCCTCGTCGGGGGCCCCGCGTTCGAGCGCCTGGCGCAACGCGTCTTCCGCCGCGCGCAGTTCGCGCTCGGCGTCGGACATAGTGCCGTCCTCGATCAGCACGGCGACTTCCCACAGATAATCCACCACCCCGCGAAGATCGTCGTCGCTTTTCGCGAGCTTGAGCCGCGCAAACGCCGTACGCAGCCCGAGATAGATCGCGGCTTCCGGCGTGAATTGCTCGGGCGCGATCATCAGCGCGCGCAGCGCCTGCTCGACATTCTCGCGGACGTTGGCATCGAGTGCGAGGTTGCGGCGTTGCTCGACCAGCGCGCGGGAAAGAAGCTTGTTGAAGGGCCGTTCGGGCAGGCGAATCTCGCGTGCCTCGCTCATGCCTTCGTTGCCGCCTTCGTCGCGCGCGACGAGCGTCAGGATCGTGGCGACGCCTGCCCAGGGATGCTCGGTCAGGTCGTGGGTGGTTTGACCAACACCCGCGCGGGTGCGCGCCTGCGGCAGGAGAAGCGAAAAATCCGGCGGCGACACGAGCGGGCGCGGTGGGGGCGCGCCGTTGGCTGTCGCGCTCGGTGCGCGCACGAAGCGCGCCTCGGCGGAAATGACGCCGTAGTCGTCCTCGACCCGATAGTTGAGGGATATTCCGGCCTGGCCGACGATTTGCGGATCCTTGATGTGGGCGATGGTCGGCGGACGGTCGGGCACCGCTTTGAAGCCCCATAGCGCGTTGCCCGCGGGCAGCCCGCGCACGGTCGCTGTGCCGCTGTCGGTGACGAGGAAGCGCCGCTCGACGCCGCCCTCCGCGGTGCGCGCGGGCGTGTCTTTCGTCTGCTCGGCGAGACCGCCAGAAAAGGCGAGGTCGATGCTCGACAGTCCAGTTGCCCGCACCACAAGCTCGCTGCCCGCGGGTACGAGCACCGCCGCGGTTTCGCCCGGCGCCGGTTCGTCATGACGAATGCCGGGCAACAGGATCGGCGCGCGGCCGGTATAGGCGGGCGGCGTGACCCAGGCATCGACGCGATATAGCCGCGGATAGATGGCGCCGCTCCAATCGAAGGCGGCCGCGACCCGGCGCCCTTGCTCGCCGTCGGCGAGAAAAAAGGAAGCGACCGCCGCGAGCAATATCAAAGCACGGATCGCATAGGGATCGCGCCAGGCAAGGCGCGGGCGGGGCAATCCGGCGCGCAGGTTTCTTGCCCGCTCCGCTTCATGTGTGTGATGGGCGCGCCATAGCGCTTCCATGACGGGATCGTTGGTCGCCGGCGCAAGCCGGTCGGCGAGTGCCGTCGCCGGGCGGTGATCGATTCCGCTGGTGTGGTCGAGACGGGCGAGCGCTTCCGCGCGCCGCGGCATCCGCAACCAGATCAGCGGCGACAGGCTTGCAATCAAAACGAGGGCAAAAAGGAAGACGCCGGCAACCCGCCCGAGCGGCGGAAGGGCAATCCACAGGCCAAGCCAGGAGACGGCGAGAAAGATGCCAAAAACGGCGAGGGCGGAAGCGATGCGCGGCCAGAGTTTCTCCCAAAGGAGCGCGTGCCCGGTCCAGGAAAGCGCCCGCGCGAGCTTGCGCCGCGTTTCCTCCACCACGCCGCGCGGCGCGTCGGGTCGTTCGTTCGTTTCAGGCGCCGCGCTCAATGCAGCCAAATCCTCCTGCGGACACCGGAGTGGTTTGTCAGTCTAACATGGCCCGCTCAGGGCAATAGTCCCGGGGCGAGCGAATCCTACGATTTTTCATAAACTTAGCTCTTCAACCAGGGCGGCATGCGGTCGAAGGCGATAATGGCATCGGCATCGATTCGCGGGCGGACGACGGCGAATTCTGCCTCCCGTACCAAGACCTCGGGCACCAGCGCGCGCGTATTGTAGGTCCCCGATTGCACCGCGCCGTAAGCGCCGGCGGTCATAATCGCGAGCAGATCGCCCTCGGCGGCGGCGGGCAGCTTGCGATCGAGCGCGAGATAATCCCCCGACTCGCACACCGGCCCGACCACATCGGCGACGATCCATTCCGCGTTTGGACGCGCCGCGCGAATGGGGCGGATCTCGTGATAGGCCTCGTACAGCGTCGGCCGTACCAGATCGTTCATGGCGGCATCGACGACGATAAAGGTCTTCTCGAGACCGCGCTTCACATAGAGGACGCGCGTAATCAACACGCCGGCGTTGCCCGCGATCATGCGGCCGATTTCGAAGACGAGCTTGAGGCCGAGCCCCTTGGCATGGCGCTTGACCATCGCGGCGTATTCGGCCGGCAAGGGCGGCGGCTCATTGTCTGCGTGATAAGGAATTCCGAGGCCGCCGCCGAAATCGATGTGCTCGAGCCGGTGGCCTCCCTGCATCAGGTCGCGCGCGAGCCCGACGAGAAGCGTTGCGGCACTTTCGAATGGTGCCAGTTCCGTGATCTGACTGCCGATGTGCATGTCGACGCCGATGAGGCGGATGCCTGGCATTTTGCCGGCGATCGCGCAAAATTCGCGCGCACGCGCGAGCGGAACGCCGAACTTGTTCTCAGCCTTGCCGGTCGAAATCTTGGCGTGGGTCTTGGCGTCGACATCGGGATTGACCCGCACCGAAACAGGTGCCGTACGCTTCATCTCGCTTGCGATTGCCGCGAGCGTCCGAAGTTCCGATTCGCTTTCGACATTGAAGCAATAGATTCCCGCGGCGAGCGCGGCGGCGATTTCTTCCTTGGTCTTGCCGACGCCGGAGAACACGATCCTGCCAGCGGGCACGCCGGCCGCGAGCGCGCGCTTCAATTCGCCGCCTGAAACGATGTCGGCGCCGGCGCCGAGGCGCGCAAGCGTGGCGATCACGGCCTGGTTGGAATTCGCCTTCAGCGCGTAGCAGACAAGCGCGGGCACGTCGGCGAAGGCGTCCGCAAACACCTTGTAGTGTCGTTCGAGCGTGGCGCTCGAATAACAATAAAACGGCGTGCCGACGCGCTCCGCGAGCGCGGTAAGATCGACGCCCTCGGCAAAGAGAACGCCGTCACGATAAGCGAAGTGGTGCATTTTTTTAGTTGAGTAGTGGATCGAGAACGAAGGGTTCGTCGGGCGTTACCGGTTTGCCGAGCTGTTTCTGCGCTTTCTTCTCGTTGCTCGAACGCTCGTAATAACCCGGCAGCACCGCCTTGGGCGAGGGCTCGAACTTTCCCTTGCCCTCGTTACCCGACACTTTCGCGCCTTCCGGCAATTCGAGCGGGCCCTTAACGCCGCAGCCGGCGACGAACAGCGCCGCCGCAAGCGCGGCGGTCAGAGGCAGGCAGCGGAACATGGTGGAAAAGCGCGTCACTTCGATCCCCGATCAAGCGGGCCAATATCACGAAAACTTGTGGCAAGGCGAGGGCAGGACGGTATGCCCTCGCACTATTTACCAAGCCGTTTCAGCCATTTGCGCGCGGCCGCCCGCACGTTTTTGGGCGCGGTGCCGCCATAGCTCGTCCGGCTCGCGACCGAACGGGCGACCGAAAGCACGGAAAGCGCGTCTTGCGGGATGCGCTTGTCGATACCCTGCATCTCGGCCAGCGACAGGCGATGGAGCGGCTTTTCATTCGCCGCGGCATGGGACACGATCTTGCCGGTGATCTCATGCGCTTCGCGAAAGGGCATCGCGAGTTTCTGCACGAGAAAATCGGCGAGATCGGTCGCGGTCGAATAGCCTTCGCCCGCGGCGGCCTTCATTCGCTTTTCGTCGGTCTCGAGGTCGCGCACGATCCCCTCGGTCGCCGCGATCATGAGCGCGAGCGTCGATAGCGCGTCGAAGAGGCCTTCCTTGTCTTCTTGCATGTCCTTCGCATAGGCGAGCGGCAGCCCCTTCATCACGATGAGGAGCTGCACTAGCGCACCGACGATGCGGCCGGGCTTGGCGCGCACGAGTTCGGCGGCGTCGGGATTGCGCTTCTGCGGCATGATCGAGGAGCCGGTAGTGAAGCGATCCGACAATTTTACCAGCCCAAACGAAGGCGACGCCCAGATCACGATCTCTTCCGCGAAACGCGATAGATGAACGGCCGCGATCGCCGCGGCCGCGAGCGTCTCGAGCGCGAAATCGCGATCGGAAACGGCGTCGAGCGAATTCGCCGCGGGCCGGTCGAAGCCGAGCGCCTTGGCGGTCATGTCGCGGTCGATCGGAAACGAGGTGCCGGCGAGCGCCGCGGCTCCCAGCGGCGACTCGTTCAGGCGCTTGCGCGCGTCGGCAAGCCGGCCGCGGTCGCGCGCGAGCATCTCCACATAGGCGAGGAGATGATGGCCGAAGGTCACCGGCTGCGCCGTCTGCAAATGGGTGAATCCCGGCATCACGGTCGCGGCGTGCGCAAGCGCCTTTTCGGCGAGTGCGTGCTGCAAACCGGCGAGCGCCTTGTCGAGCCGGTCGATGGCGTCGCGCACATAGAGCCGTGTGTCGGTCGCGACCTGGTCGTTGCGCGAGCGCGCGGTGTGCAGCCGCCCGGCCGCCGGCCCGATCAATTCGGCGAGGCGCGCCTCGACGTGGGTATGGAT
This sequence comes from Hyphomicrobiales bacterium, assembly GCA_003135415.1. Lineage (GTDB taxonomy): Bacteria > Pseudomonadota > Alphaproteobacteria > Rhizobiales > Xanthobacteraceae > Palsa-892. Next base: position 26,152 of record PLBP01000022.1, read on the forward strand.
GTCCTCGAGCGCACGCGTGAACTTGAATTTTCCGCCCTCGATCTCTGACAAAATCGTGTCTAGACCGCGCGCGATCTTGTCTGCATCTTCCGCGCCGATGATGCCTTGCTTGGCGAGCATGGAGACATGGGCCTTGGAGCCCGCGATATCCTGGGCGTATAGCGCGCGGTCGAAATCGATCGAGGCGTTGATTTCCTCGAGGATTTCATCGGGCTTCTCGCCGAAGCGGCCGCCCCACATCCGGTTAGCCATGGCCTTATTCCTTGATCGAGGACCGACGGCGCGATGAATGANNGCGCTGCTCGGCGTGGGCGCCGGGCTGGCGGCGGTATACGGGATCGGCGGCCTGCAACGCAATGGAACGCCCGCACGGGTGGATACCGGCTGCGAGGGCGCGGTCGAGGCGGCACGGCGGCTTAAGCCGCTCGTGCATGGGGAAATCGCCGCGTTAACGCTGTCGGAAACTCCCCGCCGCATACCCGATCTTTCCTTCCGGGATCGCGACGGAAAGTCCGTTCGGCTCGCCGACTTTCGCGGGCAGAGCGTTCTCCTGAACCTGTGGGCGACATGGTGCGTGCCGTGCCGCAAGGAGATGCCGGCGCTCGACCGGCTGCAGGGCCAGATCAATGGAAAGAACTTCGCGGTCGTCGCGGTCAACATCGATACCGGGGATCCCGCGAAGCCGCATCGTTTCCTGTCCGATGTCGGAATCAAGAATCTCGCTTATTACGACGATCCGAGCACGAACGTGTTTCAGGAGTTGAAGCGCGTCGGCCGCGCGGTCGGATTGCCGACCTCGATCCTGGTCGATCGCACGGGCTGCGAGATCGGCTATCTCGCCGGTCCCGCCGAGTGGTCGAGCGAGGAGGCCATCGCACTCGTGCGGGCAGCGCTCGCGCAATAATTCAAGCGCTGATGTCGACGGCTTGGCCGAGCCCCTCGGCCGCCGCGGAAAGCTGCCCGGCATTTTGATCGGCGGCATCGACGAGTTTTGTAACCGCGTCGATGCCGCCAAATATTCCCAGCGCTTGCGGAGCGTTGAAAGTGACCGTTTCAGGCGCGCCCGCATGGGTACACGCCTGCAGTTGCCTGGAATGCCAAAGAAGGTCCGGCAGCGCGTTCAGCTATTCCGCGTTCTTCCCCGAATCCACGACGTCCGTCGAGGGCGAGTATCGCAGCTGGCGCCGGGCAAGCCCCGGAGGCTGGCACGAATCGTCCTTCTGTCCGACTTGCGGCAGTTGGATCTTCAGCCGCCTCGAAGCCTTGCCGAATATCGTCGGAATTTCCGCTGGGTGCTTCGCCGATCCGGCGTTCGAAAGGCCGGCGAAGCTCTACTGGTCCTCCCAGCGGCATCGCTGGCTTTCGTTGCCGAAGGAGATCGAAGCGATCGACTCTCAGTGATGAAACGAAACCATCAGCGCGTCGGCACCGGCTTCTCGCCGCGGTAGTCGTAGAAGCCGCGGCCGGCCTTGCGGCCGAGCCAGCCCGCCTCGACGTATTTCACTAATAGCGGGCACGGGCGATATTTCGAATCCGCCAAGCCCTCGTGCAGCACCTGCATCACCGAGAGCACGGTATCGAGGCCGATGAAGTCGGCAAGCTCCAACGGGCCCATCGGATGGCGCGCGCCGAGCCGCATCGCGGTGTCGATCGACTCGACGGAGCCGACGCCTTCGTAGAGCGTGTAGATTGCCTCGTTGATCATCGGCAACAAGATGCGATTGACCATGAAGGCGGGAAAATCCTCGGCGACGGCGTAAGTCTTGCCGAGATTGGCGACGAAGGCTTTCGAAGCTTCGAAGGTCTCGTCGCCGGTAGCGATCCCGCGCACGAGCTCGACCAATTCCATCACCGGCACCGGATTCATAAAATGAATGCCGATGAATCGCTCCGGCCGGTCAGTGACGGCGGCGAGCCGCGTGATCGAGATCGACGAGGTGTTGGTGGCGAGTATCGCTTCGGATTTCAAATTTTGGCAGAGGTCGATGAGGATCTTGCGTTTTACGTCTTCTTTTTCAGTGGCGGATTCGATCACGAGGTCGCAGGTCGCGAGGTCGGTGAGCTTCTCGGCCGGCTTGATGTGCGCGAGCGCCTGCTGGCGTACTTCCTCAGAGATCGTGCCCTTGGAAACCTGGCGCGCGAGATTACCGTTGATGGTAGCGAGCCCCGCCTTGATGCGCTCGGCGTTCAGGTCGTTCAACAGCACGTCGTAGCCGGCGAGCGCGCAGACATGGGCGATGCCACTACCCATTTGTCCGGCGCCGACCACGCCCACTTTCTTGATTTTGCCTGCCATTGTCTTTCCCGCGATCGCGCCAAATCTCTTTTACGACGAACCTCGCCCTTGCGCCAATGTTCCGGCTTCGTGCCGGCTATTTCTTCGCGAGCTCATTGCTCAATTCGGGGAGTGCCTGGAACAAATCGGCGACGAGCCCGTAATCGGCGACCTGGAAGATCGGCGCTTCCTCGTCCTTGTTGATCGCGACGATCACTTTCGAGTCCTTCATGCCGGCGAGATGCTGGATCGCGCCGGAGATCCCGACCGCGACGTAGAGCTTCGGCGAGACCGTCTTGCCNNCGCGGCGCCGAGCTTGTCGGCGACAGGCTCGATGTATTTGGCGAAATTTTCCTTGCTGCCGAGCGCGCGCCCGCCGGAGATGATGATGCGCGCGGCCGTCAACTCCGGCCGGTCCGATTTCGAAAGTTCTTCGCCGGTAAAGCTGGAGATGCCCGGATCGTCGGCGGCGTTCGCCGGCTCGATCGG
>PLBP01000036.1 GCA_003135415.1 Hyphomicrobiales bacterium
ACCACTCAGTGGGGGCCGATCAAGCCAACTCTGCAATGATGACGGCCGCTAATAAAAATCTGATGCTCTTTCTGAATATCGGAGTGGTCATATGAAAACCCATTGGATTTTTCCCGCATTCGTATTCTTTGCAAGTACCATTGCAGCCGATTGCGAAGATCTCGGATACACGGGTCGCGTTCCTCCTCAGGGACTGTCAACCACTAATAGTCGCATAGAAATCACTAATTGGGACAGCTTCGCTCTAGACGGATTCTCGGGCAAGACGGCCATAAATGCCCTAGCAAAGAAGATAACAGATAGCGGCGCGCTAAACGTTAGGGGCAGGAAGGAATCCGAGATTTATCGTAACTCCTCGGGGGCAGTTGTAATGATTGTCACTGACAAGGGTCTTGGCAGCGGAACCTATCTGGGAGCCGACCAAATCCTGACAAATTGGCATGTCGTTCAGTCTGCAAGTGCGGTTGGAATACTATTCAAGCCAACGCAAGAAGGCGCGCCTATCCAAGCCAACAACGTGGTTCGCGGTGACGTTGTTCGCGTCGATGTCAGTCATGATCTCGCCCTCATAAAAGTTGCGGTAGTTCCGCAAAACATCCGCCCCTTGGAACTTGGAAATGAAGAGGAGATTCAAATTGGTGCGGACGTTTCCGCGATCGGGCATCCCACTGGGGAAGCCTGGACTTATACAAGGGGCTTAATTAGCCAGTTCCGTAGAGGCTATGATTGGAAGGCGAGCGATATCGCCCACCATGCGGACGTTATTCAGACTCAAACGCCAATCAATCCGGGGAATTCAGGAGGTCCCTTGATTGGTGACTCGGGAAAAGTGCTAGGGGTGAACTCATTTAAGGTCGACGGAGAATCGCTAAACTTTGCGGTGTCCGTCGGAGAAGTCTGGTCTTTCTTGGGAAAAGTTGATCGACAGGACGCCAAGCGCACTCCTCTTACAGAGCCGAGCTGTCGACCGGTCAAATTGTATGAGGGACGAAATCAACCGAACGATGCCAACCTCGTATCAATTGACACAAACTGCGACGGAATTTCCGACTTTTTTGTTTTAACTCCAGATAATCAGAGCAAACCGGTCCAAGCACTAATTGATAGTAATTATGACGGGAAAATCGATATTTTCGTCTACGCTAGAAATCGGGAAGGCCGGTGGGATTTTTCTTATTGGGATACGACTTTTACCGGCGTAATTGACTTGGTCGGATTTCACCCAGATGGGAAAATAAAACCTTCGCGATTCGAAAAATATGATCCAAAAAAACAATATTAGATGGTTGCAGGAATACGCGGCCAGTGAAAAAATTGTGAGTTAAAGTATTTTCGATATAAGCCGAATGATTCCGGAAGAATTGCGCGGGTAAGTTTCCAGCCCGAGTGTCGGCGAGCATTTTACCCCCTCGGGTCATTCTAATATAAATGCTTGGCAGAAATCGTTTGAGCGCTCCTCTCGGAATCGACGCCTAACTCAACCATGTAGATTGAGTCTCGGCATGCGTTTTCCAGCGACGAGCCCGCCGTCTCCAAACAAAGTTTCATCTGCTCGAGCACGAGTTCGGTCTGACGCTCGATGGGAGCGTTCTCGATCACCTTGCCGGTGGCGGGGGTCGAACGGCGGAAAGCCCGAGATGTAGATCGTGTCGCCCGCGCGGGTGACGGCCGAGGTCGGCGCCTTCCAGTTTTCCAAATAGGTGGACAAGGGCTCGACGCGGATGACTTCTCGTTTCATGAACTATCTCTCTAACGAGGACCGACGCCGGTCTGAATGACGGGCTTCACCGACGCGGCGATGGCGCGGAGCTCAGCAGCCACGGCTGGATATTTCCCGGCGAACTCGTCGAGTTTGCCGATTTCGACGTCGGCCGGTACCACGCCCGGCCACTCGGTGCTCGCGCCCAGGAACCAGCGGCCGGGTCCCAAGAGCCGCGCCGTGTGGAACGTATTGCCGGGGATCAACAGCTGCACGCGTTGGTCCGTGCGCAGGTCCGGTCCGACGACGACCCGTTCATGGGTGCCGTCCGCGTGCAACAGGAACAACTCGAGCGGATCGCCGAGATAATAGTGATAGAGTTGGTCGTTGCGGATGCGGTGAAGCCGCACGGGCGCGTCCGGCGTCACCAGGAAATAGAGCGCGGAGCCCAAGGGCCGCCCGTCCGCGAACGGTGCCGGCAAGCCGCCCGGCGCGATCTTCTCCTTGCTCAGGAACGTCACGCGCACAAAGCCGCAGGTGGCGTTGGGCTCGAGCTTCAGCAGGCTACGAATTTCGTCGGCGGTCATGTCGCCGTTCATGGGCGTCACCTTCGGCTCGTTTTGCGCGTTGGCCGCGAGCGATGGCGTCAATGCGGCGGCGCCGACAAGTACCGCTCCCTTCAGGACGCGCCGGCGGCCGACAATCGTCGAGTCACCATTTGACACCGGCAGCCTCCTCTCGATTAAGTCTGCACCCGCGGCGATATCGAGGCAAATAGTCGGCGTGGCAATCTCACGCTACGCATACGACTCGGCACGCGCGCTGACGGCAAGCCATTCTTCTTCGACTTTCGCCAAGGCAATCGCGGTCCCCGCCCGGGTTTTGGCAAGCGACGCCGCTTCGGAGGGATTATTCGCGTGGAGCGTCGTATCGGCGAGCTTGGCGTCGATCTTTTCGATTTCGCGCTCGAACTTGGTGACCGCGCCCTCAAGCTCCTTGATGCGCTTTTTCAAGGTTTTCAATTCGGTGCGCTCTTCATCGCTGCGGGCGTGGCCGTTCGCACGCTTATCCTTTCCTTTGCCGTTCAACTTATTCGCGCCCGAGGAGCCGAGCACTTGCCGGCGATATTGATCGAGATCGCCGTCAAAGGGCGTGACCGTTCCATCGGCGACGAGCCACAGCCGGTCGGCGCAGGCATCCAACAGATGCCGGTCGTGGCTTACCAGCACCACGGCGCCGGGAAAATCGTTGACGGCGGAAATCAGTGCCGCGCGCGCTTCGATATCGAGATGATTGGTGGGCTCGTCGAGAATGAGCAAATGCGGCCCGTGAAACGCCGCGAGGCCGAGCAAGAGCCGCGCTTTCTCGCCGCCGGAAAGCTGCGCCACTTTGGTGTCGGCGGCGGACGCGGAAAAACCCATTTCGGCCGCGCGCGAGCGCACTTTCGATTCCGGCGCGCCCGGCATCAGGCGGCGTACATGCTCGGCGGGGGATTCGTCCGCGTGCAATTCGTCGAGCTGGTGCTGCGCGAGATACGCTATCTGCAATTTGGGCGCGCGCACGATCTTTCCCGCCTCGGGCTTCAGGCGATCGGCGAGCAGCTTCGAGAACGTGGATTTGCCGTTGCCGTTCGGGCCCAAGAGCGCGATGCGGTCGTCCTCGTCGATGCGAAGATCGAGACCGCGCAGGATCGGCTTTCCGGGCTCGTAGCCGACCGAAACCTCGTCGAGCACGATGATCGGCGGCGACAGCAATTTTTCCGGCGCGCGGATCGAGATCGCGGCCGGCGCGTCCTGCACATGCGCCGCGAGCGGCTCCATGCGGGCGAGCGCTTTGATCCGCGATTGCGCCTGGCGCGCCTTCGACGCGGTGGCGCGGAAGCGCTCGACGAAGGCGGTGATGTGCGCGCGCTCGGCTTCCTGGCGCTTCCGCGCCTTTTGCTCAACGACCAGTTGCTCGCGCCGCTGGCGGTCGAATTGCGAGAATCCGCCGCGATAGAGTTTTAGCTTCATCTGGTCGAAATGCAGGATGAACGAGACCGAGGAATCGAGGAGATCGCGATCGTGGCTGATGAGCACGACGGTGTGCGGATAGCGCGCGAGATAATCCTGAAACCACAGGGCGCCTTCGAGATCGAGATAATTGGTCGGCTCGTCGAGCAGGAGCAAATCGGGCTCGGAAAACAGGAGCGCCGCGAGCGCCACCCGCATCCGCCAGCCGCCGGAAAATTCCGAACAGGGCCGCGCCTGCGCCGCCTCGTTGAAACCGAGGCCGGCGAGAATCTTGGCGGCGCGCGATGGTGCGGAGTGGGCGTCGATCTCCACCAGCCGGTTCTCGACCTCGGCGATCCGCATCGGATCGGCCGCGGTCTCGCGCTCGATCATCAGTTTTGCGCGTTCGGTGTCGGCGGCGAGCACCATTTCGAGCAACGTTGCAGGGCCGGCGGGTGCCTCTTGCGCCACACAGCCAATGCGGGCGCGCGAAGGCATGTTGATCGAGCCGGTCTCGATCTCGACCTGGCCGAGGATCGCGTTGAACAGCGTCGTTTTGCCGGCGCCGTTCCGCCCGACCATGCCGACGCGTGCGCCGTCGGGGATGGCGACGGAGGCGTGGTCGAGCAAAAGCTTGCCGGCGATGCGGAGCGAAATGTCGTCGAACACGATCATGCGCGTGCTTCTCGCAAGCGAGCGCGTGCAGTGCAATAGAGAAAAAGAGATGGACAGCGGGAGGATGATTAAGAGACGGGCCGCTTTGATCGCTAATGATTCGAACAGTTGGTCGCGGCGACGCCCATGAAGGTGCCGTGGCGGCAGGTCAGTCTCGTCTCGGGATCGATCCAGGTTTTCTCCCGCTTCGCGGGCGCGGGCCGATCTCGAATCATATGGGTGTATTGCCAGCGATAGCCGCGCCCGAGCATGCATTGTTTGAATGAGCGCGTGTCGTCGAGCGTCCGGTCGGCGCCGGTCTGATCGTAGCAGAAGTCCAAATTCTCCCGGTAGGTCGCTTCGCTGCGAGGATGTCCGTCGGTTCTGATCAGGTCGTAATACATCATCTCCCGATGATCGGCCCGCGCACTGGCGCAGCCGCAAAAAAGTAAAATTGAAATAACGACGGCGCGTTTCATAATTCAATCAGCCTTTTCGAAAATCTTTTTTGCGGTCGATGACGAGACTAGTCCAAAAGGGGGCTAGTGGATACGCAAACGAAAACCCCGGCCGAAAGGCCGGGGTTTCTATTTTTTCAGCGGTGGGCGACTGTTTAGTCGTCGTCGCGGTCGCGGTGCTTTTTCTTGATCACGACCACGTCATCGCGGTCGTGGTCGCGGCGCCAACGGTGATCGTCACGATCGCGGTCACGATCCTCGACACGCACGCCCGGTACGCCGATTCGAATTTCCTCGGCGCGAACCGAACTGTTTTCGCCGATGACCGGAACGCCCATGAATGCGGGGGTAACGAGTAGACCTAAAGCAACGAATGGAAGGGCAATTTTCTTCATGACACACTCCTTAGTTTTTTGTTGTTTACAACGGGCTTGGAGAGTAAACGCGCTCGGGGAGTTATGGTTCCCCGGATGTGTCAGTGGAGTTCAACGACCGCTCGTTGCCGCTATCGGAAATTTTGCCGTCACGCGCGATCTTCGCTGTCAGACCGATGATGAACAGAACGAGGGCGACGCGCGCGACAAGTTCTCTTAACATGACGTTTCGTCCCATTGCTCCGCACAGAGCAACACCTTATCGAGCGGCTTCTCGCTACCTCATTGACGAGGGTGTAATGCCTGAGCGAAGCAATTCGTTCCCAGGCACAAATGGAATCTACGCGGCAGGAAGCACCAGAAAGCCCGCTCTCGGGAAGTGCACGACGACTTCGCCGACGGCCGGGTCCGTTCGCCGGATGGCGATGTGTTGCGCCGATAGCGAAACAATTTCTCCGCTGACCGGCACCTTGCCGTAATCGTCGGGAACGACGGAAACGCGATCCCCCGGTTTGCGGCCATTCGGATCATCGGGGTCTGCCATGGTCGGAGTCTCCGCCGTTGCTTGCTTTGCGATGGCAAGCGCATCCTTCGAAGTGAGTTCTTCTCGTGAGGCGTGACCGATCGCTTGCATCCGTTGTTCCCAAGCCAGCGATCGGGGAAACTCGGCCAGCATCGAAGTTATATCGGGAAGATGATTACGCACATACCAGGCGTTCATATAGGCGTTGATATCGACAAGGCTTGCGTTATTCCCTAAGAGCCATGTGCGGCCATCGCCTAGTTGCGCTTCGATCCATCCGACGTGAGCGCGAAACTGATCGCGCATTTGCGGGATGGCCGCCTTCATCGCTTCCACGTCGAACTTCTGTCCGCGCAATTGCTCGCGGTCCTTGATGAAGTCCTGCGGCACCTTGTCGCCGAGCGAGCCGAAAATCAGATTGACCGTGTTCTGGAAGAACGGCCTGTCGCTCCACATAGCCGTTGACCAAGCAATTCCCGCGCTTCCGCCGGGGAACAAGGTCGGCTGCGGAAACCGTCTTTCTAACTCGCGGATGATGCATTGCGTATCGCAATAGACGTCGGCCCCGATCTGCAAGGTGGGCGTGCGCCTGTATCCGCCGGTGATCGGCATGAGATCCGGCCGCGGCGTGGTTCTCGAAACGATCACAGAGGTTCATGAAATTTGCTTGAGACCGAATACGACGCGGACCTTTTCGGAAAAGGAGATTTCTCGAAGTGATGCAGGATAATGGGATAGGAATTTGGCATACACACTCCTGCGGCCTCTACAGGCCGTTGCTAACAGTATAAGTCTGCGGCGCGTCCGCGCCAAAACGAGTTTCCCCGATGCCCCTTCCCTCCGAAGTCGATGTGGCCGTGATCGGCGCCGGGTCCGCCGGTGTCGCGGCCGGGCGGCGGTTGCTCGCGGCGAAATTGAATTTCATCGTGCTGGAGGCGCGCGCGCGCATTGGCGGCCGCGCGTGGACGGTAGAAGCGGGCGGATTTCCGCTCGATGTCGGCTGCGGCTGGCTGCATTCGGCCGACCGCAATCCGTGGACGAAGATCGCGGAAGCGGAGGCGCTCACGGTCGACCGCTCGTCGCCGCCTTGGGGCAAGCCCGCGCTCGAATACGGTTTTTCCGCCGCCGCGCAGCGCGAGTTTCGCGAGGCGATGGCGGAATTCTACCAGCGGCTCGATGAAGCGAGCGAAAAGCATCGCGACCGGCCGCTCGCCGATTTTCTCGAGCCCGGCGGCAAATGGAATTCGATGCTCCAGGCCATCAGCACCTACGTCAACGGCGTCGAGTTAGATCGCGCGTCGGTGCGCGACTACGAAGCCTATGACGACTCCGGCGTGAATTGGCGCGTGGCCGAGGGTTACGGCACTGCGATTTCCGTCGCCGCGCGCGCCTTGCCGTTCGCGCTCGATTGCGCGGTGAAGCTGATCGATCACAGCGGAAAACGATTGCGGATCGAGACGGCGCAAGGCGTCTTGTCGACGCGCGCCGTGATCGTCACGGTGCCTTCGCAACTGATCGCGGAAGAATCGATCCGCTTTACACCGGCGCTTCCCGCCAAACTCAAAGCCGCGGCCGGACTGCCATTGGGTCTTGCCGACAAGACCTTTCTCGCGCTCGCCGACGCTGAAAGATTCTCCGAGGAGTCGCGCATCTTCGGGAAGCTTCACGCTGAGGGCGCCGCGAACTATCATATCCGCCCGTTCGGGCGGCCGGTGATCGAGTGCTATTTTGGCGGCAAGCTTGCGCGCGAACTCGAAGATGCCGGCGAGGACGCGTTCGGCGCCTTCGCCATCGACGAATTGGCGAGCCTCGTCGGCAACGATCTTCGGCCGAAGCTCAAGTTGCTCGCTTCTTCCGCCTGGGCGCGCGATCCGTTGGCGCGCGGTTCCTACTCCTATGCGCTGCCGGGCCATGAAGATGACCGCGCGCGCCTGGCCTCGCCCGTTAATGACCGCCTGTTCTTCGGCGGCGAAGCGTGTTCGCCGGAACACTTCACCACCGCGCACGGCGCCTACGAGGCGGGCGTTACCGCCGCCGAGCAGGCGATCGCGGCACTGGCGAAAGCTTAGAACACAATCGCGTCATGGCCGGGCTTGTCCCGGCCATCCACGTCTTATTTCTTGGCAAAGACGTGGATGCCCGGCACGAGGCCGGGCATGACAAATAAGAAAGGTCGCGCCCGCTCACTCGAATTGCGTTGGCAGCGAGAGAACCCCTAAGATCGCCGCAAGAAGAATGGGAGAACGCGCCATGGATCGGCTGAAGACTTGCCGGCTGAAGGCCGTAGTCATTGTGCTTTGCGTTGCCGCTCTCGCGCTTTCGCGCTCGGCGGTGGCCGAAGACTGGCCAACGCGTCCCGTAACCTTGATCGTGCCGTTCGCGCCGGGCGGCACCACCGACATCGTCGCGCGCATCGTTGGCCAGGCGCTCTCCGTGCGGCTCGGCCAATCCGTCATCGTCGAAAATCTCGGCGGCGCCGGCGGCACGCTTGGCGCCAACCAAGCCGCCAAGGCCGCGCCCGACGGCTACACGATTTTCATGGCCACCATCGCCCACACCATGGCGCCCGGCATTTACAAATCGCTGCCCTACGATTTCGTGAAAGATTTCGCGCCGATCACCGTGGTCGCCTATGTGCCGAACATCGTGATCGTGCATCCCGCGGTGCCCGCGAAAACGGTCGGCGAGCTCCTCGCCTATATCCGGGCCAATCCCGGCAAGGTGAATTACGGCTCGGCCGGCATCGGCTCAACCGAGCACATGTCGGGCGAACTTCTTTCCGCGATGGCGGGTCTCAAAATGGTGCACGTGCCCTATAAGGGCGGCGCGCCAATGATGGCGGACCTGATCGCGGGCCACATCGAAATGTCGATCGAGACAAGCGGCTCGGCGGCGCCGCACATCAAGGCGGAAAGCGTGCGGGCGCTTGCCGTCAGCACGGCCAAGCGATCGCCGGCATTCCCGGATTTGCCGACGCTCGCCGAAGCCGGGCTCACCGGCTACGACGTGACGACCTGGTACGGCATTCTCGCGCCGACCGGCACGCCGGCGGCCATCCGTGAGCGGCTCTACAAAGAGCTCAGCGAAATTTTGAAGTCGGCGGAAATCGCGGCGCGGTTGCGCGACATCGGTGGCGATCCCGGCGGCGATCCGCCGGCACACTTCGCCGACTTCATCAAGAACGAAACCGACAAGTGGACGAAGCTTGCGAAAGACGCCCACATCAGCGTCGAGTGACGCTTTAGGACTGATCGAAGTGCTTCCTTCTTCGAGCGACGTGATCGTGATCGGCGCAGGAAACGCCGCCCTTTGCGCGGGCCTCGCCGCCGCCGAGCACACTGCTTCGGTGCTCGTGCTCGAGCGCTCGGCGGAGGAGGAGTCCGGCGGCAACAGCCGTTTCACCGCGGGCGCCTTCCGCTGCGTCTATGACGGCGTCGAGGATCTGAAGGCGCTGATGCCGGACCTCACGGCGGAGGAAATCGCCAACACCAATTTCGGCTCCTACCCGGAAGAAAAATTCTTCGATGACATGGGTCGCGTAACCGAATACCGCACCGACCCCGATCTGTGCGAGCTGTTGGTCAAGCGCAGCAAAGAGACGATGCGGTGGATGCGTTCGAACGGCATCCGCTTCGCGCCGATTTTCGGTCGCCAAGCCTTCAAGGTCGGCGGGAAGTTCAAATTCTGGGGCGGGCTCACGGTCGAGGCCTGGGGCGGCGGCCCCGGCCTGATCGCGGGCCTGACCGAAGCCATGACGAAAAAAGGAATTACCATCGCCTATGAGGCACGCGCGCTATCGCTGATTTCGGGCGATGACGGCATTACCGGCGTGCGTGTCCGCCATCGCGGCCGCACGTCGGAAATCGCGGCCAAAAGCGTGGTGCTCGCCGCCGGCGGCTTTCAAGCGAACAGCGAATGGCGCACGCGCTATCTCGGGCCTGGCTGGGAACTCGCGAAGGTGCGGGGCTCCCGCTTCAACACCGGCGACGGCATCAAAATGGCGCTCGACATCGGCGCGATGCCCCACGGCAATTGGTCGGGCTGCCACGCCGTCGGCTGGGATCGGAACGCCCCCGAGTTCGGCGATCTCGCGGTCGGCGACGGCTTCCAGAAGCACTCCTATCCGTTCGGCATTTTACTCAATGCAAACGGCGAGCGCTTCGTCGACGAGGGCGCGGATTTTCGCAACTACACCTACGCCAAATACGGGCGGGTGATCCTGGCGCAGCCGGGCCAGTTTGCCTGGCAGGTGTTCGACAAGAAAGTGCTGCATCTCTTGCGCGACGAGTACCGCATCAAGCCGGTGACGAAAGTGCGCGCCGATACGCTCGAGGAATTGGTGCAAAAGCTCGACGACGTGAATGCCGCGCAGGCGCTCGCGACGATCAAGGCCTATAACGCCGCGGTGCGGCGCGAGGTGGCGTTCGATCCCAACGTCAAGGACGGGCGCTCGACCGCGGGGCTCGCGATTCCGAAATCGAATTGGGCGAATACGATCGAGGAGCCGCCGTTCGAGGCCTACGCCGTCACCTGCGGCGTCACCTTTACCTTCGGCGGGCTCAAGATCGACCGCGAAGGCCGCGTCATCGATTCCGACGGCCGGCCGATCGCCGGGCTTTACGCCGCGGGGGAACTCGTCGGCGGCCTTTTCTATTTTAATTATCCCGGCGGAACCGGCCTGATGGCGGGCGCCGTATTCGGGAAAATCGCGGGTGATTCGGCCGGAAAACAAGCAATGGAGCTAACCGAGGCAAAGGCCGCCGGCCGCAATTGGTAAATTTTCATGGTTTGCGAAATCTTAATTTATGCGGGCGATGCTTCCGTTTGACGCGAGGATTGGTTTTCTCGCCTGGGGTCAAACGTGGGTCGTATTTCGCAGGTGTTCACCGGCATTGCGGTGGCAATGTTCGCGCTTCTCCATCCGCCGGCGCTGAAGGCGGAACCACTGTTTCCGGAGTGGTACGGCAAGGGACCGGTGTCGCCGCTCGAATTCGAGGTTGGCACCCGCTACTGGTACTCCTCCGGCAAATCGCAAAAGACGCTCTATGACCAGAGCGGCGGCATCCTGTTGTCGCGGCTGACCTGGACGGGCGAGACCAGCAACAGCGCCGAAGGCTATTTCAACTTCAAGGCTGCGGGCGTGTTCGTGAAGGGCTATTTCGGCGTCGGCATTCTTGGCGGCGGCAATTTGCAGGACGAGGATTTTCCGGCGTTCGGCTTCTCACCCTATTCGTCCACGAACAGCAACGCCAAGGATGGCCATCTAAGCTACGCGAGCGCCGATCTCGGCTACTATCTCCTGGATACGGCGCGCGTGAAGCTCGGCCCTTTCGTTGGTTATCACTTTTACGGCGAGAAAATGAACGCCTTCGGCTGCACGCAGACCGCTACCAATCCCGCGGTTTGCGCGGGCGGCATTCCGACTTCCGTTCGCGTCATTACGGAAAAAGACAATTGGTACTCGCTTCGAACCGGTGTCGCGGGAGAATGGACGATCGTGCCGAACCTCAAGCTCAGCGGCGACGCGGCGTATTTGCCTTATGTGAAAATGTCGGGCTCGGACACGCACTGGCTTCGTCTCGGAATCGATTTCTCCGGCCCCATACCCGAGACTGCGCACGGCACCGGCATGCAGTTTGAGGGCGTGTTGAGCTATTATTTCAACGACTATCTCAGCCTCGGTGTCGGCGGCCGCTACTGGCGCATGGATGCGCCGCACGGAATGGCGCATTTCGATGAAGTGACGCTGGGTGGCACCGCGCAGGCAATCAAGTTCGAGACCAACCGCTACGGCGCCTTCGTGCAGCTCGGGCTTAAATACTGAGCATGGGCTGCGTCCCTATTTTTTTGAGCATGATCTTTTCCGAAACTGGTCCCCACTTTTCGGGATCATGCTCTAACGCGCAATGCGCTTCGCGACTTCTTCGAGCATGACTTCGGTGGCGCCGCCGCCGATCGACTGCACGCGGGCGTCGCGGCTCATGCGCTCGATCGCGCTCTCGCGCATGAAGCCCATGCCGCCATGGAACTGCACGCAGGCATACATGACTTCGTTGACGAGTTCGCCGCAGTAGGCCTTGGCCATCGAGACTTCTTTCACGGCGTCGAAGCCCTGCGCATCGAGCCAGGCGGAGTGATAAACGAGCTGGCGGCCGGCCTCGACCTTGGACGCGAGCATCGCGAGCCTGGAGCGGATCGCCTGCTTGTCCCAAAGCGGCGCGCCGAAGGCCTGGCGGTCGCGCACCCAGTCGAGCGTGATCTCCAACGCCGCCTCCGCCTCGCCCGTCGCCATGGCGGCGATCATCGTGCGCTCGTTCTGGAAAGTTTTCATAATGGAATAGAAGCCGCGACCTTCCTCGCCGAGGATATTTTCGGCGGGCACGCGGCAATCCTCGAACACGAGTTCCGCGGTATCGGACGAGCGCCAACCGTGCTTGTCGAGCGCGCGGCTGACGCGGAAGCCGGGGGTGCCTTTCTCGACGAGAATAATCGAAACGCTTTGCGACGGCCGGCCGCCGGGATCGGTCTTGACGGCGACGCAATAGAGATCGCCATGCACGCCGTTGGTGATGAACGTTTTCGTGCCGTTCAACACGTAGTGATCGCCGTCGCGCCGCGCGGTGGTGCGGATGCCTTTCACGTCGGAACCGGCGCCCGGCTCGGTGACGGCGACCGCGACGATCTTCTTGCCGGCGATGATATCCGGCATAAGGCGGTCTTTCTGCGCCTTGGAGCCGGCGTTGAAGATGTGGACCGAGGCCATGTCGGTGTGAACGAGCACGGTGATGGCGACGCCCGAGAAGGTCGAGCGCCCAAGCTCTTCCGCGAGCACGACGGAGCCGAGCGTATTCATTTCCGAGCCGCCATATTCGGCGGGATAACGGATGCCGAGAAAGCCGAGTTCGCCCATTTTGCGGAGCGTCTCGCGCGGCGTGAAGCCTTGCTCTTCCCAGGCCGCCCCGTGCGGCTTGATCTCTTCCTCCACGAAGCGGCGCAGTTGCGCCCGCAGCATTTCGTGCTCTTCGCTGAAATAGATGGAGCGGACGGTGGGTTTGGCCTGGTCGAGCATGGGGGGATTGTGCGGCAAGGCGGCTTGTTCTTCAATTCGTTTGTGAACAGGGGGAACCGTCATGAAATCGGTCCGCGCCGCGGTCGTGCAGAATTCCGCGGTCGTCTTCAACCGCGAGGCGACGCTCGAAAAGGCGGCGCGGCTCGTCAAAGACGCGAAACGCGAGGGCGCCGAGCTCGTTCTCTTCCCCGAGGCGTTCGTGTCGGCCTACCCGAAAGGGCTCGATTTCGGCGCGGTGATCGGCAGCCGCACGGCGGAAGGACGCGAGGATTTTCGCCGCTACTTCGACAGCGCGATCGAAGTACCGGGGCCTGCGGTTGATTTTCTTGGTCAGCTCGCGGGCGATCATCACGTCCATCTCGTCATCGGCGTGATCGAGCGCGACGGCGGCACGCTCTATTGCACCGTGCTGTTCTTTTCCCCCGAAGGAAAATTCCTCGGCAAGCACCGCAAGCTCATGCCGACCGCCTCCGAACGGCTGGTGTGGGGCTATGGCGACGGCTCGACGCTGCCGGTGTTCGACACCTCGCTCGGCAAGCTCGGCTCGGTCATCTGCTGGGAAAATTACATGCCGCTTCTCCGCACCGCGATGTATGCGAAGGGCATCCAGCTCTACTGCGCGCCGACGGCGGACGACCGCGATACGTGGCTCGCGACCATGCAGCACATCGCGCTCGAAGGGCGCTGCTTCGTGCTTTCGGCCTGCCAGTTTCTGCTGCGCGGCGACTGCCCCGACGATTACGACGCGGTGCAGGGGAACGACCGCGACACGGTGCTGATGCGGGGCGGCAGCTGCATCATCAGCCCGCTCGGAAAAGTTCTCGCGGGGCCGGTATTCAACCAGAGCCAGATCCTGGTCGCCGATCTCGACATGGGTGAGATCACGCGCGGCAAGTACGATTTCGACGCCACCGGCCACTACGCGCGGCCGGATATTTTTCAGCTTCACGTCAACGAGCGGCCGGCGGTGCCGGTGGTGTTCGAGCGGGCGGCGAAGAGCTAGTTAGCTTCGCGAGTGCCGCGCAAAGTCCTTTCAGGCTTTCGAGATTGTGTACAGGGCGCATCTCGTCAACATGCGGCAGCATCGCGCGGATGCCGCGCGCCCTCGGCTCGAAGCCTTTGTAGCGCAAAAGCGGATTGAGCCAGATCAGGCGCCGCGCGCTCCGGTGCAGGCGGTCCATCTCGCGCGCGAGCTCGCTGCCACCCTCGCGCTCGAGCCCGTCGGTGATCAGAAGCACGGTGGCACCCTGCGCCAGCACCCGGCGCGACCAATCCTTGTTGAAGGCGCGGAGCGACGACGAGATCCAGGTGCCGCCGGACCAGTCCTTCGCCGCTGCGGAAGCGGCAGCGAGCGCCGCATCGGGATCACGCGACTTCAACGCGCGCGTAACGTTGGTGAGCCGCGTGCCGAAGAGAAACGTGGAGACGCGGCCGCGCGTCTCGCCGAGCGCGTGGAGGAAGTGGAGTGCCACGCGGGAGTAATCGCTCATCGAGCCGGATATATCGAGGAGCGCGACGAACGGCGGCCGGCGCCGGCCAGTGGCGCGGCGCTTCAAGTCGATCATCTCGCCGCCGGCGCGGAGCGAAGCGCGCAAAGTGCGGCGGAGATCAATGCGGTGGCCGCGCGGATCGGAAACGAGGCGGCGCGAAGGCATTTCCTCGCGCGCGAGTGCAAGCCGCGCGATGCGGCGGCGGGCCTCGAAGATTTCGGCCGCGTTCATCTGCGCGAAATCCTTGCGGGCGAATACCTCGAGATCGGAGGCGGTGCCGCGCATGTCATAGGTCAGATCCTGCTCGCGTTGCGGCCGCGGCATCGGTTTTATGCCCATATCTTCGAGCGCTTCTTGCACGCGGCGCTGACCCGCCTTTTGCACGGGCATCGCAGGCGCGAGCGGCAACATTTCGGAGAGGATCGCTTCGTTCGGATCGCGCCGGCGCCAGAACAGCCGGAAGGCGCTGTCGAACACCGGGTCGTCCTCGTGGCGCTTCACGAGAACCGCGTGCAGCGTCCAGTAAAAATCCTCGCGCGTGGAAAAACCGGCGGTCTCGACCGCTTCCACCGCGTCGACAGCGGAGCCGGGTCCGAGCTTGAGACCTGCCGCGCGCAAAGCACGGGCAAAAGCGATGATGTTCTCGGCGACCGCGGGCGCGGCACTCATTCCGCCGCCTTCAATTGCGCGCGGCTCTCGGCGAGCAGCGCCTCGATCTTCGTATGATCGAGACGGCCGATGTCGTCTTGATATTTCAGCACGACGCCGAGCGTGTCGCCGACAACCGACGCGTCGAGCGTTTTCGCGCCGAGCTCTAGAAGCGCCGAGGCCCAATCGAGCGTCTCGGCGACGCCGGGCGATTTGAAGAAATCTTCCTTGCGGAGCGACTGCACGAAGGCGACCACTTCGCGCGCGAGTTTCTCCGACACATGCGGCAGGCGCGCTTTCAGAATCGCAAGCTCGCGGGCGAAGGCGGGATAGTCGATCCAGTGATAGAGACAGCGGCGCTTCAGCGCGTCGTGGATCTCGCGCGTGCGGTTGGAGGTGACGATCACGATCGGCGGCGCCTCGGCGCGGATCGTGCCGAGCTCCGGGATCGTCACCTGAAAATCGGCGAGCACTTCGAGGAGAAACGCCTCGAATGCTTCATCAGCGCGGTCCAATTCGTCGACGAGAAGCACCGGCGGGCCGGCGGGATCCGGCGAGAGCGCTTCCAAAAGCGGACGCTTCACCAGGAACTTGTCGGAGAAAACGTCGGTCGCGAGCCGCTCGCGGTCGGCGCCGCCCCCGGCCTCGGCAATACGGATCGCGATCATCTGCGCCGCGTAGTTCCACTCATAGAGCGCCGAAGCGATATCGAGGCCCTCGTAGCATTGCAGCCGCACGAGCCGGCGCTGCAGGGATGAGGCGAGCACCTTAGCGATTTCGGTTTTGCCGACGCCCGCTTCGCCTTCGAGGAAGAGCGGCCGCTTCATGCGGAGCGCAAGAAAAACCACGGTCGCAAGCGCCCGGTCGGCGACGTAATTGTTGTCGCCGAGGAGTTTGAGCGTCTCGTCGATCGAGGCGGGCAGGGGATGCGACAATTTCGGCGCGTTCACAAGTTCACTCCACGGCAGACGGCCGTGAAGCCAATCTAGCGCCTCGGCCGCGAAAGTGGGAGCGCGATCAAGCCGCGGCCTCGATCGCGCGCTTCGCCATCACACCAATGAGATGCGCGCGATAATCGGCGGCGGCGTGGATGTCTGAGTTGAGGCCATTCGCGCTTACCTTCACGCCCGCGACCGATTCCGGCTTGAAGCCTTTTTTCAGCGCTGCCTCCAACTCCTTCGAGCGGAACACGCCCTGCTCGCCGGCGCCCGTGACCGCGGCGCGCGCGGTTTTGCCGTCGTCGGCGACGAAGACGCCGACAAGCGCGAAACGCGAGGCCGGATTGCGGAACTTGGCGTAGCCCGCCTTTTTTGGAATCGGGAAGCTCACCTGCAGGATGATCTCACCCTTGCCGAGCGCGGTTTCGAACAGGCCCTTGAAGAATTTATCCGCCGGAATCTTGCGCTTCGAGGTGATCACAGTGGCATTGAGCGCCAAGAGCGCGCCCGGATAGTCGGCCGCCGGATCGTTGTTCGCGACCGAGCCGCCGATGGTACCGACGTTCCGCACCGCCGGGTCGCCGATCATGCCGGCGAGCTTCGCGAGTGCCGGTATCGCCCTTTTGACGACGGCGGAGGTCGCGACCGCGCCATGCGTCGCTAATGCGCCGATCAGCAGGTTCTTTCCCTTCACTTCGATTTTGTCGAGGCCCTTGATCGCTTTCAGGTCGACGATGTTGTCGAAGTCGGTGAGGCGAAGCTTGAGGCTCGGGATCAATGTCTGGCCGCCGGCGAGCAGACTTGCGTCCTTTGCTTTGGCGAGCAGCGCCTGCGCCGCCTTGACGTTCACGGGCCGATGATAGGTGAAGCTGTGCATGATTATCCCCTGCTCACTCGGCGGCCTTGCGTTGCCGGTGCGTTTTCTGGATCGCCTGCCAAACCGTCTGGGCGGTCGCGGGCATGGTGATGTCCTCGGAGCCGACGGCATCGGTGACGGCGTTGATCAGCGCGACCGGGGCCGCGATCGCGCCGGCCTCACCGCAGCCTTTTATGCCGAGCGGGTTCGACGGGCACTTGGTCACGGTGGTGCCGACGTTGAACGAGGGCAGATCGTCGGCACGCGGCATGGTGTAGTCCATGTAGGAGCCGGTCACGAGCTGGGCGTCGTCGTCATAGACGCAGTTTTCCAATAGCGCCTGGCCGATGCCCTGCGCGATGCCGCCATGCACCTGGCCCTCGACGATCATCGGATTGATGAGGACGCCGAAATCGTCGACCGCGGTCCAGCGCGCGATTTTCGTATGGCCGGTCTCGGGGTCGATCTCGACCTCGCAGATGTGGCAACCCGAGGGAAATGTGAAGTTGGTCGGATCGTAGAACGAGCCTTCCTTCAGCCCCGGCTCGATCTCATTGGTCGGAAATTTATGGCCGACGTAGGCCGCGAGCGCCACTTCGCCGAAGGCGAGCGATTTGTCGGTGCCGGCGACGGTGAATTTCCCGTTCTTGAATTCAATGTCGCCGGGCGAGGCTTCTAATAAATGGCCGGCGATTTTTTTCGCCTTCGCCTCGATCTTGTCGAGCGCCTTCACGATCGCGGTCATGCCGACGGGTCCCGAACGCGAGCCATAGGTGCCCATGCCGAACTGCACCTTGTCGGTGTCGCCATGGACAATGGTGACTTGCTCGATGGGGATGCCGAGCCGCTCGCAGACGAGCTGCGCGAACGTGGTCTCGTGGCCCTGGCCGTGGCTGTGGCTGCCGGTGAGGATTTCCACCGAGCCCGTCGGGTTCACGCGCACTTCGGCGGATTCCCAGAGACCGACGCCGGCGCCAAGCGAGCCGACGGCGGCCGAAGGGGCAATGCCGCAGGCCTCGATATAGGTGGAGTAGCCGAGGCCGAGGAGCTTGCCGCGGCGCGAGGCTTCTTGCTTCCGCTGGCCGAAGCCTTTTACGTCGGCGATCTCCAACGCCTTCTTCAACGTCGCGTCGTGGTCGCCGATGTCGTAGGCCATGATCACGGGCGTCTGATGCGGAAATTTGCGGATGAAATTCTTGCGGCGCAGCTCCGCCGGATCCACGTGCAGTTCGCGCGCGGCGACTTCCATCAGTCGCTCGATCACGTAGCAGGCCTCGGGACGGCCGGCGCCGCGATAGGCGTCGACCGGCACCGTGTTGGTGTAGACGGCGTCGACCTCGCAATAAATCGCGGGAATATCGTACTGGCCCGAGAGCAGCGTCGCGTAGAGATAGGTCGGCACCGAGGAGGAGAAGGTCGACATATAGGCGCCGAGATTGGCGATCGTCTTGACGCGGAGACCAAGGATTTTTCCGCCTGCATCGAGCGCGAGTTCGGCGCTGGTGACGTGATCGCGGCCGTGGGCGTCGGTTTGGAAGGATTCCGAGCGCTCACCGGTCCATCGCACCGGGCGCTTAAGCCGTTTCGCGGCCCATAGGCACACGCTCTCTTCCGCATAGATGAAAATCTTCGAGCCGAAACCACCGCCAACGTCGGGGGCGATGACACGGAATTTATTTTCTGGCGCGAGCCCCATGAATGCCGCCATCACCAGGCGATGAACGTGCGGGTTCTGGCTCGTGACCCAGAGCGTCGAGGAATCGGTGCCGGCGTCGTAGTCCCCGATCGCCGCGCGCGGCTCGATCGCATTCGGGATCATCCGGTTATTGATGATTTTCAGCCGGGTGACGTGCTTGGCGTTCTTGAAAGCGGCGTCGGTTGCAGCCTGGTCGCCGAGCGACCATTCGTAGATCGTGTTCTTCGGCGCGTTGTCGTGAATTTGCGCCGCCTTGGGATCCCGCGCCTTGGCGGGATCGGCGACGGCCGTCAGCACGGCGTAATCGACGTCGATCGCGGCGGCGGCATCCTTCGCTTGGTTCAGCGTCTCGGCGATGACGACCGCGACTTGATCGCCGACATGGCGCACTTTTCCCTGCGCCAGCGCCGGATGCGGGCCCATGTTCATGGGCGATCCGTCTTTCGAGGAGATCGCCCAGCCGCAGATCAGATTGCCGATCTTGTCGGCGGCGAGTTCCACGCCGGTCAGCACCGCCGCTACGCCCGGCATTTTTTCGGCCTTGGCCGTGTCGATCTTCTTGATCGTCGCGTGCGGATGCGGTGAGCGAAGGAAATAAGCGTGTAGCTGGCCCTCGCGACGAATGTCGTCGGTGTAGTGGCCTTGGCCGGTGATGAAGCGCTGGTCTTCCTTGCGGCGCACCGCGGCGCCGATTCCGGTTACGGTCGAGGTCATGGCGTTTCCTCTCGTTTGGTCGTCGGCCTAGGCGGCCTTGCCTGTCTTGGCTCCGCTTTTCATCGCCTTCGCGCCGGCAGCGATCGCCTTCACGATGTTGTGGTAGCCGGTGCAGCGGCAAAGATTGCCTTCGAGTTCGTGACGGATCGTCTCTTCGTCGAGGTCGTTACCCTTGCGCTTCACCATGTCGACCGCGGTCATGATCATGCCCGGCGTGCAGAAGCCGCATTGCAGGCCGTGATTTTCGCGGAAGGCCTCTTGCATCGGGTGCAACGCGCTGCCGTTGGCGAGCCCTTCGATGGTCAGCACATCGGCGCCTTCGGCCGAGAGCGCGAACATGGTGCAAGACTTCACCGCATGGCCGTTGACGTGCACGACGCAGGCGCCGCATTGGCTGGTGTCGCAGCCGACATGAGTGCCGGTGAGCCGCAAATGCTCGCGGAGGAACTGGACGAGAAGCGTGCGCGGATCGACGTCGGCTGATTGTTTCTTACCGTTGACCTTGAGGGTCACCGTGGGCATGACGCACCTCCCAAAATTAAGCCGTTCGGCTTGTTTTTGTATCGATGACTGTACTTCGTCTGAGTTCCAGTCTGAGACCGGGTTCCGGACCGGTCAAGTGCGCCTTTTGCGCTACGACTCAGCGCTTGAACTTCGCGGAGAGCGCCTCGGCGCCGCGCGCGAGAATGCCCAAATCGGCGCCGACCGCGACGAAGATGGCGCCGAGTTTGAGCCAGCGGCGGGCGTTTTCCTCGCTGTCGGTGAGGATGCCGGCGGCCTTGCCGGACTTCACGATGCGTGAGATCGCGTCGTCGATCACCGGCATCACGTCCTTGTGAGCGCGCTCGCCGAGATAGCCGAGCGAGGCGTGGAGATCGGCGGGGCCGATGAAAATGCCGTCGACGCCTTCGATCGCCGCGATCGCCTCGATATTGCCGAGCGCCTCTTTTGACTCGGCCTGTAAGAGCAAGCAGGTCTCCTCGTGGGCGCGCTGGAAATAGTTCTTGATGCGGCCGAAGCGGGTCGCGCGCGTCGAGCCCGCCACCCCGCGCGAGCCTCCGGTGGGGAAGCGGGTGAAGGCGACGGCGTTTTTCGCCTCCTCCACCGTGTTTACTTGCGGCACGAGCAGGGTCTGCACACCAGTGTCGAGATAGCGCTTGATCGTCACCATGTCGTTCCACGGCACGCGCACGATCGCGGTCGTGGGATAGGCGGCGAGCGCCTGCAATTGCCCGAGCACGGTCTCGATATCGGAGGGCGTGTGCTCGGTATCGAGCAGAATCCAATCGAAGCCGGCGCCGGCGATCACCTCGGCGGTGTAGTTCGAAGGGATGCTCGCCCACAGACCAATCTGCGGCTTATTCGCCTTCAACGCGGCCTTGAAGTGGTTTTTCGGGAGGTCCATGGCTCGCTTCCTTTTACGCGCGCTTTCTTCCGTGCAATAACGTTGCAATTCTTTAATCGGTCAATCCATGCAGCGAAAGCCCGAGCAATTGCGCAGCCACCGCTGGTTCGGCGCCGGCGACCTGCGCGCCTTCGGGCACCGCTCGCGCGCGAAGCAAATGGGCTATGCGGCGGCGGATTTCGCCGGGAAGCCGGTGATCGCGATCGTCAATACCTGGAGCGATCTCAACCCCTGCCACATGCACTTCCGCACGCGCGCCGAAGAGGTAAAGCGCGGGGTGTGGCAGGCGGGCGGCTTTCCGGTGGAGTTGCCCGCGCTCTCGCTCGGCGAGACCTACATGAAGCCCTCTACCATGTTCTATCGCAATTTGCTCGCGATGGAGGTCGAGGAATTGCTGCGCTCCAATCCGGTCGACGGCGCGGTGCTGTTGGGCGGCTGTGACAAGACCGTGCCCGCGATGATAATGGGCGCGACCTCGATGAACTTGCCCGCGCTCTTTCTGCCGGCAGGCCCGATGCTGCGCGGGAATTATCGCGGCGATGTGTTGGGGAGCGGCAGCGATAGCTGGAAATACTGGGCGGAGCTCCGCGCCGGGGCTATCACCCAGGCCGATTGGGAAGAGGTCGAGGAGGGGATCGCGCGCAGCTTCGGCACCTGCATGACCATGGGCACGGCGTCGACGATGGCGGCGGTGGTGGAAGTCTTGGGCTTGACGCTGCCCGGTGCGTCGTCGATTCCGGCCGCCGATTCCTCGCACGCGCGCCTCGCCGATGCTTGCGGGCGGCGCATCGTCGATATGGTGTGGGCGGACTTAAAGCCGCGCGACGTTCTGAGCGCTGCCTCCTTCGACAATGCGGTGACAGTGGCGATGGCGCTTGGCGGCTCGACCAATGCGATCATTCATCTCGTCGCAATGGCGGGCCGCGCCGGCGTCGATTTGCCGCTCGCCCGCTTCGACGAGATTTCCCGGCGCACGCCCTTGCTCGCCAATCTCCGTCCGTCGGGAAAATACCTGATGGAAGATTTTTATTATGCCGGCGGATTGCGCGCGCTGTTGTCGCGCATTCCCGATCTCCTCGATATCGGCTGCCACACCGTCACCGGTAAATCGCTCGCCGCCAACATCGACGGCGCCAAGGTCCACAATGAGGACGTGATCCTACCGCGCAACCGGCCGCTGAAAACCGAAGGCGGCCTCGCCGTCCTCTACGGCAATCTCGCGCCCGGCGGCGCCGTGATCAAACAATCGGCGATGGAAGAGAAATTTCTCAAGCACACGGGACCTGCCGTTGTATTTCGCGACTACAACGACATGGCAGCACGCATCGACGATCCTAAGCTCGACGTCAGCGAAAAGAGCGTGCTGGTGCTGAAGAACGCGGGGCCCTTGGGCGGCCCCGGCATGCCGGAGTGGGGCATGCTGCCGATTCCGAAAAAGCTCCTGCAAAAGGGCGTGCGCGACATGGTGCGGATTTCAGACGCGCGCATGAGCGGCACGAGCTATGGCAGCTGCGTGTTGCACGTCGCGCCCGAATCCTATGTCGGCGGGCCGCTCGCCTTCGTCGAGGACGGCGATCCGATCCTGCTCGACGTGCGTGCGCGGAAACTGGAGTTGCAGATACCGAAGGAGAAACTCGCGGCGCGGCGCGCAAAATGGAAAGCGCCGCCGCCGCGCTTCGTGCGCGGCTATGGAATGCTATTCGCCAATTCCGCCTCGCAGGCCGACCGCGGCTGCGATTTCAATTTCCTCGAAGGCACCGCGCCGACGGCGGAGCCTGAAATTCATTGATCGGCGTTCGTCGTTTGGTGTTCAGTTCCCCAAGCGTGGGCCGATCACCGGGCGGGTCGGCTGTCTTGCGGCTTTTCTTTGATAGCGATGCCGCCACCGCCGGTGGCGCTGTAGGTCTGGTCTAGTTGCTTCTACTCGCAAGCAAGGCTTGCGCTGCAAACGGCCGCCTGATCGCTGGAGATCGTCCTACAGGCGAGCGCGCCGGCCGCGGCCTTGCACTCCTCGAACCTGCGGCTCATTTCGTCGCATAGCAGTTTTGAATGGGAGCATATGATCGCCTCAGCGCGCGCTGGCTCGCCGACGCCGCCGGTGCGCTCTGGCTGAAGGTCGGGTCTGGAAGATTCGGCGGGTTGGACTGCGCCAGCGCCGCAGCCGTGAACGGCAGTAGCGAGACAATCGCAAAAAGGATTCGCGGCATCCCCCCTCTCATCGGCGCCCTCGCTTGAGGAAGGGTAGCGGAATTCTCGGCCCGTTCTCCTCGTCCTGGTCGGCGACGAAGCAGCGGTAATATTCGTCGTGCGGGACCTTCTTGCTCGTCGCGCAGGCCTCGAACGGATAAAGGTCTTCTTCCGTGCGATAAAAAATATAGGGTCCGATCAGATAGCGAATTTCGCCATCGGGCGAGTTGCCGAAGCGGTCCATTTTCTCGTCCTTCAGCGCTGGCGATTCCATGAGGATGGCGCGGCGCAACGCGTCGCCTTCGAGGAAGTTATCCGGCAACTGGTCAAAAGGGCCGTCGAAATAATTGTTCACGTGCACGTTCGCCTCGAAGGCGGCGATCATGATTTTTCGCGGCAGCCGCGCGTCCTGATAGAGCGCGAAGCCGGTGCGCCGCCCGATCAAAATGCGCGGCGTGCGCTTGGTGGGGAACAATTCGTCGGCGAGCGGGATCGTCTCGTCGAGAATGTAGTGAAAGATCTTGAACTTCTCGTTGAAGACGAGGAAAAACCGCACGCCCGATTCGTCCATAATCGGGCCGAGAAATTTTTCGTCGGGGCCGAGCACGTTCGCCGGCGGCTTGACGCTGGAAAGATCGTTTAATTCGAACAACACGCTCTTTTCGCCAAAGGAGACGCGGTAGAGAAGCGGCTCCACTTTCTCGATCGTCACCCCGTCGTCCTTGCCGAACACGACATATTGCCGGTTGTCTTCCTTGAGGTGCCATTCGTTCATGTCGACGTAGTAGGCAAAGTTCACTTTGCCCTCGTCGCGCGTCGCGGCCTCGAGCCGGATGTTGCCGGCATAGCGCGAGCCCTGATGATAAAAATAGAAGTAGTAGTAGTTCTCGGTCGGGTAGACCTTCACGCGCGAGGGCAACTCGCCCAGCACCCAGGCGAACATTGCCTTGGCGTCGCCTATCGGCAGCGCTTCGCGATTGTTCACGTCCTCGACATAGGATTGGTTGGTATAGAGTTTGGGCTTTTCCGCCGCGACGGCGGGCGAGGCGGCTGATAATAGGGCGAACAGCAGCCCTGCGATCCGGTATTCGTTCATCGCGCGACCCGTAAAATTGGCTACCAAAGGCGCGCGCTCCTAGAACTAGAATTCATCGGATTTGCGGCGGACAATGCTAGCAGAATTCGTCACGAAAGCCCGAGTTCGACAAAAGCGTCGGCATGGTGCCTCGCCGCATCTTTCGAGAAACAGCAGAAGACGACGCGGCCGATGGCGCGGCCCGCTTTTGCCTCGTCGACCACGGTCGAAACCGCGATCCTTGCCGCGCGATCGGCGGGAAAGCGATAGACGCCGGTCGAGATCGCGGGAAAGGCGATCGATTGAAGCTTGTTGGCGCCGGCAAGCGCAAGCGAATGGCGATAGCAGCCGGCGAGCAGTTCGTCCTCGTACGATTTTCCGCCATGCCACACGGGGCCGACGGCATGAATCACGTGGCGCGCGGGCAACTTGTAGCCTCGCGTGATCTTGGCGTCGCCCGTGGTGCAACCGCCGAGCGACCGGCATTCGGTAAGGAGATCGGGGCCGGCGGCGCGATGGATGGCGCCGTCAACACCGCCGCCGCCCAGGAGCGAAGTATTCGCGGCATTGACAATCGCGTCGACCGCGAGCCGGGTGATGTCGTCGATGACGATCTCGAGGCGCGTGCCGTGGGCTTCGGCCGCGCGATCAGGCGGTTCCATTCCCCGCATTGTATGGGCGCCGCGCGCGGCTCGTCGAGCCTAGGCGAGCTGCTTTCGCACATCGAGCGTACTCCTGCGGCCGAGTGCGGAGAAATTCTTCTTGAGAAAGCCCTCGGCGGCGGCGCGGCCGATGTCGCGCAAGTGCTGGAAGAACGACCACTCGACATTGAATTTAGAGCTCGGAGTCATTTCGCTTAGTTTCTCGTCGGCGTCGATGCGGTGCAGGAGCATGCGGCGATAGCCCGCCTTGCGCGCAAGGCGGCGCAGAAATCCGCTTTCGGCGAGGCGGCTGACGAAGCCGATGGCGCGGAATTCGGAGACCAGCGAAGCGTTGAAGGTGATCTCGTTGATGCGGTTCAAAATGTCGCGCGCGGTTTGCGGCGTTTCCTCGCGCTCGATCGGGTTGGTCTGCACCAAAATAATGTCGTCGGAATGGGTGGCGCGGAAAAATGGAAACAGCGGCGGGTTGCCGACATAGCCGCCGTCCCAATAGGGCGTGCCGCCGATTTCCACCGCCTTGAACATGAAGGGCAGGCAAGCCGAAGCCATCACCACGTCGGGCGTGATTTCGTTTCGCGCGAAGATGCGAACCTTGCCGGTGCGCACATTGGTGGCCGAGATGAAAAGCTTGACGTCGCGGCTCGCGCGCACCGCCTCGAAGTCGACCTCGCTTTCGAGAATGTCGCGCAGCGGATTGATGTTGAAGGGATTGATATCGTAGGGCGAGACGAAACGGCTCGCCACGTCGAAGGCGAGAAACATCGGATTATTGTCGAATGACCAGTTGCCGAACAGCCGGTCCATCATCCCGCGCTGGACCGGGTTCAAGCGGCCATCATGCGACACCGAGCGCCAGAACTTCGCGAGCGAATCGCGCGCGCCCTGGCGCCCGCCCTTGTGATAGCCCGAGGTGAGCACGACCGCGTTCATGGCGCCCGCGCTGGTGCCGGAAATGCCCTCGAATGTGAGCCGCTCGTCCTCGAGAAGACGGTCGAGCACGCCCCAGGTAAAGGCGCCGTGCGCGCCGCCGCCTTGCAGGGCGAGGTTCACGGTTTTCTTGGCCTTACGAAAACCCATCATGCGCCCTATATATTGTGCAGTGCAGCAAAACACCATGGGGCGGTTTTGGGCAGGCTTAACGCGCGATATGATGTAACAAGCGAATGCCCGCGAGATGCCGATGAATGCTGGTTTTCCAAGCCTCGATCACGACCATAAGCGCTGTGTCGCCGATGCGATGGCGCGCGCTGACGAGGCCTGCGATGCGCGCGGGGTCCGGCTCACGCCCTTGCGCCGCCGGGTGTTGCAGGCGCTCGCCGAAAGCCATTCGCCGCTCGGCGCCTATGAGATCGTCGAGCGGCTGAAAAAGACGCGGGAGCCCGTCCCGGCGATGTCCGTCTATCGCGCGCTCGATTTTCTCCTGGCCGAGGGCCTTGCCCACCGCATCGAAAGCCAGAACGCGTTTTTGGCCTGTATCCACGGGCACGAGACGGACGAGATCGTGCTCTTTCTTTTGTGCGAGCGCTGCAAGCGCGTCGCCGAAGTGACGTCGGGCGCGCTCGGACGCGATCTTTCACAGGCGACGCGCGGCGTCGGCTTCAGCGCCAAGGCGCGGGTGTTGGAGGTCAGCGGCCTTTGCAACGCGTGCAAGAAAACGGAAGCGCGCGTGAAACAATCGCAAGGAATTTCACGATGAACGCCCCCGTCGTTCCCACTGAGGCGAA